>JACOEH010000101.1 GCA_024998685.1 Nitrospira sp.
CACACGGCGATAAAGCCAAAGTCGGAGGGAAAGCATGAACGCCACACACGTCTTTAAACTGTGGATAATGGGACTTTGCGGGGCGGCGACACTGGCGATCGTGCCTGTCGTCGATGTCACTCCTGCATTCGCTCACGGAGAGCGATCACAGGAGCCATTCCTGCGGATGCGTACCGTGAATTGGTATGACACTGAATGGGTAGGGAAATCGACCAAGGTCAATGATGTGACAGAATTGAGGGGCAAGTTCCATCTGTCAGAGGACTGGCCGCGCGCGGTTGTCAAACCGAACCGGACATTCCTCAACATCGGTTCTCCCAGTTCCGTTTTTGTGCGTCTAAGCTCGAAGATAAATGGGACACCGATGTTTGTTGCGGGCCCCATGGAAATTGGTAGAGATTATGAGTATGTGGTTGTATTGAAAGCCAGACTTCCAGGTCACCATCACATTCATCCAATGTTTGCCGTTAAGGATGCAGGTCCGATCGCAGGGCCCGGTGGATGGATGGACATCACGGGTCGATATGAGGATTTCACCAATCCGATTAAAACCCTTACCGGGGAAACGTTCGACTCAGAAACGATGGGGACTGCCACCGGTATCATGTGGCACCTGTTCTGGGCGGCCGTGGCCATCTTCTGGGTCGGCTTCTTCATGATCCGACCGATGTACCTGGTCCGTGCACGGGTGCTGGCAGCGTATGGGGATGAGATGCTGCTTGACCCCATCGACCGTAAAGTGGGAACTGCGGTCTTGATCTTCGTGCTGGTCGTCGTGACCGTCGGGTATCTGGCGGCAGATGCACGCCATCCCGTGAGCGTACCGCTTCAGGCCGGCGAAACCAAGGTTAAACCGTTGCCGATCAAGCCGAACCCGTTCGTGGTTGAAGTCACCCATGCTGAATACGACGTCCCAGGCCGGGCCTTGCGCATGACTCTTCATGCGACCAATAACGGGACTGAGCCTGTGACCATCGGTGAATTCACGACCGCTGGCATCCGGTTTACCAACAAGATGGGAGCAACTAAACTCGATCCAAACTATCCCGCCGAGCTGGTTGCACCGGCCGGTTTGACGATGGATAGTGAAGCTCCGATCATGCCCGGTCAGACAGTCGACGTCAAGATCGAATCCAAGGACGTTCTGTGGGAAGTGCAGCGGTTGGTGGACATTCTCCACGATCCGGACCAGCGCTTCGCAGGATTGTTGATGTCCTGGACAGAGAAGGGTGAGCGGCTTGTTAATCCGGTTTGGGCTCCGGTTCTCCCGGTCTTCACCAGACTGGGCGCATAGAGCAACGCGTCTCTAGCAAGATGCCGGTCCGTCTCCATGAAAATGGTCAGGCGGGTCGGCATCCTTGTTTTTCCTCCAAGATTCTCCTCATTTCACCCTTTCATAGCCTTTACTATCTTTGGTTCGTCAAGCGCTGTCAGCCAGGTACTAGCTCCAGTTATAATGCTCGCTAATGTTGGGTTCTTTGTGATGGCCTTCCCGCACCGCATAAATGGCCGCGATCTGCCCTCTATTATCGTGGCATGCCTGAGGCCAGCCGGATAGAGGTGTGATTAAACCTGGCGAGGCTTACCAGACCCGTCGCGACCCGACCCGTACGAGCGACCGGATCGATCGTTAATCCTCGTACAACTGTGTGCAAATAAATTTGGCATCGGTTGGATTGAGCGGGAGCAAAACCCGGACAGATTATATGCTACAAAACCGGAAACCCTAACATACTCTCCACTGGTCGTCTCGCCACAACTTGCCCGGGCTGACGATAGTTCTGTATGATGTCACGGCTCTTATGCGCCTTGGGCTTCGAGATTCTGCTGTTTCTACAGAGATTTCAACACATAGACTCCTATATCATATCCTCTGTTAGATCCATGGAGACCCCTTCAAACATTACCCCTCCTTCACCGCTGTTCGACACCATCGGGCGTATCGCCTTCCGGCATTTCCCTCAAGAGGGCCCGTTCAACACTCATCGAATGCGGGACTACGGAATTGCCGCGTTCACCTTCTTCAGCGTGGCAATCAGTTCCTTGTTGGAGATGAGTGCAAGCGTCGAGCGGCAACAATTGCTTGGAGCGTTCGCATGGATGTTTCTCGGAGCCTTATTGCTTGGCGAGAATCGTGAAACGAAGGCTCAGGTCGTCATCGCCGTCCTATTTGCGACCATTGGCGAACATTTTGCCTCTATTTACATGGGGGGCTACACCTATCGGTTTGAAAATGTTCCCGCCTATGTTCCACCCGGTCATGGAATGGTATATCTGACGGCCGTGGCGCTGGCACGATCCGGGCTGTTTGTCCGTCATCCCGGGAAAATAGCCATTTTTGTCGTGGGAGTATGGGGCACCTGGTCTCTTTGGGGAATCAGTGGTTACCCGGATCGAGGAGATTGGGTCGGTGCATTGTTGTTCTCCATATTTTTAGTCTGGCTGATCATCGGCCGCTCACCGATGGTCTATTTGGCTGCTTTTTTCATTACGACGTGGCTGGAACTGATCGGCACCACGGTCGGTGCATGGAAATGGGCTGCCATCGATCCCCTGCTGGGATGGCCACAAGGGAATCCTCCCAGTGGGGTGGGCGCTTGGTACTGTTTAGTCGATGCGGTTGCTATCGGAGGAGCAGGACCTGTTCTCTATGGGATGAAACGCCTCCGTAACTGGTCCAAATCATTCGGATCTCTCAAATAAGCCGACATCCATGGAAGAATCCACTGCCTAAAGAACCTTACCACGCGTAACATCTCACCTGAACAATGAGATCCCAGTTCGAATTCATCCTTTGTACCGACATACATGCAATGGACGGACAACTTCAGCATATACGTGGAGAGCGAGTCCAATATCTCGTGACAGACATCCTATCATTTTCTTGTCAATCCCCAGTAGGCAGCTTTTGATATAATCCTGACCATGTTCGCTAAACCTGGGAGCACATCTTGAAATCCGACGTAAGCGCAGCAGTAGTCTCGCTTCAAGTAGGGCAACCACGCACTATTAGATCGAGCGAGGAAACTGACCCGGTAGATCAGATCTGGAGGACCGGGTTTTTTAAGGAGCCGAGATCCGGATTCGTTTGGCTAGGCCGGACCAATCTTGACGGTGATGGGCAAGCGGACCTTGAGAACCACGGCGGTCCCGAAAAGGCCGTGAATGTCTATCCAGCCGAACACTATCCCTATTGGGCACAAACTCCAGGATCGATAAATATTCAGCCCGGAGGTTTTGGAGAAAACTTTACCACCGAAGGTTTGCTGGAAAGTGATGTTTGTATCGGTGATATTTTTGAAATCGGTGAATCGTTGGTCCAGGTATCGCAGCCCCGGCAACCCTGTTGGAAGCTGGCACGCCGTTGGCTCATAAAAGATTTGGCGCTTCGTGTCCAGGAAACAGGCCGAACCGGCTGGTATTTCCGTGTGCTCAAAGAAGGTCATGTCAAAGTCTACGCGAGACTTGTTCTCGTCGAACGCCATCATCCAAACTGGACGGTCTCTGCAGCAAACGAGGTGATGCATCATCGAATAGATGACCGGCAAGCCGCTCAAAGTCTTGCCGACTGTATCTATCTCTCAGGAAGATGGCGGGAAAAACTCAACCGACGTGCTCTCAGTGGGGTACCCGAAAATACTTCTTCACGGCTGGATGGACCTAAAAGATAAACGGCGAACGGCTGGCCAACTTTCCTTCTGTTGAGCATCAGGACCGTACTCCATCGAATACATACGGCCCTGACGCTCAACTGGCTGGGAACGCTCCCGTTACATACTAGTCTTCTTCGTCATCGTCACCTTTCTTCTTTTTGACTTCCTTGAGCACGGCGTGTCCCTGGGCAAGACTCGCGTTGAGATCGTTTTCTGGCACCTTTTTATGCACAAGATTTTGATGGCAATCGATACACGTTGCCCCTTCGCTCTGCATCTTGGCATGTGCTGCTTTAGCCGAAGCTCCCGGCGGCTTCGTGTTCTTGTGACAGGCTCTGCACGTGAGGCTATCCCATTCTTTAAGTTTCATTCGAGCGCGGTAAGCAGCCTCTGGTCGATGCTCATTGAATTTTTCCACTGTTGAATAGTCAGTGGTGAATTCCTTGATCAGGAACGGCACTCCGTCTACGACGTGTGTATAAATGGCCTTGTGAAAGTTTGATAAGCCTTGAGGCACATGGCAATCCTTACAGCCGGGATCCATGCCAAGTGCACCCCAGTGCGAAGACTTTTTCAGTTCCTCATAGGGATAGATTTCGGAATGACAACTTATGCAGAATTCGGTCCTGGAAATGGCAGCCTCACCGCCGAACACGACGGTGATCAGTCCTATTCCAAGAGCTGCCCCGGCAGCTAATGTTCCCAACTTTGGCATCGTTATTCTTCCCCATCCTTATCGGATTTCACAGGCGGCTTGGCTGTCTTCTGGAATTCTTCATGAAACTTTGGAATGGGCGGACCGGTAAATGTGCCTTCAAGCTTGAAGTGCTCATGCATCGCCTTGTCGTTCCTCACGTACTTTTCAAAGTCAAATGCGTATTTCTTATCGACTTTCGGAGTAAACGGAGTATAAGGCTTTTTCGCACCTTTCCACGGTGATCCCTCATAATTGAGATGGCAGGCATTGCACTTTTCTTCAAACTCAAAATCCTGACCTGCTTCGACGAGATTGGCTCGCTCCATCGTCTTCTTGGATTTTTCAAACGCTTCACCGGCTTTTCTATGGATCTTTCGATAATCGCTTCCGGCACCATGACAAGACTCGCAACCGACACCGGTTAGAAATTTCTCCGGCTCTTCGATGACGTACCCGCCTTCCTTACCGAACCCATCGACGTGGCATCCAACGCAATCCTTGTCTTTTGTATAGTCCTTCTTGGGGTCCAGCTTGGCCTTGACCATCGCCTCGTCCTTCTTCTTGCCTCTGCTGGGCTTGAGCGATTCCATGGCCTTCGCATGGAGGGTCTTTTCCCAAGACTCCCCTTCACTTTTATGGCAGTTGAAACACTTCTTTCTGCCCTCGAACGTTCCTTCGGCTGAAGCGACCCCAGCCGTTACGAAGAATACCGCCGCAGCGGCCAGTCCATACAGAATGCGGTGATTCACGGCATCTCCTTTCCCATAGATAATGAAGTAACTCACCTAATCATTGTCATGGCCATATCTTCACTGAACCTGCACGAATCTTTCCAAGAACTCGGTACGCGCGAGTCAGTTTACCATGAGAGATTTCCGGACTGCTAGCCTGATGTTCTACGGTGGTGGATCTCGACAGGTTTTCACGCCCCCGGAACTTTGTACACCCAGTAGCCACCGTGTTTATGGACAAGCTGCATCGCTTCAAAATCAACCGGGGTTGAATTCATCAGCGGAAGCATTTGAGATAGTAATGTTTTCCCGTTCTTGCTTTCTTTCAGAAAATAGCCCCGTATCATTTTTTCGGACACCGATTGGAGGCTATAGGTATCGTATCCGTTCTCCTTCATCCACGCTTTGACTTGACCGACAAGCCCATGGACATTCCCGGTCAAGGGAAAATCTTTAAATGCGACATCTATACGATCCGGTCGCATAAGTCCGAGTTTATATAGATCTGCGGGGTGCACGACGATATAGGCTTCACGAGAACCGACTAATTTCCGGAGCATGATTGCCCCTGTATTGGGCTCGGAAGACAGTGCATCGACAAACTGTTGGAATAATCTGTTTTCATCCGGGGATCCTGATGCCCCCCAAAACCGACGTTCATACTCCTCGATCGCATCGACACGATCTTTCCAGTAAGATGGTGCAATGAGCGGTTGCCCAAGGTGAGAGGTAAACAGCATATCCCGTTCCGCCAGGAGACCAAGCTGTCGAGAGGTATCCCACCAGGCCATGATTATCGCTTCTTTCGGCACGTGCTTCGTGATATCCGTCGCGATTGTTGTAAGCTCCAACAGATCGGTTCCCATCGATCCGACGGGTTCAGAAATGAGGTTCTCCCACTGTAATAGGATGGACTTCCCGTCCCCTTTATCCGCCAAGTAAGCTACAGCAATTGGCTTATCAATCGATTGAACACGAAGTTCGTATTTACTGATTTTTAAATAGGGCCAAGCTTGCAACGCGAGGTTGTGAAACTTATCGACGTTACCTTCATCAATCAATTGATAGTTGTAGGGCGCAGGAGCAGGCTTAAACCAAAGGTAGGCAAACCATCCGACCAAAAAAAGACCGCCCGTCACCAGGAGGAGCCCTAGTGACGGGAGGATCTTCACCCC
>JACOEH010000048.1 GCA_024998685.1 Nitrospira sp.
GAGCATGCCAGCAGAATAGCACACCACGCACTATTTAGTGAACCAATCAGTAAGAGGATCGTCAGGTCGCAATCCTGAGGGCCGATCGTCGGCGTCGGAATGAAGGCGAGGTTATGCGCTCCGACCGGCAGGCCGCAATTACTGACGATGTTTTCGACTTGATCGGGCAGTAACTCCTCGATGCTGTTGGAGACCAGCGTGGCGATACGTGCGGACATCTCGATGCGCGTGCCGAGCGGCGCTCGCATATGCATTTGAATGACGCCAGACCGGATCTCGGGGAAATAATCGCGCCCGAGGAAAACATAGAGGCCCATCGAACACAGCGCGACCACCAGAGAAAGAGTGATCACGGCGCGACGATGGGCAATCGACTGTTCTAGAAGCGCACCGTATCGGTCGAGAAGCTGATCGAAGCGTTGCTGGAATCCCTGTTGAAAGCGAACGAAGAAGTTTCCCAATCGTTCAGGCCGAGCCTGCCTAGGATGCTGAGGCCTCCGCGGCGTTTGGTGATCATGCTCATGATGATTTTTCATTATATATTTCGCCATGGTCGGCACCAGGGTGCGCGACAGGATGAAGGAGGCGAGCATCGCGATGATGACCGCTTCCGCCATAGGCCTGAACAGATAACCCGACACGCCGCTGAGCACGAAGAGCGGGAACCAGACAATCGCGATGCACAGCGTGGCGACGAGCGTCGGCACGACGATTTGATTGGCGGCGTCGATGATGGCCTGCTCCAGTTCTTTGCCCATTTCGAGATGGCGGTCGATATTCTCGATCATCACGGTCGCGTCATCGACCAGAATGCCGACGGCCAGCGCCAACCCGCCCAGGGTCATGACGTTGATCGTCTCTCCGAGCCAATGGAGGCCGATGATGGCGGTCAGGATGGACAGCGGGATCGAGACCCAGACGATGACGGTGGCCCGCCAAGAGCCGAGCAACAACAGGACGATGAGGCCGACCAGCACGCCGGCGACCGCCATTTCATGGACGACATCGGAGATCGAATCTTTCACGAAGGTCGAGGCGTCGTCGAGAAGCCGGATCTTCACGCCTTTCGGGGAGACTTGTTCGGCGAGCGGGATCATGTTCTTGATCCCATCGACCACGTCGAGGGTCGAGGCCTCCGTGCTCTTCATTGCGACGAGGATGACGATCTGTTTGCCCCCCTTCAGCACGATGTTCTGTTGGACCCGGCCCATGAGCTGCACCGTAGCGACATCGCGCAAGTAGACGAACGCATTGCCTTCCCGCTTGATCGGCATATCGGTGAAATCTTCAATTTTCAACGGGGATGCGTTTGTCATGACGATCCAGTCGGTCGGCCCGATTTTGATGTCGCCGGACGGCCGTACGAGATATTGCTTCATGAGGACATCGTGAATGTCCACCGGCGTGAGATGGCGAGCGAGCAATTTCTGCTGATCGAGGTTGACCATGACCTGCCCCCCGTATGGATGTGGGAGGACGATCCCCGGTACCGTGACCATCAGGGGGCGGATTCGTCTGTAGGTGAGATTATAGAGCTCCGCTGGTGTCATCTCGTCGGAGCTGATTTCGAGCATGGCTACGGGGATTGAGGATGGCGACAGGCGCATGATCTTGGGCGGAGAAATATCGGGCGGCAGAGCCTTGACGACGGTCTGTGCAATGGCCACGATATCCGCTTCGGCCCGGCCTACGTCGACTCCATCTTGGAGAGAAATGTTAATGATGCTGCTGCCGAAGTATGAATGGCTATGGATGTATTTGATGCCCTCGACCGTCGAGGTCAAAGAACGCTCGAACATATACGTGATGCGCCCTTCCACCTGCTGCGGCAGCAACCCGGCGTAGGTCCAGACAACGGAGGTGACGGGAATGGTGATATTCGGGAAGACATCGGTCGGCATGTGCTGGATCGTCAGCCCTCCGAAGAGCACGATGAGGATCGACATCACTACGAAGGTGTATGGCCTGCGCAGAGCAATGAGGACAAGCTGGTTCACGTATTCTGACTCCTATGCTCGGCCTCCTCACCTCAGAGAATCCTTGACGAGACCGCTGCTCCGAACTAATTCAACGGCCGCTAAAGTTCTCCTTCTTGAGCATACAGTCGCTTTGAGGTGGGATATCTTCGCTTTTATCATCTCGCAAAGAAGATCGATAACTGCTGGGTGATTGTTAGCTCGACGTTTTCCCCCTTGGGACCAACAATCCTTTGATTCGAGGTCCTGAGTAAGCCTTTTACTCTTAACTCGCATTATTCATGACGGTTCGTGGCGAAATCGCGCAGTCGCGTAGCGAGACGGGCACGCGGAGCCCCTAGGAACCGAGGCATACTTGAAACAGTATGTCGAGGTTGCGAGGGGCGAGCCTGCCCGCCGAAGGCTCGTCGCAGCAGCGAATCCGCGATTGCAGCAGAAGCGTTCATGAATAATGCGGGTTAAGTACCTCTCTCATGGTAACACAGGGAAACGTTATCTATATTATGAGGGAAATCACTCGGGTGGAAAGCTGTACGGAGACGATTGCATCATTGACGGCTCTCTGTCAGACGGCCCGTAGTGAAATCTAAGGGGATTGTCTATCTCGAAGGCTCCGGTCAAGAAGATACAGCACGTCCCTGTTTTCCGGTTAAGCACGAGACCGGAATACGCTCAAGTGGGCTCAGACTGCGTGAGGAGCAGGAACCCGTATGGCAGCATTGGCATAGTGGGCCCCGTCAGATGGCGTGTGACTCGAGTCTGTTCGGGGGCAATTCTCAACAAGAGATTTCAACTCGGTCAAAAGGCATAAAGTGGGCCCGTTCCGAGGGTTGAGAGCTGTCCTTCGATCCCGACAACAACGACACGCCCAAGAAAGAAAGGCAATCCCCAGTCGAAGGTAGAAGACGGTCCGCCTAAATTATTGAAGACAGCGTTGCCCGTGTGTATGAGGGTAGCCGTATTCGCAACCTGAAATGAGACGGCCGCTTGACGACCATTAACACCAAGAAGCGTGGCCGACAAGTTGGCTGCCGCAGGGGGACAGAAAAAATCTTGTAACGGCATGGGGCAAACCGGAAGGGTCGAATCAGGGAAAAAATAGCCATTAGACCCGGTGTCAATAAAGCTCTGCGCGAAGGTTGTGCCGTTGTAGATCATAGTGAGAAATCCGTTTTGATCAGTTGAAAAGGTCGAGATGCCGGGCGGCGGGGAATTATTCGGTGCTGTGCCGATCCCGAAAGTGACGGAACCGGAGAGTGCCGGAGCGCCCATCGCGGGCACATTCGGCAGAGTCAGGACTATGCCATTCTTATCGGATGGAAGCAGCCACACCGGGTTCTGTACTTGAGTGGACAGAGGTGCCACGATACTTCCGCATGTAGAAGCGACACAGGAAAAATACAGGTTATTGTTGTCGTTGATTTCACAGATAGTGCCGCAATCGTGCGTGAACAGCCCGATACCGAGAATGCCGTTGAAACCTGCCATGAGCGGATCGGAGTCGACCACACTGTTACACGGATTTTGGGAGGAGGACTGCCCGGCAAAGGTGGGAGCAATAACATGAATGGGGACGGTTACGGCAGGCTCGCCGGCCAGCACCACATCCGCAAGTTGAACTGCGCCCCAAAGAGCGCTGCCATCGACAAACGACACGCACTCGCCGACGAGGTGTCCCGGCGATTCGATTTCTTGTTGTAGCGGGATTGAGAGTACCGAGCCGAAGATACGAACGCCGATGGAACCTGTATCAACCAAGATGTCGGAGATCGTTTGACAAACGGAGGTGCCTGGGCGACAGATGGTTACTTGAGTGCATACTTCATCGACATTCGTACAGACGCTCGAGCCCCCAACCGTCACCGTCAGAACATTGGGCGGCGGCGGACCGACGACTCCGTTTCCGCTGCCACCGGAGCCACATGCGCTCACAAACCATAGACCGACGATAAGGAACGCGCGATACGGCATTATTGAATGTCCTTCGGCGACACCATAGCCGGTAAACGAGATGGGATAAAGGCCCGCCCCCACATATTTCTTGCGTGTCCGCTTCGCTCAACGACCAAATCGGCGGTTTTCAACATCAGAGGTCTTCGAATTCGAGGTTTCTTATTCTGCAGCTCCGTGAGTGCGTCCAAATACTCATCAAAATATGCGCCGAGGAGGAGGCGGAGATTCGGAGCCCCGGTCCCTCTCCAGGCGACCGCGAAGACGGTACCGTCCGATGAGACATATTCCTTGATACTCATCCCGGCAACCGTGATGGTTTCAACCGAATATCCCTGAGCAAGTTTGCTTTGCACCTGTCCGCCTATGGCGGCGCGGTCCTTTTCAATGGATGCCTTTGCCTGACCTAGGACCGCCCAGACCGGTGCAATAGCAGTCAGATGAATTAGACTCGTCATGAGTATGGTATAAACCCACGTTCCCATCGTCTCGTTACGATCTTCGCCCTCCAATCCCTTCGTTCACCAGCGATAAATCAGCGTCGCTCCTGATGGTTCTGCCGACCAGGGTAATTCGACTAGCTGACCATTATACTGAAAGTCTCTCCCGCTATGCTGCGTGCGCATGGCGCGCCATCCGCGGCTGTTGGCCCCCCATGGTCCCATGCCATTGTCCAGCGGAACCGCTGGAGACTCGCGAATAGCTCGCCGTCAGTGTGACAGGTGACTTTTGATAAATGGGCCGTGTATGGTTGGCTCTTGAGCTTTAATCGATCCACGACTTCTGCGCATGACTTCAGATTTGCCACTAGCCTTGATTGTCTCATCCCAGGTATGCTCTACGAGTCCATGGTGGGAGATTACGTAATGCGTCCCTTGCTTCACCGCATGCTGTATTTATGTCTTGGGCTCGGACTGGTGTCGGTAGCATCAGCCGACGATGGCCTGCCCATCAGCAAGATTTTAAAGCATCCCGCCGACTATCAGGCCAAGGTCGTGACGGTCGAAGGACATGCAAGGGCCGTGAGCACCTTACCGGTTCATCGTGGTACGCGAAGCTGTGGAGGCGCCAACGTCTACGACAGCCAAATATTTGCGCTTCAGGATAAATCGGGCGCTATCGGAATCAGCACGACCGGGGCATGTCTGCCGAACAGAACGAAGCCGGTTGTGCAGAACGAACATCTCCGCATCCGTGGAGTGGTGATGGCCGACCAGAGCAATCCGGAGGGAAAACCTTTGATCCACGCCCATTCGATCGACCGTGTGTCGCCGTAGCATTCCTTTTTCTCTTTCACTTGTCTATGTTCAAGAAGAGACGGTCAGGCTTTGATGTCCGGACTCTGACCCGTTATTATTCCGCCCATGATGTAAACTCTGATCAACCTTGCGTGCACATTTGGTGAGCGCAAGAGGCTGTCTGGCTGCCTCTCCTATCTTTTCGCGGCGCGCAGTGGGCTGCCGATGAGTTCTTCGGGCTACTTCTGTTTCGCGATGATCTTGTATTTGATCTGCTCGTAGGTCGCGCGGGGCATGATCTTCTTCTGGACCAACTCGTCCTTCTTCGCGTACGGACGCCCCGTGATGATTTTTCCCGCGGTGACGTCACCGACACCTTTTAACGTCTTGAGTTGATCGGCTGTGGCGCTGTTAAGGTCGATCAGCTCCTCTTTCTCGGCTGCATAAGCGACCGA
Organism: Nitrospira sp.; assembly: GCA_024998685.1. Lineage (GTDB taxonomy): Bacteria > Nitrospirota > Nitrospiria > Nitrospirales > Nitrospiraceae > Nitrospira_D. Next base: position 5,620 of record JACOEH010000048.1, read on the forward strand.
GGCTTGCGGCAGTATCGAGAACAAGGGGGTCATCACAATCGATAGCAGGAAGGCGAGTCCGAGAGCCCCTGCCAGTTGTTCTCTTTGCGTTCGCATGGCAACCTCCTTCGTGGATTCGACGGCTATCTAAGCCTGCAATGAGACATCTTGCTCCTTCCCAGAGTAAAACATCGCAGCAAGGGTGAGAGCAAGCGGTAGCGTGACCAATTTCGCCGCGCGCGGCTTTCCGCTTTCATGGTGCAAACAACGCCCAAGTGTAAGATTTGGGGCGGTGTTTGGCTGTGTCCTTATCGAACGAGGGTTGCTGCGAGGCCGACGCGATTTGCCGAATGTTTGCGCAAGGAGCCTGTGACGCAACGGCGCCTGGATCGGTTTGGCAAGCGCCCTAGTTTTTGACGTCCACGTTGACAACCTTGAAGGCGGCGACATTGAGTCACTAAATGCACGTGTAAGTTGACCTCAAGATGACGTGGTGTTAAAACGCACGCGTGCCACACGACTCCCACCACTTCGTTTTTGAGATTGATCGTGCCATACGTATGCAGGTTGTTGAAAAGCTGGAGGCATCACCGGAGCTGAAGCTGAGTGAAAGCGTAGCTCCGCAGCTCAAAGGAGTGTATGTTCTTTACTGGAAAGGGAAACTTATCTATGCCGGAAAAGCTTTGCATACTACTCTCAGGAGGCGTCTGGCGGAACATGCAAAAAAAATAGCCGGCAGGAGCAACGTATCGCTAGAAGAGATTACGTGTCGATTTTTGACGATAGAAAGTGATTGGTTTGTGAGAGCTGCCGAGGATGCCTTGATAACCAACTATAAGCCGTTATGGAACTTAAGCGGTTTCGGTAGTCACGTACCCGGGAAAGGGCGCCCGGGTATTCGAGTGAGCAAATGGGATAAGGACTTTCCGTTGCGGAATCCTAACGCTTCCTGAGGATGACCGCACTTTCATAGAGTGATCCCAAGCTTTGCAGGCCGCGTCTCACCGACGATTTCGTAATGCTTGCTCCTACGCGCTTTTTTCGGAGAGGGACAATACGTTCAAGACGTAACCCATTTGTCTCTGCAATATCCGCAAGAATCCGATCCGTGGCGATGTTGAGCCCCTGGATAATAGAATTGCCGATCACGACGACTCCCGCGCCGCCTCTTCTCAGTACTCTTCGAAGGATCTGCGCGAACCGATTGCAGTCGTTAAAATATGTGGTGACGTAGTTAGCCCATCCCTCTCCACCATAGGCTCCGGCATCGGTTCGTATCTCGCGAAGTTCTGCGATGAGAGTTTTCAGACCATGGTGCTCACAAGCGAGTGAAATAGGATCGGCGTTGCGCACTGTTTGCCAGAACTTGCCGAAATTATCTTCTTCAAGACGATGCAGCTCTCTGGGTGATGTTACGAAAGAGAGCCAAAACAAATGAGGCCTCGTGTTGCGAATATAGTGGTAATTATTCATGTACGGCGGAGAGGTGATCATTAAATCCACCGATCCACTGGGCAGTTCGCCATTGACTGCGAGAAAGTTCTTTGTGTAAATCTCCCGTCTCTCGTTGCCGATGTCCCTTTGATGGACATGTAACCACCGCACATCAGCGAGGATCTCTTCCAGTTTTTCGTTCACTATGGATGCAACATCAGCGTCCTCTAATAGAGGCTTGCCTGCTCCCGGCCGTGAGGATAGGCTTGGTTCATAACTATAGTTGGAAACTCCAACCAGCACGGCACCAAGCGCAATTCTGCCAAGGTCGGCTACCTCTCTGTGAGGGTACGTATCGAGAAGCCGAAGGATATTCAGAATTTGCGGCTCTATTCGTTCAGAAAAGAAAGGGATTCGTGAAACGAATTCGGTCGGTCGATAGCGCGTAAGGTTCGGGTGATGATCCTTCCATAGCTGAGATTCTTGGCGAATGGCCTGTATCAGCTCGGCTATTTTAGCGGGAGCAAGTTCAGTAGCAGAGAGTTTGACACGCGCTGCAAGTGATGCATAGGGATTGATCTCGAAGCCGACGGTGTCATACCCGTGAAGAAGTGCTTCGACAAGAGTTGTGCCTACACCGGCAAACGGATCTAGGACTAGAGGGCGGCGTAGTTTGCTTTGCTTCGGGAGGAACTCTCGGAAAGCATCTTGAATGAATTGTCCACTAAACCCAGCTATCCATGGCACCCATCGATGGATCGGCACCCTACGGTTTCCCATGAACGCCGGGTCTCGAAACATGGCTTTGGGTTTGGTTGATCGGGAAACGGTCGGCATTGCGGGCGGGAGTCTAACGCAACATTTGGTAGTCGTCAAGGAACTAATATCCAATATGTCGTTGTGCAAAACGAACTGAGCGATCAATTTCATCGGTAGCCGATGGTTACAACTGGTTATAACATGAAACCGCGCGCTCTACGTCAAGATTTAATTTTTTGGCGTGTAGATAGCCGCTTATCAGGTTAGGTCGGGTATGGGCCAGGCTTTGATATCTTGACCATCATAGTCTCTATCCTCTCACTCTCTGACACTTTCGCCGTCGTTCGTCGAACGACGGATCTCGGTACCGTGCTGTAGCGCCCATTCGTGCATCGCCGCCAGCACCGGCTCCAGCGATCGCCCGAGCGCGGTCAGCCGATACTCCACGCGGGGCGGGATCTCGCCGAAGTCTTCTCGCTCCACCAAGCCGTCGGCCTCCATCTCCTTGAGTTGCTTGGCCAGCGTCCGATGTGTGATGCCGGACAGGTCACGTTGGAGCTGATTGAACCGTCGCTTTTCTTGAAGCAGCCAAAAAATGACCATTACCTTCCAACGGCCCGAGATCACGTCGAGCGTGATCTCAGTCGGACAACCGACTTGTTTGGTCATGGCAGTATCCTCGGAGACCGTACTTGAGAAGTGTGTGTACCGTGCTTAGTATTTTACACAGGCGCGTCGGAGAATTCTCTTATGGCGCGCTTTCATTCAGGTGTGTAAAACTGGAGGTATGAACATGAAGAAAATCGCACAGGTCATGCGTGCCGATGGCGGCCACTGGGTCGGTGACGGCTTTCCCGTCCGCTCACTCTTCTTCTATGGCGGTGATGCACAGGCTATCAGCCCGTTCTTGCTTTTTGACTATGCCGGGCCTCACGTTTTTGAACCGGCGGACAGACCGCGCGGTGTCGGGCAGCATCCCCATCGCGGTTTTGAAACCGTCACCATCGTGTATGACGGTGAGGTCTCACATCGTGACTCGACTGGTGCAGGCGGCACGATCGGCCCCGGCGATGTGCAGTGGATGACGGCCGCAGGCGGCATTATTCACGAGGAGTTTCATTCCCAGGCCTTCACCAAGACCGGTGGTCCATTCCGGATGGTCCAGTTGTGGGTGAACTTGCCGGCAAGGGATAAAATGACGCCTCCGGGCTACCAGTCGATTACCAAGGCTGACATTCCGGTTGTCGATCTCGGCCAGAACTATGGTCGCGTGCGCGTCATCGCAGGTAATTTCGCAGGCACGAGCGGCCCGGCGCGCACATTCAGCCCGGTGAATGTCTGGGATGTGCGGCTCCACCGTGACGCCGACGTCACCTTTGACCTGCCTGAAGGCCATACCGCGATGCTTGCGGCGCTGTCCGGCAAAGTGACGGTCAATGGCAGCGAACAGGCAGAGGAGGCGGAGGTCATCCGCTTCGAGCGCGCCGGCTCGCAGGTCAAAATTCATGCTGATCGCGACAGTATATTCCTGGTCCTGACGGGTGAACCGATCAAAGAGCCGGTTGTCGGCCAAGGTCCCTTCGTCATGAACAGCGAGTCGGAAATCCGCCAGGCCATCGACGATTTTAATCGCGGCCGTTTTGGACAGGTCGCCCATTGAGTGGTGCCGCGTCGCCGAAGACGGCGGCGCGGCGGTTCGGTCAAGTCATCCACTGATAAGACATCTTCTATGGCCGCTCAGAGCGAAAAAGACAAAATGCTGGCAGGGGAACTTTACCGGTCGGCGGATAAGGAGCTGGTGGCGGACCGCCGCCACGTGCAAACAAGACTAGCCCGATACAATGCACTCTCAGACGGCGATCCAAATCTCCTCATTTCTCTATTGCGCGAGTTCATGGGGGCGGTCGGCGACGGAACGACCATCATGCCGCGCTTCACATGTGATTACGGCTACAATATTCGTCTCGGGCGCAATGTCTTCATCAATTATCACTGCGTCTTTCTCGATTGCGCGTCGATCGAGATCGGACAGGACGTGCAGATCGGTCCCGCGGTCCAGCTTTATACAGCGCAACATCCGCTCGATCCAGTTGTTCGTCGATCCGGCCTGGAGTCTGCGAAGCCGATTCGGATCGGCAACGACGTTTGGATCGGCGGGGGAGCCGTGGTGCTGCCCGGGGTCACTATTGGGGCTCGTAGCGTGGTGGGAGCGGGAGCGGTGGTTGTGCGTGACGTGCCGCCGGACACCGTCGTGGTCGGCAATCCGGCTCGTGTGGTGCGAACGCTGCCCTAAATATCCGGGTCAGTACGGGAAAACGCCGCCCCGGCTGTCAACGATAATACCCCATTCCGTCCCGCTGTGACGACGACTCTGCGTCGTGCCTGAGGAAGGCAGGGTACAGTCTCAGTAAGGTCCAGAGGGGGCGGATCGAGAGGAGGAGGCGCGATCGCCTGAACCATAAAACCAGGTGCACACAGGCGTGTGCAATGGAAGGGTGATCCATGGGAGATGAACAGTCCTTGATCCAGCGAATCCTCTTCGCGACCGACTTTTCCTCGTGCGCACATCATGCCGAAGAATATGTGGCGTTTCTCGCCAAGGCCTATGAGGCCGGAGTGACGATCCTGCACGTGCCGGAAATCTACGAGGGCGCATATGTCACAACCGTCCAGGATCCGAGCGAGACACACGAGCGATTGGATGATGTCGTTCGACGGTTGGGGCAACCGGCGGGTCGCGTGAAGTATCAGCAGCGGACCGGTATTCCGGATACAATCATTTGCGAAACGGCCGAGGAGGCCCGTGCAGATCTGATTGTGCTGGGCACTCATGGAAGAACCGGACTTCAACATGTTCTTCTGGGCAGTACGACGGAACGAGTCCTGACCATGGCTCCCTGTCCCGTGTTGGCGATCAGAAAACTTGGGGAGGTGGAGGGGCACGGTGCACCGAAACCGATTCATTTCAAGCAGATCGCCGTCCCGATTGATTTCTCCGACTGTTCGCTGGATGCCTTGAAATATGGCGTTCAGATTGCCAAGGACTTTGGCGCGTTCCTGACGCTCCTGCATAGCTTGGAGCCGCTCTCCTACGGAAGCGATTTGACGTTCGGACACACAGCGGAACAGAACCGGCAACAGAGTGCCACCCGGCTCAAGCTCGTGGCGGACGAGGTGCAGTCGCAGGGGGTCTCGGTGCGTGCGATGATTCGTGGCGGCCTGCCGGCCGATTCCATTCTTGACTTTATTGACGACTCCGACTGCGACCTCGTCGTCATGGGAACACACGGCCGCCGCGGGCTCTCCCATCTCGTGAAGGGCAGCGTGGCTGAAGCCGTGTTGCGCCGGGCGTCCTGTCCAGTCCTTGCCGCAAAGCATTTCACGCTGTCTCGGAGCGGCAGGCTTTCGGTTGCGGCGTCGTAGAGCGTGAGGTGTTTGGTATTAGAAGAGCCACGCCACTACGAAGGGGCTTTCCTGTGTCATCGGTTACGATAAGGCGAGGAAGAACCACCGGCTCAAGCGAAGCTCGGTATGGAGGAAGATGCTAGTCGGGTCGCTGGCTCATCCGTGGCCCCTCGACAGGTGTCAACTCAATATCTGCAATCACGCCGCGATGGTCGGACGGCCACAACGCGGCGCCGCTCGGAAGACGACCGGGGCGGTCAAATGCCAGGCGGCTTGAACGCACGATCGGACGCCTCTTGTTCCTTCCATCCAACAAGAAAATAAAATCAACCCGTCGATCGGCAGTGGACCGTTCGACATGGATGTCCTGCCAAACAGTTCCTCCGGATACTCCTGGATTGGCGACCCGGAAGACATCGGTGAATCCAGGTTCCTTCTGCCACCCGGTGAGGACCGAAGATTGCTCACCGGTATTCAAGTCGCCCATCAAAAAGGCTTGTCCTGTTCCTCGATGAGCTTGGAACACTTCCCCGACTCGCTGGAGTTGGCATTCGTCGCCTTTCGAGGTATGGGCGGAAAAGACCTGGACCGGCCCGTCGGGTATGTCGATCTCGACACGAAGCAGAATGCGAGGATCGAGCCGATATCGGCAGCGAGGCAGGTCGTAGACTTCCGAGGCGATGATCGGGTACCGGCTTAAGATGGCCGGCCCCTCTTTGAACCCCAAGACCCAGATGATCAGCCGATCCAAGAGGTCGATGCCGAAGATACGCTCGGTCGCGGAGGTGAACACCATATGATAGCCGAGCGCATCGGCAATCCGCTGGGGCACGTTGCCGTGTGTCCGACTGACGGAAGCTTCTTGAAGGGCTATGACATCAGGCTGTAAACGCCGTAATTCTTGAATGGTCATGTCGAGCCGTTCTTCAAGATGGGTGCCGTTCTCGAAGACCCCCGACCATGGGCCATCGTGCAGCAGGTTGTAGGTCAGAATACGGAGTTGGGATGGCCGGTTTTGAGCTGCGGTTGCGGCCGGCTCATTCGTCAGGCTGGTCAGCAGAAAACAAACAAGCGACAAGGGCATGAGAATCCATCGGATTGTGGGTAAGGCGGAACGCGTATAGCTGCTGACGGGTGCGTGTTTCATGGAGAACCTCAAATCCATTCAACCAGGGGGATCTCCGAGTAGGCAGAGATGCGTGCCGTCCGATATCGTGAAGTCATGAGCCGATGGCTTTTCATTGTACTCCTAACCGCATGTGTGTCGCCTGTGCTGGCGGCGGATATTACTCCTGCGCCCGGATCACCTCCGTCGACCATGCCACAAGATCCGTCCACCGAGAAATCAGTTCCTGATAATCCTCCAAGCACGCGAGATCCGGGAATGGTGAAACAGCCCGAGACGGTTCCTCACCCGGATTCTGTTGTCACGCCGCCTGTTATTGATCCCAAGATGGCCATTGATCCGGAGGCAAAGACCGAAGAGGAGCGGCATCCGACGCGTCCATCTGAAGAGATGTCACCACCTCAAGAATAACGGCCGACGTGGCTATGTGTGAGGCATTCCTGATGCCAAGAAAGATATCGGGGAATCGAAGTCGGTCTCTCTGGATGGAAGCCTGGTGAAAGGACGCTGAAACCAGGGCTCGACCCGGTTGGGAAGATTTAATCGTGATGAAGCAGTTGGAGGTGATCTTATGGACTCCTTGTCAACGTGCAGCTGCGGACGATTATACGGCTTCCTCTGTTGTGTAATGCTGATGGGATGTATGGGTTGCGTACCGAAGGAAACTCTCAACGCTCTGGCTCAGAATACGAGGGAGTCAGGAAGTACCATCCCGCGATCGCACCCTCCCTATTATGCTAATAGTGCCGGGAACATCGTCGCCCCGCCGGGAAACCCAGCTGGAAATCCAGCCGGCTCTCCTCCCATCATCAATGGCACGGAAAATTCGTCCAACGGATGGCCGGCAGGGAGATAACATTCTCTCTCGATCCAATCCATCGGCGTGTCGCTAGGGGAGACGCTTCTTGCACGGACTTTTCACCGGGTGCTAAGATCCGACTAAGAAGGCTGAGGTTCAGGGTTTAAGCTGAGTTTTGGAAACAGACGGCAAAGCCGGAATGAGCGTTTATCCTTCTCCTGAACCTTAACTTATTATTCTTGTAGTCCGACGATGCCGAACATCACCTTGCTTGTGTCGCCCAGTTGTGGAGCCTGTCCGTCGGCTAAGAGCCTGTGGAAGCAGCTGAGGGTTAAATACAGCTTCTCCTATCGGGAAGTTGATATTACGACGAAAGACGGCCAGGAACTGGCCGATCGACATTCTGTCCGTGCCGTGCCTGCAACCATCATCGACGGGCGGTTGACGTTTGTCGGAGTGCCGAGTCGAGAGAGCGCGGAAAAAGCCATTCAATTGAAGATCAAACAACGAGAAGGATAGGAAGACCATGGAAGAAGACGATATCGAGCTCCCGGATCTTCCACTTCTTGACAAGGGGCCTGCACCCGATTGCCCGATCTGCGGAGACCCCATGTCCTTCATCGACGGGGATTGGGCCTGTGTCGACTGCAATGGAGAGCTCTTGGGCCCCGAGACCGGGTAGAGTAGAATACCCGCCATGTTGCGGGTCGTCACCGGCCGGTTTCATCCTGATCTGGAATCTGCTCTGGTTGAGCACATCACGTGTGTCAAGGCAACTGATCCGCTTGCGCCTATTGCGATCTTCGTTCCCTCCAAGCTGTTAGCCGATCGCCTTCGCGTCTTGTTCGCCGTTGAACACCGGCTGTCGCTCCTGAACCTCCACGTATTGACCTTTCATCAATTGGCCCTGCGGCTGGCTGGAGAGGTCACCGCTGTTCATCCGTTGCCGCGGATCGTTGACGAGCTGTTTTTTGAACAATTGGTTCGTCATATTGTCCGCAACAAACTCACCAATCAGGCTCCCTTACAACGAATCGGGCACTCCTCCGGGACATGGGGCGCACTCTGGGCGACCATTCACGACTTGAAGGATGCCGATGTCGATCCAGCGCGAGCACTGCAAGGACTCCGTGAAGGTTATTTCGAGGAAGACGATAAGGAGTGGCTCGGTGCGCTCATTTCACTCTATGCGGCAGTCAAGGAAGCGGGCAAGGCGCTCCGGGTCGGGACGTCGGACGATCTGGCTGAGGCGCTCATCCCGTTCGCCCAGACGGCCTCGTTTCTCCAGCCGTTGAGCGAAGTATTGTATTACGGGTTCTATGACCTGACGCAGGTGCAGCTGTCTCTCTTTGAAACCGTCAGCCGAGTGAAGGAGACGACGCTCTTTTTCCCGCTTGAGGATGATCCGGCCTGTGGATTCGCGAGGCGCTTTTTCGATCGATATATCCGGCCTCTGGTGAAGTCGGACGGGGCGATGATCCGATTGAAACAGGAATCATCCGGTGCGGCCTCACCTTCGGTCCAACTCTCCATACGGAGTGTGATCGGGGCGGAAGAAGACTTGGCGACAACTTGCCGCACGATTCTCGATCTGGTCGAAACACACGGCTATCGATTCGGCGAGATCGGCGTCATCGCCCGCACGCTCGATCCCTATGGCTTGTATCTTCAGTCGATCTTCGATCGCCATCGCATTCCCTTTTGTACGACCGCGTCACGGCCGTTGATCCAAGAACCGATCTGTAAACTCGTCCTGCAGCTGGCGTCCTTGCCGTTGAACGATTTGTATCGCGCGTCGGTTCTCGATGTGGTGACGTCTCCGCTCTACGTCACCGATTTGTATGACGAGCGGTCGGAGTCATACCGACCTGAACAGTGGAGGGTACTTGCCCAAACCTTGCACATCATGCATGGAGCCGAGGAGTGGAAACGATTGGAGCAGGCGAGCCAAGCTGCAGTGATTCTCAATGGCGATGAGGGTCTCATCGGCTCCTCGGTCATTGCGCCGGAGGTCGTCAATTTACTGTGGCAGGTGGTTTCACAACTTATGCAAGACTGTTCGGCCCTTCCCTCGCGAGGCATGATCGGCCGGATGGCCGCAGCTTGTCGAGCACTCATTGATCGGCGTCTGCGCCGGCCCAATGCGGCGACATCGATTGCCGAGGAAGTTCAGCTCGCCCCCCAAGCGGCGACATGGGACGCCATCGACCGAATTTGGATGACCCTCTCGGAATTGGAGCCGCTCAATGAGGAGATGACGTGGGCTGAATTCGTCGAATTACTGACGCATGCCTTCGAACGGACGACGAAGCCTTTCCACAATGGCTCATCTCAAGGAGTCATGGTGTGCGACGTCATGGCGGCTCGCGGGGTACCGTTCAGAGCTCTGTTCGTCCTCGGTCTGAACGAGAAAGTATTTCCGCGTTATATCAGAGAGGACGCGTTTCTGCGGGATTGCCATCGGCTGGTGCTCGACGCCACGCTCGGATTTAAAATCGACGAGAAGTTGATTGCCTATGAAGAAGAGACGTTGCTCTTTCACCTGTGCTGTCAGGCTGCCTCTCAGCGCTTGTATCTGTTCTATCAACGGGCCGATGAATCGGGGCGCATGCTGGCCGTCTCTCCTTATCTTGGAGAAGCCTGTCGTCGGTTCAGCCATGACGAACAGTCGATAGATGTGGTGCCTCGTCGCTTGACGGATCGGACCTTGCATCGGCCGACGATCAAACTGTTCCTATCGCCGACTGAACTGACTCAGTGGTTGGCGATCAATGGACAAGACCCGACAGATCTCATGCTGGCACTCGGGCGTGATGCGGATACGTTCCGCCATGCGGCATCGGCGCTCGGTCGAATTGAAGAGGACGGCTCAATGCTGACGCTCTTCGATGGAATAACAGGGGCGGTCGAGTCTCATTGGGCGAGGGTCATCGAACGGGGTCTCGCCCCTACACCGCTTGAACGGTATGCCCATTGTCCTTTTCAATATTTTGCCGCTGATGTGCTGCGCCTCGAACCGAGCCGTGTTCCAATGGGGCAGGAAACGGACGCCGCATTGGTCGGTACGCTCTGCCACGCGGCGTTACGTCGTTGCTATGAACGGCTCGTGCAGGCCGGATGGCCGACCGTACCAGCGGCGGACAACGTCAATCAGACGATCCGCGCGTCGGTGGAACAGGCGGCGGCGGACTTGGAGTCACAGCATCAGACAGGCCACTATCTCTTATGGGAATTGGCGAAAGAACTGATCGTGACGTTGGTGACTGCGGCGGTGAAGGCGGATGAAATAGAACAGGCCGAGCATCCGTACCAGCCTATTGCCTTTGAAGTGGATGGAGAAGGAATGGTTCCCGGCATCCTCGACGAAGGATCGTTGAAGATCCGTGGTCGCATCGATCGGCTCGATCGGAACCGGATCTCCGGCGCCCTCCGCGTAATAGACTACAAGTTCAAAGCGGGTTCCGCCATGAAACCGGAAGACCGCCATTTGGCTCAGTCGGCGGTGCGTGGATATCGGCTGCAACCCCCGCTCTACGGTTGCCTCACCGTTTCCGGACAATCCACACCGAGGCAGGTGCAGTTCCTGTTTCTCGCTCCCCAGTGGTCAACGGCAATCAGTCGCTCGACGTTTGAGGTCACGTCATGGTCATCCGATACCGGCACACTCATTCAGAGCACGATCAGAACGTTGGTGGACGGCATCCGTGCCGGACGATTTTTTATTCTTCCGGACGGCTCTTGCGACGGATGTGACTTTCGTGTGGTCTGTCGGCGAGAACATGCGCCGACTTGGTGGAGAACTCATCGTGCGGCCGAACCCAAAACGCTGAAAATGCTGCGCCTGCAGAAGAATGCCGACGAATAACGGTCTATCGATAGCGGATCGCACGGCTCGAGAATCGGCGGAGACGACATTCGATCGCAACGTCGTCGTTGTGGCCGGGGCGGGGACCGGTAAGACGACCTTGCTCGTGAATCGTCTCGTGTATCTCATTATGAAGGAGCCGGCTCCGGCGCCCATCACGCAGGTCGTGGCGTTGACATTCACCAACAAGGCGGCGACCGAAATGAAAGTGCGGTTGCGCGAACGACTTGCCGTACTCGCACGTCCGGAGGCCGATTCGATACGGTCGAGCGATGGGGGGGGCGTCTCATACGGCGATCTTCAAGCACGGTACAGGCTGAGTGTCGACGAGATCGCCGCGCGTGCGCAGGCGGCGCTCAACGACATTGAAAAGGCGCAGATCGGCACCCTCCACAGTTTCGCCGCGCACTTGCTACGACTCCATCCGCTGGAAAGCGGAGTCGATCCTGATTTCAAAGAAGACGACGGCTTGCGGTTCGAAGAGCAGTTCACCGCCGCGTGGGATTGCTGGCTCGATCAGGAATTGAGCCGAGCCGGACAACACCATCATCTGTGGCGATCGGTGTTGTCGACGACTCCTCTCGAGGCGGTCAGAGCATTGTGCCGATCTTTGTGCAGCGAATTGGTCGATCTCGGCACTCTGCACCGACAACTCACCTCGACGGCGATGACCGCGGCCGTCGCGCGGTGGATTCAGCACATGGAAGACCGGGCGAATCAACTCATGAAAGCGTATGACCGGCCGAAGCGCCGTAAGGTCGAGCGCATGCTCGCTGCGGCGGCGTCTGTGATGCGGCTCGTGGCGGAAAAGGGGCTGGCGGGTCGGCAAGGCTTGACGGCGGTAGAACGAGGATGGCTCGACAAGGATCTCGGTAACGTTGTGGGTGAATGGGAGAAGGGCGATTTCAAAGAGGCTGCCGCGCTTATCCGGGCGGCGAAACAGCTTCTGTCGGTCGATCATGCATTCTTGAACGATCTCTTGACCCTGCTCCTTCCGCCGGCGCGGAACATTCGCGAAACCTTTTCTCGCCAGGGCTGGCTTTCGTTTGATGGGTTGCTGGCACGTGCACGAACGCTCCTCTTCGAACATCCGGCCGTCCGTGAACGGATTAAAAGGGATTATCGGGCCGTGTTGGTCGATGAATTTCAGGACACGGACCCGGTGCAGTATGAAATCATCCTTGCGGTCTCGGAGCGACAGGGCAGTCATGCGGCCGACTGGCACGAGATGCCGCTCGAACCAGGGAAGCTATTCATTGTAGGAGACCCCAAACAATCGATCTATGCCTTTCGGCGTGCCGACATCGAAGCCTTTGATCGGGTTATGGAGAAAATCATAGCTGACGGTGGAATCGCTTGCACGTTGACGACGAACTTTCGAAGCGACGCGGCCGTCTTGGAGCCGGTGAATGAGGTCTTCGATCGGCTGTTCGAGCGGAAGCCGCTGATCCAGCCGGCGAATGTCCGCCTGGAGGTGCGTCCTCAGCGACGCCCGGCGTCGATCGAGCCGGGCGTTCGACTCAGCGTGACGGCGCCGGATGGTGAAGAAGAGGCATTCGATGCGGCAGGGGCGACGAGAGCCGAGAGCGAAGTATTGGCTCGCTGGTTGACCGACGAGGTCCTGAATCGTCCTTCAGTGAAACCGGGCCATGTGGCGCTGCTGTTTAGAAAGCTCACGCAAGCCGATGCCTATCTCGATGCCTTGCGCCGGTATGACATTCCCTACGTCATCGAGGGGGAAAAGCATTTCTATCGCCGCCAAGAGGTGATCGATCTGGTCAATCTGCTGCGGGTCCTGGACCATCCTCATGACGAGATCGCGTTGACCGGTCTCCTTCGTTCACCGCTGGGCGGTCTGACAGATCGGGAACTCTATGAGCTCAAACAAGCGGGGCATTTCAATTATCTTCGCGCGGCGCGGCTGGAGGGATGGCCCCAAGCTTGTGCCGTTGCTGTTCGGCGACTGTACGAACACCTGGCTTGGCTGCATCGGGCCGTTCCTGTGCTGCCGTTGGTCGAGGCCATCGAGCTGATGTTTGATCGATTGCCGATCCTGGACTTGGCTGCCGCATCGCTCCATGGCGAACAAGCCGTGGCGAATCTCATGAAGGTGAAACAGACGGCTGCGTCCTTGGCCGATCGACCCCACATGACCCTGAGTGGATTTGTGGACCTCATGATCGCCCGGCTGGAAGAACAACCGGACGAATCGGAGAGCCCTCTCGCCGAGGAGTCGCTCGAAGCCGTGCATGTCTTGACGATTCATAAGGCCAAAGGATTGGAATTTCCCATTGTTGTGCTGCCGGGACTCCATCAGGGGAGCGGACGAGAACGCGATGTGCCGCAGATCTCTTACGATTGGTCGAGCGAAACCTATGGACTTTCCCTGGACCATCATTGGTCGCTCGGCGCGCTGCTGGTTCAACACAAGCTGCGGCTGCGAGAAGAGGCGGAACGGCGGCGTGTGCTCTATGTGGGAATGACCAGGGCCAAAGAATTGTTGCTGTTGTCGGGAGGGATCACGACCCGCTCGGTCGGTGAAACGGTTTTCGACCTGCTGCAGAACATCGGTACAGGGGAAATCGGGACCGCTTCAACCGAGGCCTTGAAGGTCGGCGGATGTACGATTCCACATCGAGTTATCAAAGCACCGGAACGGAAGCGGCCCCGACGACGTGTGGAGAGAGCGTCCGGTGCGGCATTGATTGATTCGAAGGAGATTGCCGAGCGGTGGAAAATAAGAACGGCTCGATGGACCGAGATTCGTGAGACCCCGCGTCATCTGACGCCCACGGCGCTGGGCAAGCGAGCGGCGTCGGTCATACGTAAGACGACTCCGGTTCGACAGGATGCGGAGATCGGTCGGTTGGCCGGTGTTGCGGCCCACCGTCTGCTCGAGCGATGGGATTTTTCACAAGACCCTTCCGGATTATTTGCTCAGGTTGCCGTAGCCGTTCAGGCAACTCTTGAGTCGGACGACCAGTTCCATGCTGGAGCGGTCGCTGAATCCGTGAACGATCTCCTTGCGACGTTCAGCCGATCGGAAGCCTATGCTCGTCTCCGTGCATCTCAGATCCTTGGCCGAGAGGTTCCGTTCATCATGCCGTGGGGGAGCAGGCAGATGATAGAAGGGATCATCGACCTCATTTACCGGATGCAGGGAGAGCTCTGGATAGCCGACTATAAGACGGACGCGATATCGGCTGATCAGGCAGCGGCACGGGCTGAGCAGTACCGCATACAGAGTGAAGTCTATAAGGCTGCCGTCAAACAGAGCCTCGGAACTGAACCACGGTTTCACTGTCTATTCCTTCGTTGTGCGACGGCGGTAGAATTATGAGGGTAGGAGCCGATGGAAATGGCCAGGCGAGACCCTATCTCATCTGAAGCCTTTGCGCAGCTGGTTCAACAGGCGATTGCTGATCTGCCTGCCCCTTACGCCAAACTGATGGAATCGATCGCCGTCGTGGTAGAGGAAGAACCGCCGGAAGAGGTGTTGCAGGATCTGGATCTAGACAGCGAGAACGACTTGCTTGGCTTGTATCAAGGTCAGTCGCTGGCGGCTGATTCATTCTTTAGATCGGGAGGGGAATGCCCGCCACGGATTTCCATCTATCGCGGCCCCATCCTCCGACTGTGTGAGAGTCCGGAAGAAGTGGTACAGGAAGTGTACGATACGGTCGTTCACGAACTGGGTCACCATGTGGGCTTGGACGATGACGAGATGCCGTACTGATGCCTCACGAGACACGACGGGGGAATGAAATATTGAAAAATGCTCCTGCTGCGATTGAGAAGGTCTTCAGGAATATCGTCGGATTCCGAAAACTGAGGCCGGTAGGCCGGTCAAATTGGCTGCCTTCTTAGATCGTGTCAAGCTAACTCAGGACCGATACTTGTCGGCCGGGCTTCAGGCGCTGGAGCGTATACGCGCATCTGATGATCGCAGTACCTTGTCGATGCTTGCCGCTTATGCGGTCGATCATCCTCATAACCGTATGGCCTATTGAGATTCCAAACAATTATGTGCAAACCACAAGCGGTTCCTTCTGATCCACTGTTCCATGGGATGGTTTGCTGAGTGGGGTACTGAATAGACGTTTAGGAGAACGACCATCCAGGCCAACGGCTGAGGACTTTCAAGAGTGTGCCGCTTTCTGGCCGGCTCCGGCATAGCCTCGGATAAGCATGACGGCTCCAAGCAAGACCATGGGCACGGACAAAATTTGGCCCATGGTGATCGGGCCCAAGATAAATCCCAAGTGCTGATCCGGTTCACGGAAGAGTTCAGCGATCAGTCGGCTGATGCCGTAACCGGTGATGAAACTCCAAAAGATCGTGCCGGGCGGGGTCGGACGTCGATCGATCCACCATAATGCCGTGAACAAGACAAGGCCTTCCAGCGTGGCCTCATACAATTGCGAGGGATGGCGGCACGCAGGGCCTCCCGCTGGAAAGACCATGCACCAGGCCACGTCGGTTGACCGACCGAAGAGTTCGCCGTTGATGAAGTTTCCGATCCGACCGAACCCTAAGCCGATCGGTGTGACACAGGCTGCCAAATCGGCGATGGCATAGGCGGGAATCCCTTGCCTCCGGCTGAACCACATCAACGCAATGATGGTTCCAAGAAGCCCCCCATGGAAAGACATGCCTCCTTCCCAGACCGCAAGGAGTTTCAAGGGGTTTTGACTGTAGTAGGAAAAATTGTAAAAGAGCGTGTAGCCGATACGCCCGCCGAGGAACACGCCGAAAGCGGCATAGACGACCATGTCATAGATTTGGTCTTTTCTGATCGGCAGCGCTTTACGGGCAACTTTGTGTTGAATAAGGAAGTAAGCCGCGGTCAGGCCGATCAGGTACATCAGCCCATACCAGCGGAGCTGAATGGGACCCAGCGCCACAAGGACAGGGTCGATGTTTGGGTAGGGAATGGCGGCTGGAGGACCCATTACTGTGCTTTCAGTATAGTCCTTTGTGAGCTGAAGCGCACGGCTTGCAGGGAGCACACATCGTGAATCATACGCAGTCCCCTTTGCGACCTACGGCAAAACGTGCCGATGGATCATACGGGGGCTCCTGTGTCAATGCAAGCGTGTCAAAGGTTAGAAACGGATAAGGTTTGCCCCCAGCAAATCGGCTTCCATGGCTGATTCACCAGTATGGATAAATCGAAAGTGTTGGCTTTCTGAAACGGCTGTGTCTCGGTCTGTTGAGAAAAGGAGACCAAAAATTAGTCACTCCTAATTGCCAAAAAATGTCTCCCTATGGTTTTTCACGGGAATCGCCTCTCCTACGAACAGGCTTATCTTGGCACAGAGCATGCTCAAAGACTCCGGCATAGGAAGAGTTCTTAAACGGTTTTCCGGTTCATTCACCATCATGAGGAGGTTCACCATGTCGGAGCAGGGGAATCAGGTCGCCAAGGCAGCAGCATTCATCGCCGGTGGGGCGGTCATCGGAGCGGGACTCGGGCTCCTCTTCGCTCCACAGACCGGTGTGGAAACGCGTCGAAGCATCGGCCGCTATGCCCGCAAGGCGCAGGTGCAGACCAGTCGATGGGGCAAGGCCATCAAGTCGGGGGTGGAGGAAGCGCTGGACCGCAAACCCGGAAAAGAGAAGAGTGGTGAGAAAGAGCGGCCGCAACTGACCGCGGTGTTGAACTAAGCTTCTCGAAGATCATCGGTAGCAGATCACCCCGTTGCTTTCCTCCGTCAAGTACGGGCTGTCTGCTACCGATGGTCCGAGGGATCTGCATACTGATGGTCCCGGCCAGTTTTCCTACTCGATCACTCTCTCTCTCGGATAGCCGGAAATGTCCAGGATCCCTTTGGGATTCACATGGCAGGCGAGGCAATCCTACGAATAGTAAGTCGGCAGCATGGTTCTGAGCAGCCTCCCATTGTCGATCCATTCGACAATCGGCGTTGTCAAGGCCGGTTGGTTCGCAAGCCCATTCAATACCATTTCTTCTATGAATCGGTGATACGGGTAGACCGACTACCAATATCAATCGGGCCCTTGTGTCCTCAGCAGCCTGTCTCCTCAAATGATCGTTGAATGTACCGCGTCTCATCCCCTCGTGCCGATTGCTTAACCCGGTCCCCTCATCTTTTTAGAAAAACTGGCGAGTCGGCCGCAGCGAATGGCCGAGATAAAAGTGGCTGTGTGCCATTGGGTGCTATGTTAAAATCCGCCACTCTTGCCGGAGTGGCGGAATAGGCAGACGCAAGGGACTTAAAATCCCTCGGGCTCTAAAGGCCCGTACCGGTTCGATCCCGGTCTCCGGCACCAGTCACAGGAGAGTCAGGTATTTGTCGTAGACGAACCTATAGAGGGATGCATGAATACAAAAGGAATCGTGATGCTCGTCGCCGGTGTCATTCTCTTTCTTAGTGTCATCGGGATTGGGGCCTGGGTGATGACTGCCCCATTGGAAGCCGGAGAGGTCGAAACGAAGCGTTGTCATGAATATGTGGATGAGTTGGATATGTTGAAGAAGTACAATTGGTTTTGGACTCCTTATCACCGGCGCATGGCGTTCAACGACTGCTTGACCAGGAAGTTGAGCGATCCGAAACAGCCATAAGAGGTTTTCCCGTCAAAACGCTCTTTCCCAGGATTCTCCTCGCATTGGCCATTCTTCAGTGTTGGAGCGCAACACCCGTCTTTGCAGAGTGGCTGTTGGTGGACGGCAACGAACAGGCGAAGGTCTATGTCGATCCCGAGACGGTCACCCGAAACGGTGAGTGGGTAAGCGTGTGGGTCATGGATGATCTGAGGACTGTTCAAATCCGAGGATTCAGAAAATATTTGTCCTCACGCGCCCACGAAGAGCACGATTGTCTTAAAGAACGCTTTCGGCTGCTGGCATTGGAATACTTTTCCGGAAATATGGGATCCGGAGACGCACTCTATAAAACATCAGGCGAATCGGATTGGACGCCTATTCCGCGAGGAACTTTAGCCCAATCTGTCTGGAAGTTTGTGTGCAGGAAGGGGTTGTAGCGAACTCACGCCGGCAGTCTTTCCTGCCCACACTTCCAACATGTGCCAAATTGACTCTCGTGGCGTTCACCGCATCCGGAGCAGGTCTACGTATCTTGGTTCGGCGGGAGCAGCACTAAGCCTTCTTCAAGCAATCGCCTCGCCCTATCATAATCTTCGTCTTGAACCCACAGTTCCGGGAACACTTCAGTGAAGGGAATCTCTCCCGCAAGGCTGGATGAACGCTGATTCTTGACCATGCAGCGGATGCCGGCCTGGTCCAGACGCTCCTTGCGCATTTCAACTTCGATCAAGTTCTGAGAGACGAAGACCTTTTTCATTGAGCAAATTCTCTCAAGGGTTTCCTGCCTCGTGCAACCGATGCGAGCTCGTTCCAGCTATTCAGGGTTACCATTTGCGAGTCTCTTGCGGATATGCCAGTTATGGCATATCATTTACCTATGAGAGAGTCTGAATGAAGCCGGTGCATTTTGTCGGCTCATCTCGAGAGGATCTTCGAGAATTTCCTGAGGATGCAGGGAGACAGCAGGGCAAGGAGCCTGACGATTGGAAGCCAATGCCTATGGTTGGGGCCGGCGTCAATGAAATCCGCGTGTGGGAGGAAAGTGGAACGTACAGGGTGCTCTATTTGGCCAAGTTTGCGGAGGCAATCTATGTGCTGCATGTCTTTGAGAAGCGGTCGCAGAAGACTCAGAAAGACGATATTCAGTTAGCGAAGGGACGATACGCTGACTTGTTGAGGTGGAGGAAGGAGCTGCGATTATGACACGTGTAACGGTGACCAAAGGAAGCGGGAACATATTTCGAGATTTGGGGTTCTCCGAAGCGAAGTCGGCGGAATTGATTTTGAAAAGCAACCTGCTTCAAGTACTCCAAGGGACGATCAGGGGACGTGGTTGGAAGCAGATCGAAACTGCAGCTCGACTAGGAATTGACCAAGCCAAGGTATCAAAACTTCTGGCTGGTCAGATGGCTGGATTCTCCATCGAACGTCTCGTCCACTTTCTTTCGCTGCTCGGCCAAGATGTCGAGATTACAGTTCGAAAGGCTCCGGGTGGAAGACGGCGTGGAACTGTCCGGACGAAGGTGGGCAAGAAGTTGGAAAAGGCCGCTGGCTAGCCTGCTGAAATTTCCTAGCTACACAGAGGCCAACCCGGGACGAGCACATTGGGAAGAAGCGAGTCAGGAGATCTTTGCGTTCATTGAAGGCTTCTACAATCGTCAGTGGTTACATCAGGCACTCGGCTATCGGAGTCCGGAAGAGTTTGAACGGCAGGAGGCTGGTGCTTAAATCTCGTGTCTGTTTTTTCCATGCCACCTCAGACTGACCCAGGTTTTTCTCTCTCAGTTCGTAGCCGCTTGACTATAGCTAAGCCCACAGTTACTGATGGCCATGGGGATGGATTTAGGCAATCATGGGGACATGAGATGCTCATCAGATTTGCGTCAACGGGTGGTGGATTTTGTGCGCAATGGTGGAAGCAAAGCCGAGGCGGCTCGGCGGTTCATGGTGGGCGAGGCCAGCGTGTATCGCTGGCTCAAGTCTGGCGGCGTGGCCTACAAACGCCCCGGCCCGCGCCGTTCTCGCAAGCTGGATTGGGAACACGTGCGCCGTCATGTGGAAGCCCATCCCGATTGGACCCAAGCGGAGCGGGCATGACATTTTCAGGTCTCGCGACATTGTATCTGGTACGCGCTGCACCGCCTGCAGGTGACCCATAAAAAAAAGGATCGGGTACAAAGAGCGTGATCCTCGCCAACGCCGACAGTTCTTACGCCGACGCGAGCGGTTCCTTCGCCGGAGCAAACAGCCCGTCCATATCGATGAATGTGGCGTTGAGTCTTCGACGGCGCGGCGCTACGGGTACGCCCCGAAGGGCCACCGCGTGGACGGCCTGGTCTCCGGGCATCGACGGCCACGCACCTCGCTGATTGCGGCCCGTCTGGACGGGCGACTCGAAGAACCGCTTCTGTTCGAGGGCACATGCGATACGGTGGTCTTCAACACCTGGCTGAAGACAAGGCTGTGCTCCCGCCTGACGGCCCAGCATCTCGTGATCATGGACAACGCGGCGTTTCATACATCGCTGGAAACGGCACAGCTCATCAAGGCCACCGGCGCCACGTTGCTGTTCCTGCCGCCGTACTCTCCCGACTTCAATCCGATCGAACAGGATTTCGCCACGATCAAGAAAAACAGAGAATACCATGAAACCGCTTCTCTCGATGAAATCGTCAGAGCCTATCAATAACTATGGACTTATGGAAGGTCTGATTTATTCTCCTTACGCACTGTGCTAAGGGTAGTGCAGCACTGAACGGGAGGCGCACCCATGGAGCAACACACATTTGCCGAGGTCACGTTTGAACGGTATCGCAAGCCCACTCGCGGGGAACGATTTCTCGACGAAATGACCCGCGTCGTGCCGTGGGCGGACCTGGCCGCCGTGATTGAGCCGTTTTATCCCAAGCCAGAGGGCGCGGGACGGCCGCCGGTGGGCGTCGACCGCATGCTGCGCCTGCATTGTCTGCAACCGTGGTTCAACCTGTCGGACCCGGCGGTGGAGGAGGCGCTGTACGACTCACGTGCCATGCGGCAATTCGTCGGCATTGATCTGGGCCGCGAGCCTGTGCCGGATGAGACGACGATCTGCAAGTTTCGCCACCTGCTGGAAACCCA
Source organism: Nitrospira sp. (assembly GCA_024998685.1). Classification (GTDB taxonomy): domain Bacteria; phylum Nitrospirota; class Nitrospiria; order Nitrospirales; family Nitrospiraceae; genus Nitrospira_D. Next base: position 26,675 of record JACOEH010000048.1, read on the forward strand.
CCAGGTGGGCAAAGAGCTCTTTGCGCGGATCGGCGCGTATCTGGCCGCTCAGGGTCTGAAAGTGAGCCGGGGGACCATCGTGGATGCCACCATGATTGCGGCCCCCAGTTCGACGAAGAATCGCCGGAAGGAGCGGGATCCGGAGATGCATCAGACGAAGAAGAGCAACCAGTGGTATTTTGGCATGAAAGCTCATATTGGGGTGGATAGTCGAACCAAGCTGATCCACTCCGTGGCCGCCACTGCAGCGAATGTGCATGACAGCCAGGTGTTGCCGGATCTGCTGCATGGACAGGAGACGCGGGTGTGGGGGGACTCCGCCTATAGCGGGCAACGCGACGTCATCCGGCACCACGCTCCCGATGCCAAGAGCTTTATCCAGACCAAAGCCCATCGCCATCGCCCTCTGAGTGAGGTGGAGCGGGCCCGCAATCGCACGAAGTCGAAGGTCCGTGCGAAAGTCGAACATGCGTTCTTGGTGATCAAGCGGCTCTTTGGATGGGCCAAAGTCCGGTACCGTGGGTTGGTGAAGAATACCCACTGGCTGTTCATCAGCTGCGGCCTGGCGAATCTGTACGTGGTGCGCCGGCGCTTGTTGGCAGGGGGCTAGCGAGCATGGGTGTGACGGGGGGCAGTCCGATGGCAGACGAACCCCGATCAAGAGACTCTCGGACCGGCGACTTTCCGGCTGATTGCCCGTGCTGATCCATCCAGAAACAGACTTCTTCGTGCAAAGGTGAATTAATCAGACGTTCCCTTAGCTATACTCCCTCCTGGGAAGGCCTTTTGCGCAAATATGGACTGGCAATCCGCCAATCCTCGTTACCTTCGGATCTCCTGCAATGGATTCAATCGCGGACTGCTCCGCTAAATAAATCCGGCGAAGTCAGGCAGCCTTTGGAGCCGCTCGCCATCCCAGGTCCTTCCGGGACACTCTTTATTCGCTATTGCGAATGTTCTTCGGTCTTCATCTTAATGTTCGAGGAAAGGGCAGCTTCCTTCTCTCCGAGCACGCTGATTGACCTTGGGCTCACCCGACGCGAATCAGAGATCTTGTGCTGGGTGGCACAGGGTAAAACCAACCCGGAGATCGGCACAATCCTCGGCATCAGCCCGCGCACAGTGCAAAAGCATCTGGAACGGATTTACGCAAGACTGGGAGTCGAGAATCGCACTGCGGCGGCAGGACGACTTTGGGAATTGACGGCCTCAGAACCTTGAAAGCCTGCACCGAATAACCCTGTATCAGCGACGAAGTGTGACGACACGACCTCGCGCAACACTGCATACGTCCGAATGCTTGCTGGGCCAACTCTTCTTACCACCGCTTCTATTTGTGCCTCACAGCCGCTGGGCGTCACTTCTTAAAGATCATCCTCGGATTCGTCATGTTTCCCATCGCGAACCCTACAAGCTCCCACCCATTGAAGCCGAACTCGTTCAGCTTGGTCTGCATAGACTCAGTATCGGGAATCACCTCGATGATTTGGTACTGATAGCGTTTCGGCTCCTGAGCCTTGAGCGTGAATGGTTGAACAAGGAGCAGCAAAAGGCCAAGGGTTCCAAGGCAGATGACTGCGATCAGCCACGCGACTGAAATGCGTATGGTCAACATGTATCACCTCGCATTGGTTGTGAGTGTGCCCACGCGCCAGTTTTACCGACGCACGGAACAGCTTATGTGGGAAGAGAATGCCACACGAAGAACAAATCGGCGTCTGGAATTTGTCCTTCACTATGAGGCGTGGGCTTTAACAAGGGCCGGCGAGTGCGTTTCTATTTTTCGCATGGCCTCACGATCATAAACTTTTTCGCCACAAACTGGACACTCGTGAAACTCCAGTCTTGGCACCGAGTAGGTCTGTCCATGAAACTTGCCGGTCCATTTCCGACGGACCTTCTTAATCTTGTTGCTTCCACAACTGGGGCACTTGCTGAAGGCGACGACCACGGGAGCCCTTTCTCCTTTGTCAGGCAAAGGCCAATCGCCCTTTCGGTTCTGGGATTGGCCGCCTCAATTCCTTTGCCGTTTCGATCCACTCCCGGATGACGGTTTCAACATTTGCCAACGCTTCTTGGTACGTAGTGCCGTCTGCAGCACAGCCCGCCAACTCCGGCACTTCGGCAATGAAGGCTTGATCGTCCTTGCTCCAGTAGATGATGACCTCGTACTTACTCATTGATGTCGCCTCCCAACTTGTACCGCAGGATCACCTGACGTATCTGTTTCACCTGATACGGTTTGGCATGGGAGCCTCTTGGCTGTAGATTCAAAATCTCTTCGACTCCCGTTCTTATAAAAATATGGTGGCTTCCTCGTATTCTCTCTTCAAAGCCCAACTCGCCTAGCAAATGCAGCAGTCCGTCGAACGGAATGTTCGCATCCGATGTTCCCCGAAGCACACGTTCAAGCAGCTTATCAGATCGTGTCACTGATTTTCTATTTAGGTGAAGAGGGGCGGCCAACTGGAGCAAATTCTATAGTGGTCACGGTATCCTGTCAAAACATCCTCCCGCCCATGCTAGGGATGCGCAACCCGCCAGTTCTTGCCGACGCCGAGATCCACTTTGAGCGGCACCGATAAGCCCAACTGTGTCCCGACGCCTTCCATCTCTTGCTTCACCAACCGCTTCGCTTCCTCCAGATCATGGTCCGGCACTTCGAAGATGAGTTCGTCGTGGACTTGGAGAATCATCTTCACGTGCGGCAGCTCATCATGGAGTGTTTTGTGTACATTGATCATGGCGACTTTGATCAAGTCCGCCGCTGTACCCTGGATTGGACTGTTCACCGCCATGCGTTCACCGACGCCGCGTTGTACTGGATCGCTGCTTTGGAGCTCAGGGATCGGGCGTCGGCGGCCAAGGATCGTGGTGGTGTAACCTTTCTCCCGTCCTTCGGCGATGTTCCGATCCATCAGGGCACGGACGGCTGGAAATCGTTCAAAGAAGGTCTCGATGTATTTCTTTGCCTCGGCCTGGGACACACCGAGATTCTGAGACAGGCCGAACGGACTGATTCCATAGACGATGCCGAAGACGACGGTTTTGGCGGCCCGGCGCATGTCTCTTGTAATCTGGCTCGACGGCAGGCCGAAGATTTCCATGGCTGTCGCCATGTGGATGTCTTCTGCCTTGGCAAAGACGGACAGCAAGCGGGGATCTTGCGAAAGATGGGCGAGGATACGCGGTTCGATCTGACTATAATCGGCACAGAGCAATTCATGGCCTTTGGGAACGATAAATGCTTCCCGGATGCGGAGGCCGTAATCGCCTTTTACGGGGATGTTTTGGAGATTGGGATCGGTGGACGAGAGTCGTCCTGTCGCCGCAACGGTCTGGTTCAGCGAGGTGTGGAGTCGTTTTGTCTCAGGATGTACCAGTTCCGGCAACGCATCTACGTATGTCGACTTGAGCTTGCTGAGACTCCGGTAGTTGAGGATTTGTGCGGGTAATTCATGTTGCGCCGCAAGTTGGGTAAGCGTATCTTCATCGGTGGAGTAACCGGTCTTGGTTTTGCGGATCGGTTTCAAACCGAGTTTTTCGAAGAGCACGGTCGCCAACTGTTTCGGTGAATTGATATTGAACTCGCCGCCGGCCAACCGGGCGATAGTTTCCATCATGCGGTCGAGCTCCTGTTCGAGTTCCTTGCTCAGTCCATTCAGGCCTTCGACATCGAGTAAGAATCCATTCCGCTCGATGTCGGCCAGGACCGGTACGAGCGGCATCTCGACTTCCTCAAATAGTTTCAGGCTTCCCTGATCGCGCAGGCGCTCGAGCATTAAGGGCGCGAGCTTTGCGACCACCGCAGCCCGTTCCGCGGTTTGCTCCTGCGAAACGGTTTCCACCCGGAACAACGATGCCGGAGGAGATGGTGCTTTCGCCTGAGCACCGAGCCGATGGTCGAGGAGTTCAAGAGCCAGAGTGTCGAGTTGATGGTCCCGGCGATTGGGATTCAGGAGGTAGTCCGCAATCATCGTGTCAAAATACGGGCCAGCAAGTGTGACACCGATTCCGTGGAACGCTAAGAGCGTCAGCTTCAGATCATGGACGGCCTTCACACGAGTGGTCTCGTGAAAGAGGGTGATGATCGGCCGCATGTAGGCATGAACATCGAGCGGGACAAACGCAGTCTTGTCATCAGACGACAGCGCGATACCCTGCACGTCGGCTCGTATGCCGGAAGGGCTTGAGAGGAGACATTGCACTGCGATGATCTCGTTCTTCCTCAATCCTTCGACAAAGGCCTCGGCCGCCGACTCACTCTCAATTGTTTCAATACAAGCTGGATGAATAGGTGTCTGCGGCGACGTCGGTTGGACGGACTTCAACAATGACGTGAATTCCAGCTCTCGGAGCAACTCCGCGAGCTGATCGCCGTGCGGCGGCGTAGCCTGTAGAGCCTCTATATCGGATTCGACGGGGCAATCAGTTTTGATCATGGCCAGGCGGCGGCTCAGTCTGGCGTTGTCGGCCTGCTCGATCAACATGGTTTTGGTCCGGGCCGGCGTCACTTCCTCCACGCGTCGGAGCAGTTCCTCGATCGTCCTAAACTGACTGATCAGCTTCGTCGCCGTTTTTTCCCCAATCCCCTTCACGCCGGGAATGTTGTCGATGGTATCACCCATGAGACCCATGATCTCGGGAACCAGGGCCGGTTCGACTCCGAACCGTTCTCGACATTCCTGCTCACCGATCCATTTCTCCTTGACCGGATCATAAATCCTCACGTGAGGTGTGAGGAGCTGGAACATATCCTTGTCGCTTGTCACGATAACGACATCACGATCCGACCGTTCCGCCTTCCACGCCAGCGTGCCGATAATATCGTCTGCCTCGTATCCGGCCAGCCGAATGGCAGGGATCGCCAGCGCTTCCACAATACGGTGAATATAAGGCACTTGCGCGCTCATGGCGTCCGGCATGGCGGGACGCTGGGCTTTGTACGCCTGATATTCTTCATGCCGTTGTGTAGGACCTTTTTCATCGAAGACGACGGCGAGCGCATCGGGCCGGTGCTCCCGCATGATCTTGAGGAGCATGTTGGTAAACCCGTAGACGGCGTTGGTCTGAAAACCTTTCGAGTTCGTCAGCGGCGGTAAGGCAAAGAAGGCTCGATAGATATATGCGCTGCCGTCGATTAGGTAGAGCCTCTTCCGAGGAACTTTGGAATCAGACATGCCTGCAACCTATCACTATCGATTCCCGATGGTCAGCCTTCAATTGCTTGTCGCCCTGGTACCCGAAACGTGACGAGGTGACGAATTGAGCATCACGAATTCGGCGCGATTGTGAGCGGCGGTTTTCCAAACTTTTGGCGCATGTTATTGATGGTGCTCAGGACAGCGGGCTGTCCAATCATCTTAGCTTCCATCTTGCGCTTGCCGGGAAAGTCCAGCATCGTCACCCCGATCAACATCGTGAGAATGCCCTGGCCCGGCAAGAACAACATTAAAAACCCTGCGAACAGGAAGATGGCTCCGACGACGTTCTTTACGAGATGGCCGAGCAACCGAAGCACGGGGTGATGATCTTCCATCCAACGGCGCGGCACACGGGTGTCGAAGAAATCCGTCGGAAGCCGGACGAGGATGAACGGGATCGCGATCAATGATCCGACAAAGAAGACAACCGAGAGAGCCGTCAGGGTCACGAGAGTTTCAGTCGAGATATACTGCTGAACCGCCGAAAGAAGCCAATCCATCGGTCGGCATCCTAGCATGGGCCTCTACGACCCTCAAGGCAAAGGAGGCCTTCGTCCGATGTTTGCGGAAACGAAGCTATTCATCTAAAGGCATTCAACGTTGTTTGTGAATCGCTGAAAAGATCTTTGCGAAAACGATTAACGTTTTAACGTCCGTTCCTAGTTCTTAGCGCGACCTCGTCACTCCCACTCGATCACACAATTCGGTCAATTTGCATGTACTGCACAGCGGCGACACCGGAAGGCACAGGTTCTGCCCATACGGGACGAGGAGATCGTTGTAGATGATCCAGTATTGCTTGGGTAGCACGTCACGAAGGACTTGTTCAGATTCTTCCGGGGTCTTCGTTTTGATATAGCCCCATCGATTGCTGATCCGGTGGACATGAATATCGACACAGATCCCAGGTTTGCCGTAACCGATCGTCACAACCAGGTTCGCAGTTTTTCGCCCGACCCCAGGTAAAGTGACCAGCTCATCGATGGAGTCCGGAACGACCCCGCCATACTCGTCGATCAGCCGACGGCAGATTTGGTGAATGGCTTTGGCCTTCGTCCGATAAAAGCCGACCGGATAAATCACCCGTTCGAGCTTCTTCAGCGGCAGTTTCACCATCGCCGCCGGCGTGCGGGCCATAGCGAAGAGCCGATCGCCTGCTTCCCTTGTTGTCCTATCTTTGGTTCTCAAACTGAGAAGCGTGGAAATGAGGATGAGAAAGGGATCGCGATCCGACTCCTTGGCTACGACCCCAACGACCGGCTCTTGCCAACGTCGAACCTCCCGTTTGAGGATGCGGACGGCGGCATGGATCTGCTCCTGACGCATCGGATTATGGTCACGAACGGGGAGAAGGCTGGTGAGACGAGCGGAAGAGAACTCGACGGTGTGTCTAGTCAGGTCTTCGTTTTGACAACCACTTCTGTCGGCGCCGTTGAGCTTCGCGTTGCTTCGCCTTCTTTCTCACGCTGGGCTTCTCGTAAAAACGGCGGCGCTTCAGCTCACGGAACAGCCCTTCTCCCGCAAGCTTTTTCTTGGCAACCTTCAGAGCTTTTTCAACGTTATTGTTGAAGACCTTGATTTCCATCCCGTTGATTTTCGACTTTCTCAGGCCAAGTGAGACCTGCTGCTTATGGGTTCCAATAATCCGGCGCCGGAGTCTAGCACAACGATTTGAGTTCCTCAAGGCTTTCTGTGGCCTTCGCAATTCTGACTCGAATGTTCTCTATAAACTGCTGATTCCGTTGTGCATTTATATTTGTACGCACTGTAACAAGACCTGCTTGAGCCGCTGCAATAGCCACGGTCAGACCCACTGTGAGGTCAGATTGGATGGTCGGCTTACCTCTCTCGCGCAACGTATGGAGAAATCGCGCAACCTCGCAGGACAGCTCCGCGATTTCTAGCGGCACTTCCGTAGCATGTTGAAGCGCGATCGAAATCGCATGAAGACGATCAGGATGTTGTTTGGGTATCTTGTAGGCGTCCGTCAGCTCGGTGTAGACGTCCGTATCCGCTTGAACAAGCCGATGAAGCTGCCGGCTCAACTCAAGTAGACGCTGTTCTCTGTTCGGTTGTTCACCGAGACGTGCCCCCATGACCCCCAAGGAAGCCGCCAAGGCACCCACCAATGCCGCCACGCTGCCGCCGGCCGGTGTCGGTTTGGCATCAGCCACCATGGCCAGGAAATCTGAGAGGGTGTGCGCCGGTTCCTTCTTGAGCATCACCTCGGCGATTCTTGTTTCGAGGACCTGGCTTGAATCGAATCGATCGAGCTGCAGCGAAGCAGCTGCAGCGTGACCCAATGCCGCTTGTGGGACTAATCCGACCAGTTCGCTCCCAGCCACCTCTATTCCGCGCTTTGCGGCTTCAGCCTTTACAATCTGAAACGCGGTCAGAATGGGCGTCACGAGGTAGTCGGTCAAATTCATTGCGACCTGCACCATGCCACGGCTGGATAGCGCTACCCCGATCGCTTTCACGGAGGGCAACCCGCCGCTTGAATAACGGACGGCCCGAGCGATGGATCGGGCTTGGCCGACTTCTGTCGAGCGGAGGTTCACATTAAAAGCGATCAGCGGAGGCCTGGCGCCGATTGCGATCGCTCCTGCGCTTTGATGCAGCCGAGGGGGACCGAAGTCAGGAATCCAACCAGGGTCTGACTCCATTCGGAAAGCCAGACCGTCGAGCCCGCCTCGTCTGACCGCCTCTAACGGAACATGGTCGGCACGACCTGCAGCACGCTCATATAAGAAAACGGGGATCCCCAGTTCACGTCCGACTCGTTCTCCTAGTCGCTTGGCGAGCTGAATACAGTCGTGCATTGTCGTACCCCTGATCGGGATAAACGGCACAATATCCGTCGCTCCTATGCGTGGATGCACTCCAACATGTGTGCGCAGATCGATCAGTTCAGTTGCGATCCGAACCGCACGAAAAGCCGCTTCAATGATCCCGTCCGGGCCTCCACAGAACGTCAGCACCGACCGGTGGTGGTCCGCATCCATCGAGTGGTCGAGGAGTGCTACGCCGGCTGTCGAAGTCACGCCGTCGATCAGGGCGTGAAGAATTCCTTGGTCCCGACCTTCACTGAAATTGGGAACACACTCGACGAGTTGATCCATAGGTTCCTATAGTCTCAACGAAAAAGCCGGAGGACCGATGACCGTTCCTCCGGCTTCTGGCTTAACCGCCTCTCTTACAGGAGTCTGGTTATTTCGCCTTCTTAACGAACGCCTTATAGATGCGGCCCGACTTTACTTGTTCCTCTTCCAAGCCCACCATTTGATGGCCTGTGGTCTCACACCACGCCGGCATGTCTTTTTTGATGCCCTCATCATCGGAGACGACTTCCAGGACCTGTCCCAGCGCCAATTCCTTGATTTTCTTGGACGTCAGAATAATCGGCATGGGACAAAAGTATCCTAAGGTGTCGAGTTTGACATCGGCCTGCATCATAGTGCTCCGCGTCTGTTTGGGTTGTTTCGTTTATCTGGTTTTTCTGGTTCTCAACCATTCACCAATAAACCAGACGAACTAAATGAACAAGTTTACACTGCCATGTTTGGCTTCCGCCAGATAGGTGGTCACGCCGGCGAACTGATCGATGCCGTCGATCAACGTATCCTTGGTAATACCCATGAGACCCATCGTCGTCGTGCAGGCGATGAACCGCACGCCCAGATCGAGGGCGGTTTGCATCAACTCAGGCACACCGGGCATCCGGTTTTGCTTCATCACCGTCTGCATCATCTTCGTCCCCAACCCACCGAAATGGAATCGAGACAAAGGAAGCGCATCGGCGCCGCCTTTATTGAGCAGCCCAAAGATCCGGCGAAGCCAATCTTTGGCGGAACTTGTCGCCCCCCGTCTCCGTATAGTATTCAATCCCCAAAACGTAAAAAACATGGTCACACGCATACCCATCGCAGCGGCGCCCGTAGCGATAATAAAGGCCGCCATCGCCCGATCGAGGTCACCGCTCAGCAACACGATCGTGACTCTCTCGGGTTTGGTTTCTTGCAGTTGTGCCAACGTCGTCGTCGGTTCTATGTGTGCGGCAATCATGATTTTACCTCAAGCACTTTAAATTCTACGCATAAACGGAACAGAGGATAGTATGTGGTCCTTCGGGGTGTCAAGGAACCGGATAACCACTGTCAACCCAATTTAGAAATGTCCTGTTTCTCCCAAAGTAGAAATGTCCGGGTT
>JACOEH010000049.1 GCA_024998685.1 Nitrospira sp.
CGGGACCCTGCTCACACCCCCGCCTTTACAGGCGGGGACCTCTCGCTGGATTAGAGGCGGGCGAACCTCCCATCGACCGCATCATTAGCATTAAAAAGAACAGCGCAAGTTTTTTATATTTCTCTTTTGGATAGCGTTTTTCCGAGGTACGCTTGCAATCCGCAAGGGTCCCCTCCTCCAACCAACGATGAAAGGGAGCCCCAGGTATGGCCGCAACACCGAAATTCTGTCGTCAATGCAGCGGTCGGTTTTCCTCGATCGCATGCAGAACCGAACACGAGATAGAGTTCTGCAGCCCGAGCCATTACCAGTTTGGAACGATTGCAGATCGGGGCAGGATGCCGCTCTTGCAAGAAGGCGAGTGCGATAACTGCGGGCACGAGGATATTCTCATCTCTTATCGAATACGAGAATCTCACCTAACAACTCCGGGGGTGAGACCATCAGATGCTTCACGTCCTGAGAGTCTTTCGATACGAAATCCCTCCTTGATGTAGCCGAGACCAGTGCACGCGGCATATGCTCCTGCTGCTGCTTGCTCCGTCGCCTCTCTTAGAGTCTTGTCGAGATGCTATAACAGCCCGCTCTTGCTCATATGGTAGGGTTTCCCCAAGCCATCTTCTTTCAGCCACAGCTTCTTTTTGTCAGGGTACTGCAAACTCAATATGGGACCCATTCCAGGCTGGTAACCATTCGGCACGATAGGATGGGATGGTGCGCGAGGCATAGGACAGTTGTGGCAACTCACTACGTCATGGATTCACCATGATCGCATTTGTCAGCTGAGTTAAGAGTAATTAAGAGGTAGGGGAGCCAATAAATAACTCCATTTTAAGGCCTTTTCCCAGGTGTCAGGCTTTCTGTGAGGACGTAGACTATTAGATAGAGCATAGCTCATGTCCTCATGTCTATGAAATCTTACGTCCTACTGATACTCGCCTCACCCGTTGTAGCATGCGCTGCGAGTCGAGACGATTTACCTGTTAAACCGACGGCCGAACCGCGGGACATATGGCAAGCCGCGGTACACACAATCGTCTCTTTAGCTATCGTGGATGTAATCTCAAGGAGAAGGTTATGAATACAGCACTAGCAAAATTTGGAGCGGTAGTGGTGATGGGGATAGTTTTATTATCGGATCAAGGGTGCAATACAAAAGGGCTCAAGTCTGAGTCTGAAGGCGAACGTGGATCAGCAAGTGTGGGTACGAAGCTGCCCTCTATCTTCGGAGAAAGCTCAAACGGTGATACGAAGCTGCCCATCTTCTCCGGGGAAAGCTCAAGCGATCATACAAAGCTGCCTCCTATATCCGAAGGAAGCTCGAGCGATGGATTGAGCGGGTTCTCTCGCAATCCGTCGGAGGAACGGCTTGCACAAGACGAATATCCGGGAGTGCTGACCCCATCAGGAGTCGTCCCTCGTCAACGTGCCGAACTGACAAAGGAGGAAAAGGCTGCCATGCAAGCGGGTTTGCAGGACGTTTTCTTTGGCTATGATGAGTGGACCCTGACTGATGTCGGCATGGATGCGCTCAATCATGGCGCAGCCTATCTCAATCATCATCCGGCAGCTGTGCTGAAAATTGAAGGGCACTGTGACGAGCGAGGCAGCGCCGACTATAACATGGTGTTGGGCGACAAACGCGCCAAGGCTGCACGGAACTATCTTGCAGAAGTTAGCGTGAACCTCAAGCAACTAGCCATCGTCTCGTATGGTAAAGAGCGTCCCTTCTGCTTTGATCGAGACGAATCCTGCTATCAGCAGAACCGACGCGACCACATGCTTCTTTCCATAAATGAAGAGGCCGCTCCATAATGAAGGGTCATCCACATGGAGCGTGCTGGGCTCCCTTAATAAACCGAGGGAATTCTTCAAACTGGGTTAGGCCAGACGTGTAGAGATATTATAATTGTCCTGAACCAGCTTTTGTGCTCATCCAGTGCGGAGGCAGCACCCTGACGAGTGCCTCTTCCATTTTCTTTCTTTCTGTGCAACCGTGTGATTCCTGGTTTGCTCTCCGCTGCCCATTCCATCGCCTGTGGCAACAGATGTCATCTTTGGGAAGCTCCAGGATCGCGACAAGACGAAAGCTTCTGGCCTAGACACAAGAAGGCTCTGCCCTCTTTCAAAGGCTGAGCCTTTTCGAACAGCATACGTGAAATATTCCGGGTAACGTTTCCGCTCCCTGTTCAAAATATTTCCACTGCCCTGTTCTATACCTTTCTATACCTTTTCGAATGTCATATTCACTGGAGCAACTCAGTCTGCACGCTGCAAGGTGGTGGTATGTCCCTTGTCCGTCACATAGGCTTTAACCTTGTCGCCTGCGACCACTTTATCCAGCTTCGTACTCTTGTCAACATGGATCTTGTGCACTGAGCCATTGTCATCTTTGATAACGTAGTATGCACCCTCGATGTTCATCAAGGTTCCGTTGATCGTATCTTTGGTCAGACGTTCCTTGATGGTGGGCGTGGCTTCTTTCTCAGCCATTGGATCAGCGGCGTAGGTCATGTCGAGTCCGGAGCCCAACAGTCCACCCATCAACATCACTACAATGAATTTTGCTTTCATAAGGCCTCCGTCTAATCCTGAATCCTGTTGCATGCGCTACAGCGCATCATGAACGAATCGTTTCAAGTCCCCTTCCATATTCCGTTCCTGATAGCGTTTCCGCTCCCTGTTCAAAATATTTCCACTGCCCTGCTCAATGTTCCACTTACCGTGTTCGTGACTTCATCGGTACTGGAAGAATCCCTAAATCAATCAATGGAGTGACATGATCGAAGAGACAGGAAGAGTACCGGAAGGAACGGGAAGGAACATGGGGTGAGCTCTAGCAGGATGCAGAAAAAGTCGATTTTTGTGCTTCGACGTGCTCAGCACGAACGGAAAACCTCAGTAAATTCAATGGCCGCTCCGTTCGTCCTGAGGCTCTCGAAGGATGAACGGAGGGTTTTTCCGCAGCCTGCTAGATCGGAGAGTCTGCTGCCAATGGGATGTCAATTAAGTTTGCCCAGCGCTAGTGATTTATCCAGTTTCCATTCCAAGTCCTCTGTAGTTAACCTGAAACTGAGGTAGAAGAGAACACTACAAGAGGAGGAAAGATCATGAGTCGTATGTCGAAATTGCTCGGAATGACTGTCGTCACAGTTATGCTTGGCATGGGCCTGCCCACAATTGCTTTGTGTGGCACGGACAGAACGGTCTATGACCAACCTGAGGTGCAACGAGGCACGATCATCACTGGCAAAGTCATGAACGTCGTCAAGCTCAAGGGGAACCCCGATCAGCCAGCCTGGCAAGTATTTGTCAAGGATCGAGAAACGGGTGAACTGGTGCTGCTCCATGTCGATCGGGACACCATGCGGAAAGACATTCGGGTCAGCCCCGACCTGGGAGATAACGTCATCGCGAAATACAATGAACAGAATAATCATGCGTACTCGTTCTTGACGGATGAGCGTGATCATAACTAGTCATGGGGTCATTTGCGAGCCGACTGTCATGTTGCGAAGCAATATGTTTGCCCCTGTGATCGATTCTGATCGTTGCTCTCATTGATTGAGCGTCTCGTATACTTCTATTAACATCAATGAGCTAGAATTCCCTTATTTGCTATGACACCCACTGTATGCCCCATTCCTGAAGCACATTCATCAGTGCCTGAATCGTCAACGGCGAGGCCTTCAGATCGATTGGTGACCTCATATAGGCTCGCCCATTTCCGATGACCTCATCCTGGAGTCTGCTCCTGATCGCGTCCCTGTTCCTCCTCGGTTGTAACTCCTCGGCCTCCATTTTCTTCTCCTATGCACTTTCCTAGTAGGACGCCTATCGCAGGTCGGGTATGGTTGGCGAGGGTGGTTATAAAAAAGGGATTGGTCATAAAACGGAAACATCTTCTCCATGCCGATTGGCGTGGGAGAGATGAGTCATTCTGCGGAAGCGTCGAATAGGTACATCAATGAAGAAGCGAAACATCGACAGTGTTCCCACAACCGCCCTTTCTCCTACCCATGAATGGTTAGATGTGGAGGCCCTTGCGGATGTAGAAATTACCTCCGAGCACACCTCTCATCCGATTGAATCCGCATTGCTAGCCGGTCGGGGTTCGGGGTGGCGGGCCGCAGGATCTGGAAGACAAACGATCCGCATTACCTTTACGCACCCGCAGCCGCTGCGGCAGATCTGGCTGACTTTCCACGAACCCGAAGTGGAGCGCACACAAGAGTATGTCTTGCGTTGGTCGCCGGATCGCGGACAGTCATTTCAAGAAATCGTGCGCCAGCAATGGAACTTTAGTCCACATGGCTCAACGAGCGAGACGGAAGACCATCATGTCGATCTTCCGGCTGTCACGTTGCTTGAGTTGAGTATCACTCCAGACATAAGTCGGGGGAATGCATTCGCCTCGTTGGCGCGATTGCGACTGGCCTAAACTCCACCCTCGTTGCCATGAGGGTATCGAAGCCACCGCGCTGGCGGACTATGTTACCCTCGGCATTTTTTGTTTTTCGAATGAAATTTTTCCGGCTGCTTGAACGTATTCCTCAAAGTCTGCGCTACTCCTTGATAATTGCTTATGTCGGCTGAAAGGAGTTGAAGAATCCTTCTTGAACCCGCTCTCCTCATCCCTCCCTCTCTACGCCGGGACGTCGGAAATCACAAGAGTTTCCGCAGCCTGCTGGATTCGGTACATCGACAACCTCCGTAAGGTGCGCTTGTGCACGGCCCGCTCTTGTGTTTCCGCTCAAACGCGACTCAAACTCAACGCAGCGTACAGAGCATTTGAAAGATGGATATCGGTATAAGCATAGATAATCTTTGACTTGATAATAGCTGCACACTTCCCATCCGCACATAGCACCTCAGCGTTCCAGAACGGTACGTAACATGCCTCACGCCAAGCCATGGAGGTCGCTGGTCATCGCAAGCGTTTTCTTGCATAAAGAGAACAGCTTTCATTAATTCCCAATACTCTCCAGCTTATTATTGATGACGAAGGTATGGCGATGGACAACAGATTGAGGGTACAGAAACCCATGAAGAGGTTTATGGCGGCTATCAGCCCCATAGGAGCACACCTGATGGCAGGAAAGCCTCTCACGGACGTGGAACTGGACTCCATTGTGAATACATGCTTAGAACTTCAAACTGCGATTGAGGTGTGGAGGAGAAAGAAGTGCCTTCTCAGCAAAGTATCTCGGCGTTCATTCGTGAAGGGCTCCTGATCGGTCGGCATCCATAGGCGAGCCAAGGAACTCGGGAAATGTCGGCATTTGCCGAAGCATCTTCAGTTTTTGCAATTCTACTGCCTTTTTTCCGGGTGCTGCAAATCCGAAAAGAGTCTCAAACCCATGCCGGGAGAGGGCCTGCCGATCGCACTGGTGGGGTGGTGCCTTGGCGGGCGTTTGTGCATTTCCCTGGTATAATGTTTGATATGCCTTCAAAGAAACATTCCAAGCCCAGTTTCGTGAGCCGCAAACGCTCCCGGCCCTTAGGCCGAAGTAAGGGCTTCATAGGGTCCGAGAAAAAGCCCGCCAAGCCACCACCCGATACCAGCCGTATCCCATGGTTTCCACCTCTTCCCAAGACCGGAACGGACGCCTAGAGCGTTTGCTCAGAATCTTTCTGGCCTGATCCGTAAACCTTAGAAGTCTTCAAACAATCGAAGCTGATTTAGATGTACCTTTTTTCCCATCACTGCGGACAGCCTCGGAAGCCTCGGTTCTTTCTTTGGTTTGCTTGAATGGGCAGATACCAACAAAACCTGGGCTGCTGTCCAGGTTCCTATCACTTCAAAGCCAACGAGGTCCGTCTCTCGCAAGTTCAAACTCCATGGGGGAACTGGCTTCTTACGCATCCTCCCAGGTGGGTTCAGATAGTGAAGTTGAAACATCCATTCCCCAGTCCAGTCTGTGCCGACCTTATGCACGACACCAATCAGACCTGCAGGGATGCCATACCGCTCTATCGTCTGCTTGAGATAAACCCCTTCAACAATGTCAGCCTTTAGCATATCCAACGATTACAGAAGTCAGTCCCAACGCCGAGTCATCGAATGCGGTAAAATCAACGGGACTGACCTAAGTTACTGAAACATCTATCTAAGCTTTTGTAAGAGTGTTGCCTGATCTAATTCCAGGATGGGAACTAGAAAAAACCCTAGACCTACTCAAAGATTAGCAGAGATAGATGAGGTTCTGATCCTCAACCCCCAAGACCGGCACTAACGGCGAGCCGCCGCATCGAGATTCCACTGTTGCGATAGTCATAATTCTTTCACCTGAAGACTCCGCTCAATTATCCCGCTGTAACGTCGTCGTATGGCCCTGCTCTGTCACATAGGCTTTAACCAAGTCGCCTGTCATCACTTTATCCAGCTTGGTGCTCTTATCGACATGGATCTTTTGCACCTTGCCGGCATCGTCCCTGATGTAGTAATACTCACCCTTTTTTCTCATTAAGGTCCCTTCCTTTCTCGTTAAGGTGCCCATGATGGTGTCTCGCGTGACACGCTCGTTGATGGTCGGATTCGCTTCTTTCTCAGCAATGGGATCGGCTGAGTATGCCGTGCCGAGGCCGGAACCCAATACTCCGACTACAAACATGGATAGAATTCGAGCTTTCATTGGCGTCCTCCGTTCAGCATTCACTTACTGTCGCGTAGGGCCACCGGCTTGGTAACTGGGGGAATACCCTGGACGAGAAACCCCTCCTGGTGGTTTATTCCGGATTGCAGTCAACCGAGCCATGCTCGTCTCGGCGATCGGTACTTTCGTTGGAGCGAATCCACAGGGCAGTATTCTGATCGTCTACATATGCCGTAATGCGGTCTCCTTTCTGAATCACCGGCTTGTCCGTTCTCTTGTCGGATAGCAAGCTCACTTCTTTTCCGTTTGCGTCCTTGACGACATAGTAATCGCCGTCCATGCCGATCAGCTCCCCGGACAGGATATGGGTGCCCCTTCCCAAATCTTCTTCGGCCCGCATAACATTTTGTCCAGACATGATGTCGCATGGGGTTCTTTTTATCTTGTCTGCTGCAAGCGCACCATCACTCGCCTGAAGCATGATAAATAGACCTAGAAACAAGAACATTCCACCTGCTGACATTCGAACAACTTGTGAAGTCATCATAAATTCCTCCTGGCCAACCGGTTACGGCATATCGCACTGCACTTTTTATTAGATAGTGTACCTAATAATTACAACGCTACATTGTCAGTTGGGTAACATAGAACCCGTAAGTTCCCTAGGATATTGGTCTGTGCAATCATCAAGAACTGATCTCAGCCTCATTCCTTTTGTTTTAGTGCGGCAATCCGAATATGGGTCCCAAGCCAAAGCCCAGGGTATGGTCTGCCGGATCGATATATTGGAGAGGGCTAAGCATTATTTACTCAGGACGATTCATATTGCGGCACTGAATTTTCTCTCATTGGATAGTCCATTCGGGGTGCCGTAAGTGTGCCCTACGCCGCTTGATGTAGTTCAGAATGACCGCGATGATCGAAGGCCAGCCGGTCTGGAATGCGCCGACCGACCACCGTGGCTGTGTCGATAATGCCGGTAAACAGGCTGAATGCGTGAAGGGCGTACACGACCGCCTGTTGAAGCTATGTGGAGTTGCAAGGGACTTATCGGCCCGACGCAATCTACACGTGTGGGGAGCCTCGTTCCACAAAAAAACTGGCATCAGTACGCGCACTTCAGCACCTTCCCACATAGATTGAAAGTGGGTTGTCTTCTCAGCACCCGCTACTGCCGCCTGAAATGCACTCGTCGGTTCAATTGCCAACAGGCTTCACTGTGCTCGGTGCAGAAGGGTCGTTCTTTTCCGTAACTGAGGATTTGGATTTGAGACGCGGCCAAACCGAGATCTTGCAGATATCGCTTGGCGGCCTGAGCGCGCCGTTCCCCAAGGACGAAGTTGTACGCACTGGTGCCCCGCTCATCACAGTGGCCTTCGATCACGATCGTATGGTCCGGCTGTGCCTTAAGAATCGTGGCAGCGGCTTTGAGTTCCGTTTTCGCCTCATTGCGGAGCGTATATTGATCGAAATCGAAATATACCTCGGTGAGTTCTGCCACCGGTTCGCTCGGCGGAGAGACCGGACCGGACGGAGGATTCACCGCAGCAGGCTGTTCCGACGGGCGCATCTCCGGTTCTTCCACTCGAGCCGGGGGCGCGACCCTCGCCGCCTCGTCCTCAGGTGCCGGAGAGGGACGGGCCAGGGAAGCTTGATCCTCCATCCCGCTCGTGACTCTCCGTCCGCTACAGCCTGATACAATCGTGAGCACAATTAACCACAGAACGAGCATGTCATGCCGGCGTCGTATCTGAAGCGACATCATCCCTCCTCGTTATCGAACATGAACGGATCGAGCAATCAAACCATCTGATGTCTTGAGGTATGTCATATCAGCCTTCTCACCGACTTTGACGTCGGCTAACTGAGCGTCCTGCTTCCCTCTCTTGATCTTCGTATCAGTCGGCACACGAGCTCCGACCACGAGTGCTTCCTTATTAGGGAGCGTGACTTCCACCACGATGGTCTGAGGATCCACTGTGACGTCCGTCGCAACTACGGTACCTTCGACCGTTCGCTCTATTGTTTCTCCAGCCCGACTGCTAATGGGAACAGCTATGCTTGTCCATCCACATGCTAAAAGAACGAACGACATGTACACGTTCATGCTCATAGAACCCCTTCACTCCAATGCCGATGATTCGGCTCAGGATCACCACTGAAATCCGGACCTTGGGGAGAAGAATGCCCCGTAGGTCTCAGGCCGCATCGGCCTTCTCGCGCGCCAGATCCTCGGGTTCAAGCATGGACGCAAGAATACCTGTTGCAACACTGGGGAAACACCCCGTTCTTTATCGCATTCCTTCCTACCGTGGTGGCAATCATACCGTCGTCTCTCATGTGGCACGCTGATTCATTTCCCACAAGGCGAACCCGTGGTGCTGTGCCCGCGCGTTCCCTACCCCTTCATTTGTAGGTGGGCCGTGTGGAGATCACCGCATGATTGATCGCATCTACGGGATAGGCGGCACCAGATCCGACAATGTCGTCGAGAAGACGAATAAAAATACGTAGTGGTTATAGTAGGCATCGCCCTCGTACGTTGATGTCGACCCCACAAGCTGCCCGGTTTTCTTATCCAGAAAATCCATCGACAAACGGGCATGTCCTCGCTGCTTGGACGCCTCGTAGATCGACAATTTGGGCACGGCAAATGGGATGAACGCGCTGCTGAGCGCCGGCATACCGAAGAACGTCTGATTGTGGAGCGTACCGAACGCGTCCAACGTCACCCTGACCACCAGCGTTTCTTTTCCGTCCTTGTCTTTCGGTACATAAAACCCTTCCCGGCTCAGCCATCTCTCAATGAGCGCGTTCGCGTACCCCTGATCCGCCGTAAGGCCGGTCGTTTCAACCGCGACGGATTGTCCTGGCCGGACGGGAACCACTGCATCGATCAGACTCCTTTGGAACGCCTGGGCCAAGACCAATTGTTCGGTGGCGGTTCTGGGCGTGTTGGTCGTGTCGTAGGAAACCGCACACCCCCCCATTCCCAGCATCAGGCCCACTGAACAGAGCATGACCCAACTCCGTTCGGCGAGCGTGCACCTCATGTTTCGATCAGTCACGTTCATGCGAAGACCTCTCACGCGGTTCATCGGAAGAGTGATCGACGATCCGCCTCTCATGCTCCTGCCTCTTATAAATCGTTGAGCCAACTCATTGCGAGCCCGTCGGGAGAGGTCCCTCAACGGCGCACATTTTCTCAGAAGAGAGAAACCACTTTGTTCCTGACGGACGGAACCCCCATACCGTTGCGAGTGCCTCACACGTCAGCAGAGCAAGGGCATCCTTCGTGGGACGGGTCTCAAATGTGGCATACCGGGCGCTGCCGCTCCAGGAAATTCGCCCGGTCTGGACCTCTACGCCCCGGACACTGATCATGGGCGCCCGATGGTCGCCTCCGCGATTGATAAATACTACTTCCTGCACTCCCATTTTCGTCGCGGTCTGAAGAATGGTCGCTTCATCCTTGAGCGTGTGCGTCAGTTCGAGGTTGTCTGTCTCCAGGTTCGTGTACAAGAGGCTCCGCTCGAGAACAGACCGGCCTCGTTTCTGTAGCCAGGTCGTCGCCATGCCCACGGCGCTCACATCGTCTCCCCACACAATCGTGAGCGAGGCCTGAGCCGGCAGATCATGCCGAAACCCGTCGGTCACCGGCACGCACCCGGCCAAGAATAGCATTATCCATCCACATGCGATTGTGAATGTTCTCATGAAGCCCTCCGTACAACTCTCAGGTAGGTGTCTCGTGCTGTGACCCCTTAGGTTTTTTCTTCCTCTGCTATTTTGGGAGGTGGGGCTCGAAACCGTTCTCTACCAAACACAACCAGCCGAAATCCCCATCGTCGCCCTCAGACACGACTCAGTGCTGAGACAAGATCGCTATTGATTTGCGGGATGTGCCAAACTGCAAGTCTCTATTCGAGATGCCGGTCTCTTGATGTTTGATCGTATCGGATTCCCGCCGCCCCAATCCTTCAGCCCACGCGGCATTCACCAGACGAACCCGCCCTTCACGAGACGAAAGGGATTCGTGAAAGAGCGTCGAATAGCTCTCGCGCAAATGTTCCTGAAATTGAGCCTGCTGCTCAGCCGGAATGCCTGCCAGGACAGCGAGAGACGCGACGTGTTCACCGGATCCTCGGGCAACTTCTGCCCGTAAATGCTCATACGAAAAGCCGACAAACAGTTCAGTTTTTTCCCTGGCCCAAGTGAAACGGTCGATCGCGGCGGCTCCGGGAGTGGTGCTCGAGAGGAATTTCTTCGTCGGTTCAAGCAATTCGCCGACGGCTTTCGAGGTGCCGTCCGTGAGCGCCGTGGTCGCCTCGAAGGGCGCCTTGGTCAAATCGGCCGTCGCGTCGGTCGTACCCGCTGTTATGCAGCCCGCCGACAGGAGCATGCACCCAAGGAGTCCACATGTGAAAACACCATGGAGAGATGTACGCTTCTTCGTCATCTGATCAGCCACATGTTCCTCCAACTGGGTTCATCTCGGTTTATATTTATTTCTCACTCCATCCGCAGCTAGGAAAAGCCATAGTCAGGGCTGGTGGTCGAGCGCGTTCCCCATACTCCGACTCATTCATGAGGAAGGTATCGCGACGGACAAGCGTTTGACTGTACAGAAGACCATGGCAAGGTTTATGGCGGCTTCGAGTCCCATAAGAAGCGCGCCTCATGGCAGAAAGCCTCTCAAGGACCTGGAAAAGGACCTGGAATTAGACTCATCGGTTGCCTTCAATAGCAAAAAGTCTCACGATTGGGGCAACGTCAGAATTTGGCCTAAGGATAAGTCAAAAGAATCCGGCACGAACCGAATCAATCCACCTTCCGGATACAGAGTCATCTCCCCGAAGACTATGCGCGTTCCTCCTGTGCAATAGAGATCGACACGAACGAACGGAACGTCCTTCGATAATACTTGCGCTGCCGCAATCATGGCCTCGAACCTGCTCGGCTTCGGAATCTGCTCTTTACTCGGCTGATATTTAATGTTGAACGGCAGCGGTGTCCAGGCCAAGTCGAACATGTGACGATGATGGTTTGCATACCGTCCCGTCACCACTTGGACAAAGCGTGGCTCTGGCTCCCCATTGAAACAAAAGAACTTATAATCAGTCGGCACGTTCCCTGCTTCATCGCTCAGATACCGCTCACAGATGACTCGGGGAGTGATGTGTTTGTAGGCCCATTCTCGTGACACCCAGTACTCGCTTCGCTTCATCCATTTGGCTAATTGCGCTTGCGTTGTCGGTACATCGAGTTTGGATTTGTCCCGACACAAAATATTTTGCCCTGAACCCCACGTGACCTTTAGCACGAACGACTCAGGAAGCGTTTCGAACGGAATTACTGTAGGATCATCCCACACTCCATACAGTTCATTGAGAAATTCATGACCGATCTTACCGGCGACGTATTCGCGTACCGCGTACTTGTCCGCCAGCGATGTCATAATCGGATGCCGGTAATATCGCATTAACCAGTGAATTTTTTCGTTTAATGTCTGCGGGGAAGAGAGATTGAGACGGCGGCCGAACCGTTTCTTGAATTGCGATCTTTGCACGTAAGAATCCGGCAGTCGATCACAGCACCAAGTGGTAAAATGGTCCCACCGTCGTCTGATAGCCATGCGAACCGGAAGTGGCACGATTCGGCGCAGGATCACTTTCGATTGTTTAACCATAGATGACCTAATACATAGGCATTTATGCCGGTCCATTATCCGGAGGCTATGGAGGCTATGAATGCCTCCTGAGAACGGCGCAGGATGCTAGGCGCCCTGGGAAGTCTTGGTGCTACAAACCGGCGGCTACATCCCAAAACTATTGCCGTTTCAGAAATGGGCTTCGATCGATCAGACCTCGCAGTCTTCCTCCGCAAATCGGTTACAGTGAGCGACAGAAGTACCTCCCACTAAATGTATCGATACAAATGAAATGTATCGATGCGGGTAAGGACATATTGGCTGATGTATAAGAACCCGAAGATCGCTGCTGTAAGGGTGGAGATTGGGATAGAGATCGCGATAAATAATTGACGAATACATGGAATCCTTCCGTTTGCAGAAGGCCATCATTCATCGATACACGAATTCATCAGTACTTCATTTAGCGGAAAGTAATCAAGAAGAAACGCAGCCAATCTTGTCATGTCTTGTCATGCCAGCTTCTGTACTATCCTTTTACCTAATGCCTCAAGCGAATATGGAGCCAACACACGTGCCTTGTGGGGTCGTAAATCTTCGATATCGTATGAGCCTCCGTCACCGAAAAAGAGGGCGACCCGCCGTTGTTCTCGCTCCGAACCAGCTTCTCTTAACCGACCGTCTTGCCGCCGGCGCAGGATGAGGGATTCTTGCGGGGAGTAGTGCTGGGGATTTTCGCGTAATGGACGGGTCAAGTGGCGACAGACTATGGCAGGAATTGCTGCCCTGTGAGGTTCTCCTTCATGAGGAGTTCTTCACCCTCTTTTCGCTCTTCCTTCATCACTCTTACTGAGGCGAACGCTAAATAGTGCGTACCTTAATTTCTTGAAAAGCGCATAAACAGCCGCTTTTCGGGATGTTCTTACTGACAAATTGCGCACTCTTTCATGGTCGGATCAGTATGTACGATGAGTCGGCGATTCTTGGGATAGTGATCGCGGCTGCCTTTGTGTATCAGACAAGGTCAGCAGCCGTAGGGTTGTCTCGGGATGTTGATGAGCTGAAATCGCGCTCCTAAGGATGTTGACATGCCCATCACACCGATTGAGGATCTCTTCACTTATCGACTTCACCAAGCCTACAACCGATCTACGCTGGCTGGAGCTTCCTCCACGAAGAGGCTCGGAGTGGCTCACTATGTTGTAGAGATGCTCAAACGTGTTGTGCCTCGCATCAAATCTTTTTCAAGATGCGCGCATGTTGAAGCAGTGTACAGAATGTTCCCCTGTAAATCGTTTCACTCAAGGAGGTCCTTGTGATCACAGCAACCAAGATCGTTGGTATGCTCGCGTGTGGAGTCATACTGCGCATTGGCCTATCTCATCAGACCACGTGGGCGAAAGACGGGATGGAAGCGTCTCGTTTTGCTTCACGTATCGGCGGACAAGCTGGACAGCCCTACGGATACGTCAAACACAATCGCCCATCTGGCCAAGCAAAAGAACGACTAGACAGACACCCTGGAGAACGAACCGGCGGGCAAGCTGGGCGACCCTACGATCACATGAAATACGAATATGAGCCTATCCAGGCCAAAGGACGAATCGGAGGGAACGCTGGAGAAAGCTATAGCCCTGTCCAATTAGAATTAGGTGATTCTCGGTGGAAGGACATTCTGCGGAATTCTGGTCGTGGTCTAGAACCGGAATCATAGTATGCCCGGCTCAACGCAACGTGAGACCTTGATGCCGCGGAATTCGCGAGGAGGGACGCCATCATACGAGAATATAATGGCCACCTGATCGCCCTCATAGCGGGTCAAAAAGATGGGCGATGGGTGTGCCAGTATCTCATTATTGACTCCGGAGCCACGGGCTATTGCGACGGAAGCTTCGCGACGCATAGTGAGGCAGACGCCGCCGCCCTCCAAGCAGCGAAGAATGTAATCGATTCACGCCGATGGGGGGTGAGGTCCGTGGCGCCGCATGATCGATGCGGGTTGGGCTCCTAGCGCTCTTGCTCAGGCATGACTGCTCACGATGACGGCGCAGCTACCACTTCGGCGGCTGCGTGAGCGCATCGCCCTCCTCACGCCCCTAGTGGGAATACCAGCTGTACATTCTGGCTGAGGTCTTGTCAGATCATATCCCTCGTGCTGTGATCGATACGTGCACGACGGTCGATCAGCTCATTCATAAGTTGGAGAAGGGTTCTTACGATACCATTGCGGTGAGCCGCCAAACCGAACTTGGTGTGGACGCCGACTCCTCATTTGTCTGGGATCACTCGCTTCCTTTCTCACATCCTTTCAATGAACTCGTGTATATTTCACTCCGTGGGTCACGATCTCCGAGACCTGCGACGCGGGAGAAGGATTCAACTCTATGCGCGCAAGCGAGAATACGGACTTGTTCAGTGCCGACTCAACCAGGAACCAGCCAAGGTCCACGTGGTCTCAGAAGTCCTCGGAATTGAGAGAATGTCCGTGACCTTCACAATTGATACGATGATTCGCTTGCTCCGCATGGCCAACATCGCGATGCTGTTTCTGTATTCATTGGGACTCATCATCCGAGTTCCCTCAGAAATGACTCGATTGTCAAAGGCAGGCTCGGTACATCTGATTGCTTTCCTCATCGTTACATTGCTTCTGTTTCTTCTGCATGCTCTTTCGCTGTCCTACGCCTGGCGTGGGTTAGGGTCAACCGGCACACTAAAGGTTGTGCAGATCGCATGGTGCCTCAACATAGCGCTGGTCCTGTTCAGCCTGTATCAGATCGTCAGTTCCCTGCTGGGCAATGCGGACGTTCTTTTTTCTAACCCTCCCTTCACCCTCTTGGTCGTACTCAATGTCGTGGCGCTGGGCCGACGTCAATCTATATTGAAAGCGATGCCGGCCACCCAGACAGGCGGCACGAGCAAGGATTCAAAGCCGAGCGCCGGCGGTTGAATGATTCGCGACGGATGGAATGATGAAAATTTTCCCGGCGGTCGGCACAGTCGTGCAGATCGCTGTTCAGTCGGTCGCCTGTTGGAATGCGGGAGTATTACAGAATGGTTTTTAGGTCTTACCTTCTACGCGAATCAACACTTTAAATAAAGAGAGGAACCATTCGAATGCCGAACCCAGTATCTTCCTACTGTGACGGATAACTGTCGATGGGAATCATCAGGTGGGCATAGGGAGTTCCGGCCCACATGACCCATGGTCCCCCGTTTCTCGAATTCGTCGACACGGTTTTCAACGTGTCCGCATTGGGCACGAGGACCATGATGTGGGCACCGAGCTGATCGACCCAATCATCTCCCGGCTTCGGTTCGGTCGCATACGGATCGATATTGCTCACCGGACGGTCGCCTTGCAGCATATAGGCTATCCCTACTTGGGTATACGTGGGCGTCTTCTTGTTCTTCAATGCATCCATAAAATTACGCCACGATTCGTTCATACATACGGAGTCTGTTCCTACCGTATTGGGATCATCCGGCAAGCACATCCACCCATTGCTCCCGATGCGGACTACTTGTCCGTCCCGATTGAGAATGGTGGCATGTTTCGACAGTGACGCCGGCGCGGCATGTTCAGCGGCTGCCGCTTCGGCCGCCTGACGGACCACATCGCGGCGCGCCCCTCCTTCGCCGAGGACCGATGACGGTGACAGTGCTGCGGTGACGGCCATGATCAACACTCCGACCGGCACGATCATGGATTTCCCCTCGCGCATCATAGGCACCCTCCTTTCTCAATGGGACCGCTCTTGTGCCTCGATATCCTAAGCGCTCGAAGATTGGGAGTGCAATGAAAAAGGCACGGCGCGATAACCGTGATCACGAGTCGACGAGATACACTGCGGAACGAAGGAGTAACGTAGGCTGTCTGAACCACGAAGGCCGCGTCGCGTGAGACG
This sequence comes from Nitrospira sp., assembly GCA_024998685.1. Lineage (GTDB taxonomy): Bacteria > Nitrospirota > Nitrospiria > Nitrospirales > Nitrospiraceae > Nitrospira_D. Next base: position 16,155 of record JACOEH010000049.1, read on the forward strand.
CGGCCTTTTCTTCCGCCCAGGCCTCTTCACGGATCGAAGGGATGGAAGAGCTAGCGCTCCGTCTCGGTCAAATTCGCTTCGCTTTCGAACTCTTCCATGTCCGAATCCGCTCGTCCGCCTTTCGTGGTCGACGGATGAAGGCCGTATTTTCTCAGCATCTTATAGAAATCGGCTCGATAGCGGCCGGCAAATTGCGCGGCGCGCGAGATATTTCCCCCCGTCAATTGAAGGACATTTTTCAAATAGGTCCGCTCGAATTCTTCTTTGGCCTCCGTCAGCGGCTTGAGCGGCGAATCGGGCGACACACTGACCGCCGGCAATAAATCCGGCGTGAGCATATCTTGCCGCGACATCACCACGGCCTTCTCGACCACGTTCTCCAGCTCGCGCACATTACCCGGCCAGGGATTGATCATCAATCGATGAAGCGCCGCAGGCGTGAACCCCTTCACCTCCTTGTTCGCCCGTTTCACGCTGAGCTTCAAGAAGTGTTGCGCCAACAGCGGAATATCATCGCGCCGATCCCGCAACGGTGGGATGAACAGGGGAACCACCGAAATTCGATAGTACAGATCGTTGCGGAACGTCCCGTTCTTGACCGCCTCGCCGAGGTCCTTATTGGTCGCCGCAATGATGCGGACGTCCACCTTGACCGAGGTTTCCGACCCGACCTCTCGGATCTCCCGCTCTTGCACGGCGCGCAACAATTTAACCTGCATGGACAGCGGCATCTCGCCGATCTCGTCGAGGAACAGCGTGCCGCCGTTGGCCATTTGAAACAATCCGCGCTTCGCGCCCAAGGCGCTCGTGAACGCGCCCTTCACATGTCCGAACAACTCGCTCTCGAACAGCGTTTCGGGTATGGCGGCGCAGTTGAGCGCCACGAACGGGCCCTTCCCGCGCCGACTGTTCGTATGGATGACGCGAGCCATCACCTCTTTGCCGGTCCCGGTTTCTCCAAACAGCAAAATGGTCGCATCCGAATCGGCCACCTGCGCGATTTGCTGGAAAAGCCGTTGCATCGCGGGACTCCGCGCCACGACATTTTCGAGTCCGTACAGTTCCTTGACCAGCGACTTGAGCCGCTGAATCTCCCGGCTCATCCGCTGTTGCGCGAGCGCTTTCTCGATCGTGGCTTTCAGCTCTTTATCATCAAACGGCTTCGTCAGGTACCCGAATGCACCTCGTTGCATCGCTTCCACGGCATTGGGAATACTCCCATGGGCCGTCAGAATGATGACCGGAAGTCCCGGATGACTCCTGAGGAGCTCTTCGGTCACGTCCAAGCCGTCTTCCCCGCGAAGACGCAGGTCGGTGATCGCCAAGTTGAACATCGTCTTCTTCGCCTCTCCGACCGCATCATGTCCCGTCGTACAAGAGGTGACTGAATATCCCATCGCGGACAATCGCATTTTCAACAAATGCAACAGCCCCTCATCGTCGTCGACTACCAGAATGTTTTCTTGTTCCATATAATCCCTTATAATCCCTTCTCCCAAAGTCGTTAAGGTGTCGTCTCGTGGCCCGGAACCGGAACGGTGGTCGCCGGCGGACGTATCGGCCGCACTTTTTCCCGCATTTCCTGATCGATTCGTTTCAACGCGTCGAGTTGCGTGGAAAGCTCCTCGATCTTTCTGTCCCGCTCGGCAAGCTGTTTTTGCAGATTTTGAATCGATGCCGGATCGGGCGTCGCCTTGGCCGAGTCTTTCTTCGACAATAGCGACTCGATCTTGTGCTCTCGATCCGCCAGCTCGCGCTGCAAGGTCCCAACCGCTTCGGAATCGTTGCCTTTGGATGCACGAAGTTGTTGAATGAGCACCTCATGATCAAGCAAATTCCGCACCAGGCGATCGGTGATCACCGCCAACGATGTATTAGCCTCCGCAAGAAGCGGGGCTCGAAACACGGCTTCCAGCCATGATTTGTGTCCAGGAACGGTAGGTTGTTGCAGCAATTCAAGCCAAGCTTTGCTTGATGCAGCGAGGTGGCTCTTGGGGGCAACCGCTATAACCTTCTCAAAATATTTCCCTGCAATTTCGCGACTTTCATAGAGGCCGAGCAATCCGCGCGTAAAATAGACATGGTCGCAAGAGGTCGATGCGTCACATTTTGAGGCTATGCTCTCTTGTTTCTTCGTAAGTGATTGAAACAGTTTGGCTTCTCGAGGCTCTGCAGAAAAAAACGGACGAGAACCGGGCGGAGGGGTTGTCCAAGCCGCACACCCCACCAATAAGAATAAGGTGGAACTGATGATGGAAGCTCTCGTCAGAGATAGCGTTTTTCTCGTCACGCTCGTCCTACCTTTTCTGGTTTTGCCAACCGTAGGATAAACCGTACAGTCACCCCCTTACCTTTCTCACTTTCGATCCAGATTCTTCCCCCGTGAGCTTCCACGACCTTCTTCGCCAAGGCTAACCCCAATCCACTCCCCGCCGTATGCTTCGCCTTCATGCGGCCTTGAACAAAACGTTCGAATACATGGGGCAGATCCTCCGGAGCGATGCCGGGTCCCGTGTCTGAAACGGTCACTTCAAGGACTCCGGCTTGTGGGTCCGGTTTCATTTGAACCTTCACCACACCTCCCTCAGGACTGAATTTGAGAGCGTTTGAGAGTAAATTATCGAGCACCTGTTCCAAACGGGAGGAGTCCGCCTTGACCCAGGCCCGCCCCCCGATACTTTCCAGCACAAGTTGCACATGTTTGGAATCCGCCAAGAGGCGAATCTTATTGATGGAAATTTCCCCGATCCGATGGAGATCCATCGGGACAATGCGGTACTCCATCATCCCGGCTTCCATTTTCGATAAATCCAGAATCGTGGAGATCAGATTGATCAGCCGCTTACTGCTGTCGGCCATGATCCGAAGAATTGTCCGCTGCTCCTGTACCAGTGGGCCCGGAATCTCATCGAGCAGGAGGTGCGTGCCTTCTTGAATCGAGGCCATCGGAGTGCGCAATTCATGGGACACGTGCGCGAGGAAGTCCGTTTTCATATCGTCTATTTCCTGCAGCTTTTTGCCCATCCAATTCACGGTATCGACGAGCTCGCGTAACTCCGCAGGAGCATTGATCTGAAGAGACGCCCCGAAATTTCCTTGCCCGATCTGTTTGATGTGCCCTTGCAGCTGTCGGAGCGGACGTAAAATCGTATAGCTGGCGATGCCGGCAAGCCCCAACCCGAACACCAACGCGACCAAGACCAGTTGCTCTGTGACGGCCTCCGCTTGGGCCGCGCTGGCTTGGGATTCCGTCACCCCGACATTCACTCGAGCCTCGTGCAGATCGATATAGCTCTGAATCGAGGAAGACATCCGATCCGTCAGGCCATCACGACGGCTCTCATACTCCGGAGTCGCCTCACTGATCTTCCCCTTCGCGGCCTGCAATTCATTCTGAAAAAGCTTCAGCTGCTCCTTGAGCAATTCGTCCGTCTCTTGGAGGAGTTTCAATCCTTGAGGGGAACTTTCCTGTCCTCGTAACACCTGAAGACTTCGCTGAAATTCATCAACCTCTTCAGTAAGATTCGTGAGAAAGGTGCGATCGCCGGTCGCAAGGTATTTCTTTTCACTGTTCAATTGGGCATAGAGCGAACCCAGCAGCCTCTTCGCGGATTCAGCAGCGGGATAATGGTACGACGCCATCCGGGTACTCATCGTCGTCAACTGCCGAAGCTGAAAGAGCGCGTAAATGTTGACCCCTCCCATGACTGTGATAATGACGAGGGAAGTCATCACCAACCGCCAAAAGATCGAAAGTTGCATGCGTCTCCACCTCTTTCGCGCCACATCGCGAAGGAACTAGCTCAAGTGTAGGCTAACCCATACACTATTTCATCTCTGAATCACAACCCAAGAACCATCGCCAACCAAGAAGTGAATCAAATTGAGGGATACATGTAATGAACCGGACGGCTTATCCAGGCGTCGGCCCTACTGTCTGGTGCCAAACTGGTGAGAAAATAGACGTTGCCGCCTGGAGGACCCATGGAGCGAGGCAAACAAGTGACCGCGGAACAGCAAAATCGCCATGGCCATCGGCGGAGTCAAGAGTAACAGGATGATCCCTTGCCCTTCGGAATCCAAGCCCACGTAAGATAACCATCCCTCGATCGCGGTGAGCGGCAGCATGAGGATTTGGAAGAAGTCGAGACCCGCGCCCCGACCGACACGGCCTGAAAGCGTGAAAAACTCCTGCAACCCGCTCGGCGACAGCACCACCGGCAAGATGAGAATCACGAAGGGAAGAAACCATTCGACCCAATGTTCCAACACAAACTCATAGGAAGTCTTGAACACGTTGAGCGTTGAATCGTGTCGGACTTGATAAATCACCTCCGGCGCCGGATTCAAGAGGATGAAGACCAGCAGCAGAAATGCCGACAACAGAAACTGTCCATAGGGATTCGCTTGCATCCCCATATCGAGCAGCATCGTCGGCAGCCACAGCACAAATCCCACGCCGATCACGTCCCAGAAGTAATACCCAAAGCTCTCGGTCACATCCTTGAGCTGGATGGACCTCGCTCCACTCAGAGACAGCTCGATCAGCCGGAGGGTCGCCCCGACCAACAACGCATTGACGATGCCGAGGATGAACCCCCCGGCGATGCCCAATGGAGCGGCGATCCGTGACGTTCCCAAAAACAGGACGGCAAATACAATGAGGGCCACCATGGTCAACCAGCTTCGAGCGAACGAACGCCCGGTCGCATACAGGACATGTCGATACAGCTGAAGCGTGGCGGAAACAAGGTTGACCATGCAGGTGCGTACCCTAATCGGGATTGAGCAAGAGGTCAAGAACTAGTCGCGTCCGCAATGGAAAAATAGATTCTTGGTTGACTTATCCCGACCCCATGCTTATCAGATGGTTCATCAACAATATCTTCAGTCTCTTTTCAAGGGTGACTCGCCATGGATGTGAACCGAATGACGATCAAGCTGCAAGAGGCACTCCAGTCGGCGTCTGCCCATGCGCAGCGAAGAAGCCATCAAGGCATCGATATTGAGCATGTGCTGTTGGCGCTGCTCGATCAGGATGGTGGAACGACTCCTGCCCTGCTCGAGGGGGCCGGTCTCGCCTTGCCTGCCGTGCGGCAGGCGGTCGAGCAAGCATTGGCCAAGCTGCCGCAAGTGCAAGGGTCCGGGGCCGCTCCAGGCCAAATGCATATCACCCCCCGCCTGACCCAGGTCCTCAACCATGCGGAGGACGAACAAAAATCGCTCAAGGATGATTTTCTCAGCGTCGAGCATGTGCTGTTGGCGATGGTCCAAGAAGGAGGAGTGCTCAAAAAACTGGGACTCACCAGGGACCGTCTGCTGGCCGGATTGCAACAGGTGCGCGGCAATCAGCGGGTCACCAGTCAGGATCCCGAAAGTACCTACCAGTCGCTGGTGAAATACGGGCGTGATCTGACTCAATTGGCCGGACAAGGCAAGCTCGACCCCGTCATCGGTCGCGACGACGAAATCCGACGTGTGATTCAGATCCTGTCCCGCCGAACCAAGAACAACCCGGTGCTCATCGGCGAACCGGGGGTCGGAAAAACCGCGATCGTGGAAGGGCTGGCGATTCGTATCGTCAAAGGGGATGTCCCCGAAAGTCTCAAACACAAGAAGCTCTTCGCGTTGGACATGGGATCGCTCGTCGCCGGGGCGAAGTTTCGCGGTGAATTCGAAGAGCGGCTCAAGGCCGTACTCAAGGAGATTCAATCTTCCCAGGGTCAGATTCTGCTGTTCATCGACGAATTGCACACCGTCGTGGGCGCGGGAGCGGCCGAAGGCGCGATGGACGCGGCCAATCTGCTGAAGCCGATGTTGGCCAGGGGCGAATTGCACCTCATCGGCGCCACGACGCTCGACGAATATCGGAAACACATCGAAAAAGACGCGGCCTTGGAACGCCGCTTTCAGACCGTCTTCGTCGATCAACCGTCCGTGGAGAATACCATTTCCATCTTGCGCGGCCTCAAAGAGCGCTATGAGGTCCACCACGGCGTGCGGATCAAGGACAGTGCGCTGGTCGCGGCGGCGAAATTGTCGCATCGATACATTTCCGATCGGTTTCTTCCGGATAAAGCCATCGACTTGGTCGATGAAGCCGCCGCGCGGCTCAGGACCGAAATCGACAGCCTTCCGGCCGAATTGGACGAGGTCTCCCGCAAGGTGCTCCAGTTGGAAATCGAGCGGGAAGCGTTGAAGAAAGAAAAGGATCCGGCAAGCGCCGCCCGCCTGACCACTCTCGAGGCTGAGCTGACCGAAAAACAACGCGACTTGCAGGCCCTGAAAACCCGGTGGGAATCGGAAAAGACCTCCGTCTCCCGCCTCCGTAAAACCCGTGAAGCGATTGAAGACGTCAAGCTGAAGATCGATCAAGCCGAACGGGCGTATGACCTCAATCGGGTGGCTGAGCTGCGGTACGGAGAGCTGCCTCGGCTCGAGCGGGAATTGGAACTGGAGCAGCAGCATTTGGGAAAAAAGCAAGATGAGACCAAGCTGTTGAAGGAAGAGGTCGATGAAGACGAGATTGCCGCCGTGGTCAGCCGATGGACCGGCATTCCCGTTTCTCGTTTACTCGAAGGGGAAACCGACAAGCTGTTGAAACTCGAGGACCTGCTGCATCAGCGTGTCGTGGGACAAGATGAAGGCGTTCGAGCCGTCGCGGACGCCGTACTTCGTGCCCGGTCGGGCATCAAAGATCCCAATCGCCCGATCGGTTCATTTTTATTCCTCGGCCCGACCGGCGTCGGGAAAACCGAATTAGCCCGTGCCCTGGCCTCAATTCTTTTCGACGACGAAGGCAATCTGATCAGAATCGACATGTCCGAATATATGGAAAAACACACGGTCGCCCGCCTGATCGGCGCGCCTCCCGGCTACATCGGCTACGAAGAAGGCGGCCAACTCACTGAAGCCGTTCGGCGGCGCCCATTTTCCGTGATCCTGTTCGATGAAATCGAAAAGGCGCACCATGATGTCTTCAATATCTTGCTGCAAGTGCTGGACGATGGGCGATTGACCGATTCACAAGGCCGCACGGTCGATTTCAAGAACACCGTGTTGATCATGACCTCCAATATCGGCAGCCCGCAGATTCTCGAAGCGCAACAATGCGGCGCGTCGTATGAGCAAGTCAGGACGGTCGTCATGGACGAATTGCGCCGGCATTTTCGCCCGGAGTTCTTGAACCGAGTCGATGAACTCGTGGTGTTCCACCCGCTGGGCACCGAACATTTGGTCAAGATCGTGGAAATTCAGTTGGAGCGTCTCCGCAGCAGACTGGCGGAACGCCGGATCACCCTGTCCATCACGCCTGCCGCTCTCCGGCACCTGGGCGAACGCGGCTATGATCCGGTCTATGGCGCGCGCCCCCTCAAGCGCCTCATTCAGCAGGAATTGGAGACCCCGATCGCCCGATTGCTGGTGAAGGGCGAATTGCGTGACGGGGACACCGTGTCGATCGATCTGAAGAACGGAAGCCTTCTCCTGACGCCGACCGTTACCGGAACAGCGGGTGCCTCCGCCTAACCGATAGAGACCGCGCCTCCGTCGGCATCGTGCGTCAGCCCGCTCTTCTGCTGCTTGTCGAGCTTCCATTCCTTGGGGGAAATCTCCAACACGTGTCCTTTCATCGTATGAAACGCTCCTCGCGACAACGAGACCACGTCGGAGGCCTTCACTTCGAAATGGAGAACGAGTTTGCCGGACTCGATTTCTTTCATCGCCATGCTCGTGTTCGTCTTCGTCAATTCATAGGCGCGCCGTTCATTGAACGTGATGGTGCTGTCCACCACCTTCGCCAACAGCCGGCCGTTCGCGTCGAACAACGCAAAGTTCACCAGGAGCACCCCCGTTGAAGGATGCCGGGCGACTTCGATTTGCGGGACACCCTCGATGTCGATGGTGCCGTTGGAATTTCGGTACAGATTGGAACCGATTTCAATATCCATAGTCCTCAAACCTTATTTTCCGGCTTTGGTGTAGAACTAAGCCCTCTCTTTTATCTCTGAAACCGATCCTTTTTCAATCCTCGCCGGCAACGACCTGATCCGGATGGGGGTCGCGTGCTTGTGATCACACCGGTGGTTTGTTAGACTCGGCTCACATTGATGAGGCACTCATGGCCGCCCCCTCCGTACACATAAAGCGCTGGACCCGCCGGGAATACGACCGTATCGCGGAGGCGGGCCTCTTCGGTCCCGATGAGCGCGTGGAATTGCTTGAAGGAGAAATCATCACTGTGACACCTCAGCAAAGCCCGCATTCGGCTTGTATCGGATTGATCGACGGCACGTTGCGGCACGCCTTTGGTCCGTCATACTGGGTCCGCATCCAATTGCCGCTCATCGTGGACCCGGACTCAGAACCGGAACCGGACCTGATGGTGGTGCCTGGCTCTCCACGAGACTACGTTCATGACCACCCTCGCACAGCCGTCATAGTCGTGGAGGTGGCGGACAGCACCGTCGCCAAAGACCGGACGTACAAAACCAGAATTTATGCGCGCGCCGGTATTCCGGAGTACTGGATCATCAATCTCGCCGAACGCTGTCTGGAAGTGTACCGGAATCCGGAGACTTCCACCCAAGCCGCCTTATATCGCTCATCCCAGAGGCTCAATCCTTCCGACAGTCTCGCTCCCCTCGCCGCTCCTGAATCCACCGTCACCGTCGCGGATTTGCTCCCGTAGCGCACCGATCACCCTGCTGGTTGTGTGACTTCACTTAAATTCACGTGAAGTTCGTGAGTTGGATTGCATTCATTCTCCACCCCTTGTCTAAAGTTGGAGAGACCGGGGTCGCCAGGCCGCCTCTTTCGTGCGTTCCATTCCCGAATCCGCCCGCCCTGTTCCAAATCCCCAAACACGGCTCTCCCTATCCCTGCAGCGGCTCCACTCGACGCCCCATTTCATTCACGAACGCTCGTGCCGCCTCAATTCCTGTTTCCGCCTGCTCACGGCCGATCTCGGCGAACCCGTAATCTCCCTCGGCGCGGTCCTCAAATCCGTCGCGGAGGAGATGAAAGAATCGCTCAGGCACGTCGCCGGGTTTCACAAAATGCTCTTGAAATGCGGCAATGACACCGGAGTGTTTTGAGCGTCGCACGTCCCGAGTCAAAAGCATGGCTTGCGCCACATAAAACATGGCGTAGTAGGCCCGCGACACTGCAAAATCGTAATCGTCGTCCTGTAGTAGACGCTCGGCTGCCTTTACGCTTCGCCGCGCTTTGGCCAGGAGACCTGCGATTTCCTTCCGGCTCATAACGGAATGCCTTCTTCGTGGATGTTCGCAAAAATCGCAAAATCCCCACGCTCGCGAGCCTGTGCGCAATCCATCATGAGAATTGAAATGACAAGGCTGTGCTTCAAGGAGACCTCGCCGGTCAGCCACCGAATGCGGCGCTTGATTGCCAGATCCAGCCGCTCTATATCGAGTTTGAGCATGACATCCATATCCGAATCAGGCTCCGCATCACCGCGCGCGCGTGAGCCAAAGAGTGTCCACCGCATGGACACGCCGGGCAATGCCTCGCGAACATCTCGCTGAAGATCGGCAAGCGCCGCCCGTTCCTGCGCGGAGAGTGCCTCAATTGTCCGCATAGAATCCTTGCACGTGTTTCAATGGGGCCACGGCATCTCAGCCATGGAAATTATCATGGAACATGATCCGGTGTCGCAAGAGATTTCGGCTTCAATGGGGCCACGGCATTTCAGCCGTGGAATTGCGCAGCGGGCGAACTGAGAACCACATCGTTAGAACCGGCTTCAATGGGGCCACGGCATTTCAGCCGTGGAATTAGAGAGGGCGCGACCGTTTATTCGGTCTGAAGTGCCCGCTTCAATGGGGCCACGGCATTTCAGCCGTGGAATTAGGGTGAGCGCTACCTGAACGGCACGGTGATCAAGTGGCTTCAATGGGGCCACGGCATTTCAGCCGTGGAATTGGTAGGGCCAGATAGAAATGAGTGTGCGGGGCAAAGGCTTCAATGGGGCCACGGCATTTCAGCCGTGGAATTTGTGATGGCTGGAAGGCGCTCGCCGATCGGTACTGTCGCTTCAATGGGGCCACGGCATTTCAGCCGTGGAATTCTCGCGGTTGTGATGGAGACACTTGCGGCCCCCGCCGCTTCAATGGGGCCACGGCATTTCAGCCGTGGAATTAAGCCGTCGGGCCAGCGGCACGCAGTCAGGTACTCCGCGGCTTCAATGGGGCCACGGCATTTCAGCCGTGGAATTCCCGAATATGGCGGCCAATAAGAACACTTCGATGAAGGGCTTCAATGGGGCCACGGCATTTCAGCCGTGGAATTCACCGTTTCGGAGCTCAGCACTGGGTTGTTTTATGGTGGCTTCAATGGGGCCACGGCATTTCAGCCGTGGAATTACAGACCCTTCAAGCCGATTTCACGTTCGCATCTCCCGCTTCAATGGGGCCACGGCATTTCAGCCGTGGAATTCCTTAGCATTTGCTCGAACCCACGCCAATACCGCAGGACGCTTCAATGGGGCCACGGCATTTCAGCCGTGGAATTCGAAATGCTGAACCCCCACATGATCCGGCGTGAGCCGCTTCAATGGGGCCACGGCATTTCAGCCGTGGAATTCGTTGTCACGAAGTTCATCAGCAACGTAGGAGCAGAGCTTCAATGGGGCCACGGCATTTCAGCCGTGGAATTGGGGCTCTCGACCGGCGTGATGCGCTGCGGCCCACGGCTTCAATGGGGCCACGGCATTTCAGCCGTGGAATTCGCGACGATTTGGATCTGGAAGGGCAGTTGGATATCGCTTCAATGGGGCCACGGCATTTCAGCCGTGGAATTCCCCCATAATCACGAGATCAGTATCGTCGGAATGCACGCTTCAATGGGGCCACGGCATTTCAGCCGTGGAATTGAAGCATCAGACCTCGTACAGGCCGGGAAGCTCGAGCTTCAATGGGGCCACGGCATTTCAGCCGTGGAATTGATGCGGGTCATTCGTAGAGGGAGCCACGGCATGAAGTCGCTTCAATGGGGCCACGGCATTTCAGCCGTGGAATTTCGCCGCCGCCGTGATGCTGCGAGAAGAACTGAAGGGCTTCAATGGGGCCACGGCATTTCAGCCGTGGAATTATTACGTTGGCAACCCCAAAGGGCCACGACGACAGCGGCTTCAATGGGGCCACGGCATTTCAGCCGTGGAATTGGCTCCTGGGAAAGTGCGCAGAAGACCAGCATCTCTGGCGCACCTTGCGAGCGCTGGTTTCAAGACAACAGGCTTGTCCGTTCATCGAACCGGCGTCACCTCCTTTCCAGGCACGATCTTCCTTGTTCGTGCTGATCGTTCGCTGTTCTTTGTCGCGAGCGCTGCCCGCTTCGTCCTCACCATTCGAGCGCTCGCACGGATGCCAAGCCATGATCACAAGACCCGTGGCCTGCGTTCCTCCATTTCTGCCTTGAGCCCCAACGACTCCATTCGCTTCACCGGATTGGACTCCGTTGCACCCAGGTCGATGATGAGCACCTGATCTTCCGTGTGATGAATGATCTCCGTCAAGGCCTCCTTCATCCTGACCAGATCGATCTCGGGCAAATCGCACTGAAACACCGAGAGCTGCAAATGTGCGCCGAACCCCTTCATGGTCTTGAAGACGCGCCGCAGGCGTTTTGGGTCCGCAATATCGTAGGTCACGAGATAGTGGCGTCGCAAGGGGTCACCGCGTGATAAAGGCCGGAAACTCTGGGATTTCGCCCAAGAGATACCGTCCGAGCAATCGAGCCTGCACTTCCAGCACACGACGATAGCTGATCTGGTAGCCGAACACCGGATGGGTGATGTCTTGCCCCATACGCCGTTCGTAGGTTTCGATCAACCGACGACGGCCGTCCGGAGTCAGTGTGACCGACCCCATCCGCTCGAACCAATCGCTCTGTCGAATTTCCCCGTTGTTGATGGCGGTCAGTACGGCGGAATCCGCGATGAGAGGGCGGAATTCTTCCATCATGTCCAAGGCCAACGCCGGTCGTCCATATCGAGGCTGATGATAAAACCCCAAATAGGGATCGAGTCCCACGCTATGCAACGTGACCGTCCATTCCCGCGCCAATATGGAATACAGCAGCGAGAGCATCGCATTCACCGGATCGCGCGGCGGTCGGCGGTTGCGACCGTCAAAATCGAAGCGCGCACAGGGCTCGGCTTCTTTCAACATGCCCGCAAACTCCGAGAAGTATCGCCGAGCCGCGGTTCCTTCGATGCCAAGCAACGTCTCCAGCGAATTCACCGCGCCCGCCTGCACCTGGTCACGCTTCAAATCTATGATGATGGTTTCCGGCGCGGCGCGATGATTCCTCCGGAGCAACGTCCTACAGTTGGCGATTTTGGCTTGCACGAACCGGCGCGCCAACACCAGGCATCGTTCAGAATCGGCTGCGACGGCATACTGGCGTCGCCGGAGATCGATATGTTTGTGTGGAAGACCGATAGTGATGCCGTAAAACCATCCGCCGCTGGAACAGTAGACTAAAGGAATATTCCGCTTGCACAACTCTTGGATGACTTGGGTGCTCGCCTGGACACTGCCGTACAGGACGACTTGCGAGGTTTCGATGAGTCGGGCTTCCCCGATGACGGCATCATGATCCTTGACTTTGAGACATTCCCCATCTTTGCTCAGCCTGGCGCCCGGTGTTTGCACATGCAGAGGCAAAGCGTCGTCGTTGCCCGGCACCAATTTGCGAAGCGCCGGCGCTTCTCCCTCGTGCGGCTCGCGCAACCATCCCACTTCATCCGGCAGGCAGAGTCCCACCAGGGAACAACGCGGACACTTTGGGCTATCCACCAGCGGCGGCGGGGCAACAGTCGCCCCCGCCATCGCCCGCATATCGTGAAGCAGCTCATGCGTTCGCGCGACCAACTCCTCGTCGAACGGCACCTCGACCCGCTCGCGCGATGCAACGAAATAGAGCACCCCTCGTTCGCAGACGAAGCCCTGTTCACGAAGCAATAACCCTTGCACACAGAGTTGCACACGTTCCGGTTCCCACGCGCCTTGTGGCGTATGAGGACGTTTGCCGCGTTTGTAATCAACGGGAACGACCGTCGGTCCCTCACCTTCCACCAAGTCGATCTTCGCCGTCACCCCGAGACGCTCTGAGGACAACCAGACAGAACGCTGATGAATCGTAGTTTCTTCCGATTTCCGCTCATCGCCCTGGCGTGGTTTTCTCGCCGGTGCCTGATCCACCCGTCGGTGATGAAACCGCCCCTCCATCGTCTCCGCGTTGTCGGCGAACTCGCCATCCACCCATTCAAAATAGGCCAACCTGGGGCAATAGGCGAATTCGTTCACCATCCGCGCGGGGAGCAACGGAAGGTCGCCCCCCGTGGACGGTTGTTGTGATTCAGACTCCATGGCTCCTTATCGGCAGGAAGCTTGGAGATATTCAGTTGTCAAAGAACAGGTGACCCATCACTTAACACAGCGCCTGCACACATCCCTGGTCCACTCTGCTATACTGCGTTCACTTGTCATATCCGCGAGGCACATATGGAATATCCCATCGTCATCGAACAAGATCCCGAAGCCGGAGAGTATGTCGTGTCTTGCCCGACCCTCAAAGGATGCGTCTCGCAAGGTGAGACGGAAGAAGAAGCCGTGGACAACATCAAAGACGCCATCCGGACCTATCTCGCGAGCATCGAGGATCTCAAGCGGTTGAAGAAGCTGAGGACCGTCGAAGTCGCCGTATGACCAAGCTGCCGCAGGTCTCTCATGAACGCGTCGTGAGAGCCCTCACACGCGCAGGCTTTGAGGTCCATCGTCACATATTGCTTCAGGTCTGGAGTAGCAGGATGGTCCGAATCTCTGCCTCCGACGTCTTTCCTCATTCATCCAGGATGGCATTCTGTTATCTCTGCAGAGGCTCAATGCGTCGTACCATTTCCTCGACGAATTATCGGGCTGCTTCGATCCCTGCGTCCGCCTGTTCGCGGCCGATTTCGGCAAAGCTATAATCGCCTCCGCTCGGTCCTCGAATCCGTCTCGAAGCAGATGGAAGAACCGATCCGCTACCTCCCCTGGTTTCACAAACTGCTCATGAAACGCGGCGATGACTCCTGAATGTTTGGAACGCCGGACCTCCCGGGTGAGGAGCATGGCCTGCGCGACATAAAACATCCCCTAATAGGCGCGCGAGACTGCAAAATCGTAATCGCCGTCCCGGAGCAAGCGTTCCGCCGCGTGGACGCTTCGCCGAGCCTTGGCCAGGAGACCCGCGATCTCCCTCTTGCTCATAACAGAATCCCCTCTTCCTTGATGTTCTCGAAAATGGAAAAATCACCTCGCTCACGTGCCGTCGCACGATCGACCACCAGCACAGATAAAATGAGGCCCTGTGTCAAGGAGACCTCGCCGGCCAGCCGTCTGATGGTGCGTTTATCGGCAAAAGAGAGCCGCTCGATGTCGAGCTCGACGAGCAGGTCCATGTCCGATTCGGGGTCGGCATCTCCGCGCGCACGTGAGCCAAACAGCGTATACCGTGCGCGGACCCCCGGAAACGCCTCGGCGAGCCGCCACCGCATGTCCGCCAACGCCCCCCGCTCTTGGGAAGAGAGATCCTGCACCGTCTTCATGTGTTCCTCCGGGTAACCGTTCCAACCCGTACCACAACCCACTTGCTGTGGATATCACGCATCACACGGTTTTCTCCTCATAGCTCACCCTGCGCCGGCTTCGTCCACCGGGACGAACTGTTCGAGGCCGAAGTGCCGCCTACTTCAAACTCAATTGCCGCTTCACGCTCGCCAGCGGCACCGTGCGCTTCCGACCTTCCGCCTTTTTCGCTTTGCGCAGTTGCAGCAAGTCTTCCATATCCTCAAGCCGCTCCTTGAGCGAAAGAAACTCTTCATACGGCAGTACGGCGAATTGTCTTGTGCCTGCCAGACGAACGCGACATGTATGGTCATTCATAATTCCACTCCTGTCTCGACGATTTCCTGAATGAACTGATCTCCACGGGCCAGGCGCTCTGAAAGTTCTTCCGGAGTCAAGACGATCGGGGCAAGAGACAATTCCCGGCTGATGTCTCTGACTACGGCCAAGGCTGACCCCATCCGTTCATAAAAACGTTCTGTCGTCGGCGCCACCACCAAGAGATCGATGTCGCTGTGCTCAGTCGGTGTGCCTCGCGCGAACGATCCATACAGTAGCACCTGCTCGGCCCGATAGCGCTTCCGTAGCCGGTCCGCAATCGCCTTCAATTGTTCACGCGCGACCGAGCCCGAAGTCGCCGTACGCATAACGCCACCCTCCCTTCGTTCCCTATATCTCCCTCACGGCCGTGCACAGACCAAGATTGACTTCGGACACACACTTCACGGTTCTACCCCTACCCTCTAATCCTTCGCCGAACATCCCCAGCACGAACTTCCCGAGATCTCATCTCATGACCAAGGCATCATCAACCCAAATCCTGCATAGCGTCCGCGCCCAACGACAAGCGGTCCAATGACCGGCTTATTGAATGTAATCTCCGCATGAAAACGTTGTGTATCTGACAGATATCCCTTTACCCGGTAATCGAGAGCATGGCTTGTCTTGGGAACAATGGGGCCCCTGAATGTAGCGATGGAGTCGATGCTCTCGCTCTTTATGCCCAATCGATTCAGAGCGGCGACAATTAGCGCGGCTTCGGAACGACCTCGGCGCCTATGTCCAGGAAGAATAATCGGTGTGACTGTCCGCCATGTGTTTGATGGGGATTCATGCGAACCTAGAAAGAAATTCAAAACGGAGTCTGACAGAGGATCTTCCACTGGTTGAAACCGGCCGATGGGTGTCCCGCCATCTTTGAGTGCACCCGACGTTAATCGTTGAACATCGGTGAAAAGCTCACGGGCTTTTCCATCTGTACACCCATAGCCAATGACCAGCACCCTTCGGATATAGCCATCAGCATTGAATGAACGATCTAGGCTCGGAATCGGAACGTAGCCAAAATGATCGCCGTCGTACGACCGAACCTTTTCGGATGGCCCTATCTGTGGCTCATGACCGGCAACCAATCGGCATACCAAATCCTTCCCATAATAGTTAACGAAGGATTGCTGCTTAAAGTGTTCGAGAATGGCATGTCGAACCATAGCGCTGGCTTGGCGAAAATCTCGTGGTTCAAACTTTAACCGCGCATCGTCCAACTGCCATAACTCAAAAAGTGCTAGCGGCGTATCAAAACTGATGAACCTGGAAGGCCGATAATCAACGCTATGAGAGGGGATCGGGTAGTCTAAGGGTGAATCGCCACTGAGGACACCTCGATAGCGCTTCTGATAGGCCCTTAACGCCCCCCTATTAGGAGAATGCCATTTCCCACCAATCCGTTTCGTCGGTTCAAAGAGACAGCGGCTTTGGCTAACCTGTGGTGACGGAGTTTCGACATCAGCCACTCGCCCATGTGCATAAACAATGTCTTGGTGTTGACCTAGATGAGTAACCAAAGAGGCTATCGCGCAGATCACGCTGGCATTTGTCCGCGCATCCTCGTCATCCGCAACCTCCCAGCGATAAATAACTCGTTCGCTACCGATGAGGACCTTTGCCAACATCGGTTTCGGCGTCCTAATATGATCCAGCATGTCGTCATTGTTCGGAAGGTAGTTTGTATACTCCTTACCCTCTTCAGTTACCTGACCTATTTCGATTGTCGGTGGTCTTAGGCTTTCGAGCCACTTCAGCGCACGGTCGCGAACGTCCTGATTGACGATACCGTAGGCCCCTCGATGGCTGCCCGCAATTAATGCCTGAAATAGACGGAGGGGAGATGGTGGCCATTCAAGAACCCTTTCGCCCCGTCGTCCATGATAGCGTCTGGATGGAAACGTCACCGATAGACTAAGCTCCATCATATATAAGACTCCGTGTTCTCCCGTGACACTACTTGCTCCCTTTGCCAGACTTCTTCTTGCCCTCCTTTTTCAGCCTCTCTACCTCCTCTCTCACTTTCTTGACATCGAAATCTATGGTTTGCCCCGCACCGACACCGAAATCTTTGGCCGTTTTATCGGCATACTTCAGAACGTGCTCCAAGCACCATTCAATGCTTTCTGGTTTAGACTTAGAATCGGTGTAGACCACGCAAGCCGTGGGATCACCACGACGAATGAGCAAACAACCTTCACGCAGTGCGTAATGTGTCTGTGACCGTGCTGCCACGAGCGCCAACCCCAAAATATAACGGCGTAGTTTGAGCGTAGTTCCTGGATCAATCTCCTGAGGGTTACCGTCACGGTCGGTTTTTGTCACAGCCAGTGAGCGTAGATTCACCAAATTAATCTCGGTTCGTCGAATAATCTGTCCGTACACCCGCACTCCACCATGCGTGTCGACCGCCGGAGCAGCACGCAGACCGAGTTTTGATAACGGATCTTTGCCGTCTGCAGCCTTGCCGGATCCTTCATCAACACTCTGCGACTGCTCTTCGCCTTCCGGCACTTCATCACCTAAACCGATCAGGGACGGATCGAAGGCCGGATTGAATTGCGCGGAGCGTTTGACAACAGCAACATTTGTGGCGCGTATGGTGGAAGACAAGAGTCGTCCGTATTTGAACATTGTAGTTTCAGGCCGTGAATCCCAGAAACCAAACACTAAAGAGGTTGGAGACAGCTTCGCCAATGGCTCCGCGTTTCCATTATCCCTCATTGCTTTGATCGCCTCTGTGACATTATCGCGAAGGTTGAAAAACCTGACTGCGCCGTCTGCAATGCGATGGCCAATGTCCAACAAATTGACCCTTATTGTCCTATCTTCGGCATTTACCTTTGTTTTCATGGTTACTTCGATTTGTGGCACCAATGAAGACAAGGAAGCTTTTTTGAAGCAAGACTCCATTCGATTGGCCTGCGAGCCAATGCTATCAATCAAGCATGTATTGACCTCCTCGCCAGGTTGTGCAGCCTGTGACTCTTTATCTTTTCGTAGCGTGTCAATTCGATAGGGATGCTCGGCCTTTCTCACCGCAAAGGTAGGTGGGAAAATGATCGCATCTTTTCCTTCTGATGGCTCCAAGACTTCCGAGAGGGTAATTGCGGCTGGAAGTCCGGCATCCTTCAGCCAGTCCACCGACTTGATGTACTTATCATAAGCTTCGACCTGCACATTCATCTCATCGCTCATTGTGTTTGCCTCCTCAAAGTTGTCTGGGATGCCATCGTCAGGTTGGAGTACTTGTCTCTCGATGCACGCGCTGACTCCATCGGAAGAACTGTCGATTCATCTTCGAAAGCGGCGCAAGATGCCGCTACTCGTGCAAGTGCAACTGGCAATGGGATGGTCCACAAGCCGTATCGAAAGACGGTTCTTTCAATCCATCCGCGAGTGGATTGGTTTCCACCGGCTTCAATTGTCCGTTGGGGAAAGAAGTGCTGAGCACCAATGGCCGCAAGCATCTCCGTGATAGGA
Source organism: Nitrospira sp. (assembly GCA_024998685.1). Classification (GTDB taxonomy): domain Bacteria; phylum Nitrospirota; class Nitrospiria; order Nitrospirales; family Nitrospiraceae; genus Nitrospira_D. The sequence continues at coordinate 34,592 of JACOEH010000049.1, forward strand.
TAGGTTGAGACCGCCAGATCTAGGGCGTGTCATCAATTAATTTTCTAGATTCACAACGCCATCGTGTTGTGCTT
>JACOEH010000102.1 GCA_024998685.1 Nitrospira sp.
TTCACGCGCTGGCGAAGCGGCGCTGAGGCTATGCACTGGAAAGTTGAATCTGCGGTTCGTTATCGCGTCGGCAGACAGTCGGCCGCTTCCCTTACCGAATTCGTCGGCAGAGCGTTTCAAAAACTGCTTGGCAAGTTCGGGGATGTCTTCCCTTCTGTCACGCAGCGGAGGAAGCACCACAGACAAAACATTCAACCGATGGAATAAGTCTTCACGGAATTGTCGAGCTTCAACCAAGTGCCGTAAGTCCGTATTGGTCGCGGCCACGATCTTCACATCGACGGCACGACTCTTTGTGGAGCCCAGCGGTCTGAATTCCTGATCCTGAAGCACACGTAGGAGTTTGCTTTGCGCCGCCATATTGAGGCTATTGATTTCATCGAGAAATAAGGTCCCACCGTTTGCCTCATGAAACAGGCCGTGCTTCTCGACGAGCGCCCCGGTGAAGGCGCCCTTACTGTGACCGAACAGCTCATTTCAACCAGATGATCCGGCAAGGCCGCGCAATTCACGGGCACGAACGGCTTCCCGCTCCGCTCACTCGAATAATGAAGCGCCCCTGCAAACAGTTCCTTGCCCGTTCCAGTTTCCCCTGAGATCAACACCGTCGACTTGGACCTGCCCAAGAGTGGAATCTTGCTCTTCACGTGAAGAAAGCACCGGCTGGTCCCGATCAATGTTTCATCCCAATGAGACATGCTCGTTATCCCTCCCTCGTACCAAACTCTCAGTGGAGCCTCGTTTGGCCAACTTTCTCCTTCACTCTTCTAAACGGGCTGTACAGTTCGATTCCGCCATGGTCTCCGTTGTGGAATGCTTGAGAATATTGATAGCCGCCCAGTGCGGTGTACGCTCCGAGGATACTTCACCTCAGTGATCTCTATTCGTAGCGACTGATGTAGCGAGGCTAGAACGGAACCGGCTTTCTGCCCATACCAAACTGGGAGGGGTTCTCGTATATGGACAGGGTACTGCTTAGGAAGGGTAAATGACCTTTCTCATGAAGGCCTGAGGCTATGCGGCCGCACTCTCAATTCTGGTTCTCAGGAATTGCTGGATTTCTATTCATGGATTGCTACCTTCAAAAGATCGTCCACGAGGTGGTTGTGAAGATTATGTCGATCGTTGGAATAGTCGGTGGGATCGGAGGTTTGTCCATTCTCCTGTTCATGACCGCAACCTTCAGCTCGACGGTTTCACTCCGGCAGCCATCCGCTTCTGGAGCGAAAACACAGGTAGTTGCCACAGTGGGAACACGGTCCATTACACTGGCAGAAGTAGACCAGGCTGTTGCTCTTCCACTGTATCAAATGGAAGAGCAGCGAGCGAAGTTTCTAAACGAGTCGATCCAACACCTCATTGAGGAGGAATTGCTGGCGACCGAAGCGGCCAGAGTAGGCCTCACCGTTCCGGAACTCATCGAGAGAGCGAGTGAATCTGGAGCGGTGGCCAAACTGTCCAGGCTGCCCGGTCCAATCCGACAGGCAAAGCAGCCATCTCAGAAGGAGACAGTGGATCCCCTTTTTCGGGCTCCCGAGGACATATCCAGAATCCGCCAGGCGCTATTGGTTCAATTACGACGAAATACCAAAATCCATGTGAATCTCTCTCAGCCGGAACTGCCCGTGCTGAATGTTGACGCGGATGATGATCCCTGGACCGGCGCAGCCGAAGCTCCAATAACAATCATCGAGTTCTCTGATTTTCAATGTCCCTATTGCCGACGTAGCGTACCCATACTCAAGGAGCTCTTGGCCAAGTATCCAGGCCAATTGAAGGTGGTCTATCCTGACTTCCCAGGACCGAATCATCAGCTGGCATTGTCGGCCGCCGAGGCAGCCCAATGCGCCGCAGAACAGGGCAGGTTTTGGGAATATCATGACGCCTTGTTCACTCGACAAGCACCGACAGCCGAATGGAACTTTTCCACTCTGGCAGAAGACCTTGGACTGGCCCAATCACCGTTCAGCGCTTGCCTGAAGGAAAACCGTTACCGCGAAGAGGTATTGAAGGATCTGCGCGATGGGCTGAAACTCGGAGTGACCAGTACCCCGACCTTCTTCATTAACGGACGCCCATTGGTCGGCGCACGGCCGCTTGCGGATTTTCAAGCCGTTATCGACGCACTTCTCAACCAGCCCTTTTCCCCATAATCACTATGCGTACACCCTGCACATCATTGGCTGGAGATCGACAACTAGACAGAAAGATGAAGGTCCACACTTTCTTCACGAGGCGCCAGGCTTCTGTAGCGCCCAGTACTACATGTAAACCGTTAAACCTGCTTGAGATCTTCCCAAGGTATGAGACCCAGAGCCAATGTCTTCTCATCCTACTTCTATCCGTCCCTGCTCCCCTCGAAAGTGGAATTACCAGGTTTGTCTCCTCCTGATACGCTCTGAAAACGCCGAGCAAGGCGCTATCAAACAGCTTGAGCCACGACTTAGGGAGGAAAAGCCCATGGCGAATACTCCACATACACTCTTCCTTCATCCCAGGGTAGATCCTTTCGACGATCCTACGACGTTTGACCAACTCGTTCTCCGGTCCAGTCCTGATGTACAGGGTACGAACATGGACGGCGAGACCGTGCTGTTGGATCTCAGTACCGGCCGATATTACACCTTGAACCGGTTAGGCAGCGCGATTTGGGACCTCTGCACTGGCGGCCATACCATCAGCGACATTCATGTGATCCTGTGTGACCGTTTTGAGGTCGCTCCCAAGCGGGCCCTGGACGATCTCGTCGCTCTGGTCAACCAGTTGAGCCAGGAAGGGCTACTTCAACAGGAAAGGAGGTGAAGCAGCATGAAAAAAGAGTCCTATGTACAGCCGACTTTTGTGAAGCACAAACTCTTGCGGGATATCACCGCAAGCCGTTCTGGGCATGCCAATAATGGTTATGGTAACGGCGGTGGGGATGGCGTGCCGGGACACTCGCATTTTCCGGACATTAACCGTTGACCGGATTGGCAGTACTGGCTTGTGCGCCGACTGGCTGGCCATCCTACGGCCAGCCAGTTTTAACCCAGCCGGGTAAGTGGGCTAGAACCATCGACGTGAGGGCAAGCATGACGATGGGTGTGGGTATCCAGCCTATGACCGAATCTCTCTTCCTCCTGTACGGTACGCCGGTACGGTATGTCACAACGTCTCCTTTCCTGGCGGCACCTGTAAACGAACTGCTGAGGCATTTTCGACGAGACTCGCTCGATGAATCGATTCCACTCGCCTTGTGCTTTCAGGCCGTTCAAGAGCGTGCGAATATTCCAGTGGTCATCTCGCCTTTGGCACGACGACTTGCTTCAGGAACCGATCTACAGGAAACCGATTTGCCTTATCAGGTATTTCACGATGGTGGGCGGTTGGTGGCGGACTTTTACGATGTTGGAATGTTGGTCATCGATACGGTGCAGGGTCGAGCTGAGGGCTATCTCATACGGCCTCAGGGGATGCCCGCGAGTTTGATTGAATACTTGTTCCACCTGGCCTTGATTGAACTTCTGCGATGCCGAGGACTCTATACCATTCATGCGACTGCTTTGGAGAAGAATGGCTGTGGGATCTTGATCCCTGGGAATAGCGGACGCGGTAAGACGACCTCTTTTATTTCATTGCTTCGCGCAGGGTATCGGTATCTCTCGGATGATCATCCCTTGATTCGAGAGGTGGAGACGCATGTCGATCTTCTCCCTTTTCCCATCAAGATCAACGTGACCAAAGATACGATCGCATTTTTTCCGGAACTCCGGAATGCGTCTGATACAGTGCTTCACCCCGGATTCCCCAAGCGGGCTTTTCATGCGGAGGAGCTCTATCCGACCTCGATCGGTGTGTGTTGCCGCCCGGCTCTCGTGCTGTTCCCTCATGTTGTCGATGCCCCGTATAGCCATTTGGAAGCGATTCCTAAGAGCCGCGCCTTGGAAATGCTTCTTCCTCACGCGCTGTTGGTTTACGACCCTGCAGTCGCCCGGCGTGAGTTCCAAGTCCTTGCGAAGCTTGTTCAGCAGGTGGACTGCTACCGCTTGCACTTTGGCCGCGATATTCTAGACCTGCCGGCACTGATCGCGCCGCTTCTGGAGGAGGCACGGTGATGATGGCACGGCCCAATGCGCGACTATTCCCCCTCAGACCCGAATCGGAATTCATCGTCTGGTGCGCTCGCACGGTCTTGACCGACAATCTCACGGCACGTATCAGGGCGAGAACGCAAGAGTCGCTTGACTGGTCGATGGTCCTGGAGATGGCGGAATATCATGGCGTGGTTCCACTGTTGTATAAAAATCTGTCTGCGGTCTCGTCCGATCTGGCCCCCGCCGAATTGCTGACGCAGCTCCGTCAACAAACCCAGGCAGAGGCTATGCTGAACCGGACGCTTGCCAAAGAACTCGTGGCTTTATGCAAAGCATTGACGGCGCGCGGAGTCCCGGTCATCCCGATCAAGGGAGCCACCCTCGCGGTGTCGGCCTATGGTGACCTGGCTCTTCGCGAGTTCACCGATCTCGACCTGCTTGTCCCAGAAGCCTTCATTGCAGCCGCAGAGGCTGTTTTATTGGCTCAAGGCTATAAGCGAAGAGCCGCTTCAGACAAGTCCGGTGAAACGAACCATGAACAGGGACTCCATCATGTGTATATCAAGACGCGTGGACTTTCTTGCGTCGATCTCCAGTGGGTGATGGCCCATCAATACTTTACCTTCTGGCTCGATCGTCCCGAGTTCTGGCGGTCCCGGATTCCGGTGGTGTTGGAGAACGCGACAGTTCCAGGATTGGCCCCGGAAGTGCTGTTAATCGTTTTGTGTGTGCATGGGTCAAAACATGCGTGGGAACTGCTGAAATGGGTATGTGACGTGGCGGAGCTACTCCGATCACACCCGGATCTGGACTGGCATCAGATTTTTTTGTATGCGTCGAACTGGGGCTGCCGAGGCATGCTTTTTATGGGATTGTCGCTTGCCCATCGGCTACTGGATGCTCCGCTCCCCGAGATGGTGCTTGCGCGGCTGAAAAGTAATTCAGACGTTCAAATGCTTTCCCATCGGATGCCGGCGAGTCTTCTGACGAACTTCCAAGATGGGGTCAACGAAGAACAAGCTGGGGCCCTCTATTTTTCGTTGAAAGATTCCTGGAGGGAACGTTGGTGGTTCGGCTTACTGCTCTGTCGGGCGCATAGTTCTCTCGCCACAACCCCCCCCTCGTGGTTTCGCTGGCGGAACTCGCTACCGCGTCTCGCGAAGGTCATGATCCCGGTCCATCGAGCGATGAAACAGCTCCTTTCACCGACGGTTCGTGGAGCGATCAATCGTTGGGTCCCACACAATGGGTAAGAAGCGCTTAGCAAAGATGGAGGAAGGACGAGCCGTCTCTTGAGGCAGAGAAGGCGATGCGAAGCTGATGATATCCCACGACGGATCTTCCGAGGGACTGCACGCCGGACGACAAGAAGGCCTTCGCGTGGTGAGAGCACAGACTCTATTGGAATGGCTTTCGTGAACAAGTATTGGACGGTGCTGCACGTCGGGTGCGTGGTGCTGTGGGTTCGACTCTCGCTACGACTCACCAGTCTGCCGGTCATACTCCGGCAACTCCACCACCGGTCGGCGGCGAGAGACCGTGATGATGCCGCTATGAAAGCGGTAGTCGGCTATGTGGATCGTTGGCTCCAATTGTTTCCCTATAACAAACGAGGAAATTGTTTCCCACGGTCATTGGTGCTCTACCGATTGGCTCGGCAACTGGGGTACCCCGTCGTGTTTCATTGCGGGATACGCAAAGAAGCGTCGACTCTCGATGGCCATGCCTGGCTGACGATGGGCCCCCACACCTTTTATGAACCACGTTCGCAGTGGCGATACTTCACGGTTACCTTCTCGTATCCTCCCGTCAGATAAGAGGGATGAACTAGGGCGTGTCATCAATTAAGCCACGTGATTGAAGCGGCGAGATAGATGGCGC
>JACOEH010000050.1 GCA_024998685.1 Nitrospira sp.
CCGCGACACTGGAAAAATCCAAGCGCTGCGCGTCGCTTGATGACGTTCTCTCCAGGTTTCATACACATTTCCATCACTAACCGCTGGAATGAAGAGGAGACTATGTCGAAGACATCATTGCGGTGGGTCTTGCTCATGGTGCCGCTCCTTGTTTTGGGAACGGACAGAGCGAACGCCGTCGAATATGGAGAACTGGTCCAGAAAAACCCGTACGGATGCGAATCAACCGCCCCCGGGATCAGTGAGAAGCGATCCCCAGAAATCCCGTGCGGAACCTGGACGTTTAAGAGCACGGAAGATCCGGTGTTCAAGTTCATGCGGGATACCGGATGGATTACCCATGAGCGATATTTTGCCGTCTCAGAACAGACCGGGAAAAACTGGATCGAACCGCCCGATGCGCATCTCAATCGCCGGAAGGACATCGACTGGAATCGCTACCTCAAAACCGCGCTGCACCTGCCGGACTGGATCGATCTCGGGCTCGAAAACCGGACCAGATTTGAGTCGTATGACCATCCTTGGCGGGCCAGCCAGATCGCCGGGAACGGAGCGACGGATTCGCAAGTCCCAATGCGTTCGCGGCTTCGTGTGGGACTGGGCGGCAACGGGCCGTTGCGATTTCTGTTCGAAGGACAGGATTCGCGATCGTTTTTCAATGGAGAGCCTGGATCGTTCCGGGACACCACCATGATCGATGAATTTGATATCACCCAATTGTTCGGCGCCTTGAAATTGGACAATGTCCTGGGAACCGGGTTGCGGACTGATTTCCTCTTTGGACGGTTTACCCTGGACCTGGGCAATCGACGCCTGGTGGCGCGCAACGATTTTCGAAACACCACCAATGCCTTCGATGGGTTTCACTGGGCGATCAGTCGGGCCAAAAGCTGGAAGCTCAGCGCCTTCGTCACGGAGACGGTCAATCGAGATGATGTGAGGCTCGATTCCGAGAACGACAAGTCGCTCTTCTGGGGCACCTATTTTGAGAGCCAGCATGTCCGCTGGTTTAACCTGGACGCCTACTACCTGGGCCTGAACGATCGGCGCGTGGCCAATGTCGCCAGCCAGCGCACCTATAACACGTTCGGCGGCCGGCTGTACAAAGACCCCAAGCCGGGAGAATTCGATTATGAAATTGAGACCGCCTGGCAGATCGGCCACCGGGGCGTGACCAAACACTTCGCCCATTTTGAGCACCTCGATATCGGCTATATGTTCAACCTCCCGTGGACGCCCCGACTGATGTTTCAATTCGACTATGTCAGCGGTGATCGCAAGCCGGGCGATAGTCAGGACGAGGGGTTCGATACGTTATTTGGCGCGCGCAACTTTGAATACAACATGACCAGCATGTGGGGGCCGTTTTACCGCACCAACCTCATTACGCCGGGGTGGCGGCTGATCGTCAACCCCACACCCGATTGGATTTTGGAAGTCAAACATCGCGTCTGGTATCTCGCGCAGAGCCGGGATTTCTTCGGCAGTTCCGGCTTGCGGGATACCACTGGGAGCGCCGGCACCTCGCTGGGGCACGATATGCAACTGCGCGCCAGGTGGGCGGTCAGCAAGAATCTCGACTTTGACACCGGCTATATCCATTGGTTCAAGGGGTCCTATTTCGACAGTCCCGTGATCCTGGCCCAAATGCCGACCGGCGGGAACAAAGATAGTGATTACTTCTATTTTCAAATACGACTTAGGATCTAGAAAGGAGCAACCATGAAACGAATAATTCTTGCATGGTGTCTGGTTCTCATCGCATGCACAGCGGTGACCCCGGTCTTCGCCGAACAAATGCTGGTGGCGGTGGCCGCGAATTTCATTCCCCCGTTCCGGGAAATCGCCCTGGAGTTCGAAAAATCCACCGGCCATCAGTTGAAAGTGGTTGGAGGGTCCTCCGGCAATTTCTATACGCAAATCAAGAACGGCGCCCCGTTCGACGTGTTCTTCTCCGCCGACAATGAACGTCCCAAAAAGTTGGAGGATGAAGGGTTGGGGGTCAAGGACACCCGCTTCACCTATGCCACCGGCCGACTCGTCCTGTGGAGTGCGAATGCCGACTTGATCAAGGGCGAAGAGACGGTACGCTCGAAGAACTTCAAACGCCTGGCCATGGCGAATCCCAAGACGGCGCCTTACGGCGTCGCAGCGATGCAGGCTCTGCAAAAACTGGAACTCTGGGAGAGCGTACAGCCGCACATTGTGATGGGGGAGAGCATCGGCCAGACCATGGGGTTCATCGAATCCGGCAATGCGCAGTTGGGCTTCGTGGCCTTGTCCCAGATCATGGACCCGAAGATCAAGGGAAAGGGCAGTCGCTGGGATGTCCCGACTAATCTGCACGAACCGATCCAACAAGATGTGATTCTATTGACGAAGGGAAAAGATAACGCAGGAGCCAAAGCCCTCTTGGAGTTCATCGCTGGCCCGCAATCCAAGACCATCATCGAACGCTATGGTTATGAATTGAACTAGGAGGACACTGGACCGTTCTGCCTTCTTTGAGGAGCGATTTCTACGGTCCGTTGACAACGTGGACGACTGACGATACGCGCCGTCATCATCGGATGACGGCGCTCACCACGGAACGCACATATGGGAGCCTTGACAGACCTGGATCTGAGCGCGCTGTGGGTCACCATTCGACTGGCCACGATGACCGTGGTCGTCCTGTTGATCGTGGGCACGCCCCTTGCCTGGTGGCTGGCTCACACCCGCTCTCGGTTTCGGCCGATTGTCGAGGCACTCGTGGCACTCCCGATCGTGCTGCCTCCCACCGTCCTGGGATTCTACATCCTCATCGCGCTGGGTCCTTACGGACCGCTCGGTCGTTTTGCAGATCTCACCTTGGCATTCACCTTCACCGGGCTGGTGATCGCCTCCGTCTTTTATTCAATGCCGTTCGTGATTCAACCGCTGCAAAGCGCATTTGAAGCCGTCGGCAAGGCTCCATTGGAAGCGGCCTGGTCGCTTCGCGCGTCAAAGTGGGATGCGTTTCTCACGGTGATATCTCCGATCGCGCTGCGAGGATATATCAGCGCCATTGTGCTGGGGTTCGCGCATACGATGGGAGAGTTTGGAGTGGTGCTCATGGTCGGTGGATCGATCCCCGGACACACGCGTGTGCTGTCCACGACCATCTTTGAGCATGTCGAAGTCGGGGAATACGCCCACGCGCATGTCGTCTCGGCTTTCATGCTGACGTTTTCGTTTCTCGTGTTGTTGGCCGTATTCATCGCGAACCGCCGATTTCCCATCCATGTGTCATGAGCCGCTTGCTGGCCCGCTTTGATGTGCGATTTCCTGCTTTTCATCTGAACGTCGAGATGGATGCCCCCATGTCGGGTACTACCGCAATCTTCGGACCGTCCGGCTCGGGAAAAACCACGCTGTTGAGATGCCTCGCCGGACTTGAGCGGGCTCCGAATGGCTTCATGCAGTTCGGCGACGAGATCTGGCAGGACGAAAAAAGAAATCTGTGCCGACCGCTCTCTCAACGTCCAGTCGGGTATGTGTTCCAAGAACCGCGCTTGTTTCCCCATTACAACGTCCGCGCGAATCTTCTATACGGCTACAAACGCGTGCCTTCGGAGGAACGCCGAATTGCGATGGAGCAGGTCGTCGAGATCTTGGGAATCGGCCACTTGCTTGAACGTCGCATTCACAAACTCTCCGGCGGCGAGCAACAGCGCGTCGCGATCGGTCGAGCCCTGCTGACCAGTCCCCAATTGCTGCTATTGGACGAACCTCTTGCCTCGCTCGATATTCAACGCAAACAAGAACTCCTTCCGTTCATGCGTCGCCTTCATGAGGAGTTGCACATTCCAGTGATGTACGTCAGTCATGCGGTCGCCGAAATTCTTCAACTGGCGGACCGTGTCGTGCTGCTGAAAGAAGGTCAGGTCGTCGGCGTCGGCACGCTCAATGAGATGTTCACGTCCCTCACGTTTCGTGGACAGTTCGGCGCGCATCGAATCGGCGCCATTTTGGAGGCTCCTGTGGTGGCTCATGAAGCGGAGTACGGCTTGACTCGACTGGAATTTAAGGGCCAGTTTCTCTTTGTGCCGCTTCAGGCCGTCGCAGTCGGGCAGGTCATGCGCGTCCACATCCTTTCCAGTGATGTGAGCGTGGTCATCGGTCGAACCGGCTGCCCGACCAGTGTGCTGAACGTTCTGGAGGCCACGATTATCGAAATCCGGGAAATGGATCAGGCGTCGGTAGACGTGCGGTTGGATATGGGCGCGCCCCTCGTGGCCAGCATCACGCGCAAATCGCTGATCACGCTGGGATTGAAACCGGGGCAGCGAGTCTTCGCGCATATCAAAGCCGTCGCGCTGAATGAAGAGTTGAGGGCCTAGCGGATTGAATCATCTGTGATCGGAGGTCTGATCATGAATCGTGAAACCACCTATGGCGGAAGAGTGCATGACCATCCCGGAGGAAACGTCCTCATCTCCGATTCCATGGTCAACGTGGTTGAAGGCATCGTGCATGGTCAACATTCGTGCAGGATGCCGGCTCAATCACACCTCTGGCGACTCCAGCGGTCGATAACGAGAGGCGACAAATCCGGCGCGCGCAATGTCTCAAACATCATTCGTATCCAGGTGATCGACCCCCCGTTGCCGCAGCAGTCATCTCATTCCAATTAAGAGGACCGATTGTCCCTGGTGAGCTCTCCTCTTCTTATGGATCACCAATCAGGCCTGTCGAACTGCAATTCCGCAACAGATACTCAAAGCGTAGACCATTCGGATAGGAGCCGACGATGGCCAAAAGGATGATGGGCGATGTGCTCACCGCTCGGGAAGCGGCACGATATGTTCGGCTGACCTTACCGACTTTCTACCGCTATATCTGGGAGGGCAAAATTGAGGCGCCGAAAATCGGAGGACGCTATCGGTTTACCAAATCATTGCTCGACCGGTGGCTGGGCAAAAAAACCTCAGGCGCCGGTGACGTCAGTGGGCGAAATAAGCTCGTCGGTCTGGTGACGGCGATCAAGCGGGATGCGATCATGGCGCAGATCGATGTCGACATCGGTGTTCACAAGATTACCGCCGTGATCACTCGGGATGCGCTGGACGAACTCGGGCTTCGCATCGGGGACACTGCGATTGCCTTGGTCAAAGCGACCGAGGTCATGATCGTGAAAGACTAACTCGCTCGATTGATCGACCTCTTGCTTCAAAAAGACTAGCAAGAAATTCTTACCGAACATACATCATTTTCTCAGCGGAGGATGCTACGCTACGATTAGAAGTCAGGGAGGATTCTTTACTTACATAAGGAGGACAGACGATGAAACTCAGCGCACGCAATCAATTTCAAGGCACCGTCACTCGCATCACTGAAGGACAAGCGATGGCCGAGGTGACGGTCAAGGTCGGCACACTCGAGTTTGTTGCAGCCATCACGGAAGGGTCCGTGAAGAGCATGGGCTTAAAGGTGAACGACTCTGTGACGGTCGCCATCAAGGCGACCGAGGTGATGGTCGGAAAGTAACACCGCTGTTTATCACATCGCGATAGAGCCGCATATGTCCCGCTTGCCTGCTCATTGGAGCAGGCAAGCGGTCCGTTGGGCGTGTCGTAGACGACTGCCGATTCCGTACATCTTCTCTTCAACCTGTTGATCCCTTCTGCTACCACGAGCCTCTGCTGTCCCTGGATCAGGCGGTATAAATCGACCAGATCCAATGCCCATGCTCCCAACTTTTTCAACAAGCGGCCGTACGTGGTCACAGTCAACCCCATAGATGCATGGTCCAGTGGCTCATCCGTCAACAAGATCGACGCACAGGTATACCGCCAACAATACAATACGAAGTGAGACTCAAGAGAATCGAAAAAGATACACCCATGTATCTGTTTTGATTCTAGAGCTCTTCCATTAGTTTCTATCAGTCAAAAGCCGACTCAACAATTCTACATAATGAAGAACTTACGAAGTGTGAGAGATAGACGCACGGATTCCCACCGTGAGCACCATCCTTGCTTGTCGGCATAACCAGATCTTTATCGACGCATCAAACGCTTGGTCACATTGACGAATCGATTACACGAGGGGACTTCTCTCAGGACAGTATTTTATACATTGCCGAGTCATTCGGCTTCCTGTAGAAATCCGATGCGCGATGATCTCTTGAAGTATTTGAGCCTAGGAGAAATCTGAACCTTTAACGTGTGATTCCATCAAGAACGCCGAACATCACGAAGCTCTTAAAAATTGGGAGGTCCCCGTGGCTGAAGAACAGAAACCACGATCAATGGAACGGCGAGGCATATTTCCGGCTCGGGAACTCATTGTCGTTGCAAAACGCGAAGCCGAATTGCGTGTGACTCATGAAGGGATCGCTTCCCCCAAGGGAACAGATACGACGCCTCTGACGGAGTTGCTTTCGTCGGAAGGCGCCGTTCTGCGTCCACTCTTCGGCGTTAGTGAAAATCGATTGAGGAATGAGGCCTTGTCAAAGAAGTCGCCCACGAATGCGGAAGTGCCGGATCTTGCGGTGTACTACAAGGTCGAGGCGCCAGATGAGAGGCTGGATTCTTTAGCTGAGCGTCTACGACAGTTGGATGTTATTGAGGCGGCCTATGTGAAGCCGGCTGCGCAGCTTCCTCGCCTCAACGACATGCTTCCCTCTAAAGAGGAACCTCCAGTTCATACACCGGACTTTACGGCCCGCCAAGGTTATCTCGACGCCGCACCGGGCGGGATCGATGCACGATATGCATGGACACAACTTGGTGGTGGCGGTGCCGGCGTGAGAATCGTGGACATTGAAGGGGCCTGGCGGTTCAGCCATGAGGATTTGGGACAGAGTCAGGGAGGGGTAATCGGCGGGACACAATTAGATGATCTCGTCTGGCGCAACCATGGAACAGCCGTGATTGGCGAGTTTGGTGGAGACCGGACCGGTTTTGGCGTAACCGGTATTTGTCCAGAGGCCAACGTCCAAGCGGTTTCGATCGGTGATCTTGGCTCGGCTCCCGCTATCCGACAGGCCGCGAATACGCTCAATCCTGGCGATATCCTCCTGATTGAACTCCATCGGCCCGGCCCACGGGCAACCGGACAAGGCCAGGAGGGATTCATCGCAATCGAGTGGTGGCCTGATGATTTTGACGCCATTCGGTATGCCACCAGTCGTGGCATCATCGTGGTAGAAGCCGCAGGCAACGGGGCTGAGAACCTGGATGATCCAATCTACAATACGCCAGAGGCCGGCTTTCCCTCGACCTGGACAAATCCCTTTAATCGTGCCAATCGCGATTCCGGTGCAATTGTCGTGGGGGCTGGTGCTCCACCGCCAGGCACGCATGACCGGGATTATGGGCCTGATCGGTCCCGCCTGGATTTCTCAAACTGGGGTGCGGTGGTGGATGCCCAGGGTTGGGGACGGGAAGTCACCACATGTGGCTACGGCGATCTTCAGGGAGGAACCAACGAGGATGAGTGGTACACCGATCAGTTTAGTGGAACCTCCAGCGCGTCACCAATCGTTGTCGGGGCATTAGGGTGCGTGCAGGGGATTGTCCGTGCTCAAGGAAAGTCTCCTCTGGCTCCGGCGGAGGCAAGGAATTTACTTCGGGCTACTGGTTCCCCTCAGCAGGATGCACCTGGACGTCCAAGCACTCAACGGATCGGCAACCGACCCGATCTTCGACAAATGGTTCTCCGTATAAAAGGGAAGGATGTCAAAGATACGAAGGAGAAGGACCGGAAGGAGCTCAAAGACGTTCCCAAAGAAAAGGACAAGGATCGCAAGGAGTTCAAGGACCTGCCGAAAGAAAAAGATTTCAAGGAGTCTAAAGAACTCAAAGAGAAAGAGAAGGACAAGGAAGGGAAAGAAGGGAAAGAAAAGGATCACAAAGAAACGAAGGACGTAAAAGACAAGGAAAAAGAACACAAAGAGAAAGATCGAAAGGAATTTAAAGAAAAAGACAAAGACAAAGACATCAGAGAGGATTTGTCGATCGAACCACAGAGATCCGCTTCATTCGAAGAACGTCTCGTCCGGATAGAGAAGGCCGTGAACCAGTTGGTCCACTTTATCGGACCGGAGCTACGCCCGGATTTGAAATGGGGTGCACTGATGCACGAACCGGCGGCGCCCGGTTCAGATCCCACCATATTGAGCCAACAACTTCGCAAAGAGGCTTCAGATACCAAACGAGTCAAGGATGGTAAGGACCTCGAAAAGCTGAAAGAAGGCTAGGTGCGTTGAAGTCCATTAACTGAACAACGCGACTCCCAGATATGACAAGGAGGGAAAGATGGCAGACAGACTGAATCCTAATGAGAGTCTCCCGATCGGCAGTTCGGTTACATCTCAAGACGGTCGGTTTACGCTGAACATGCAAGGAGACGGCAACCTGGTCTTGTACGGTCCAAACGGAAAATATCGCTGGGACTCAGCGACGAACGGCCGGTCGGTGACTCAAACAGTGATGCAGGGCGATGGAAATTTCGTAATTTACGGGCCGGGAGGGGCGCTTTGGGCGAGCGGTACCTACGGCCATCCCGGAGCCTGGTTGGTCGTACAGGATGATGGAAATTTGGTCATTTACGACCCATCGGGAAATGCTCTCTGGGCCACGGGCACCTATATACATTGCGTTAACGTTCCAGGATTTTTGCCGTCCACCTCAGGGTTTCACTTTGCGAATTCTTTTTCAGCGGTGCCACACTTCACCATTGATATTCTCGGTCAGCAGATTCCCATCGGGAATGCGGCCAACGGCCTGTGCGGTGGGATGGCGTTCGCAGCCCGAGATTACTTTGAAGCGGGAGTCGCCATTCCGAGCGAAACGACAAGTCCTTCGTCCGGTCCGGTATTTGATTTCCTCGTGAGGCGGCTGTACGACAGCTTTAATCTTTTCCTTCCTCCTCCGCCTCCTCCTGCTCCCTTCGCTTTCATCCCACCGCTCCCTCCGTTTGGCCCTGGGCCCCTCACATATATGCATCTGATGAACTCTTCATTGCCGGACCATGAAACCTGGGCGAGCAATGCCGGGTTCTCGTATCGAGGTAGAGCCTGGACCATGATTAATAGCGAATGGCCCAAGATCCGGGCAGACATTGATAGTGGGCATACCTCGCCCATAGGTTTGATTCGGATCAAATCATTGAACCCATTCGAAATGGGTCAGAACCACCAAGTGTTGGCCTATGGGTATTGTCTGGACGGAACTGATTTGACGATTCGGCTCTACGACCCGAACCATCAAGACGACGATACTGTGACGATATCCTTCAGTATTGCCGATCCACAACACACGACTCTTGTGACGTCTTCCACGGGAGACACCGTCTGGTGTTTTTTCCGCCCTGTCTATACCTTTGCAAGTCCGCCAGCTCCGAAGGGAAAGGAGAAAGAAAAGGAAAAGGAAAAGGAGAAAGAGAAAGATCGCAAGGAAGGAAAGGAAAAGGACAAAGAGTTTGCCAAACGAGAAAACAAGGAAATTCCTAAAGAGAAGGATAGAGACTTCGAGCCATTGGCAAAGACAAAAGAATCATTCGAAGGCGGTGTAAGCACTCCTATGGGTCATCTTTCCCTGGAAGATCGGTTGACCCGTCTTGAAGCGGTAATCGGTCAATTGTCACACTTCATCAAGCCGGAGTTGCGTCCGGATCTGAGCGCCGGCTCCCTCAAGCGAGAGCCTGATGCCGGCAGTCCTAATCTGGCTACATTGAGACAACAGCTCCAAAAACGGGCTGCCGATGCCAAACAGGCCAAGGACAACAAGGATCTCGAGAAGTTAAAAGAGAATAATTAATCTCAGGGAGGGGCGGGGCCGAACCAGATATGGTGTCGGCTTCGCACCTCTTCCTGTTGAACAGGGATTCCTGGCATATGTGGCTCGTACTTTGCCCTTCCACCGATGTTGCTGCACTGTGGGCATATGAGGGTCTGAAGTCCAGAGGGCTGACACCGCTCGAACTGGTATGTGCTGAAGAGCTGGCCTGCAGCCTGCATTGGGAACATCAGGTATCGTCATCCGGCATTCATGTCACGATCACGCTCGCCGACGGTCGAACGATCACGCACCATGCGGTTCGTGGAGTGCTCAACCGTCTCGCGCACCTTCCGCAGGAACATCTCGCGTTGGGGGAGTCGTCTGATCGCGACTATGCCGGGCAGGAGCTCACCGCCTTCTACATGAGTTGGCTCTATGCTATGCCGAGACCCATGCTCAACTTGCCGACAGCACAGGGCTTGTGTGGGGCATGGCGACATATCTCTGAATGGATCTGGTTAGCTGGGAAAGCGGGATTGCCGACCATGCCATACAGACAGAGCAGCTTTGATAAGAGTAAGGAGGAGCAAGCCCGTGGAAGTCTCACCTCGGCACAAGTTCCGACGAAGACCGTTATCGTGGTCAATGGACATATCGCTGGTGTTTCGCCCCCTGAGCACATTACGGAAGGTTGTAGACGACTCGCTGAACTGTCTGGGACAGGATTGCTCGGCATAGAGTTTACTGCCGATGGAACTTCGTCCTGGACGTTTTCGGGGGCCACACCGCTACCCGATCTCAGGTTGGGAGGAGACGGTTTACTCGATCTGATGGCTTCTCTGTTTCAGGAGGGTGGAAGCGCATGATCTTGTTATGCGGCATTCCCACCGAAAGCCCGCTCGCGATGGTTCGGGAGGAGCTTGATGAATTTGGTCTCGCCTATGTCGAGTTCAATCAACGCAATTTCAGGGCCATGGAGATGGAGTTTGAGGTCTCAGCCGGGTCCGTCACTGGTCGGATGCAAGTAGACAATCGTGACCACCGGCTTGAGGATATTCAGGGTGTCTATACGCGACTCATGGATGACCAGCTCGTGCCGGAGCTCAAGCATGAGCCGACTCACTCACCGGAGCGGCAGTACTGTCGCTCCCTCCACGAGACCTTGACGCGCTGGTGCGAGATCATGCCCGGTCGTGTACTCAATCGTACCGGACCGATGGGGTCCAATTCCTCCAAGCCGTACCAGGCTCAACTCATCCGTCAATATGGTTTCGCAGTGCCGGACACGATTGTGACGAACGAGCCGGACCTGGTGATGAAATTCCATGCCGAGCATAAGCGGACAATATACAAGTCCATCAGCGGGGTTCGGTCTATCGTGCAAACACTTGAGGAGAAAGACCTTGCACGGTTGGACCAAATCCGATGGTGTCCGACACAATTTCAGGAGTTCATCGAAGGAACGAATGTCAGGGTACACGTCATCGGGTCGGAAGTGTTTGCCACCTCCATCACGACGGACGCCACTGATTATCGCTATGCCCAGCGCGCAGGCAAGGAGGCAATTCTGGAAGCCATTGAGCTACCGGCTGAACTCTCAGAGAAGTGCGTCGGTCTTGCCGAAGCATTGGGATTGGCATTCGCCGGCATTGATCTCAAGATGACGCCTGCCAATGAGGCGTATTGTTTTGAAGTCAATCCCAGTCCGGCCTTCAGCTACTACCAGAGCCACACTGGTCAGAATATTGCTCGCGCTGTTGCGCGATATTTGGGATGGGTGGAGCAGTCCTCAGGAGATACAGCCGGGCGAGGGGCGACCTCGTTGACGAATGTCTGTCCGGCCGGAGAGTCGTGCGGGACATAAAATAGACACAGAGGGAGGAGAGATCATGGACGACAAGGTGATCGTCACCAATCGCAGCGCGCTGATGAAGAAGTATGGCCGTCAAGGAACCGCAAAGATTCGCCAAGCCGTTCGCGCTTTGTCATCGGCAGACAAGAAACGGGGCATGAAGACTCGAACGGTGTACCTCGACGACGCGAAAGTCATGAAGAAGCTCGGTGGGAGATCAGTCACAAACGTGGCAGACCCTCGGGCCAATAAGGAGGCGATCGATGCAGTCTTCACGTCTCTTCAACGGGATTACCTGATGATTCTTGGGGCGCCGGACGTGGTCCCGCATCAGGATCTCGATAATCCTATATATGATCCGGCGGATGGTGACGATGATACCAGAAGCGTGGGGCGATGTCCCGTACGCCTGTAAGGCTCCGTACTCCCGGGACCCCGCCCGATTTGTGGGTCCGACGCGCGTCGTGGGGCGCCTGCCGGATTTGGTGAGTGGTGCCGAGCCCTCCTATCTCATCATGCTCCTCAAAGCGGCGGCGAGCGCGCAGAGCCGGGAACCGGACACCTATACCGGCTACTTTGGATTGTCTGCAGAAAAGTGGCAAGGCTCTACTCGGCTGAGCCTCAACAACATTTTCGGCCAGGCCAGCGACCTGCTTCTTTCCCCATCTGCCGGTCCACAATATTCAGATGGTGAACTAAGAAACCGAATGCACTTTATTAACTGCCATGGGGGACCGGCGTCACCGGAGTTCCAGGGCCAACGTGGCAACAGCTATCCAATCTCCTTGACCACGAAGGCAACAGAAGGAGAAATTGTGGACGGCACGGTTGCAGCCGTGGAATGTTGTTATGGAGCTGAGCTGTACGATGCCCAGACGCTGGGGATTGATCTGCCGATCTGTCAGAGCTATCTCCGGCAAGGAGCGTATGGCTATTTCGGCAGCACCACGATCGCCTACGGCCCGGCGGACTCTAATGGGGCTGCCGATCTGATCTGTCAGTATTTTTTGCTCAACGTGTTAGAGGGCGCCTCGCTCGGACGCGCGGCACTGGCGGCGCGCCAGCAGTTCGTGCAGGGTACGGCGCAAATGGACCCCATCGATTTGAAGACGCTGGCGCAGTTTTGTTTACTGGGCGATCCAAGTCTGCATCCAGTATTGCGGAACACGCCGACGACTGTGCCGAAAAGTATGGTGACAAGCCAAGCCGAGCGATTCTTCCGGGCCGAGCGACGAGCGAAGCTGCAAGGGGTGGGATTATTTTTGTCGAAGACCAAGCCCACCGCATCTCAACGGGTACCGGCACAAAAAGTATCGTCGACGACAAAACAGGCCCTTTCGAATATCGCGAAGCTCGCGGGACTGGAATCCAACCAGGCGTTTTCCGCCTTTGCGGTAAAGGGGGCACCAGCTCCGAAGCGCGGAACAGGAAAAGGCTCGGCCACTCCCTCCCGCTACTTCGTGACCGTAGGAACGCCACGCGATGGTCAGATCGACAACGTCAAACGGGGAGTGGCGGTGGTGGCCAAAGAAACAAATGGTCGTATCGTCGGATACCGGATCTATCACCAGCGGTGAGCCAAGGTTATGAATGGCTCACAGCCGACTCCCGTGAAGGGCTTACGAGGCCGCGTAACGCGCGGCCTCTATGCCCAGGGCAGCAAGAGCGAACGCGAGGCGATCTTCCTAGAGACCGACAAGGGACGGTACGTTCTACGCCGAAAGGGCGGCCCGGTTTTTGGCGATGCAGAGTTAGAGCAGTATGTAGGACGAGAAGTGAGCTGTGACGACTTTCTTGTCGGAAATAGCCTTCTGGCAGAAAGAATCACAGTTAGGTAGAACCACTTCAATACGTTGAGGGGTGATTTCGCCATGCCGCAACCGAAGCAAGTCTTTATGAGTTATCACTCGACCGACCTCGCTTTCGCCAGACGTCTCGACAGCGACCTGTTGAAGCGCGGCATCCAAGCCTCAATCGACGCAAGGTTTGTACCAGGGAAGTCCAGGCACTGGACGATCAAAGAGCAGATCTTGGCCACGGACTGCGTTATCGCCTGTCTATCACCTCAATACTTGGCGGACGAGTTTTCGCGGACGCAGCTCTTCATGGCGCGGGCCTACGGAAAGCGAGTCTTACCGATCCTCGTTGCGACTTTCACCCCTGGACAGAGCCCGCGCATTGATCTTCTCACAGCCGGTCAGAAGTACACGCATGCGATCAAAGGAATTGAGGAGTTGGATATTGCGGACTTCAGCGACGCCTATCCTGTGTGGGGCCTGGGTTCCTATGAGAAGAACTTTGAGAGATTGGTCGATGTGATCCAACCCGTACCCAAGCCGGCGCCGCTGAACTCCAAACTCATCTACGTCAGCTACAACTGGAAAGATGAACCATTCGCCATGCGGCTTGCCAAGGACCTGGAACTCGCTCGTGCCAACGTGTGGATCGATAAGCGGAACATCGAGATCGGGAGCCTCTGGCGCTCGGCGATGTACCAAGGATTGCAGAAAGCAGACTATTTCATCGTGTGCCTGAACCCTGACGCGGCACGGAGCGACAACGTGAATCATGAGGTCCTTGTAGCGAATATGCGCAAGATTCCCATCTATCCCGTGGTCTCGGAGGGCATTTACCGAAGTCCGGACCTGATGGCGGAACTCAAGCATGCCCTCGCTGAATCGAGCGAAATGAAATCGCTGCTGGATCCGGTATGGTTCACGCCTGAAGTAAGCTACGAAACGATGCTCGATGATCTCAAGAAAGCGGTTGGTCTCGATCAGGCCTTGGAATCGCGCAGAGACGGCATCTTCATCTCGTATCGCCGAGCCGACAGTCAGGCGATCACGGGTCGTATTCATGAACACTTGGCTCGTGAATTCGGCGCTGAGAATGTATTTAAGGATGTCGATACTATTCCTCCCGGTGCTGATTTCTCAGTATATTATCGGAAGTGGCTCACAGGCAGGGCCGCCGTAGTCTTGGTCGTTATGGGGAAGCTCTGGGCGACCATGAAAGAAGAGAACGATCCGAACTGCGTCACCCGTATCTGCAAAAATGGTGACCATGTGCGGATCGAGGTCGCGACAGCA
This sequence comes from Nitrospira sp., assembly GCA_024998685.1. GTDB lineage: Bacteria > Nitrospirota > Nitrospiria > Nitrospirales > Nitrospiraceae > Nitrospira_D. The sequence goes on from JACOEH010000050.1 coordinate 14,688, forward strand.
TTGCATCTAAAGGAGCTAACTGTACTGCCGGTTCTAGTGGACGAGGCCAAGATGCCGCAAAGTGCGGAGCTCCCACAAGACCTTATACGGCTCACCACAATAAATGGTCTTCTTGTTCGGCACGATCCCGACTTCGGGCGTGACATAGAAAGGTTAATTAAGGCCATCCGTGCAACGCAGCAGTCTAACTCGACAGCTCAAACTCAGGGGTAGAAAACCGACATCGAACTGCGACAACAACGTCACAGCTGAAGCTGTGGGATCGGGTAGTGCACTCGGTCCGTGAAGAAGAATGGTCCAGGAGAAATGGATCTACAGCCGGCGTTAACACAATCACGCGAAGGGAAGGCATGTCGGCATCCTTTCACGGATACATAAGGCCTAACGCATGCTAGTACAAAAATCGATGCGCGATAAAGAGTGATGAGATTTTGGTAACGACCGTTACGTCTTGCACCGAGCTCAAATCTACGGATTCTTAGGTGTGGGCGTGTTCCCCTGGTTGGACATTGCAGCGAAGTGCTCCAAGATCAGTCGATGAATGAACACGTAACCACCACCGACTTTTCGTAAAAAGATCAGGCTCACAGCATAGTTCAGGAATTCGACATAGTGACGGGGAGTTGCACCCCTCCAATACAGGATAGTTCGTAGCACATAATGTTGTACCACATCTGTGCCAAACCAGGCTGCGATCGGGAGAAGATATATCAAAAAGGCCGGCATCATCGAAGTACCCATAAACGCCGACATCTTTGAAGTGCCCTTTGGGGCAATGAACCACCAAGCGACCATAAAAAGTAAGATAAGAGGAAGCGCAAACGATGAAACAAAGAAGGCGTTCTTGATGGATAGTACTATCCCTTGATTCGGATAGCTTGGAGTACTGCTGATCGATCTCCGTTGAATTCCGCCGAATGTTGCGAACACGAGTCCGAAGGACAGAATAGATGCATCGAGAATCGATATGGCAGCGCCAACCTTCCCAAGAGCGCTTTCTTCCAATAAGTACCATGCGATGTAGCTAAGGACTCCAATGACCATTTGGATGAGAAAGAGGATACGCACTGTTTGTCCTGGGGCAAAAAAAACGAGTGAACGCAATTGTAACAGCATCCGGTAGGTGGACGATTGCATAAGCTGGGCACGATATACAAATATCAAGGTGGAAACGATGGCTAGAAGAAACAACAGAACGATCACAAAGAGTTTACTGTTCATATCGAAGTAATAAAACAGGGAGGCAATTGGAATGGCAATGGCCAGGTAAGCGAAGACAAGTATTGGTCCCATTAGATACGCCCGGCCAGCTTTCTCCCAAGACCAGGGGAGAGTTTCAGTTGTGCGGATATCTGACACCAGAGTTCGCTTGGCGCTTCGGAAACCGGGTATGAGTCCCAATAGACCGAACTCAATCACCAGTATCCAAATAAATAGCCAGTCCGCTTTCGAAGAATTTAGAGTCACCAGCAAACCAACTAGACCTCCAATAGCTCCATAGGTTAGGACGTGTGCGGACACGTGCTTGATGCGATGGGGCAGTAGCTGCTGTTTAGTCGCATTACCTTGTGTGCCTAACAGCAGTCCATCTAATATCCCAGCGGGTAGTCCAAAGATGAGGCCAAATAATAATGGATATGTAGCTATTATACCGAGGCCCAGTAGTAGATTCTTGGGCCCTTGAAGATTTCCCAATGCTCCTTTCCAAATGCTTATAAGGCTCACCAGGCCAATGATTGAAATCAGTAGCCCCACGACCAAAGCGACTGGGATTGTTCGGGAAAAGATCCAATACAGCCAGCGATCGCCAGATCTAACGAGCCAGCTTGGCTGCAATTTTTCTAAATAGAATGTTGTCTGAGAATGCTTCTTTAGTTGTGTTGCCAGCCAAGAAAGGCCGCTAGTCACCACCTCTGCTGCGTACCGACGGCTGGAAGTGCCTTTTCTCTCGAGCATGGTCTTGACGTATCGATTGAACAATCGAGTGTGACGATCCTTGGACGTGGTGGCTGCTCTGAGCTCAAGCGCGTACTCGGGTGCTTCCTCATACGCTAAGCGCATAATACTCAACATGAGCGGAGATTGGGCTAGCTCTCGGAGTGTCTCGTCGGACTCAATCAGATTGCGGAGTACAAGACTCCTCTTTCCTGCGACATCCTCAATGTACTGGCTGATTTGTGAATCGGTGAGACTCTGCAGCTGAACTGCGGCGTTGAGTTTTAGCTTGGTTGGGAGTTGGCTGTATTCGCTCGTTCGGCTGCACACCACCATCCCAGGAGCCCCACGATCGGTAAGAAACGAGTTAATGGCTTGAACACATGCGGCTCGACTTTCAGCTGGAATTTCATCGAGGCCATCGAGCAGCAAGTGCAGACGCCTATCCTTTATCAAAGAGCGTCCTAGGTCCTTAGGCACCCGATAGTGATCCCCAAGTCCGTCAACCATCCAGTCCGTGAATGAGTTCCATTTACCTGACCAAGTTGAAAGATTGAGAATAACTGGTACAGGCTCGTCTGCATCTGCTTCGGCACGGTCAAGGAGGCCAACCGCCAATTCAAGAAGGGAGATTGTCTTCCCGGAACCGGGCTCACCAAGAATCAACAAAAATCCTGTCGCATCATCGAAAAGCTCGATCAACCGCTTGCCTTGAGGTACATCTCGTGAAACTGCATTGGGGAGTCCAACCGTATTCTTCAAGGGATGATCGACCTGATCACTTCCGATGGTTTTATGGAGAGTGATGGTCCGAGAGTCTTTGAGATTCGGTTCCAAATAACCTTTGATCCAGGTGCTACGGACGGCATTCAGCAGGTTTTTTGTGTCCCTATCGCGCGGGTGCTCTGGAGCGTGGTGGATATGGATGTCCCGTCCTGCTTGATAGACATCACCAAGGATGATCAATGATTGCTGAGCAAACATGGTCTTGGCCTGTTTAAGTGCCGCTTCCTTGTCTGTGGCGGTGACAGTAGCCAGACTGGAAATGACTGGGTTCCGGCGTTGTGCATCTGCCAATGGCGCAGCTCGCAAGGACGTGATGAGTCCGCTCACATCTTCCAGACGCGGGCCATGAAGTGCGCTAAGAATTGGGGCAAGCGCCGTATCATCGAGCAGGCAGGGCACGATCGTTTTCTTGAGCGCGATGGCGGTGTTCCATTCCAGCTCGACGAAGTGCGAGGTAGCTGAATTCTTCGACCAGGCAAGGAGAAACACGTCCTGATCGGCAATGGCCTCACCTAAAACCTTCGGCCACTTCTGCCCGCCGTAAATCTTTTCTTGGTCGCGCCAGATGGAAATGTCAGAGGAGGCTTGCAGCTGTGCCGCTAGTTCTTCGATGAGTAGCAGGTCTTCGTGTGAATAGCTGAGAAAGACGCTTGGCATGGTCGTTTGTCTCAGAGGCTAATGAGCGTGACAGGTCAGTCTCTTGATCACCTGCTCAAAGTGACTCTTGGTCGAGACAAACTCCTGCCCCGAGGCAAGGAATGTTCCGACCGTAGGCCGAGCATCCTGTTCAGAACGCATGGATAGCCCTCCTGTTTTTGAGCTCGTGAGCAATGCGGTCAACATTGTATTGTCCTCCCAATACACCTAGACCCTGCTTCTAAACAAGGTTTTCGCGCACAGCTGAAGCGCTGGGGCCAACTTTCCATCGGCCGCATGGCTGTACGAAAGGAAAGCATCAAATGGATGGGTTGTGTTTGACATGCAGCCTCAGACTATTGCCTGGTGCAGACCACTGCTCAGACCGTACATGGGACATTGTTTATAGGGTTCGGAATCTTTTGAGGGTTGCCTCCAGCTCTGTAATGTCTGTATCGGTCGGACACGGTGGGACATATTTCTGCAGCAGATATCGTAGAACCTCGACAGCCCTGCGCTCGCCGTCTTCATCTGTGCCCTGAGCTCCCTTCAAAAAACCACCGAGAGTTGTGGGGTCTGCGTAATACGCATTTCCTCGGAGGTCATCGAAGATGTGTTTGGCAACCTGTGTGGTTTGTTCGCTAGGCATCGTACGCTCCTCTGAAATTGTGATGGCCCGGGTCCCATTCTCGATCGCTCCCATGAACGCATCGAATCTCTGAATACATCTGCGCGAGCGTTCTATCTAGCTACGCGGTCAAGGGAACCGTTCACCAGGCTCGGGTCCGCCTGAGTAGTGTCACCAGTCGTTCCATTGTCAGGTGCGATAGACTGGTCTTCAGCCTTGAGCTCTTCCTCCAAAACCTGAATCGCGCCGCTGATGCGCAGCAGGGTTTGGTGCAACGTCGCTTGTTGCTGCTCCAATTCCGTCGCGCGTGCTCGCCCAGCATGAAACTCCTTTTTCAATGCTTCCAGTCGTCGCTCTAATTGATCACGCATAAATTATCTTCCCTCTTGAAATCGAAACTCGTTCATGGCTCACGTGCCTATTACAACGTACTGGATCATTACCGGAAGTGGGTCATTCTTATTCCAATCAAATTTCCATCTGATCATAAATGAGGTCGTATTAGATGGCTTGCATTCATACGTCGTGAAGATAGCGTTTCCCAAACCCGTATGAATTTCACTCGCTTTAGCAATAACGACGTAGGAATCTGTAGAAGTGAATGTTTCCCCATGTGGAAAAGTACTTATCCAAGGGCCGTCATCCTTTTTATAATTAGCGCCAATGTTAATGACTCCGAACCGGATCTTTACATTGGCGATTCCTGGAACAACGGGAACATGCCCTTTTGTGGTGCTGATATCACCTCCGATCGTTAAGTCCCCCGCGCCAGTAACAGCCATCACTTCAGTGCCATCATGCCCGTTTTGCCTGATGGAGAATCGACCTCCGGCGGGCACAAACGCATTCAGGTTCCCGGAGTTGAGCCCCAACCCATAACGATCAGTGGGGCCATTGTCATAGATCACGATCTTGTTCCCCCCGCCGTTATCAAACTGCAGCTTACCGGCAACGGGCTCGGCTGTCCCAATACCGACGTTGCCGTCTGATTGCACAGTCAGCCGCCAGGCATTGCCATTCCAAAACCCAACTTTATTAGTCGAATGGCCACCAATAAAACGATCCCCAGCAACCCACAACCCTCCATCATTGTTATTGGACTGCAATCGACCATTCACAATCAGGTCGATACTTGCACCCCCACCTCCTGCTACTTCTAATTTCCCGCCAGGACTCGTCGTCCCAATACCGACGTTGCCCGAGCTATCAATTAGAAGTCGATCGACCCCGTTATCCGCGTCCGTAATATGCAGGCTGCCAGAACCGGAATAAATGCCGTAGGTCTTCCCTCCTGGGGCCGTGTTCTTGAGCTGCAGGCCGGAGCCCCAGCCAGGCCCCGAGGAGTTCAAGACCAAAGCCACGTCATTCGTTGGCCCCTTGTCAATTTCCAATCCGGCACTCGGATTCGCTGTGCCAATACCAACATTCCCGCCAACGAAAGCAGTTTTTCCGTTAGGAGCGGTATTGCTGAACAAAAAGATCCCGTCCGATCCGCCATCGTATTCCACATCTGCACTCTTTGAGAAAAATGTGAGGCGACCCTGGCCTGGCTGCACGAGTCCTTCTAGAGTTAGTTGGCCAGCTGGTTCCGGTGTTCCAATTGCCAACGGTCCTGAGATGTACCATTTGTCTGGGTTATCCATCAGTCGGCTCCTTTGATAAGAAAAAACTTCTTTTAGAAGTCCTCAACTTGGTTTCTGGTTGTCAGTATCTGGAGGTACAAGTTGATCAAAGACCAGCCCACTTGACCCTTCGCCCCGTCCCACTTCATTCTTCCGTCCGACCCAGAGATAGGATTCGCCGTTGGTCCAACGGGTGTACTGATACGCTCGTGAAACGCGCACACCTTCGCGCGGCACTTCCTCGCCGTACAAAGGCTTCCCTGATTGGTTGACGGTCCAGAGCTCCGTCATGACTCGCCCCTTAGGCCGGCGACCGGTCGTGAGCCCGAGGTGGTTCCCATTGATCGGCACCGGCAGCATCGGTACCCAGTGGGAAGGGACTTCTGAGGCGAGCTTATAGAGCTTGATCAGATTCGCGTCAGGCCCACCCGATGGAAGAGTCTTCTCCTTGCGGGAACGGAAGTAGGCCTCCGACTGATTGAGGGGACGGCCAAGGGCACCTTCAATGGTTCGCTCCACCGCCCACACCATGTTCGCCATTTCGTCCCGCATGAACAGCACTTCTTCTATCGATTTGCCCTGCAGGCTCTTGCCTAAGGTCGGCGGAAGAAAGAGAGCGTCCGTCTTCGACTCATCGCCGGAAAGGTGAAATAGGTCCCAGGGAGCCAAGCTGGACGACGGATTTTTATCCTTTAACTTTTTATCAAATGCCCGCGTGGAAGGGATTGTAGTGGGCACACCAAACGTGTCCAATACCGTCAGGGTGTCCGTATAACAGAGCGTGCCGACGGGGAGCGTCACGGGAATGATGAACCAATCATCACCGGAGACCAGTCCGAATTCGATCAAGAGCAAGTGGGCCAACTGTTGCTCGCCGGCGGCGATCGCGCCGAAGTCAACTTTGGCATCTTCGAATTCCCAATAGCGCGAAACCGGCATGCCGGGAAAACGAACTGGTGTGGGGATCAGTGAGAGTGTCCGCTTGCGGTTGGGATCCGTATCGATCTTCGAGGCATCATCAAGCTGCGCCCCCAGCGACGCGCCGCCGACGGCATCGAAGGAATACCAGTCCAAATGCTCGTCCGCATATTCGGTCGCATTGAGGACAACCTCCCCCTTCGGCGTCGACGCAGCAATCATAGCTTGGTACTCCAAGCGTGGGGGAACCCATGACGAGTCTTGTGTTTCATAAAAGAGCCGGTCGTACCAGGTCCCCCAACTTTTGATCGTTGCTTGGACGGCAGCCTGATGTTGTGTAGGAACTCCAGACCATGACTGAACACCTGCGCGAAGCAACCGGCCATCAGGAACCCGCCCGCTCATGACTTCAATAAAACGGACCGCCTCCGAGTCCCAGCGCTTCTTCTCCTCTTCGGTGAGATCCGTCAGCGGATTCTTCAGGGGAAAATCGGCGATCGCCTTCGCGCGAAGCTCCCCCGCCCCATTGACGTTTAGGAGCCGAAGAAAATGCAGACCGGCCTCGGCCGCAAGGCGAAGAGGCGGAAAGCTGCCTTCTGCGTTACGCACCGTTTCTTGCTCGACCAATGTTTCCAGCGGGACCGATCCATTAAGTGTCTGACCCACCACGTTGACTTGAGATGGTGGCTTGTCTTGTGGATGCAGGTGGTAGCGCGTGATGGGGGTATAGGTGACGTTGAGATCGGCCCAAATCGGCGAGCCCGCATCTTCTCCCCAGAATTCTAGTAATTGCCACTGCCGGGCCAACAGCCACAGCGGATCGTGGACCTCGGCATTCAATCCATACTGAAGACTGGGATCACGGGAGTACGGTTCTAAACGAGTCCATCTAGGGTTCAGTGCGTCCATGGCGGATTACTGGTTTCCTTTCGACAGGTACGAACGGATCGTGTCAGGAAATTTGTCTGAATCGACGTACATCGCCGGCAGATATTGCCCGAGTTCTCCTAAGGCCGTGAGATCGACGGCGCGCAGTTTGGCGAGTTCCAATGTCTCGCGTAGCGTGTTTTCCAGTCTTGTGGGATCCCACTGGTCCACGCCGTCCGGCACCACGGCGAGCAGGAGCGCTTGGGGAGCGCGTGGCTGCGGCGCATCGTAATGGAACGTGAGACCCGTCACCTCTTCTTTGTTTGGAACTGATTCAACCCATTCCTCAACCATCAATCCCGCGAGCGGCTTGGTAAAGTCCTTCACTGTGGTGAGACAGGCGAGAGAGAGACGATTACCTTGCGGAGGATTCTCTAAAGCCACCCACCGTTCCCCATCTCCATAGGGCAGCTGACCGATCTGAAAATTGAGCGAAGGCCCATTCAGCGCTTCCGCATATTGCATCGTGGTATCAAGCCGAGCGGCTCCGTCTCGCACACGGGCGATCCGTTGGAACCAGGTGATCGAGGCCAAGGGATCGCCACCTTGCCACGCGGTTGATTTGGCAAACGTCTGGCTCAGATCTTTCCCATTGTCGGGTGTGAACGCCGGGACGACTCGAAAATCTTCCCCAAAAATTGCTTTGAGCACCTCGAGACCCTGAGCCGTGGTTGTAATCGATGTCGATACCGCTTGAGCACGCTGCTGACGATTCTGCGCTTCACTCAAGACAGCACGTGCCTGCGCATGCAACTGTTTCAGCGCGGCATCGCTCGTATCTGTCGGGTTAGGTGGAATGGCTCCCAAGGCGCCATAGGAGGCGAGCCCGATCAGGGCTTGTCGAACAGCCGGGGGATCAGCGAGCGGAGTTTCGGGCTTCTCAGGCAGCTTGGTGCGTAATAGGTCAACGGCCTTGAGAAAGGCGTCTTGTACAGCGGTGGCTCTGGCGACCAGGGATTGATCCAAGGGCCATGCGGCATCGATGGCCGCCTGCTCGGGCAACTGGACATCACGCGGTTCTAGGGCACGCGCACCGGTGAGGAGTCGCCGGATGGTCCGCGCCACCTCCACGATTTCACCAAGACTCGGAGGGACGCCACCATCTGATCTCTCAAATCCCAAGCAGATGTCGGTGATCGGCGGCTTGTCGCTTTTGTCCTTCTGGACAAAATACAGAATCCGTTGCTCGATTTCCGACTGTTTGCCGCCTACCTCTCCATCCAGTAGATAAACAAGATCCAAAGGGGCAAGTTTAAGATCCTCGATGGTGACATTCAGAAACTGCAGCTTTGAGTTTTCGATATATGTGACCGTACAAAATGCCTTCTCAGCTTGTGGTCCAAGCAATTGAGCCGCCCAGGCATTGAGCAGCGGCTCCGCTTGGGCTCTGGGTGTTGTAATGCTCCACGGCACTGGAGTTGGCGGAGTCGGCAGCGCACTAAAGATCATGCTGATCCGATGGGTATGGTTGATCCCCGTACGCGGTGTTCGAACGAACTCGAGTTCTGGAGGCGGCGTTTCTCCCCTCGTGATGGCTTCCAAGGTCGCCCCAGCCCGGACATGATTGCCTTGGGCGACATGATGGACCGATTCGGCCAGGACGAGATCAGCCACGGCGTCGAGGGCCTCTTCGAGGCGATCGACTTCGGGTTGGCATTGCCATCTATCTATGAGTTCGGGGAGTTCTGGAGGGATCGGTTTTTCTGGCACGTCGGGGATTGGGTCCGGCGGGTCGGACGGGTTCTTCAGTTTTTTGTAAATTTTGTAACTCGTTAAGAGCGCTAATCCATCGAGCACCAGGTGACTGAGCTTTTTCTGGGTCTCTTTGCTTGGATCAGCTGTGGAAATGAGCTCGGTTGAGCCTGGAAATAATTCGCGAAACTTTGGAATAGAACCGTCCTTATTATTCTCATGCAGCGCCCGCTCGAACCGATAGCCCAACAGGGTTCCGAGTGATTGGCCTCCGCGCACGCCATCTACGAGATGCAAGGCAAGGCGGATCCGATCGGAGGTCAGATTAATGGCCAAGGCATTGCCGTCAGTGTTGTCTGGAGGGGTGTCACGCGATCGTCGTGTCAGGTACCCGCTGCGCAGAATGGCGGCCGTCGTGGCATGTGCGAGGGATGGGGCATGGATGTAAGCATCAGGATCCTTATTAACAGTACCCTTGTTCCCCTGGTTCGGATCCTCGTTATCAGTATCTTTGTTCTGGTCCGGCTCAAGATTCTGGACCCAGCCATACCCGCCAATAGAGAGCCCTATGGGTGGTGGCGTGGGAGGTTGCGTGGGTCGTGGATTTCGGAGTTCGTCCAGTCGCTTCGTCGCCAGGGAGGTAATCCACGCATCCAGTCGATGCGAGCAAAGATCCAATGTCTCCCGCAACAACAACTCACGGGCCGCCTTTGGGAATGCTCCGAAGTCGCCGGAAGCCGTAAGAAGGTTGAAGAGAAAGATATGGCCGTTTGCTCCGAAGTCGCCATCTTCGTCCGACGATGAACGCAGAAGAAAAAGTCCAGAGGGAGAGGTAAAGACTGTACGTTGATGTGGGGTCACGGTGTCGTTCCCGAGCATGGCGTCCAGGGCAGTCTGAAGCTCGGTAGGTGAGGGAACTCTTCCGGTCTTTTTCCGACCTTCATCGCTTGTAGGGGACGACACCGCCACAATCCTGGTACAGTTCCGTCCGACATAGTCGATACCTGTCGGGGTCATTGCCAGGACTTGCAGAAGCGTGTCGCTGTTGTTTTTCTGTTGTTCCGGGGTCTGTGGTCGATCCAGTCGAGGGACATGTTTCAGTGACTTACGCCAAATCTCCCGTAGGGCACGCAGACAGGCGACCGGATTGGGCAGGGCCGTCTGGTTATTACCTTCGGCGAGCGCCATCACAGGGAGCACTCCATAGGGCTGGGTCCCAATTCGCAGGGCGGGAAGAGGACCACGGGCGCGCACGTAGTCCACGAAGTGGCCCTTCATCTTGTTGTCGATATCATTCTGGTGCGAGTCCTTGAGCGCCAACATTTCTTTGAGAAAATATCCCCAGGTGGCCTCCCAGAGCATGTCATTCATATCGCGAGCAGCCCGTTGCTCCTGCGTAATAGCATCTTGCACGTTGACCAAGATTGTTGGATTAATGTTCAGGGCCTCAGCCATGACTGCATAGTTCGGCTTGGAGCCAGGCTCTGTCAAAGCCGTTTGCTGCCGCTCGATCTCGAAGCTGTCGACCGCTTCCGAGCTGTATCCGGAGGATGCACTGATCGTGTTATTCGTGGGGGTCCCTTGAGAAACGAACCCGAGACCTTGCGTGTAATGGTGAGCCTCAAGCGCCTTCTCCAAACGCTGCTTTGCATCTTCGACCTTCAGCGAAGCCTTGACGCCATAGACAAACAATTGGTCGATTTTCCACTTACTGCCGGGCAAGTCTATTGTTAAGCCCATTCCTATCTGCTCCGCCCTGGCAAAGTTCACGAGCCATCCGACATGGGGATCATCTTTGAATTTGTCCGGAGTGAGGCCTTCCTCCAACCGTGGCATCACGAAGATGCGGTCCGAACCACCTTCGTATTTGATATTGTTTCCCCGTTTAAAAAGTGTGTCGGACTTTAAGTCGCCATTCTCTTCATAAGAGAAAAGTCCGCTCGCTACCCAATAGTCAGGTAAGAGTTCCGTGCAAGCTGTATGAGCAGTCCTGGGATCAACCAGCTTCTCCGCCTGATTCGTCGTTTCTTGCTTGGCGATCCAAGCGGCGCGCTGGGGGCCGAACACTTGTACCAACTGCTTCCAGGCATTCCGCTCTTTGGCTTTGCGCGCTTCAGGATCGGGTTCATTCTTGGCGAGTTTGGTTTGCTGCCAAAAGCGTGTTCTCCATTCGATCTCGACCTCGGTCAAGCGTGGCTCAAAGGAATCCACATGCACTGCGTCCGGATACACGCGAACGAGGAGCTGGTTGCCACGAAACCGTGTCTCCAATCGCACCGGCAGCAAGAGAAGTGGGACGGTGGTTGTGACATCAAAAGCAATGGCCTGAGGGGCCTTGGTTGACGATGTTGATGGCATAGTGAGTCCAGGACTTCCTGTCTTACGGTTGTGGTTCCATTGGAGGTTTGTCCGGTTCCTTCACAACCTTGATTTCCTGATAGAACCTTTCCCGAAGGATGTTGCCGGCGATCTCTGCGCTGGTTTTTAATGCACGTGGAAAAGACACGTAGGCACCATCCGTAGCATCCGGAGCGCCCATGTACGGCTCCGTGAAATGTTCCTCCACGAAAAATTTCCAATCTTTTATTTCTGTCTTTGCGATGGTGAATCCCACAAGCGCCACACCTGTGATGGGCGAGAACCGTGGGGAGGGAAGGCGCAGTTCGGCCCCGTTTCGGGCATAGATGAGCGCATTGGGATAGCGAACGATCAGTTCGCTGCGGATCAAGAGGAATGTGAGACCAGCACCCCGACCTGAGGCGAGATGATCACCGAGGTCCAGAGGCTTACCGTCCTTCTCGTTTTCCCAATCACCGATCGACTTCGGGATATCAGGATATTGCGAATCATCGCCTCGCGCATCCCAGAACTGTCGGAAGTAGGGCACATTCAACATGGTGGGGAATTCACGCCAGAGGAATTCACGGCTGAGTTCATGGTTCAGCCCCACCATATAGGCCTCAATGAACGGCGCATCCACCGTGAGCGTCGTCGCTCGATCATTAGGAATCTTGTCGAGACCCGGCAGCAGCATCTCGGGGAACTGATCCCGCAACGGCTCATACATGGGGTTGGAGAAAGACGGCGCATAGGTGAATGGGGCGAGCTCTCCATGCTGTTGAAAACGCTCCTCTTGCGATCCGGCCTTTTTAAGGCGAGGTTGGTCCGGACGTTTTACCCGATGAGCAACTTCCTGCGCGAAGATCTTTTGTGGATCGGTCCGTTTCAGCCAGTCTTGTTTGAGACTGTCAAGGCGCGAGACATCGGTCCTTGCCGCTTTGGTGACGGTGGGGGAAGCTTTAGAGAGACTGTTTCTGGATACAGACCTGTCTCCTTCCCTTACCCCTGGTGGTGGGGCAATGCGATCCGGATCGTAGTCACTAATGGTTCCCTTGATGGACCACGATCGACCGGCTCGGGTCATGCGGCGGAACTGTGGGATGATGGCGACCTGTTCCAATGGGGTCAGTGGGAATGCGGCCACCGCATGCGCTCGAATGCGATCGGCGGACAGGGCTCGGTCATAGATGGCCACTTCATCGATGAGGCCCTTGAACGGCCGTGCTCGGCCCACTTGGTTTCCTATGCCGATGTCACTGCGTTGTCCAAAGCTCATAAATACGTCGCCTTTGACCACGGTCGAATTGTCCAAGACCCCATCGATGTACAGGCCCATGGTGCTTCCGTCATACGCGCCAACCAGATGGACCGGAACACCAATGGTCACTTTCCCTCGGCTTGTGAGTCCAACGGGTTCATTTCGCGTGGTAATGGTAAGCTCAAACAGGACGCTGCCGTCAGGATTCACATTCAACCCATAGGTTGGCCAGCTGGGTGAGGCTCCGGAGTAAGATTTCTCGACGATTCGTTGTTGGTAGGGATTGGGGCCATGCCAACTGATGAGTGCCTCGATACTAATCCGTGTTGGGCTCAATAGTTGTGTCTCGGGGACGACGATGCGGCCGTCATCGAGCCCTTCAAATTCAGCGGCAGCATCATTCTGCCCTGCATTGGATACTCCCAACATGACCCCCTGAGCTGAGACCGTCCCGCTATGATTGTGACCCGATGAATCCCGCACAGTGGGGGACCCTTGGGTTTCATTGAAACGGTAGTACGCAACCGGTCGATCGGCGAGGACTGTTGCGGCAAAGCTAGTCAGTGGCTCATCGGTCTGCTGAGCTGACGGCGCTGATGTGCCGGCTTTGGCCGCTGCATCTCTGGATCTGCTGCGCGCGCTCTTCATCTGAGTGTGAGGGAGCTGTCGAAAACCGGCCTTGGTGGAATTGAGAGAATCGTTCACCGGAAGCGGCACCGGCTCCGTCACTTGCAAAAAGGCATAGGGCGAGAGGGAAGTCAGCCGCTTCTTGTGAATCGAGTCGGTAACATGGCGGGCAAACTCCTTGCGCTGCAGGAATTCGTTCACTGCCTGCAACTCTCCGACTTCTTTCCAGACCGCCGCGATGATATGTTCCTGCTCCTTTTGGATAATGCTGGTGCCGAGCGCCGCCGCGACACGATACCGTGGGTCGAGATTCAAGGTCTCCAACCATAGATGAGTATCCAGTTGTGTTGAGAGATCGGCGGGCGGAGCATGCCAGCTGCCATAGACTGGTGGAGGAAGTGGAGGGTTTTTATCCTTCGCTTCCGGAAAGCTAGTGAGGAGTGTTTTCAGCGCCTTTTGGTCAAAGCCAGCGGGTAAATCGTCTGTCGATGACGAAGTCGTGTCTGTGGAAATCCGCAGTGCACTGGGAATCGATACGGTGAGCGAGGTATTGGAAGGCTCTATACCGTTTTCCGGATTAGTGATGTCCATCTTGCCGGCGATACCCGGGTGAACGATCTTTGCTTCATCATCACTGAGCGGCTTCAGCTGTTGCGCGAGCTTGATGAACTGATCCTTATCGGCCGTGCTGAACGACCAATGGTAATAGACGGGTAATTGCACGTCCTTGTCTTCCTTGAAGGACCAATGGGCGAGGGGTTCCTGATCTGGGTCGAATTCCATTCCCAAGCCCGCTTTGCGTCCCACTTCGAAGGCCGGGACCAGGCAAGCTTCATACTGTGTGTGTGCCTTGAGTTTGCGCGGGCACAGGAGACGGGAGAGATTCCGATCCTGTGGGTCACTTTGTAAGAGGGCTCCGATAATCTCGGCCTTAGATCTATTGGGTCTATTGTCATCTATGACTTTACCGGCGTACACGCCGTGGGCCCAGGCCCAGGATTCATTCAGGTCAGTGAACACCTTATCCGGCGGTTCTTTGTCCGGTGGTTCCTTCCGATGCGGCAACTCTGTGACGGGACAACTCAACACCGGAAGTCGGTTGTCGGTCGGCGGGGTAATCGTAGCCTGGCTTTTCTCCACCACGAGGAGGACGAGCCAGGGGTGGAGACGGTCCTTGCTCTGCGCGCCTGGAGTGAAGAGCCAGGGGAAATCCGGGCGGTCGAATTCGATGAAGGTAAACCGTTCCGGCGGATAGTCGGGCGTCAGATGCAGCGGTCCGGTGCGGATGATCTCGCGGACATCGATACCGACTACGTCTCTCGGACCGTAGAGTTGTACTGGGTCTTCGTCGGGCGGAGTCGCGGCGTCCTTCGGCTTCACCACTTGTTGTGAAATTGTCCCATCGGTCTTCTTGGCCTTCAAGGTGATGGTCACGGGAAGCGAGATCCGACCTGATACGTCCGGCAAGGTGTCGTTTCCCAAGTCCGGCGTCGTGATCAGTCGAGCCATGCCGGAACGGACCCACGGTAGAAAATAATAGGTGCTCACCGTGCACCTCGTGTCGCACCGATCTTCGGCACCACCCACGTCCGTCGGCGGGGAGCACGTTGTCGGGCCTGGACCGTCCGCGCCAGGGCCGCGGAGTAGCTCATGACCGGCTCGGCGATTGCCGCCATGTCGTCCATGGCTTCTTCGAAGAGATTGGATGGAGATGGCGTTCCGGCTCGTCGGGTCGCCCGCGCGTTCGGTTCCGTACTGTCATCCTCTTCGCCCACCACACGATATTCCGCTTTGCCCAGCGTGATACCCTGATCCCACCAGGTAGGATCCCCATACTTGGCTGCTCCCGCCGCGCGAATCGGCGCTTGCCCTGCGGCGCCGAGGTGAGCCACTTGATCCAGGTATGTTGCCGCTTTCAGGTCCGATGGCCCATTCTTAGACTGGGCTGCTTTTATTTCGCGCGACACCGGTTCCCCGCAGGTAATGCCATCTTCGGCCTTTACGCGGAGTCCAGAATCTTTTTCCTCAAAGGAGGGCGCTGACAGTTTCTGGTCATCCGACATGACATAGAACTGGGCGAGCGCAAACCAATCAGAAAGGTCAGAGACGGTCAGCGCGGATGTGCTCGGTGTTTTCTCCTTCTCCGTGACTTCGAGTGCAAAGGTGGTGGCTCCCGTCGGAGTCGTCGTCCCATATCGGGTAATGGGATCGGCATTCAATGGGACCAGACGTTGGTTGATGTGCAGCTCCGCAAGGGGATGGACTAAGACTTTCTTTTTTGGCGGTGCGGCGGCCGGATCCTTGGGCGGAATCGAGTCACGGAACGTAACTAATGGATGCTCTCCTACCGGCAACTGTGAGGACCAGTTGCTGGCCTTTTGCAACTCCTCCAGCAATTTCTCTTCGACGTTGATCGGCGGAGGAAGGTGCGGCGGCTCTGCGGGGCCGGTGACCACCGAGAACTCGGCTGATTGTTTCATGCCTAAGATCTCAAAGTACGCTTTCCCCCATGCATGCCAGGGGGAGGGCCCGGTCAGATTCATTTGCAGTCCGACGGACAGCAAATTGAAGCCTTCCCAGGAGACGGCCACCATGGCTTCAAATGACGCGATCAGTCCGAAGGGCTGGAATTGAATGAGTGCGTCGAATGCCAACAGCCCGACGACTTTGCCACCCCCGATTCGTGCCAGGAGATCGAGATGGGCGCCAAACTGCACCGTATTCGAAGTCAACGCGAAATAGGCGGAGAGCTGGAGTCGCACTTCGACGTCACCCTCACGCTTATTCAGGCTGATGGCGACCCGATCGATAGATGGAAATCCAGCCGGGACCTGAAAGGCGGGATGGAAGCCGCCGACCGAGAGGAGGAACATAGGCCTCGCACCGAAGCTGGCCCGTAACGCCATGCCTCCGGTGATGGTAAAGGGGCCGATGGTGGAATCATACAAATAGGCGTCCAGTGAGATATCCCCGCTCCCGAAATCGATGATGCCCAGGGAATCGAGCTGGAGTTTGATCTTTGGGGTGTCTTGCCTTTTCTCCTCACCGTCAGTTCCTGAGCCTCCGGCTTGACTCGACTCGTCCGATTTACCGGGGAGTGTGACACTCAGCCGGCCTAGGATGATCAGACGAACCGGATCGGGCAATTCCAAAATGATGCCGATCTCCATCGACAGAATCGGCGGCGAGCCGCCCCAGCCGATAATGGCCATGGGGCCAAAGAGGAATCGGTCTTGCGCCGATGGAAAAATGGCGGAGAGGTTGCTGATGATCTGCGGTGCGTTCTCGACGACGTTCTGCGGAAAGAGAATCGATCCCAATGCACCTCGGCGCAGCCCATCTCGCAGCACCTCGGTCGTGACCGTTCGATTGACGCCGAGCAGACCACCGAGACCGTTGAGGCTAAACCCATAGCCGAGTTGGATTCCGGGATCGAAACGGACAGAGATAATGACAAGGAGTGAAAAGCCTGGTTTGCCATCCGGCATCTTCGTGGTCAGGAGACCTACGGCTGTGAGGGAAAACTTTTGGGCGATCTCCAGTTGCAAGACCCCGGCGTACTGTTCCTTCTCAAAGTCGAAGTAGAGATAGCCGCCCCCGGTGACCACCTGGGCCTTTATAGAAAGGCCAATACCTTTTGGACCGCTCAGGCGAAAATCGATTGAGACAGGACCAAATTCACCTGCTCCTTTGGACGGTTTTGTTGAAATCTGCAAGCCAATATCCTGAACGACTCCGAATACAGGTCCGAGTCGTAGCTCGATGTTGGTAGACGCACCCAATGCAATTCCGTCTGTCCTCAGTTGTGCCCGGAGCGTAAATGGGCCAATACGGACTCCAGCGAGTTGGAGATAACTCTCAAAAGTCTTTTCCGCACCTACACCCGCGTTAAATTGTATTCCATGTCTGAGCGATACCGTAAATCCTATATCAGCTTCTAAAAGAGCGGAGTTAGTGGTTGGGAGATTTTGGGATATGAATGAGTCTCGACCATCTGCTTGTAGCTTGAAACGTAATCCGCGCAGAGCAAATTTTCCAGTAATGTCTGGAGGATCTTGTGCGGTTAGAGTTAACGATACCTCAATGGCATCAACAGAGAGAACTGGTGCAGTAGCCGACCCAACAAACAAAGCCTTTCCACCTGTCTGGATGCCAGGCATGGCAAATTGCAATGCGATTGATGGAGGTTCAGAGTCAGAAGACCCAGGCGTCTCTATTTTGTTTCGACCAAACAAGATTGCACGAGGGAGATGATTGATGAGAAGCGAGGCACTTGCCGAAGGGGTTCCATATGAGAAGCGTAGATTTCCGGATGTACCTATTAAGAGAGCTGGGCCGGAACCATCTGACGCGGGGACAATACCTGCTATCAGGCGCTGTAGGCTTAATGCCTCTTCTTCGTTGCTGATCGTGGGTATCCAGCAATTTACGATCAGTAATCGCTGGGTAGCATCGACTCGTTCTTGGGAGGGGCTCGCACCGGTTCGTATTGTTAACCCGCCATAGCTGGCTTCAACTCCCATATTGTTGAGTAGGTCTGCCACCAGTGGCAACAAGACGTCGGCTAGGGCTTCTGCAGGGACTTGATTGCCAGTTTCGTCTCGGCTCATCTTTTCGATGTTGCCGAGAGGATTTTGCAGGGCATCAGCTACTCGGTTGAATCTTAGGCGGGCATCAAGTGTTTCCCGGCGAACCGTTCTGTTTCCAGAAGTGATAGCGGTTCCGGTCGTGAGATCGAGAATCCCAAGAAGCACTAGCAAGCCTCTCAGGATGGGATAGTTTCTGCTAAGGTAAGTATCGAGAAGGCCGTTGGTTAGATCGTCTATCAGACGACTGCCGGTGTTTGATGGAAGCGACTGCGGGACTGACCAGTGCGACAACACGTCTACCAGACGTAAAACCTCAGTGCGAACCGCTAAGATGCTGGAAGTCGCTTGCGTGATGCCATCAGACCCTTTGGAAACGAGAGTATCCACTGCTTCGCGGAGAGCAGCGGCAACTTTAATTAGCGCTTGGAGGTCGAGCCCACTCAGAGCATCGAGATTCCATCCTAACGAACCCACAAAGGACTGTAGTTTCGCTGGATCATCTTTGACATCGGTCAAGGGGCTCAGGAGAGTGGCGAGTTCTTCCTTAATGATTGTTTCAAAGGGACGGTCCATATTGTGAAATCAATCTACCGGAGTGGTAGCGATGACATTACCTATTTCCTTGAACCATTTCCTCATGGTCCAATTATTATCTCCATCAAAATCCCTGGAAGTATCCATTAACTTAGTGAATCGTTCTTCGTAGAGCTTCTCGATCTCATCCAGAAGGCGTTTTGTTGCCGTACGCATTCGTTCCCCTTTCAGCTCCCCTGGAAAAGCAGCTCGCACGTCCTTATCAATATTGGCGAGCGCGGTGGTTACACTTTCTAGTCGTTGCTCTGGAGGTAGGTGTTCAAGAATTCCTGGCAATGAGGTACCTTCCTCCCTTAATCGTGCTAATAGCATCAGGTTGCCTCTGTGTTCTAACCGTGTCAGATTTACTGCGGGCATCCTGTACTTCTGGTCGAAAATGTGCTGTAGAAGTGGCCATCGCTCGAGAAGGTTGGCCGGAACAAAATGGTGCGCTTCTAAACCACAATGAACGATGAAGGTAGTAGAAGCATTAGGACTTTGCTCGCCCACTTGCCTAATAATTTCTCGCGCCAAAACGTTAATAACTTCGTTTTTTTCTTTTAGGTCGTCGTAGAGAGAAATCTTAAGATAGCCCTCTTCAAAATAATGAAAAAATATTGGGGTGTATGCATGATAAATAGACCCGATCTTCTTTCCCTGTTCTACTACCCGCCCCGAATGGTTTTTGACTCTGAGCATCCGCTTACTCCACCTTCGTTCTCTCTCTATGTCGTCTAGGTGTCTAATCATCTTCTGGATGAACGCCTCGACAACGAGGCCTAATTGTGTTACACGAGCCATTAGAGAGCCTTTACAAATCGTAAACCCTTCCCAATACCTGCCGTTGCCACTTCTTCAACTTGTGATTCCCCGTAGCTTGCTACGGGGATCCTCTTGTCTGGTACCCT
>JACOEH010000051.1 GCA_024998685.1 Nitrospira sp.
GACAGAGAAGCCTATTGCGGACTGCTTTGCGAGGAGTTTTTCAGCAGACTGCTAGCTCGAATTTCATTTCTTGTGCTCTTGAATCCGAAGCATCTTGATTCGTTTCCTATTGTGTGTATTATTCCGTGGCGCTCCGGCACTTGCCCCTGAGCGCATGTCTACTCCTCAACGCGCAAAGACATCAGGCGATATGGCGAGACTGGGGAACGCCTTCAGGATCTGCCGGTCGGTCGTAACCAACGGTATTCCCAGATCTTGCGCGAGGGCTACAAACTCACAGTCATATGCCGAACACCCAGCTCGATCAGCGAGCGTCAAAACATGGCGAGAGATCACGCTGTATTCGTATCCGGCTAACCATCGTTCTGCTTCATCAACAATGGAAAGCGCCTTGTCTATGGCCAATACCTCTTTCCGGACTAGGCCGATCAGCGCATTCCGAAATTCTGAACGCCACAGTAACGGAACGGTCCACGTCGCATCGCACCTTAGTACGGCCTCGCTCTCCTCTGTTCGTTCACCCTGGACATAAAGATAGATCAACAAATTCGTATCAGCCACGATCATGACCGACCGACCGCCTTCAGTTCTTTGAGGAGGCGATCGGTCAATTTCAGCCCTTTGGGAATTTGGCGAATGGCTCGCGCTCTTGCCAGCAATGTGTCGGCATCAACCGGCACGCTCTGTGTCATCTGTTCCAGATACGAGATAACCTGAAAGTTCAGGCTCCGATGCTGAGCTGCCGCCTGCTGTTTGAGTCGTTTCACCAATGGTTCTGGAATGTTCTTGATGGTCAAGCTCGCCATAGATTGCCCTCATGGTTCCATATTGCATCCGTTATGGATGCTATCCCGATCATGACGATCCCGTCAAGCGAGAAGAGCAGAGGGCAATCTCTCAATCCCCCACCTGTCCTTGCTGGAACAGCTGGTTCATGATCTGATTCTTTTTCTCGGGATCGCGATAGTACTTCAGCGCCTTGGTATAGTTTTCCATCGCGCTCTGGCGCTTCCCCCGCAAGGCATAGATTTCAGCGATCCCGTGATAAGCTCGTGCATCCTCCTCATTGCACTTGAGCGCTCGGCTGAAGATATCCGCCGCTTCTTGAAGCCGCTGTTTGCCTAGTGCGAGCCAACCGAGCGCGGAATGGGCTGCGCCAAAGTCCGGATCGGCATTGAGGGCGTCTTGATAACTCTTGTGCGCCAAGTCCAGCCGCCCGCGCATTTCGTAGAGTCCACCCAGCGCGAAGTGGACTTCGGCGTCCTGTGGGTTCAGTTTCAAGGCCGTCTTGTAGGATTGCAACGCCGGTTCCATTTTCCCCTGTTCTGCAAGCGCGCAGGCGAGATTGGAATGTGCCGCCGAATCGTTGGGAGCGAGCTTGACCACCTCCCGGTATTCTTTGATCGCCATCTCCAGCCGCCCTTGGTCTTGATATGCGACTCCCAGATTCATTCGTGCCGGTGCAAAGTCCGGCGCCAGCCGGACGGCTTCACGATACTCCTTGATTGCCATTTCAAGATGGCCGGCGCGTTCGTGAATCTGTGCCAGAAAGTAATGCGGATAAGCAGATTGTGGGAGTAACCGAGCGGCTTCCGCGTATAGTCTCATGGATTGCTCGGATTGACCCGATTGCGCCAAAACAAGGCCCATAACCAAATAGGTGTAGCCACTGTCCGTATGCCCATCGAGCAGATTCTTCACCCACGTTTGCACGGTCGCGATGTCCTTCTCAGCTTCCAAGCAGAGCGCATGGGCTTTCCAGGCATCGGCGAACCGACCCTGCAAGAGATACACGACGTTTCGTGCGAAGAGAGGACGTGGATCTTTCGCTCCTTCCGGATCTCGACTCCAAGCCAACGACTCGGCGAACAAAGTGTCCCATGCTCCGGCCACGATCGCGGCTTCGCATTGTTGCTGGTAGGTGCTCATCTGAGAGACAACGCCTTATCTAGTCAATGCATCGTCGATATCGGGTGGCGTCGCGTGGATTTGTTCACCGAGGTAGGGATAGCGTTGGGTGAGCTGCTGTTTCATCTTCCAAGCGACGGCTCGGTAGGACCAGTGCCCTTTGACGCCGGACCGTAGCTTGCTGATGTATTCCGCTTCTGCATAATCCATTTTAAACAAACACCGTACTTTGAAGCCAAACGGAATGGCGTAGAGTGATGCTTCCTGATCCTTTTTCTTGAGCGACTCGATATCCTGACGTACGGCATCCATCGCCTGCCGATACTCCTGATCCAGCCCTGCCTCAATAAGCGGCGGTGGGACATCATAGCCGTGAAGAGTCGTGAAGTTTTGTTGCACTTGCTGACACCGTCGATGGCGGTGCATATCTCGCCAGGCCCCGATGTCCATGAGGATATCGAAGTTGAATGCATAACCGCTGCGGAACTCTTTGATGAGTTCATCATACGGTCCGCGCTGTCTGGTGGCCACCTCGATGGTCGCTCGTTTCTCCTTCTCGGACCACTCCTTCACAACGTCGAGGATCTTCCGGTATGGGGCCTGCAACACGCGATAGAGGAGCGTCGTGACGATTTCGTCGAGCGGATGATGTGGGTCAATCAGCTCGGCCGACTCCACGGCACCCCATGCCCCAGGCTGATCCAACCCTGTGTCGCGTAGTACTCCCTTCGCATGGCGAGCCAAATCGGAGTAGACGGATTCCTGATAGGCATTCGCCTTTGCATGCCGTGCCAGCGTGGGCGCCAGAGGATCGTTCAAGCCGGAGGTCTGACCACAGAGTTCGCTCCACAGATTCACCGGCGGCCGTTGGCAGGCCTCTTTCAAATCTTCACCGATCGCCCGCAGTTCCGGTAATTGAGACGATAACAGGCGCGTCATCTGCTTTTCCAACGTCCGGATACTGACGACTTGTCCGACGTTGGTCTTGGCCGCAAGAGGAAGTAGGTAACGGGTGACATCAAAGGCGCGTGCCGCGATCGTCCGTTGATAATCGGTCTGTTTCATGGACTCCGGACGTGGATCCCGTTCAGAGAGATACGCGATCAAGGGATCGTGCAGCAATCGATAAATTTCAGACAGACTGCGGAGAATGCCTTCATAGACCGCCTCGGTTTCGCTCCCTCGAATCTGGCCCGGCACAAACCACCGGCTCGCGGCAAAATTTTGATAGCGGCTCGATTTCGCCTGGCCGTCCCAGAGCGGCTCGTCCTCCAAGCGTATGGCGGCGAGTTCCGAGATCTCTTCACAACAGATAATGACGTGGCCGAGATCAGCGATTGACGCATGACCGTAATCGAAATAAAACTGTTCCCAGAACTTTTCCGAGGAATGTCCATGAACCCACCGGATGCTCTGTTCTATGGAATCCGGCGATCGGCTGTAGCGCGCCAGTGCGTATGCAGATTTCTCCGGCGGCATGGGAGCGATGGCCACGACCCGGCGACCTGATTGATCCTGACTCATAAACTATCTTTCATATCGCATTGAACTATAGGCCGCGCACTATACCTCTCACATCAGTATGGCGCAAGCTGCTGGTCCGTTGACTTGCCGCAGAAGCCGCCGCTATAGTCCGCGCAAACTCTACTGTATTTAACATGCCTTCTAAGGAGATGATCGGGTGTCAATGATCAAGGGGATCAAAGGTGTCAAAGATCTGTTGCCGGAAGAAACGCCCCGTTGGCGTCTCATTGAAGAGATAGCCAGGCGGTGGGCGGGCCGGTATGGATTTCATGAAATTCGCATTCCAATTTTTGAAGTGACAACTTTGTTTGCGCGGAGTATCGGCGCCTCGACCGATATCGTTGAGAAGGAAATGTATACCTTTCAGGATCGGGACGGTACCTCTCTGACCCTTCGTCCTGAAGGGACTGCCGGGACAGTCCGAGCCTATATCGAGCACAATCGTGCCTCGATCCCCGTTCCTCAGAAGTATTTCTATTTCGGGCCCATGTTTCGTCACGAGCGTCCGCAAGCAGGACGCTTGCGGCAATTTCATCAGTTCGGCGTCGAGTCGCTTGGTATGGCTGATCCCCAAGCTGACGTCGAAGTCATCGCCCTCCTCTGGCGAATCCTGTCTAACCTCGATCTACCCGGTCTCACTTTGGAGATTAATAACCTCGGCTATATCGCTGATCGAGACACCTATCGGCCCCATCTCGTGAGTTACCTCATGCAGTATGAATCCGATCTTTGTGCCAATTGTCGGCACCGTATTGAAACCAATCCTCTACGCGTCCTGGATTGTAAAGTTCCTGAGTGCCGCACAATTACGGGAACCGCTCCCCGCTTAAGCGACTCTCTTTCAGAGACAGCTCGCTCGTACTTCACAAGAGTCTTATCTGGTCTTGATCTTGTGAAGATTCCGTACTCGTTGAATCATCGCCTCGTTCGAGGTCTTGATTACTATAACCTCACTACTTTCGAGGTCACTGCAATCAACTTAGGCGCTCAGAATGCCGTGGGGGCAGGTGGACGCTATGATGGATTAGTTGAAACTCTCGGAGGACCGCCGACTCCGGCTGTGGGTTTTGCCATCGGCCTTGAAAGAATGTCCATGTTGCTGCCGACGGATGTAGTAAAAAAAGCAACGGACGATGTGACTATCTATGTTGCCGGATTCGGTGCTTACGGTGCTGTAACTGGTCTCACGGCTCTTGAAGAACTTCGTCTTGCCGGCCTCCAAGCAGTCTCCGATTTTAGGTCCGTAACTTTGAAGGCTCACTTACGGCAAGCTGATCGTCTCGGATGTCGATTCACTCTCATCATCGGTGATGATGAGGTAGTAAAGGGGTCAGGCATCCTGCGTGATATGGAGACTAAAGTGCAGCATGATGTCAGTCTCTCCATTATAGGTATTCAGATTCCCTCTCTCCTTACCGGTTCCTAAAACGCATTTTTTCAAGTTGACTTTCCTCTGAAAACCTCATACTCTCCCACCGAGGTTTTAAACTATAACTATATAAAATCAATCATAAATTCCTGTGGATTCAAAAAAGATAGGTTTTCTCATGGCTCTTCCCCCATCACATACCAGTGCTAAGACTGTTCATGATCTCGCACGGGCGGCCCTTAATGCAGGTCATGAGGTTTATTTGTACCTCATTGATGAAGGTGTGAAGAACATCCACACCAACCACTACCGAGCTCTCGCACAGGCGGGAGCCCGTGTTTTTGCCTGTGCTTATGGATGTCAACAACATCACGTTCCAACGGCGACTCTTGATCCGAAGATGTCACTCTGTGGCCTTGTTATGCTGTCCGGAATCATTGATGCCTGTGATCCGTTTCTGTCGTTTACCTGATCATCTTTTCATGGCAAAAAATCTAGCCGTCGTTATTCAAGAAGATCCACGAAGGAGCCATCGGCCTGTCGAGGCTCTCCGCATTGCTCTTGGCCTTGCGTCAGGATCTCACATGACAACCGTGGTTCTGCTAGGTGAGGCGGTCCGGCTCCTGGGAGATGAGATCGACGACATCCGTGATGTAGAGATTCTTGAAAAGTATCTTCCCATGATTGAACAGCTCAAAATCCCCTTTATACTCCCAGACGCATTGAATCAGATACCAGTTCGAGACGTATTCTCCATCAGACGAGAAACTGATGAAACTATTAAGAATTTTGTTCGATCCATAGACTGCGCACTCGTTTTTTGAATCTGGAGTTCTTTTATGCCGGTGGTCGTCTAATCTAAAGGGAATGGCGATAGTCCTTGAGAGCAAGCAAGCTATGCCTCTATGACTCCGAAGTTTTATTAGAAAGAAAGTTAGGAGTCGGGGAAGTAGGAGTAGGGAAGTGAATAAAGAGAATAATTCTAAAAGTATTGATTTTACTCATAAAATACCGGTTTATAATAAAGGATAACATTGGGGATTGGTTCTCTATGGAAGAGCTGCAACCTGTGAAAAGCTTGTGAAAAGGCAATAAGGGTTGGCGGTGGCCTCTTCACATAGCTCGACATGACCAGGTGTGGCATGGTATTCACCATCGCTTTTTAGCAAGCAGGTGGCCAGATTGAAGAATTGTTATCCACAGGTGTGAATAATCCTGTGTATAGAAATTTTGAGATGTTATGAGTATCGATATTGTTTGGCAGGATACACTGCAGTACATCCAAAAGAAGGTCCCGAAACAGGTATATGACACATGGTTCATACCGGTTCACCTGGACCGGATTGAAAACTCTATAGCACACATTGGAGTTCCCAATAAATTTTTCGGAGAATGGTTGGATACTCATTATGGATCATTGCTGACAGAAGCCATGACCACGGCTCGCGGTGGAGAGCTGCTGACCGTGGCATTTACCGTCCGTGAGAAAGGAACTGCACCACAGAGCGAACCCCAGACTCTCATGAATGGACCGCGCGGTGTCATGCAGTCCAAGCCTCGGCGGGGAATCCAGCTGAACCCAAAGTATATATTCAAGAATTTTGTCGTTGGCGCCGGGAATCAATTTGCCCATGCGGCCTGCATGGCAGTTGCCGAGCAGCCCGGGCACACGTATAACCCGCTTTTTATTTACGGTGGTGTGGGATTAGGAAAGACTCACCTCTTAAACGCCATAGGAAATCATGTGGCTGAAAAGAGCGATCTGCGTATCGCGTACTTGACCACTGAACAATTTACCAACGAGGTGATTAACTCCATTCGCTATGACAAGATGATGGATCTGCGAAAGCGCTATCGACATATCGATATGCTCATGATCGACGACATCCAGTTCCTGGTCGGGAAAGAACGGACGCAGGAAGAATTCTTCCATACGTTCAATGCCTTGTACGAGGGGCATAAACAGATTGTCCTCTCAAGCGATCGTTTTCCTAAAGATATGCCTGATATCGAAGAGCGTCTCCGATCTCGCTTCGAATGGGGGCTGATTGCGGACTTGCAGCCGCCCGATGTGGAGACTCGTATCGCCATCCTAAGAAAAAAATCAGAAGATGAGGGAGTCACACTGCCGGAAGACGTCGTCCAATTCCTATCGACCACCATGAAGAGCAATGTCCGCGAACTGGAAGGTAGCCTGGTTCGTTTAGGCGCCTATGCCTCGTTGACCGGGCAAGTGATAACCCTTGATCTTGCCAAGAATGTCCTCCGCGATCTCATCGGGGACAAGAAAAAGATCGTTGCGATGGATGATATTCAAGAGGCGGTCTGTGCGCAGTTTCATGTGAAGATGACGGAACTGAAATCCCGCCGTCGGAGCAAGACCCTCGTGCATCCTCGACAGATCGCCATGTATCTGTGTCGCGAGCTGACCGACGCATCGTACCCTGAAATCGGGCGTCAATTCGGAGGCAAGGACCATACGACCATCATTCACGCCTGTCGCCAGGTTGCCAAGGCCAAGGAGACCGACACGATGTTGCAAACGACGATTGAAACATTAAAAGAGCAAATTCTTAGAAACTAAGAGCTTGGTTGGGAGACGTCTCCATGAAAGTACGCATTGAGCGAGATGAATTGTTGACGGGACTCCAGCGGGTGCAAGGTGTCGTGGAGAAACGGAACACGATGCCGATTCTGTCGAACATTCTATTGGAAGCCAAGCAAGAGGGGGTGGAGATCGTAGCGACTGACCTTGAGATCGGCATGCGAGGTCTTTACAAAGGAACCGTTCTTTCGACCGGCGGTGTAACCATATCAGCTCGAAAGTTATTTGAAATCGTCAAAGAGTTACCTCCTGGCGATATCGAACTGACGGCGACCGACAATAACTGGACTACCATCCAGGCCGGGAAGAGCCAGTTCAAGGTCGTAGGCCTCCCCAGCAGCGAGTACCCCGCACTGCCGACGATCGAGCGTGAGGGATTGACACCTCTCTCGGGAGACGGACTTCTGGAGTTGATCCGGAAGACCCTCTTTGCTGCAGGGGATAACGATGCTCGGTATATCTTGAACGGCCTCCTGGTCACCCTCGTTGCCACCGACAAGAAGACCTCCCTTCGATTAGTCGGTACAGATGGCCATCGTTTGGCGGTGGCGGAGCAGGAAGTCGGTAAGGCCGGCAACAAAAGTGTGCCGCAAGAAATGAAAGCGATTATACCCAAGAAGGCTGCGCATGAAATCCGCCATCTGTTGGAGGAAGGCGGAGACGCCGAACCGCTCATCGGTTTTTCGAAGAATCTCATGATCTTCCGCAAAAGCGGTTTGCTGCTGACATCGCGGTTAATGGAAGGCAACTACCCCAATTACCAACAGGTCGTTCCAAAGGAAAACGGCAAGAAGATCAGCGTGAGCCGAAGTGAATTGGAGAGCGCGCTGCGTCGCGTGTCGGTGCTGGCCAAGGACAAAGCCAGCGCGGTAAAGATTACGTTCGCATCCGGTCAGATGACGTTGTTTTCCAGCAGCCCGGACTACGGAGAAGCCACGGAAGAATTGCCAGCTCGATATGAAGGGGAGACCATCAATACGGGATTCAATGCCCGGTATCTTCTGGATACCTTCAACGTGATGGACGGGGAAACCATATCGCTTCAGATGGAAACCCCGCTGAGTCCTTGTCTGATTCAAGAGCCTGAAAGCCCTGGGTTCAAATGTGTGGTCATGCCAATTAAGGTTTAGCGGAATGTTCAAAAAGTCCGTCGGCACCATCCTCGTATCGCCCAAAGGCTCAACGTACCACAGCGTACAACCGCCTCTCCGTCGGCTGTCGTCTTGCCGGGCGTCCTTTTCAAGCGCTCCTGAACGTCACAGGATCAAACAACGCGAGGCGATTCTCAACGTCCTGTTAGGAAACGGATGACCACAGACGATTCTTCCCAACCCAAATCAGACAGCTACAGCGCGGATCAAATCAAGGTCCTTGAAGGTCTCGATGCCGTGCGAAAGCGCCCGGCGATGTACATCGGGAGCACCGGCGTCGACGGACTCCACCATCTGGTTTATGAGGTCGTCGACAACAGTGTCGACGAGCATATGGCGGGGTTCGGTGAGGCGATCGAGGTGACGATCCACATCGACGGGAGCGTGACGGTCATCGACAACGGACGTGGCATTCCTACCGGCATGCATCCCACGCAAAAGAAGTCCGCAGCCGAGGTAGCATTGACCGTCCTTCATGCAGGCGGCAAGTTCGAGCAGGGAGCGTACACCGTTTCCGGCGGCTTACACGGGGTCGGTATCTCCGTCGTGAACGCCTTGTCGGAGTGGCTCGAGCTGGAGATTTGGCAGGATGCCCAGGTCTTCGAACAGCGATATGAACGCGGCAAGCCGAGTGCGCCGCTCAATGCCACGGGTAAAACAAAGCGACGAGGCACCAAGGTTCGCTTCAAGCCGGACGGTCAAATCTTTGAGACGTTGGAATTCAGCTTCGATGTGTTGGCCCAGCGGCTTCGCGAGCTGGCTTTTTTGAATAAAGGCTTGGCCATTACTCTGAGAGATGAGCGGAAAGAGCCGGCGAAAGAACAGATTTTTCTGTACAAGGGCGGCATCGTGTCCTTCGTTGAACATCTGAACGAAGCCAAAACGCCGCTGCACAAGCCCATTTATGTCAAGGTCGAGAAGCCGGAAATGATTCTGGAAGTGGCGCTCCAGTACAACGACGGTTATGCGGAGAACCTGTTTTCCTTCGCCAACAACATCAACACCAAAGAAGGCGGTACCCACTTGGTGGGCTTCAAAGCCGCTCTCACGAGAACGATTAATAATTACGCCAATGCGAACGATCTTTTTAAGAAGGAGACGGAATCGCTGACCGGCGATGACGTGCGGGAGGGTCTGACGGCGGTCGTCAGCGTCAAGGTCCGTAATCCGCAGTTCGAGGGCCAGACGAAAGCCAAGCTTGGGAACAGCGAAGTGAAAGGCGTGGTCGAGGCCGCGGTCAATGAAGCCTTGGGCAATTATTTTGAGGAAAATCCTCCCGTCGCACGGAAGATCATCGGCAAAGCCGTCGATGCGGCCCGTGCGCGCGAGGCCGCTCGAAAAGCCAAGGATCTGATCCGGCGTAAGAGCGCGCTCGACGGCGGGTCGCTTCCCGGCAAGTTGGCCGATTGTTCGGAAAAAGATCCGGCCTTGAGTGAACTCTACATCGTTGAAGGTGATTCGGCCGGCGGATCCGCGAAGCAAGGACGTGACCGCAAGTTCCAAGCGATCCTACCCCTGAAAGGAAAGATCTTGAACGTCGAGAAGGCGCGCTTCGACAAGATGCTCTCCAGTGATGAGATCAGGACGCTCATCATGGCGCTGGGGACCGGCATCGGTCGCAAACGTGAAGAAGGCGACAAGTCGGAGAAAGATACGTTCGATATCGCCAAGGCCCGCTATCACAAGATCATTCTCATGACCGATGCCGATGTCGACGGGAGCCACATCCGTACCCTTCTCTTGACGTTCTTCTTCCGGCAAATGCCGGAGCTGATTGAGCGGGGCTATATCTACATCGCTCAGCCTCCGCTGTTCAAAGTGAAAAAAGGCAAGACGGAGCGGTATCTCAAGGATGAGGGATCATTGAATGAGTACTTGGCCGACTTAGCGGTCGAAGACGTCGAACTGTACATGGAGGGGGCTCAGGGGTATGTGACAGGGCGTCGGCTGTTGCCGATTCTCAAGAAGATGATCTCATTCGAAACATTGCTCGTTCGTCTCAATAAAAAGCTGCATGAAGCTGCCATGCTGCGTGCCTTTGTCGATGAACCGGGGTTGGATCGGGAGCTACTTAAAGATAGAGAGGCACTCAATCGCGTGGTGGCCGGGGTAAAGAAGGCACTCCTCTTCGTGTTCCCGAAGTTAGAACCCATGTTCGAAATCTTTGCGGATGAAGAACATCAGTCCAACAAAATCGCTTGCCGACTTCATGCCAACGGCATGGTGCATAGCATCGAAATCAACCATGACCTGGTGGGATCGGCCGATTTTCGGGAGCTTCAAAAGCTCGCGCCGTCCGTCATCGGACTGGGCCGGGCTCCGTACAGGCTGAAAACCAAAGGCCAAGAGCGGCAGCTGGTGACGACAGCTGAAACGGTCAGAACAATCCTCGAACTCGGAAAGCAGGGTCTGGGAATTCAGCGGTACAAAGGACTTGGTGAAATGAATCCGTCCCAATTGTGGGAAACGACGATGGATCCTGAGAAACGCACGCTCTTGAAGGTTCAGCTGGAGGATGTCACCGGCGTCGATGAAATTTTTACCATTCTGATGGGCGATGAAGTTGAGCCTCGAAGAAACTTCATTCAGGAACATGCGCTCGAAGTGCGGAACTTGGACGTGTAACGTTAGTTCGTTAACCGTGAATCGCAAGAGAAGATCGAGATGGAGCCTGCGTCTACAATTCACGAATAACGATTGACGGTTAACGATTCACGAGGGACAATGCCTCCCGATGAACGTTTAGAACATATCGACATCGAAGATGAAATGCGCTCGTCGTACTTGAGTTACGCGATGAGCGTGATCGTGGGACGCGCGCTTCCTGATGTCCGTGACGGGCTCAAACCGGTTCATCGCCGCATCCTGTTCGGCATGAATGAAATGGGCCTCGCCTCCAATCGAGCCTACCGGAAATCCGCCAAGATCGTCGGCGAAGTCATGGGGAATTATCATCCGCATGGAAACATGCCCATCTACGACGCGCTCGTTCGAATGGCGCAAGACTTCAACATGCGTTATCCGCTCATCGACGGTCAGGGAAATTATGGGTCGATGGATGGTGACCCGCCGGCCGCAGAACGGTATACCGAAGCGCGTATGACCAAACTGGCCGAGGAGATGTTGGCCGACATCGACAAAGAAACGGTCGATCTCGGCCCGAATTACGACGAATCGCTGCAGGAACCGCTGGTTCTACCGACGAGGGTGCCGAATCTTTTGATCAATGGCGCGGGCGGTATAGCGGTGGGCTATGCGACCAACATTCCGACGCACAACATTGCCGAGATCATCGACGGGCTGCTCTTGCTGCTGGAGAATCCGGAGGTGACAATCGCACAACTGATGAAAAAGATCCCAGGCCCTGATTTCCCCACGGCCGGATTCATCTACGGTATGAGTGGGATCAAAGAGGCCTATGAGACCGGCCGAGGCCTTCTCACCATACGGGCGAAAGTCGTGGTGGAGACCGAGGAACGCACCGATCGCGAGCGCCTCATCGTCACAGAGATCCCATACCAAGTCAACAAGGTGACATTGATCAAAAAGATTGCCGAGTTGGTTCAGGAAGACCGCATCAAAGGCATCTCGGATTTGCGAGATGAATCATCGGATCGCGAAGGGGTGCGGGTAGTGATCGAGCTGAAGCGAGGTGAAATCCCCTTGGTGGTGTTGAACAATCTGTACAAGCACACACCGCTCGAAACCACCTTCGGGGTCATCATGCTGGCCCTCGTCAATAATCGACCGGAAATCCTGAATCTCAAGCAAATCCTCCATCATTTCTTTGAGCATCGACGCGAAGTCGTCGTGCGGAGGACGGCGTTCGACCTGAGAAAAGCAGAGGAGCGTGCGCACATTCTGGAAGGCCTCAAGATCGCGCTTGACAATCTCGATGCCGTGATCACGCTCATCCGACGATCTCAATCACCCGATGAGGCGCGTGCCGGTTTGATGCGGCAATTCGGCCTTACCGACATCCAAGCCAACGCGATCCTCGACATGCGGCTCCAGCGTCTGACACAGTTGGAACGCGCCAAACTCGTCGAGGAATATCAGGAAGTGCTCAAACAGATCGAATACCTGAAGTCCGTGCTCGCGAGCGAGGCCCTGGTCCGGACCATTATCAAAGACGAGCTGATGGAAATTCGTGAGGCCTACAAGGACGAGCGGCGAACCCAGATCGTCAAAGAAGAGGCGGAGATCAACCTCGAAGACCTGATCGCGGAAGAAGAAGTGATCGTGACCATCTCGCACGCCGGCTACATCAAACGGAATGCCGTGTCTCTCTATCGCGCGCAGCGACGAGGCGGCAAGGGCAAGATCGGAATGGGCATCAAAGAAGAAGACTTCGTCGAAAACCTCTTTACCGCCTCAACCCATGATTCACTGCTTTTTTTCACGGACGCGGGAAAGGTCTATTGGTTGAAAGTCCATGAAATTCCGGAAGCCAGTCGGGCCGCAAAGGGCAAGGCCCTGGTCAATCTGCTCGCCCTGTCAGGAAGCGAAAAAGTCACGGCGACGTTGCCGGTGAAAGAGTTCCGAGAAGACCGATATATCGTGATGGGCACTAAGAAAGGCATCATCAAGAAGACAGAACTGTCCGCCTTCAGCAATCCAAGGCAGGGCGGCATCATTGCCTTGGGACTTGAGGGCGGCGATAGATTGATCGGCGTACAATTGACCGATGGGCAGCGGGAAATTCTTTTGGGGACCCGACAGGGCATTACCATTCGGTTTAAAGAGGAAGAAGTGAGGTCGATGGGCCGGACGGCATACGGTGTGAAAGGGATCACGCTTGAAGAGGGGAACGAAGTCATCGGCATGGAAACCATTACCCCTGATTCCACCACCTCGATCTTGACCATCACGGAAGGCGGCTACGGTAAACGGACGCCCGTGGGCGAATATCGTGTTCAGGGTCGCGGCGGCAAGGGCATCATCAGCGTCAAGACGACTGAACGAAACGGACTGGCCGTCGGATTTCTACAAGTACGAGACGGCGACGAAATCATGTTGATCGCCGCGCAGGGAAAAGTGCTTCGTTGCAAGGTAGACGACATCCGCGAAATCGGCCGGAATACCCAAGGTGTTCGCATTCTCGACCTCGATGGCGAAGGGGATCGAGTCGTAGGCGTCGCAAGACTCGCGGAAGCAGTCGAACGAGAGGACGTGGGTACGGAGGGTGTGCCAGAGACCTAACCTGACAGAGCAGTTCAATACACGAGCAGGTATCCTCTCCCATGCCTTCCGGCAGTCCCAAGAACAAAAAGCCGCTGGACATCGTCGTAAAATTCGGGCTTGCCGTCTTTATTGGATCCTTCGCCCTGATTTGGGGTGGCATGTACCTCAGCCGTCCCGATCGATCGATTCCTCCCTACACCGTTGGTTCTCAGTCAGGCCATGTCGTCGCGACGGATGTCCCCTCGGGGACTCAAGATGATCAAATCGCGAAATTACTGAATCGTTTCCGAAAAGTCGGTCATGAGACTCGCGATTTCGGTCGCATGAAGATTTATCCCACGACACCGGGTAATCCGGGAGGCCGGTACAGACAGATTGTGATTTATGTGTTCGACGATCATGGATGGACTGATCCGGACGTGTTGGCAAAGTTTCTGACGGGAGACGCGACAGCGATCAAGAACTATGAAAGATCCATGCGGGGATACTATCGATTGCTGGACCAAGAGGAAGAAGGAGGCTTGGGTCCTATCCCCAAGGATGGACGGATAACCGGTGACACGCGGATTCTCTTCAAGGGACTTGTGACGGACCCCTTGCCGGTCGAGGCGGAAGATGAGCCGGGTATCTCGATATCACCTCTCTAAGCCGCTCACGGATGGACGGATCTTGAATCATGGCGGTATGCGATACCAACTCAACCCAAGATTTCTCCGACAAAGTGGGCCTGATGTCGGAGGTGAGGCTTGTGGGGCAAGCCTCCGTCTCACTAGGAATCTCTCCGACGCGAAACGCAATATCAGTGATAGACCCCGTTCCTGACTCTGCCTGCAATTTCGCTAAGAGTGCCGGTTTAAGGAATGTCAGCTGTTGCAACCAGACGGAATTTCTGACGATCAGATAGAGCTTTTTGAAGCGAATCTGTGCCGGCCGGGTGTGGGAAGCCATGGGCTCGCCCACGATATCGCGCCAGCGACGCTGCAAACGAAGTTCCAGCATCCTCGATTCGAGACCAAGCCGCTTGGAAAGGCCGGAAAGGATGCTGCCGAAGGAATCAAGTGTACGTGGACCGGTCATGTGGCATCATAAGCGGTAGCCGAGAAATAGATCAAGGTGTCGGTGTGGGGTCATGACTAAAGAGACGGAAGATCAGCGGAAAGTCGTCGCCACTAATCGGAAGGCCTACCACGACTATTTTATCGAGGAAAAGTTCGAGGCCGGGATTGTGCTCAAAGGCACCGAGGTGAAATCGCTTCGGGAGAGGCGAGTGAACTTGCAAGACAGTTACGCGGGCATTAAAGAAGGCGAGGCCTTTCTCCATCATTGTCACATCAGTCCGTATAGTCATGGCAACATGATGAACCATGACCCGATTAGGACCCGCAAATTGCTCCTTCATCGAAAGGAGATCAACAAGCTTCTCGGGAAAACCCAGCAGAAAGGCCTCACGCTGATCCCCCTCCGAATCTATTTTTCAGAACGAGGCCAGGCGAAGGTCGAACTTGGATTAGCAAAAGGAAAGAAACAGCATGATCGCCGAGAATCGATTAAGGCTCGAGAAGCCGGACGAGAAGTGGAACGAGCGATCAAAGAACGGAAATAGGGAAAAATCAGTCTATTATTCAAAATGCATTAACGATTCGAAAACCCCACCGCATCATCTCTATGACCTTGACCGATACGACAAGGAACCGCGCCGTGCCGCCTCCGCTGCTCATGGACGGCGACGCGGCGCGTATGGGACATATCCGCACATGTGGTAATCTTAACTCCTACCGATGACTCGACAACCTCTTTTCTCGCAAGGAGAGAAAAGAGACCATATTCATTATTCACCGTCAAGGAACGCCGCCTTATACATAAACCCAAAAACAGCGGTCAGCGCGAGCAATGCAAAGAATATCGTCGTCATGGATTTTCACCCCCCTTCACTCGTGAATATACTCCTCGAAAATGAATGGCCGATGATGAGATCGTGAAGACATTTTCATAATTCATCGATTTGTACAGTTGACCAATGAGCCGACGGATGGAAAGCGCACTGGGAACGTATTGATTCGCGGGCATGGTCCGAGACAAAACCAGTAAATTTAGGAGGGGATATCTAAAAGTGATACTTCTTACGCAGGACTTATACGCATGAATCTGACAGAACGGCTTCCGACCAAACGTCCGCAAGGTTGCAGGTTATAGCCGCCTTTAACAGCAGCATGACCCAACGTTCACGCTGAAGCGAACGAAACTACAAACACAGATGTGGGACCGGCAAGTCAGAGCTGCTGTGCCCAACCATGCTACAGCGCAGAGATCTACCGAGTCCTGCGCTCGTCATCTCCTGGCGAGCTGCAACATTGCGTACAACACCCCGAATATGGCGGCCAATAAGAACACTTCGATGAAGGAAACCATGAGAGGGTCATCTCCTTTTGGTTTCCTGTATACGCCTCCAAGATGAAGCGCCCATAATGAGATCGTGAAGAGTTCTTCATTAAGTAGTGCTTTCCAGCAAGGCATGAAGTTTCCGAGAAGGTAAGCACGCTTCCCGTCGGGCTTTGGACCGCATTCGACTTCCATGCCTAACGCGTCAGCCTGGCAGGTCCTTCATGAGTATGCCGTCAGGAACCAATTTCCCGGCTCCCCCACAGTATAAGCCCAACAAAACTCATGGTGAGTATGAAGAGGAAAGTCGCCATCATGATATTTCACCTCCATTCGTCAGGTTTCGCATGCTCATCAAGCAGTTGAAGGATTTCAACGCGGGGTAAATACGGCACACCCGGGTATAAAGCAAATCTTGCAACGTGTCTCTTCTTTGCGTGATGCTTTGACCATTTCGTTCGATGTCATGAAAGGGATCTTCTGACCATTGATTCCCGCGGCTGTATCACGGACTGTTCTTACGGTCGAGTGTGTCCCCACGATAATTGCTTGTCCGAGTCCAACGATGACGTACGGAAAACAGACCATTGAAGCAGCGATAACACTTGCCATGTATTCCAATCCTTTCTTGAGTTATTCATACAAGAAAGCATATCGAGTCGACATGAAATCAGGATGAAATCATGGTGAAGAGCTCTTCATTCCCCAAAAGACGACGAATGCCATGTCTTGGCAAGGTAAAACAGCAGTAGAAGTCGAGTTAGATTAGAATGGCGCAGAACGTAGTCGGATGAGGGCAAAGTGCTTCGAGAACCGTTAGGCAAGAACCGTCTGCTGAGCGAGAGCCGGTAACCGTAGGGTGAAGACGGAGCCTCTGTGGACTTCGCTGGTGACGGAAATGCTCCCGCCATGGGCCTCCATGATTTCCTTCACGATGGGAAGTCCTAGCCCTGTACCGGCGGAATCTTTTGCCCTGGCCCAATCGGTGCGGTAGAATCGTTCAAAAAGATGGGGAATGTTCTCCGGCTCGATTCCATGGCCTGTGTCCTCGACCGCTACCATCACTTTTTGACCGACGGCTTGCAAGCGGATGGTAACTACTCCACCGGATGGAGTGTAACGCAGCGCATTGTCGAGCAAATTGATCAATGCTTGTTTGAGCCACTGGGCGTCGCCGAGTACGGAGGGAACCGGCTGAGATTCAAACCGCAAGGTGATCTGGCGGTCATCCGCCAAAAGAATCAACTCATCCACAATCTCCTGAATAAGAGGCTCCAAGGCGAGCGGGACGAGATTGACAGGCGGCTTGCTACTGGTGAATTTCGCAAGGGTCAACAACGGGCGGGTTAAGGCGATGAGCCGATCCACTTGCTGGAGGTTGTTGAGCAACACTTCGCGATATTCTTCGACGGTCCTCGCTTTCATGAGTGCGACCTCCAGGTTGCCCTGCAGGATGGTCAGGGGGGTCCTCATCTCATGGGCGGCGATCTCGCAGAAGTTCCGTTGGACCTCGCTCCCTCGCTGGAACTGATCCAATACCGAGTTGACGGCCTGAGTCAGTCGCCGAAATTCTCGATAGGGTGAATCCATCGGCAGACGCTTCCCAAGGTCGGCTTCCGACATGGTTTCAGCGCCCGTACACAAAGCCTCGATCGGAGCCATCACTTTCTTTGCCAGCCAGAGGCTCCCGACCCAAGCCAGGATAAGAGTGGCCCCGGATCCGAGAGTGAGCAGAAACACAAGGCCATACAAGGTTTCCTGGTAATGCAGCAACGAAGTTTCGGCCTGCACGATGTACTGCGCACGGCCTTTGCCGAGGAGATAAAGGAATAAATGCCGCGCTGGCGTCCCATCAGGCGCCTTGAGCGTCTCGAACAGGATATTTTTGAGGCTGACCTGTTCCAACACGTGAGAAGGGAGCGATCCTTGCCCAGTTGCGTGAGGACTCCTCCACAAAAGCGAGCCGTTGGTTGAAAAGACACGGAGGGCGTGGGTCACGTCGGGCAGTACGTGCTGTTCCGTTGTGTTTTGGGTCAACTCGTTGGTCGGGGGAGTGTCCTTGCCGCCTTGTTCAAAGAACTCGGGATACCGCTCGACAAACTCGGCCAGTGTTTCCGCCAACACCAGCAGTCGCCCATCCACTAATCGTTGTAACAAAATCTCGCTGGCGGCGTATACGAGCGCAGAAAACGCGAGAAGACCGGCCATCAACACGAAGGCCGACCAGCTGATCAGGGTCCGCAGGGATTTCATGCGGAGGCATCCGGCTCTTCGAGCATATATCCGGCGCCACGCACCGTGGCGATCAAAGGCGGCGAAAAGTCCCGGTCGATCTTCGCCCGGAGGGCTCGAATGTGGGCATCGACGATATTCGTCATGGGATCATAACTGATGTCCCACACATGCTCGATGATTGCCGTTCGGGTGAGCACGCGATTCTTGTTTCGGAGCAGGAATTCGAGCAGGGCATATTCTTTATTCGTCAGAGAGATTTCCTGCCCTGCGCGCCAGACACGGTGAGAAGCCGGGTCTAGCCGAAGGTCGGCCGCCTGAAGATGGGCAATTTGCTGGGAGCTCCCGCGGCGCAAGAGCGCCCTGATTCGTGCCAGCAATTCCGCGAAGGCGAACGGCTTCGGCATAAACTGATCCGCGCCGGTATCAAAGCCGGAGACCTTGGTCTCCAAGTTGTTTCGCGCGGTCAGTAGCAGCACCGGAGTGGAGATGCCTTTGTCACGAACGCGACGGCAGAGGGTCAGGCCGTCGAGCTTGGGTAACATGATGTCCAGGATCATCAGATCATAGGAATTGTCCAGAGCCAACGCCAAGCCGGCTTCGCCGTCGGCGGCGACGTCCACCACATAGTGCTCTTCCTTCAGTCCTTTTCTGATGAATTGCGCAAGATCCGCATCGTCTTCAACGAGCAGAATTCTCATGATTTACCTCAACCGGGTCGGCAGCAAAGAAGCAGTTGCTCAACAGAGACTACCCGTGCAATCTGTGACCACCAGATTAATTGCTTTTTCGTCAACATCGAGATCAATGGTCAGCCAGGCTATTCCCATCGCTCGCTCATCCTGGCGGGCTCCACTGCTCCCCTCAAGGGGACTGACAACATAATAGCGGCCGGCCGGAACTTTCGTGAACCAAAAGTGACCGGTTGGATTGGCCCTTGTCGTGCGGAGATAGGGAATAAGGCGCTTATCGGCCAGCAGTTGGGCTATGACCGCGCGGAGGCATTCCATAGGCGACTCCTGAGCCACTGGGGATTCTGAAGACGAGGCCCCATTTTTTAAAGGGCAGGAGTAATCCCGCACATTTCTGTCGAACCAATAGCGAGTATATGAAACAACTGGAATCAAATAGATTGAAGCTCCGGCCTGAGTCACGGCTTTTCCAGAGGTTGCGCGCAAGAACACCTGTCCAGCCGCGCCGCTCCGACCTTTGGCCCGGTAGGCGAAGAGCTCTTTTTCGTTGAAGGCCGGTGGGATCGATGAACCCGACACCACCGCTTGTGCCCATACCACGTGGAAGCTGCTGATCAGCAGTAGATAGATGAAGCAGCACCGGAGTTGCCTGCCACGCCGCGTCATGTCGAGGAGGCTGACGGCGTCGTGGACTCGTCGGGCACGGTTGCAGTTGGGACGGCCTTGTGTTTGAGGGCGCGGCCTATGTCGGGGGTCGGATCGGTGACCACGCCATACACTTCGCGACCTTCATGGCCGTCCGGCAAATATTCCGTAATCGGCATTCCATCTTCACGGACAAAAAGGAGACAATGACAGTATTTGTAGATCTGCATTTCGTCGCATGCGCAGATCCACCGCCGGAGCTTGGCTTCGGCTTCTTTGTCCTTATAAAAGTTACAAGGGCAGAGCGGTTTCCCGAGTTCGTCGATATGAGACGCTAATCCCTTGACCACTGCCTCGGTTACAGCGGTGTTGGGATGCATCGAGGTTCCGCTTTTCTCGGCAAAACCCTGTACAAACTTCCGTATCTTATCGAGGCTTTCCTGCGTTGGTTCGGCCATGAGCTCCCTCCTCCAGCGATGAGAGGCAGAATCGCTAGTTTACAAGGATAATTCGCTGCTTTACAATCCATCCCTTCGGCTGATTCTCGTATAAGTCATGAAGGACATGTCAAGTCGACAGATCTTACTACAGCGACTGGTCCCCGAGTTGAGTCCGGCGATCGCACAGACACTGGTGACTGATTTGCTGCAGGCCACCGGCAAACCGGATACCGAGGCACGGGTACTGACTCTGCTGGACGAGCTCCAACAATTGTCCCCAAAAGCAGCCGACTCGGCGGTAACGGCATTGCCCGAGCTTGCTCGGCGGGCCGGCCTCGCGCACCTTATTTTGTGGCTCGATCTCGGAGTGGCACTGGCTCAGTCCTCCGGGGCATCCGCGCTCAAATATTTTAAAGATAGTCCCTTCGTCCTTGGGCTGATTGAACCGGCCGATGCGCGCACAGAAGTCTTAACAATCGGTCTGGAAATCGCTGAACAGGATGCCAATGTTGCGCTTGAATACATCCGGCACGCCCCACAGATTTTGTCCGATGTTCCCGTCTCGCAATTGCGACGCTGGCTCGATATCGGCATTGAACTGACCGAGGTCAATGTCGTCGTCGGACTTGAATTCATCCGACAAATCTCCAAGCTGGCTGTCGTGCTTCCTTGGGACAGTGCGCGCAGCTGGGCCACAGTGGGCATGAGGTTGATTGGGCCGAATAGCCTCGGGAAGCCGGACTATGTCGCAACCATGGAGTTTCTCAGGACCAGCCCGTCGATACTTGGGAATATCGAA
Source organism: Nitrospira sp. (assembly GCA_024998685.1). Classification (GTDB taxonomy): domain Bacteria; phylum Nitrospirota; class Nitrospiria; order Nitrospirales; family Nitrospiraceae; genus Nitrospira_D. The sequence continues at coordinate 20,929 of JACOEH010000051.1, forward strand.
GACCTTCCCGTTCGGCAAAAGGTCGTATCTCTGTGCCTCCTGTTGGTCGAACATTCTCCCGAGTCCGGCATAATTTGGCTCGCAGAGTCTCCCACCTTCTTGAGAGCGCTGCCGTCTATGGAATGGCGGCTCCGGCTGTTGCAGTACGGCGCCTTGCTTGCCGAGCAGCACGCTGCCGTCACACTCGAGTACCTGCGTCGCGCCTCCGAACTCGTCGGACTCATTCGAAATGGACCCGAAGCGCCCACGCGATTTGAAAATTGGTTTAAGGCCGGGATGGAGGTAGCGGCTTACAGCCTGGACGGAGCACGCGCCTACTTCTCCGTAGAGTCGCGGAAGGCACTGGCTTCGGTCGAACAAGCCTTGAGCGGAGTGCCGTTTCGGCAGGTCGCGCGACGAGTGAACCTGTTCGTCCAGGGACTCTGTGGAATCGACGTCGCCGTGACGGCGCTTCCTGATTCTGTGACTTCCCCGGCCCGCGCGACGGTCAGCGGCGACGGGAAAACCATTTCATTGCCGGCGCTGCTCCGTCGGTATCCAACGGCCGAGGAAAACGAGCGTCTCTATCTCGTGATGGCGGCGCATGAAGCCGGACATTTGGAATTCGGAACCTATCGCCTCCGACTTGAATCCCTCATCAATTTGATTGAAACCGTACGATACCGATATGGTCGATCCAATGAAGCCGGGCCGGGCACACTGGCTGCCTTTTTTCAAATATATCCGAACCCCGCGCTGGTGCGGGACCTCTGGATCGTACTGGAAGATGCGCGTATCGAATTCTTGCTGCAAACGGAGTATCCAGGGCTTCGGTGCGACCTTGCGCGGTTCGCTGCTGAATCCATCGCCCCACGCGACCCGGCTCAAGGAGTGACGCCCCAGGAACTGGTCGTCGATGGGCTCCTGAGGCTCTCCACCGGTGAAACGGAGGATTCGGCAGTGCCCAAGGCTGTCAGAGAAGAAGTCTCTATTCTCTGGAGCATGTGCCGTTCCATCCTCAAGACCACCGCCACGGCAGAAGAAACGGTTCGTGTGGTCGATCTCGTGTATGTCCGGTTGGAAGAACTGCTGATAGCTCGCGGCGAGATAATACACCTAGAGCAGCGCGAGGAGTCGAAGGATGCAGAAACGGGACAGACGAAATTTGAGGAATGGGGTGATCAGTACCGTACAGTGACCGATTTGCCGCATCGTGGCTCGATGAATCCGGAGTTCATCACGTGGAGTCAGGAACAATTCGACCGGCAACACAAGTCTCCGGCACAATCGGATACGCGAACAAAGGAGAATGTCCGGAGCGGCGAGCAAGATCTCGGAAGCAGAGAGATGTTGAGCGAGGGGCGTTCATTGCCGTCCATTGTGGAAGAGAGCCTCGCAGTTGAGATGGAAACACAATCGATTCGAGAGATCAGCGCTCATGACGGGCGAGCCGTCCTTTATCCCGAGTGGGACCATCGGATCGAAGATTATCGGATGAATTGGTGTCGCGTGGTGGAACAGCCTGCGGATCTGGGATCGGACGACTTCGTCACGGAGACATTGGTCTCCCACCGGAGTACCGTCAAGTCACTGCGCCGGGTTTTTGAAGGCCTGCGTCCACCGGCATTCCGCCGCGTCGCGGGACAACCCGATGGGGAAGAAGTGGATCTGGACGCCGTTGTCCGACGAACAGTGGAACAGCGGGCAGGCATGGAAGGCGACGATCGATCGTACATCCGGCGGGAAAAGCGAGAACGCGACGTGGCGGTGGCCTTCCTCATCGATATCAGCGGATCCACAAGCCGCGACCTCGGAACCGGCCAGCGGGTGATCGATATTGAGAAGAAAGGCTTAGTACTGCTTTGTGAAGCACTGGATGCCGTCGGAGATCAGTATGGACTCTATGCCTACTCGAGCCAAGGACGAGCGAGGGTCGAGTTCCTCACGATCAAAGACTTTGACGATCGGCTTGGGGCGACGACGGCGCATCGGCTTGGCGGCTTGGCTCCTCGTCATCAGAATCGGGACGGTGCGGCTATTCGACACGCGACTGCGAAGCTGCTGGCACGGGAAGCCAAGAACCGTGTCCTCATGCTGTTGAGCGACGGAAGACCATTGGACGACCAGTACAAGGACGACTACTCGTTGGAAGATACGAAGGCCGCACTCCGCGAGGCAAAACAACGGAGAATCGAAACCTACTGTATTACAATCGATCGGGAAGCTGAAAATTATCTCCGCCGCATGTACGCCGAGGCCCGGTACTGCGTCATAGACCGCGTCGAAGCCCTTCCGACGAAGTTGCCTGGAATTTACAGGCGATTGACGGTGTAGGAACTCAAGAACATGACCAATTCGGTCGGAAAACCGACGATTCCTCCATGGTTATATAAACTCTTCACAGGACATCAGTATCCCTACGTCCGTCGATTAGCCAAGTTCGGACAGACGTTGAAACCCGGTGAAGACCGTCCGGAACCGACAAGGGAAATGATCGAAGCCAAGTTCTGGGAAGTCTATCCGCGTTGCCGGGTAAAGGTCCTCCAGGAAGTCAAAGAAGGGATGATCGTGGTCTTTCACGACCTGGGTGAATATCCTCCCGGGGGCTTTCAGGAACTCGTCGACAATCCGGAGGAGTTTCTGGCAAAAACATTCGGCAAGAAGAAGATCAAGGTCAATTTTTATGACGGAGATAATTTCGTCTGCACGATCAACTTCAAAGTTGCGGGCTGGACGGAGCATGAAGGAGGGCATTGACGGTCTCAAGAGGTCTTTGTGCTCGCGCACCGCGCACGCCAGTCTTATTGAATTCGACACCATGGGCGGTGCTCGGTGCATGCGCGCAATGAAAGACATCCTGAGACCGTCAACTAAGAGGATGAAAAAAGGAACTGAAGATTGAGGTGGTAATGATGGCGCGACCGAAGATCACCGTGGTAGGTGCGGGGAATGTCGGAGGGACGACGGCACAGCGGCTGGCCGAGAAGAATCTCTATGACGTGGTATTGGTCGATATCGTCCAGGGGGTTCCACAGGGTAAGGCACTGGATATTTCCCAAGCAGGTCCGGTCTGTGGGTACAGCACGCAGGTAGTCGGCACCAACGGTTACGCGGAAACCGCCGGGTCGTCGATCGCCGTCATTACTTCGGGTATTCCGAGAAAACCGGGCATGAGTCGAGATGAGTTGTTGGGGACGAATGCGAAAATCGTGAAATCCGTCGTCATGGAGCTCGTCTCACGCTCCCCGGACATTATCCTGATCCTCGTCACCAATCCATTGGATGTCATGGTCCATGTGGCGCGTTCGGTCAGCGGTCTCCCTAAGTCGAGAATCATCGGGATGGCCGGAGTGTTGGACTCTGCAAGAATGCGGACGTTCATTGCCGCTGAACTCAACGTACGGGCCACCGAGGTGCAAGCCATGGTGTTGGGCGGACACGGGGATACGATGGTGCCGCTGCCGCGCTATACAACCGTGAAGGGTCGGCCGGTGTCTGAACTGATGTCGAAGGAGAAACTCGACGCCATCGTCAAACGAACGCGGGAGGGGGGGGCCGAAATCGTGGGCCTTTTGAAAACGGGCAGTGCCTTCTATGCTCCGTCCGCTTCAGCAGTGGCGATGGTTGAATCGATCCATAAGGACGAGAAGCAGGTCATGCCCTGTGCGGTGCTGTGCGAAGGGGAGTACGGACTCAAAAACGTCGTCGTCGGGGTTCCGGTGAAGATCGGACGCGGAGGAGCCGAACAGATTCTCGAGTATGAATTGACCGCTGATGAACGGGCGGCATTGGAAACGTCGGCCAGGGCGGTGCGGGAATTGTGCGCTGCAGTGGATCGGTTGATGATATAGGACCCATAAGGCATAAGGATGGGTCCGTGGTCATTAGTCATCGGTGATTAATGACCGCTCCGACCGACATGTCGGCTTGACAATCGGAGAAACGCTGCAGTACAGACATGGGGCAAGACAGTCAACTGTTCAGAGGAGAGGGAGCAATGAAATTTCTTGAAGATCCGATGCAGACGATGTGGGCGGGATTTGGCCTCACCGTCGTATTGATAATAATATATCTCGGGCTAACCGGCATCGGCGCCGGTGAAGCCGAATGGGCATCCATGATCCTTCGCTGGGTACATTTCCTGGCCGGGATCACGTGGATCGGGCTTTTGTATTTCTTCAATCTGATCAATGCCTCCTTCTTGAAAAGCTTGGATGGCCCTACCAAGAATATCGTGATTCCAAAGCTCATGCCGGCCGCCCTCAATTGGTTCCGGCACGGAGCGACTGTGACCGTACTTGCGGGGGTGTTATTGTATGGCCATATGTATCACAAAGGGGGAACAGGAGCGGTGGCCTTGGCAATCGGTGGGTTGCTCGGGATCATCATGATGGGCAACGTCCATGGAATTATCTGGCCGAACCAGAAGAAAATTATCGCCGCAGTGACCGCGACAGCACAGGGCACTCCTGCACCGCCGGAGATGGCTCAGTGGGGGCGGACAGCATTGCTGGCTTCTCGTGTGAATTTCCTGCTTTCGATCCCCATGTTGTTTTTCATGGGAGCGGGTAGCCATCTTAGATAGAATCTGTACCTTTTCTTGGCCGGTGGAGGTAAAGCCCACCGGCCGGATTTTACATTGTTGGCCTTACCCTCTATACCCAACTTCAAGTAGGCCCCTAGCCCTAACTGATTGAGATTCAGGCCCATTTAGCTCCGTCGCCTTGACGGAAGAAGCGGTGGAGCCGTATAGTACGACCTCTACATTGAGAACATAGATCGGCCTAATATGCTTACAACTGCAGAACCACGCCTTGTCCAACAGACGGAAGGTGCCCCCTGGGAGATTGAGGGCTATCTCAAGGTCGGTGGCTATGAAGCCTGGAAGCGTTGTGTGAAAGAGCTGAAGGCCGCTCAAGTGATTGATGAGCTGAAGAAATCAGGCCTGAGAGGGCGGGGGGGAGCAGGATTTCCAACAGGAATCAAATGGGACAAGGTCCTCAACCACCGGGTGAAAGAGCGGTATTTTGTCTGTAACGCCGGGGAACATGAACCGGGAACGTTTAAAGATCGTCATCTGTTGAAAACGCTGCCTCACCAATTGATCGAAGGCTGTCTCATCGCGTCGCATACGGTACAGGCGAAAGCCGCCTTCATCTATGTGAATCATGAGTACCATGAAGAGCGGCAAAATCTTAAGAAAGCCCTGGCTCAAGCGAGAGAACGGGGACTGCTCGGTAAAAATGTGTTAGGAAGCGGCTTCGATATAGAATTGGAAGTGTTTGAAGGCCATGGAAGCTATGTAGCCGGCGAAGAAACCGCTATGCTTGAGTCGATGCAGGGCCGTCCAGCGATGCCGCGGCAGAAACCGCCGTTTTATCCGACCGATTTCGGTCTCTATGGCAAACCGACTTTGGTCAATAACGTTGAGACGCTGTGCAACATTCCTCGGATTCTGCATAAGGGCGCTGAATGGTTTCTCCAGACGGGGACGGAAAAGTGTCCAGGCACGATGATGTTCTCGCTGAGTGGAGCGATCAATCGACCTGGCGTGTACGAGATGCCGATGGGCGTGACGATTCGAGATCTAATCGAGCAATCCGGCGGTGGAGTGCCCAACGGCCGCAAGATCAAAGCGGTCTTTCCGGGTGGTCCGGCATTTTCAATGGTGACGGCGGATCAACTCAATCTTCCCATGGACTTCGATTCGTTGAAAAAGGCCGGCACGGGGTTAGGGTCGGCCGGAGTCATCGTTGTCGATGATGCGACCTGTATGGTGGCCAAGACGCTACAATTTTCCAATTTTTTCAAGAACGAGAGTTGCGGGCAATGTCCACCGTGTCGAATGGGGACCATCAATTTAGCCGCGCTGATGACCAAAATTGAATCGGGACAGGGTACTCAAAAAGACTTGGATAGCCTGCTCCAACTGTGCGGATTCGTCAAGGGGACAGGGTACTGCACCCTCGTGACCGGAGCCTCAGTATTGGTGCAAAGCAGTTTGAAGTTGTTTCGTCACGAATATGAAGAACATATCCGGCTGCAGAGGTGTCCCTATCGGGAAACTCCGGTTGGGATAGTTGCTCATTCCTAGGAGGAGTCATGCCGCGGGTGACATTTCTTCATTCGGACGGGCGAAGCGGGGAAGTGGAGGAGAACATTTCCCTCCTTGATGCCGCAAAAGAAGTAGGGTTCCGGTTGAACCACGACTGTGGAGGAAATGCCTCCTGCACGACCTGCCGAGTGGAGGTCCAAATGGGGCATGAGCATCTCTCGGAGATCGATTTCGATGAGCAAGATTTGCTGGATCGAGAAGCATTGACGGAGCCATGGCATCGCCTTGCATGTCAGGCACGTGTCTTGGGGGATGTCGTCGTGCGCGTGCCGGAAGCCAAATGGGAGAATCCAACAACAGCGACCACAGAAGCATGGGGTTGATATTCGAGAGAGAGGTGTTAGACTAACGTTCTAGCCCGTTGATGCGGGTTGGATTGATCTATAGAGGAGGAAGAAGACGATGGTTACTATCACGCCGGTGGCGGAGCAGAAAATCAAGGAATTGATGGCCGAGGAAAAAGATGTCGTCGGATTGCGAGTGTATGTCCGCGGCGGCGGGTGCCATGGCTACCAATATGGGATGGCCTTTGAATCCAAAATGGCCGAAGATGATACCATCATCGAAAAGGGTGATGTGAAGCTCATTATGGATTCTCAGAGCGCGCCATTGCTTCAAGGTGCGGAAGTCGACTATGTCGACAGTGTGCAAGGCTCCGGCTTTTCGATCAAGAATCCTCAGGCCAAAACTACGTGCGGTTGCGGCAGTTCGTTCAGCGCATAAGCGCCGATAACGGATCGCCGTACGAAAACTGATAAAGGACCTCCACGCCGGGACCGCTTCCCTCGGAGCGGTCTCGGGTTTGTTCCACCTCAAGAGACACACAATCGAATGTCACAGGTCTATGTGACAAGGCGCTATCGGTTTTGCGCCGCACACCGGCTTCACACGGACCAGCTGTCACCTGAAGAGAACTGGGCTGCGTTCGGAAAATGTAATAATCCGAATGGTCACGGGCATAACTATGTCGTGCTGGTCACGATCACGAGTGGAGCGACACAAGAGCCTTGTGATCTCAACCGTCTCGATCGGTTGGTCAACGAGAGGATTATCGATCGGTTCGACCATCGTGACCTCAATAGCGACTCGGCGATGGCGGGACTCACGACCACCGGGGAGAACATCGTCAAATTGATCTGGGATATTTTGGAGCCCCAATTGCCTGCGGGGTGTCTGCATAAGGTAGGTGTCATCGAGACGAGGGACAACTACTTCGAATATGCGGGCGTCGTTTGAAACGACGAGGAAACGGAGTGAGGAAGCAACAGAAGAGAGAGAAAAGACGAGAATCAGTTGAGGACACCAGCGGGAGTGGGAAGCCGACGGATTTACCGGTGCTTCAGTCGCTGGTCACCGAGATGCTACTCGCTCTCGGAGAAAAACCGGGCCGCAACGGTTTGCTGAAAACACCCGAGCGCGTGGCCAAAGCCCTGGCTTTTATGACGCAGGGCTATCAGCGTGATATCGACCATCTGTTGAACGGTGCGTTGTTTCCGATCGAATACGACGAGATGGTCATCGTCAAAGACATCGATTTCTTCAGTATGTGTGAGCACCATCTGCTCCCGTTTTTTGGCAGAGTTCATGTCGGCTACTTGCCGAACAAGAAAGTCGTCGGCCTCAGTAAGATCCCGCGAATTGTCGATACATTCTCAAGGCGACTACAAGTACAGGAACGGTTGACGGTTCAGATCGCCGAAACTCTGAGCAGCAAGTTGAGCGCGCACGGCGTCGGAGTCGTCGTCGAAGCGCGACATCTCTGCATGATGATGCGTGGTGTGGAAAAACAGAACACGATCGCCGTCACCAGCTCCATGTTGGGAGCATTTCGCAGCCAATCACAGACTCGCGAAGAGTTTTTAAAATTGATTCGACGAGGTAGCGTCGGCGATCCCGAGTGATTGTTTGCTCAGTGCCTCTCACCCGCCGCCTCGTTTATCTTGGACATTCGACACAAAAGAGCGGACGGTTTCGTTGAACAGGTCGGGCTGTTCGAGATTCGAAAGATGGGCGGCACCTGGAATAATGGCCAAGTGGGCATTGGGAATCCGGTCTGCCATAAGCTTGGCATCGGAAGGCGGGGTGGGGAGATCCAGGTCACCAACGATAATTTGAGTAGGACAAGTCATCCGTTGTAGCAGGGGGATGGAATCGGGCCTCTCTGCCATTGCCATTAAGTCCCCCGCTATGCCGCTGACTTGGTTGCCCTCGATCATCGTACGCACGTGTTGAACAAGCTCCGGTCTCGTTTGGATCGTTGCAGGACTTAGCAGCTTGGGAATCATAATGTCGGCGATCGCCCTCGCCCCTTGTTTGTACGCGATCTGAGCCATCTCAAATCTCGCCTGTTTCCCTTCGTCGGTATCTGCCCGGGCTTTCGTATCGGCTAATGCCAGTCCTTTGACATAGTCGGCATACTTTCGATAGAACGCGAACAGGATGTACCCTCCCATGGAAAGTCCGACGAAGACCGCTTGCCGGATCGACAAGTAATCAAGCAGACCATGGACGTCATCGGCTGCTTGATCGAGAGAATAGTGCCAGAGCGGCGCATCGGATTCACCATGTCCACGCAGATCGATCGTAATCACTCGACACTGTGACGAAAGCGCGTCCTCCTGCTTTGCCCACATCGTTCGATTGAGCGGGAAGGCATGGAGAAAGACAATGGGAAGGCCGGTTCCCCGATCGTTGAACGCGAGAGTCATGCCGTTGATCTTGGCTTGCACCGTCCTCTCCGTAGGCTGCGGTTTTCGTATCATTGGCTGTCTGCACGGTCAAGAGGCGGTTTGCGATCATGCCAAGGGGGCGTATACAATTCCCGCCATTCTGAAGGAGTGAGATGACTCGTTTTCATGATCAGGCCCTTGATCTGTTCACCGCATCCGAAAGCTTCCAAGATACGGTTGAGGCCCCGCTTGCCGAGAGGCTGCGGCCGCGTGAGTTTGTCGATTTCGTCGGGCAAGACGAGCTTGTCGGCCAGGATTGTCCCTTGCGAAGAGCGATTGAAGCCGACCAACTTTCTTCCGTCATCTTCTGGGGACCTCCCGGGTCGGGGAAGACGACCCTGGCCCATCTCATTGCCCGACATACCAAGGCCCAGTTTGTTCCCTTTTCGGCCGTGACCAGCGGCGTGCCGGAATTGCGCATGATCATCAAGACAGCCGAGCAACGTCGGACGAGTAATGGTCAGCGGACGATCCTCTTTGTGGACGAGATCCATCGTTTCAACAAGGCGCAGCAAGATGCCTTTCTCCCTCATGTCGAACGAGGCACGATTATTCTGGTCGGTGCGACCACCGAGAATCCTTCGTTTGAAGTCATCAGCCCGCTGCTGTCGCGATCTTTGGTCGTTGTCCTCAAGCCGCTTACCGAGGAGGCGCTGGGTCGGATTCTTGATCGCGCGCTGACCGATGTCGAGCAAGGGCTGGGAAAATGGCAGGCGCGCTTCTTACCGGATGCTCGGCAAGGATTGATCTCGTTCGGTAATGGTGATGCACGGGCGCTGCTCACATCGCTGGAATTTGTGGTAATGCAAGCGCCGGCTGGGGCTGATGGTGTGCGTGTGATAGATGGAGCGATGTTGGAAGCAGCGCTGAGCAAGAAGGCGCTACGGTACGACAAGCGAGGCGAAGAACACTACAATGTCATTTCGGCCTACATCAAAAGCCTTCGCGATTCCGATGCGAACGGGGCGCTCTACTGGCTGGCCCGGATGCTGGATGCCGGTGAAGATCCGAAATTCATCGCCAGACGGATGGTCATTTTCTCGTCTGAGGATATCGGCAATGCCGATCCGTCGGCCCTTCTCGTGGCCACCTCCGTGGCACAAGCCGTCCAGTTCGTAGGACTCCCGGAGGCACAGATCAATTTGGCTCAAGGCACTACTTACCTGGCATCACGACCCAAAGACAACGCGTCCTACGTCGGTCTGTTGGAAGCCCTGAAGGATGCAAAAACTCACGGGAATCTGGCTGTTCCTCTCCATCTCCGAAATGCCGTGACTTCCCTGATGAGGGATCTAGGCTATGGAACCGACTATCGCTATGTCCATGACGATCCACGGGCACAAACCGAACAAACCCATCTGCCACCAGTACTGAAGGATAGACGATATTACCGCCCTAAGCCGCCGGAATAGGGCCAATTATCCTAGTTTACTTTCTTGTCTAATCGGTTATACTTAGAGCAATGAAGCGAGGGGAAGGAAAACCGTCAGCCAGCGTCGTTGCACTGAGTGAGCGGAGGAAGTTTGTCCGAGCCACTTTAGTGGGCTCCGCCTTGGTGTCGCCGAAGAGCGGTGGGCGCGCCTGCACTGCAGTCCTGGATAATGTGAACAAGATCGGGGCCGGTCTTCACACCAAAGAGCGCTTCCCATCAAACGAGAGAGTCACCGTCTCGCTCGCCTTCCTCGATTCCGATCGCGTCGAGCAACAGGAAAAGCTTGATGGGACCGTCGCCTGGGTCAAGCCCTGGGAAAAAAAAGGATTCTTGATCGGGGTAGTCTGGGATGAGTTGGTGACGAAAGAGAAGAACCGCTGGCTGTACTACTATCTGGAAGAAACCCTCAAAGCCTCCGTCTAACGTTCTCGTCCGCAACGCCGTCACGTGGTCCATCGATAACCAGCGTACCAAGGCATGGTGTGGCAAATCCGCTAGCCCATGGACACCAGCTGTTGTTTCACATTTTCTAGTTCCGCCGACAGCGATTCCCAGCGCGCGGTCAGTCGTTCGAGATCACGCTTCCAGTTCTCCTGTTCTTGATGCAGGAGATTCCAACGGTCGAACTCGGCGTAGAGTTTTGGATCGGCCAACTCCGCTTCGCGCGTCTTGATCTTGGTCTCAGCCTCGGTAATTTCTGATTCCGCTCGGGATACCTGCTTTTCCAATCGTGCGTGGGTCTTGGTCAAGTCGCGTCGCTCTCCTCCTCGCGCTTTTGGTTGAACTTGCTGTGCCATCGCGCGAGTAGGGCCGGAAGACGTGGGTTGCGAGGCTCCCTCGAGTTCGTCGCTTGTTTCCTTGATCGATTCGAATTCCTGAGCCTTCTTCCACAGGTAGTACTCATAATCGCCGATGTAGTTTCGGGCTTGTCCTTCTTCGATCTCAACGACTCGGGTGGCGATGCGCGCCAGAAACGTCGGATCATGGGAAATGAAGATGATGGTGCCGGGGAATTCAGCCAGTGCATCGGTGAGCACATCCACTGAGGCCGGGTCCAAATGATTCGTCGGCTCGTCGAGAAGCAAGGTATTGGCTGGTTCGACCAGCATGCGGGCTAAGGCCACCCGGTTCCGTTCACCACCACTCAAAGCCTTGATCGGTTTTTTCTGATCCTGGCCGGAAAACAAGAAAGCGCCCGCGATCCCACGCAGAAAATTCATCTCCGCATGTTTGGTGACTTCTTCGAGCGATTCGAGAATCGAGTGCTCGGGGTTCAAGGTTTCCGCCTGATGCTGTGCAAAGTAGTGTAGGCTCACCCCGTGCCCCACGGTTCTGGTGCCGGTATCGAGAGGAAGCACACCCGCGAGCATCTTCAAGAGAGTGCTTTTTCCCGCCCCGTTTTCACCGACCAGCGCGACACGTTGGCCACGTTCCATGGAAAAATCGAGGGTCTTATAGACGACCTTTTCACCGTAGCGTTTACTCGCTCCGGCGAGATCCAATACTTGGCGGCCGCTCGCTGACGGAAGGGGAAACCGGAACTTGACTCGTTTTGCATCTCGTTGGATTTCAATCCGTTTGACTTTTTCCAGCTGCTTCAGTCGCGATTGAACCTGACTGGCCTTGTTGGCCTGGTACCGGAAGCGATCGACGAATTTTTGAACGCGGGCAATCTCTTTGGACTGTCGAGCCGCCGAGGCGTGCAGCTGAGCATCTTTTTCCGCTTTCAACTTGCAGAAGAGCGAATAGTTGCCTCGGTATTCCTCGATCTTGTGATGCCGCAGTTCCCAGATATGCGTGACCACGCGATCCAGAAAAGAAGTGTCGTGGCTGATGATCAGGAGCGTCATGCCGGATTGTAAAAGAAACTGTTCGAACCAACGCTGGGTCGGTTTATCCAAATGGTTGGTCGGCTCGTCGAGCATCAACACATCGGGGTTTGATAAGAGCAGATGCGCCAGCGCGACCCGCATCCGGTAGCCTCCGGACAGTTTCTCGACATGACGATCAAAATCGACCTCCGTAAACCCCAGCCCCATCAAGATGCGCTTCGCTTCGTGCGCAGGATACTCATCGCGATGCGCGGCATCGAGGACGGTCTTCCCGGTAATCGTTTCGAGCTCCTGTGGGAGGTAGCCGACCCGGAGCCGAGGACGCTTGCGGATCGAGCCTTTGTCCGGCGACTCTTCACCAAGGACCATGCGAAAGAGCGTCGTTTTCCCGGCGCCGTTCGGCCCGACCAAGCCCACTCGTGAATTCGGGCGAAGATGCGCGGAGGCCTCAGAGAGCAGCACCTTCGTGGAATATTGCTTGCTGATGGATTCAATTTGGAGCATCGGCACAAACCTTCCGTGTGAAATGGGACGATTGGGTCACCCGAGATAAACTCCAATGAAGTGAACAGCTAGGAGGTCGGGAGGCGAGGTAATGTGAGGAAACTAAACATGGCAAACATTCTAGAATCCAAGTCTTAAGACACTTGAAGCGTCTATCCGGTCGCGAGGATTACGATAAACCTTAAAATAGCTGACGGTACGCACGAAGTGCGGTTTGGTGGAGCTGGCCGGGATTGAACCGGCGACCTCGTGAATGCCATTCACGCGCGCTCCCAACTGCGCCACAGCCCCACTCTGGGTGATTCAAAGACCAAAATGAATATGGAAATTGCGACGTTGAAACAACGTGGGCATGCTAACACGCAGTATAGAGTCAGTCAACCGACCAATCTCCGGCTCATAGTGCTAGGAACCCGAGCAAAAGCTTTGAATGCGAAGCATCAACGACCAACTGTAGATAGCATATGCTTATCCGCTTGTTTCAGCAGACCGCAAGCGCTTGCGGTC
>JACOEH010000052.1 GCA_024998685.1 Nitrospira sp.
AGAACGACAGGAACCATCAGTCGGAGAGGACCGCCGCCTGAAACTTATTTACACATCTCTTGACGGTGGCTCAGTTAGAATGTGTTGGCCAGTCGCCCGGCACGCAAACCTTGCGCAAGCTTGTAATAATGGTAGTGCATCGCACAGTTATAGAGGTAGTTCGTCATAAATCTCGGGCCGATACCTGCTGTCAATGCACGCCACACCCGTCGAACATACTCAAGGCGCAACCCCTTCTCTTTCACATGGCTGAATAATCTGTACGCAAGCACGATGGCAATCACAGTATGCATTGCTTGGTGCCTCACGCGCATCCATGGATGACGTATTTCATGTTGGTCAATGCCCAGTCGTCCATGGGTCAGATGGCCTTCGAGATTCAAGGCCTCGAGCCGTTCAAAAAATGCCGTGGGGTCATAGATTTCGTGCATGACATTGATATAACCATTCCGAAGTTCGGCACGGCTCAGATTAAGGGGGATCACATTGGTGCCAAACTCCGATTCATCGGCGGGATCGAGACGTCCTTCTTTAGTAAGTCGGTCGTGCAACGGTGTTTTGGGGATGGCGTTGAGCATCCCCACCATGGCATGGGGAATATGCGCGTCTGCTATAAACTGGCGCTGCGCCTGAAAAATTCCAGAATCATCATGGTCGAATCCCATGATCATACCGCACGTGACCTCAATGCCCGCCTGCTGAATTCTTCTGATGCGCTCCAGCATGCTTCCCGCGTTGGGCCTGACATTCTGGTGTTTTTTCGTCTCCTTAAGTGCATCCTCATTGGGGGTTTCGATCCCGATGAAGATGGCCTCGATATTAGCCTTGGCCATGAGCTGCATCAATTCGTCGTCTTCTGCAAGATCGAGCGTCGCTTCTGTAAAGAAGGTGAATGGGTAGCCGTGGTGCTCTTGATACTGAATGACGTCTCGGAGCACGCTCTTGATAGCTTGTTTATTCCCGATGAGGTTGTCATCGACAATGAACACATGGTCCACGTTCACCCGGCGCAAGCTCTCCAGTTCCGCGAGAACTTGCGCGCTCGTCTTAAGTCGAGGGAGCCGCCCAAAGGTGACGATAATGTCACAAAATTCGCAGGTAAAGGGACATCCTCGAGAGATTTGAAGACTCGCGTAGAGGTATTTATCCATTTGTAACAGATCGAAGCGTGGCGTCGGCACGCGGGTCATATCTGATTTTGCCTGTTGCTCATAACGCCGATCCCACTGATGCTCCTGCCAGTCCATCAAAAAGGCAGGCCAGGTGGTTTCAGCCTCTCCCACAAAAATGACGTCGGCCAACTCGCCGAAGTAGTCTTCTTGAACGGTAACCCAGGGGCCACCAACCACCGTAAAGCAACCGTGTTTCTTCAACTCGCGCAGAATCTCTTTCATACGTGCCCGCTGCACGCTCATCCCCGTCACGCCAACAATGTCCATACACGCTAGTGACTCATAGTCCAAAGACTCTACGTTTTCATCGATCAATGTCACCGTGTGCGGCTGCGGGGTCAGTGCAGCGAGCAACGGAAGTGCGGCGACCGGTGTGTTTGCGCGTTTCCCAACGATAGGCATCACATGATCGTGCCCCCAGAAGGATATATTAAATCGCGGGTTAATCAGGGCAATGCGTGCCGTCCGCTCTTTATCTGCTTTCGGGCACAAAGGGGTTTCTCCATATGCCGTGTGGGCAGTCACGCCTTCCGCCTTCATCACGAGCTCTCGCATACGCACCAACTTTCTATATGTGTTGTGCACCGCCCCGCTTAGGTCTATCCGCACTTTAAGCGGGGCAGTACAGTTTTATGTCCTTGGCATAGAGTTTTGGAAGAATCGGCGAACACTCCACTTCGCTTGCCGATGATTCTCAAGTTCTTGCCTAATAGATGAAGCGTCTTGAGCACATATTCCAGATCTTCATCCGTGTGGGTCGCCATGTAGCTGGTACGTATTAACGCACCACCCTCTTGCACCGCAGGACGCACTACCGGGGTGGCAAAAACACCCCGGTCATAAAGATTCTGAGCAAATTGAAATGCCGTATCATCGTTTCCAATAACGAGAGGAATGATGGGAGTACGACTATTCAATGTGTCATACCCCATTTGGCATAATTCCTGATTCATCCTATGGGTATTGTTCCAGAGACGAGCGTGCCGAGATGTATCTTCCTGCACGATCCTGAGACATTCCAAAGCTGTGGCCGCCGCTGCAGGAGGCATTGCAGCGCTGAAGATGAATGAGCGAGCTTTGTGCTTGATATAATGAATGACTTCCGCAGAGCCAGCGACATAACCTCCGATCGAGGCAAACGATTTGGAAAAGGTTCCAATGACCAGGTCTGCTGCGCCCAGCATGTTGAAGTGAGACTCGGTGCCCTGGCCTTTTGGACCCAGGACTCCCAAAGCATGCGCGTCATCAATGTACAATCGACATTGGTGCTTTTTAGCCAACGCGACCGCTTCTGGAAGTTTGAAGATATCGCCGGACATGGAGAATACGCCATCGGCGACAATTAATGCGCCCTGATATTTTTCGCGGGTACTGAACAGCAGACGTTCTAAATCCACCATATCGTTATGGCGAAATTTAATCGTATCGCTGATCGCCAACCGAGTGCTATCCATGATAGAGGCGTGGTTTTCACGGTCGCAATAAATGACATCTTTGCGGCCGACGAGGCAGGAAATACTTCCCATATTGGCAGCAACCCCCGTCGAAAACACTACACAAGCCTCCCTGCCGAGAAAACTGGCAAGCTCTTGCTCAAGCTGTTCATGAAGAACGAGATTGCCGTTGAGAAAACGAGACCCTGTGCAGCCCGTTCCATAATGATCAATCGCGGATTTGGCTGCGGCAAGAACACGCGGGTGATGTGTGAGCCCCAAATAATTATTCGATCCGATCATCACCCGACGTCGGCCATGGCTGATTACCCCAGATCCACATGTCGCCTCAATCGGTCTAAAAAATGGATACACCCCTGCAGCTTGAACACGTTTCGCATCTTTGAAAGTCTGACATTTGGCAAAAAGATCCGTCTCTCTATTCATATTGTTCCTGTCCTACACATACTACCTGGAGGCCAGATCAGGAGCGGATCTTTGGTAAATCTGTGGGCAGTGTTCCGTTGAGACCTTCCACGGACTTCGGCATAACCTGAATTGATCAATTCCATTAATAGCTTTAACTATTAGTACAAACTATGCACAAAGGCGAGATTTGGTGAGGTCTAAGGGGCTGGTCATTCCGAATTATGATCAACGCAAACCACCCGTGGTTTCACGCTACCGGGCCACCGGTATCGACCATGGTTCACTCTTTCTGAGATGAGCAGTAAAAGAGAAGCACGTTTTGTTCCACGATCGAGATTTTCATCGCCCTACGCCAGGACAAATGTAAATCGATATTACTTTCTTAAGATGCCTAACATTACAACTGACAATCTGTGCGGATTCGGAATGAGAAGACAGTGCGAACTAGCACTTTCTGTTAGTGGCTTGGACGGAATACCTGATGGACGATCGTGTCTATGGAATAGTGATGGACTTGATGATGACCTTAAACAGGACGGTGTCAATCTGATCGCGCTGCACGAGGGAAACTGAAGATTCAAGATGCCGCTGCCTGGGCGATACGAACCTGTCCGACTCTTCATGGGGTTCTTTGTCTGTGGCACTGGAACCGACGCGTCTGATCCGATGAGAGTATGCTGCGTCATCCGTTGCTTTTCCTGCGCCTATCTTGAAGTGCCGAGGCAATACCGTAATGAGATGCGATGATTCGTCGAAACCAAAGATCGGGCAATAGGCGACGCGCGGGGACAGATATCCGTTCCCTCAAGTGACCGACGGTTTGCCACCCGATTGCCTTCTCATCGCAAATTATTTCCTCCACCATCTGAGCAACTGCGTCCGGATCCACTCCAGACTCCTCGTCAGCATTGTTTACAGCCATCGCGGCATCGGCCGAAGTCCGATATGGCTCGCTGGCAGCAACGGTCTGACGATTCTTAGTCATCTCTGTTCTTACACTGCCTGGCTGGACCGATATTATCCGAACCCCTTGCGGCTCAAGTTCATAGCGGAGCGCCTCGCAGAATCCATTCAGCCCGAATTTGGTGGCAGAATAAAGAGCCTGATACGGCAGCGCAACTTCTCCCGCCAGCGAAGAAACGTGGATCAGACTGCTGGGAGCACTATGACGAAGATAAGGTAATGCCGCGCGCGTCAGGTAAATAGCTCCAAGCAGATTCGTCTCCATCTGTGAGCGTACAAGTTCCAGAGGAGTATCCTCCAGCGATCCTCCTACCGAGATACCTGCCGAATTGATAACCACGTCGAGTCGACTCATCCGACTGACCACTTCCTCCACTGTTTGCTGCACTGTATCAGCATCCGCGATGTCCATCCGAAAGTACTCGATGTTGCCGGAAGGTAGCACTGGGCCGGACTTCGCGTCAGGCGCGCCCGATCGGGACACTCCAATCACCTGGTGGCCTGCGGCCGCCAGTCGCAATGCGCACGCCCGGCCGATTCCTGATGACGCTCCCGTCACTAGAATACGCTTTTCCGTCACTTCCCCCTCACAGAACCGTGGATCATCACGACGAGGGTCCAGAGTCCAAACCAGATGCATCCGGCATGCACAACAACGTTAAGCCAAACTTGGGGCGAAGAGGCGTACTGACCGTGATGCCAGTTAAAGTGCACGTCCAGTAGACCTAAAAAAACTAGTCCGCCCGCCGCTGCGGAATTTGCCACGATCCCACGACTGTCCTCTTTCTTTAGACAGTAACTGGCAAATAGTAAGAGTCCCGCGAGCCAAACTAGGTCTGGGATTATGAAATTCGATTCACAATCCAAGCCAACCTATGCCGGTTCATGTTTTCAGAGGCTTGGAATCCCGCCATCACACCAGTTGAGTTGATTGTCGCGAGGTAAATCTTGGTTGTCTCCGAGATATCAAAGGAAGTTTGCGCGAACGCTGGCTACCAGCAAAACCTAAAGGAGCACCCATCTGACTCTTGTGAAAATTCTCATATATTATACACTTTCTGTCTTTTTCGGATTTGGATTTCCAACAGAATACACCAATTCGCCTCACTTAGAGTGGTCGGAGGCAAACCAAGGTTCTCCTTTTGGACCTCCCGATGATTAGGGAGAAAGCCCGGTTCCTGCCTTCAATTGCCTATCCAATCGTTGATGTCCGCGATTTATCGGAGCTTCAGCTGCGATCCATGACCAATCCCGAGGTCGGAAGGCGACGTCTGACATTACTTAGCCGCTGCTTTATCAACGCGTGCGTGTCTGATCGAAAGCTCCCACTTTAATCCGTGCTTCGCGAGAAGTGATGCCGCGCCCTCATTACCGATCCAATACGTGGGGACGTGTTACGACCACCACGCGAGAGCTTCTGAACGCGGAACCTTTCATTGACGCCTCTGTTCTTGGTTGTGTATAACGAAAGCTCATCTTGGAATTTCGAATAAGGATCGTATGTACCCACGCGAGTTTCGTGACGGTGCAAAAGACGGATTGGAAGCGCTCGAACCGCTTGATCCCGACAAGATCACCTCATTCAGCGATTTACTCGAAGCCATGGGCAAGACTGCGTTCGGGGGACGGCATGTCGGCAAGGCGTTCGATGTACTCTGGGCGATGATCGAGGATCCTGACTGCCACGTCGTGATGACGTTGTCCGGTGCGATGACGATCGCCAAGATGGGGAAGATCATCACGAAGATGATCGATGAAGGCATGGTGCAATGTATCATCTCGACCGGGGCATTGATGGCTCATGGTCTTAGCGAGTCGGTCGGCAAGACGCATTATCGACACGATCCTTCGATGAGCGACGAAGAGCTCTTTCGGAAAGGGTACAATCGCGTCTACGATACACTCGAGATGGAAGCGAATTTGAATTATGTCGAGCATGTCGTCGCGCACACGTTGAAGCGTCTCAATCATGATCAGCCGCTTTCATCGGAAGTCCTCACGCGGGAATTGGGAAAGACGTTGGCGGAAGAATTAGACGGCGACGGAATCCTCAAAAGCGCTTACTTGAAAAAGGTGCCGGTCTATATCCCGGCTTTCACTGATTCTGAAGTGGGGCTGGATATGGGAACTTGGGCGATGGCACGAGAGCTCGATCGAGCCCGCTCTCAGACAGGGCACGGGAGAGATCTGGATATTTTACGAACGATCCATCTATCGTGTCCGCCATTCAATCCGTATCTCGATCTCAACAGCTATGCCGATCATGTCCTCTCCGCTAAACGACTTGGAATTTTCACGATCGGAGGAGGTGTCCCGCGCAACTGGGCGCAGCAGGTCGGCCCGTACATTGAAATCGGTAATCTTCGGTTGGGCCTGAACGTGAAGCCGCCTCGATTTCACTATGGAGTGAGAGTTTGTCCCGAACCGGACTACTGGGGTGGACTCAGTGGCTGTACATATCAAGAAGGGCTTTCGTGGGGGAAATTTGTGACGCCAAAGGACGGTGGACGATTCGCCGAAGTGTTGAGCGATGCGACGGTCGTCTGGCCCTTGTTGATGATGGGGATTCTGGAAAAAAAGAAAGCCGGTGTGGTGCGTGGTTCATGAAGTGGCTGATTGAGCAACGGTTGCTCCTGGGTTTTATTGGCGGCGCCCTCTTGTGGTCTTCTCACGCTTTTGCCGAAAACTCCCTCGAAGCTGATGTGCGGGTGCGAGGACAAGCCAACGCACCTCTGACCTTGATCGAGTACTCTGATTTCACATGCGGATATTGTTTGAAATTTTTCAAACGAACATGGCCACGGATTCAGGCTCGGTATGTCGATACAGGAAAAGTGCGGTTTGTTTACCGAGATTTTCCAAGAGGCGATCAAGGGCCCGGCTTAGACGCAGCGATGGCGGCACGATGTGCCGGAGCGCAAGGCCATTATTGGGCGATGCATGATCGGTTGTTTTCTGAAGGCGGCCGGCTGGAAACGCAGGTGTATCTTCGACATGCTGCCGCCCTGAGTCTGGATCAAGCCGGGTTTGAACGGTGTATGAACGACGGGCGGTATACGAAGGCGATTTTCGAAGATCGTCGGGAAGCCAATCAGTGGGGCTTTCATGGAACACCGGGATTCATCCTTGTGCGAACGGCCGCCGAGCCGACGGAAAAAGAACCGGCCGTCGCGATCCCCGGAGCATTTCCCTTCGAGATGTTCGCAGAAGAAATCGATCGACTTCTGGCGAGCGACAAAAAATAGCTGAATTGCGCCGGAGAATCATGAATCGTTGCGCGTGATGTTGACATCGACACGCATAGTACGATAGTCCTCTTCGTCAATAAAGGTAAGGGTGTCCATATGGCTTCGATGCAATCGTTCTGGCCCGTTTCCCATCGCGATGACGACTTCTGGGTCTGTATGTCTTGCCTTACGGAAGTCTTCTACAGAAAAGTTCCGATGCCGGACTGTCCTTCTTGTCATGGTGTGTCGACCTACGAAGGATTTACTATGGAGGCGATCCGCGATTGGGGCACGGAAGAACTGATTGCCAAGGCCGTCGCCGCACAGGAAACAGCCACGGCTGCTCAACCTGCCGCTGAAGTCACCGCGCCGGTTGAAGCGACTGACTAATGCCAACCTTATTATAGACTCCGGCGAGTCTTCCCGTGCAGGAATGCCGTCCGTTCCTCGTTCATGGCCAATGGAAGTCGGGCGAGCTCTCGGCTTCCGTTGTGGATCCGTTCACCGGAAAACTCGTCGCCCAAGTCACTCAAGCGACTGAATCTGATGTCGAGGAGGCCATCGCGTCCACATGTAGTGCAGCTGCGGCGATGGAGCAACTGCCGTCACATGCCAGATACAATATCCTCCAGCAGGTCGCCGCCCTCCTCTATCGGCGCCGAGATGAATTTGTCCAGGCCATCACGGCCGAGGCGGGCAAACCGATCACCGACGCGAAGCGGGAAGTCGGTCGGGCCATTCAAACCTTTACGGTGGCTGCTGAAGAAGCACGACGGATTCCCGGAGAAGTTGTCCCGCTTGATTGGACTCCCGGCTTCGATACCCATCTCGGCATGCTTCGCCGTTTTCCGATCGGTCCGATTCTCGGCATCACTCCCTTCAACTTTCCGCTGAATCTTGTGGCGCACAAAGTGGCGCCTGCGCTCGCTTCCGGCAACCCGATTTTGATCAAGCCGGCTCCTCAGACACCGTTAACGGCTCTCCTCCTTGGAGAGGTGGTCATGGAAGCGGGAATTCCTCAAGGCGGGCTCAATGTGGTGCCATGCGATAACATCCTCGCCGAACGGATGGTCGTCGATCCACGATTCAAATTGCTCAGTTTCACCGGGAGCGCGTCGGTAGGATGGATGTTGAAGGCAAAGTGCGGCAAGAAAAAGGTCACGCTTGAACTCGGAGGCAACGCCGGCGTGATCATCGAGCCCGATGCCGATCTTGAGCTTGCGGCCCAGCGTTGCGCCGCAGGTGGATTTGGGTATGCGGGCCAGACATGCATTTCGGTGCAGCGGGTCTTCGTGCATCATGCGGTCGCCGATGTGTTTACGACCAAGCTGCTCATGCACGTCGCTCGATTGAAAGTGGGAGACCCTGCCGACGAGACGACGAGCATCGGCCCCCTCATCGATCAGGCAGCGGCTCAGCGGGTGGAGAATTGGATCGGTGAAGCCGTTGCGGATGGAGCGCGTGTGCTGTTGGGAGGGAAGCGGATGGGATCGCTTGTTGAAGCGACGGTGTTGTCGAATGTAACGCCTGAAATGAAAGTCTCCTGTAAGGAGGTGTTTGGACCGGTTGTCACCGTCACGCCGTATCGTCAGCTCAGCGAGGTCGTGGCGTTGCTCAATCAATCGGACTACGGATTACAGGCCGGCCTCTTCACACAGGACATCAACAAAATCTTTTACGCGTTTCGTCACCTGGAAGTCGGAGCCGTGTTGGCAAATGAAATTCCTACGTTCCGGGCCGACCATATGCCGTACGGCGGCGTGAAAGATTCGGGGTCGGGACGGGAGGGCGTTCGTGCTGCGATTGAAGACATGACGGAGCCGCGGATGCTGATCATGAATCTGAAGGACCCACCCGCGTAGCCGAAAAAAGTGTTTAGAAGATATTGCGAAGCCGGTCCAATCTTGCTACAACAAGCGCCCGATACTATTGTTGATCTGGTCCAATGTGTTTGTCCGGCTGACCGCTCTGGGACACGTCACGAAACAACTTCCGAACAACCAGACAGGCCGATTACCAGAGGAAAGGGAAAATGAATGGTACCTACGCATATGTTTTTAACGAGAGGAGTGGGAGTCCACAAAGAAAAGCTGGCCTCCTTCGAAGAGGCGTTGCGCAGCGCCGGTGTGGCCTATTGCAACCTCGTCAGCGTATCATCCATCCTTCCTCCTCATTGTAAGATCATCCCTCGAAAGCGCGGAGAGAAGCTGGTGAAACCGGGTGAAATCACGTTTTGCGTCATGGCGCGTTCGGAAACAAATGAGCGGAACCGGCTCATATCGGCGTCGGTCGGTTTGGCGAAACCCACAGACCACGGCACCTATGGCTATCTATCGGAACACCATGCTCATGGTGAAACAGATGAGGAGACCGGAGAGTATACGGAAGATCTCGCAGCGCAGATGCTCGCCACGACCTTAGGTGTCGAATTCGACCCGAACGTGGCCTGGAAAGAGCGCGAGCAGGTCTTTAAGATGGGCGGAAAAATCGTGAGAACCCTGAATATCACCCAATCGGCCGTCGGCAAGAAGGGTAAGTGGACGACGGTCATCGCACTGGCGGTCTTCATCCCGCCGGAGAATGTGCCCACCCGTTCTCGCAAGTAGAGGTTTGCCGGTCTTGACTGTCGTCATATCTTCTCAGCCGTCGGTTTCATCAATAGAAGAACGCCCATGACGCTTCCAGCCGGTTGGGAGGGGCCTGACCACAATTTTCTGGGAATCGACGAGCCCTGGTGTCATCCGGACCAGGCGGGTGTCTACGTCTTACCGGCCCCCTACGAACACACCTCCAGTTATATTCGCGGGTCAGATCATGGCCCATCCGCCATCTTGGAAGCATCTTGCCAGGTTGAATTCTACGACGAGCAACTCGGGTGTGAACCGTTTCGAGAATGGGGCGGGATCGCGACGGCTTCACCCTTGGATCTCAAGGGGGATGTCGACCGTGCAGCAGTCGACGCCATCGAAGCGTTTGTCTCCCCCCACGTAGGAACCGGACGATTTCTCATCACGCTCACAGGCGAACACACCGGGGCATTGGGAGCGATCCGAGCCCATGCGAAACGATATCCGCAGATGACGGTTGTGCAGATCGATGCCCATGGAGATCTTCGGGAGGCCTACCAAGGCAATCCGTTCAGCCATGCCAGTGTTATGGCGCGGGTGGTGGAGGACGGCTTACACTTGGTGCAAGTGGGTATTCGGTCGATCAGCTCTGAAGAGGTCGCTCGTATCGACGCCACAACCCGCATCAAGACATTCTTTGCGTCGACCATTCTCGATCCATCCGGCCCATACGAAGGCAAAGCGTCGAACTGGATACCGGACGTGGTTGCGGCCTGTCGAACGCCCGTGTACCTGACCTTCGACTGCGATGGGTTGGATGCGTCAATCGTTCCCGCCTTGGGCACACCCGAGCCGGGTGGACTCGGATGGTACGACACTCTCAATCTCATCACGGTTTTAGCCAACGGGCCCGGTATCGTCGGTATGGATATCAGTGAGATCGCCCCCATCGAAGGATTCGTGGCGCCGCAATTTTCCATCGCGCGGTTGATCTATCGTATACTCGGTCGTGTCCGGGCAGGCCGTCGCGTGCATTAACAGTCGGCATCACCGTCCATCGCCTATCTTGACGTGGCGCAAACCATTCGCATCAATAAGTTCTTCACAGAGCATGGGATCTGTTCCCGGCGCGAGGCCGACCGTTTAATCGAATCGGGCGTCATCACGATCAACGGCCGAGCGGCCAAACTCGGCGACCAGGTAACGTCCAGTGACGTCATTGCCCGCGAGGGTCGTGTGATTTCTTGGGGCAAAGCGAATCTCTATATCAAGTATCATAAGCCGGTCGGCGTCACGACCACGAGTGAATCGCATATCCCTCGGAATATTATTGGTGAGATCGGGCATCCGGAGCGGATTTTTCCGATCGGGCGGTTGGACAAGGATTCATCCGGCCTGATTTTACTCACGAACGACGGCGACATCGTCAACGAGATTCTCCGTGCCGAATTCGGACATGAACGAGAGTACCTCGTGCAGGTCCATCGTCCGTTCGACCAATCTTTTTTGGATCATATGTCCCGGGGCGTGGTTATTCTTGGACGCAAGACGAAGCCCTGTCGGACATTGCGCGCCGGGCGTGATCAGTTTCGTATTATTCTAACGGAGGGACGGAACCGACAGATCAGGCGTATGTGCCGGGAGCTTGGCTATCGAGTAACCAAGTTGCACCGGACGAGGATCATGCACATTACCGACGAAGGACTATGCGCCGGCGAATGGAAAGAACTTACGAGTCAGGAGCGCGAACAACTCATGCAAGCCGTGGGGCGGGATCACGCAGGATGGATCGTATCGTGCAGTCGTGAACGGCGTTAGCCAAGCAGCTCTTGCCGGGCAGTCCGGACGAGAGTAAGGACGACAGGATGCTTCAGTCGTCGCTCTGCAGTGATGGCGTAGAAATGCTGTGTGAGAGTCTCCAACTGTCCGACTAGTTGGACACGGTATTGGCGGCAGATCTCTTTCTCGATCACCGACACGCCGGGGAAGATCCCATGCCCGTCCTGTCCGAACGCTTTCAATGTCGCACTGTCGTCGAACTCACCCACAATATTCGGATGCAGCCCATGGTTGACCAGCCATTGGTCGAGCAGCCGCCGAAGCGCGGCATTCGGTGTCGGGAGGAGCAGAGGGGCGCCGCTTAACGACTGCGGAAATCCTCGACGATATTGTGCTGCCAACTTGGCCGTCGCAAACAGCGTCACTCCCGATTCGCCCAAGGGATGGCTGTAGGTGTGTTCCTTGATGCTTGATGGGGCGGGTGTGTCGGCGATCACCAGATCCAATCGATGGGCCGTCAGGTCGGTCAGCAGTTGGCTAAGCTTGTCTTCCTGGCAGATTAACCGCGTCGGCCGATACAGCTTCAAAGCCGATTTGAGGAGCTGAGTCGCCA
Organism: Nitrospira sp.; assembly: GCA_024998685.1. Taxonomy (GTDB): domain Bacteria; phylum Nitrospirota; class Nitrospiria; order Nitrospirales; family Nitrospiraceae; genus Nitrospira_D. Next base: position 12,184 of record JACOEH010000052.1, read on the forward strand.
GCGGTTTCGGCACTGCGTCCGCAATGCCGACGACCAGCCGCGTCGGATGTCCATTGCCCTGCCCCTTCACGGTGCTCATCAGCTCTTGACCGGTCGCGAAGATGTCCTCCGCGTACTTGAACACGAGCTGGCCCATCTCCGTCAGGGCCAGGCGGCGGCCGGTTCGTATGAATAACTTTTCTCCCAGCGTATTTTCCAAGAGGTGGATCTGTCCGCTGATCGTGGGTTGCGCCAGACGGAGTTCTTCGCAGGCTTTCGTCACGGTCCCGTGTTTGGCGACGCACCAGAAATACAGCAGGTGGTGATAGTTCAGCCAATCCATAATGGTCCTCGGTCTCGAATGAGGGAAGACACTATACATCGGATTAGCCGATAACTCCAATCCGTTTTATCTATTTTCAAAAATCAACGCGAGGTTGCTACTGTGAGCGCCGTCCGCCACCCGATGTGAAAGGAGCATCCCGCATGATCGCTCTGGTATTGGCCGTTGTGACTCTCCTGCCAATGACCGCACTGGCGGAACCGGTGATCGACTCGCGTGCCGTGCAGGCTCAGTCGACTCGCACCGCACCCCTCACCATCGGAGAAGTGCTGGCTCGCATCGAGTTGACGCATCCGCTGCTTCGGGCGATGGGAGCCGAGCGATCGAAGGCCCGGGCGAAGATCTTGAAGGCGCTGGGGGCCTGGGAACCAATGGTCAAGAACTATACACAGACCGAACGTTATACCACGTGGAATCTCACGACGGCTTTCGACATTCCGAGTCAACATACGGCGGGATATGCCGACAGCACGATCCAGGCCGGGCATCCCTGGGGTTTCACGGTCGAAGGCGGGCTCCGCAGCGGCTTCGGGGATCGCGGCAACGCCAGAATTGCTTTTCCCCCTGATGTACTGGCCGGCTATCCTCAGCAGCATTTCTACTACGGCGGGTCGTTCCATCTACTTCGAGGCTTCATGGTCAATGAGGAGAACGCCCAGTTTCAACAGGCCGAACTCGCGGGGCCGCAGGCGGAGATTAAAGTGGCGCAGAAGCGACAAGATCTCTACCTGGCCGGGGCGGTGCAGTACTGGGATTGGCAGGTCGCGGTCAAACAAGCCGAGATCGTGAAGCGCGCCTTAGCCGTTGCCGAAGAGCGCTTGGTCCTGGTCGAAGGGTTGGCCAAAGGCGGGAAGTCCGCGCCGCTCGATGTCGTCGAGGTGAACCAAGAGGTTCAGAAGCGGCGACAGGCTGCGATCACCGCGCAACGGAAGGTGGAGTATGAGCAGTACAAGCTGTCACTCTTTCTCTGGGAGAACGGCGAGCCGGTGACGCCGAGACCGGAATGGGCGCCGGAATTCCAAGGCGAAACGCCGCTCCCGACCAACGACGAGGTCGCGGCCTATAAAGTAGAGGCGAAAGAAGCACGGCCAGAAGTGCAAGACATCTACATCGAAGCCAAGATCAACAATATCGACATCAAGCTCGCCAAGAACAAACTGCTCCCGATGTTGGATCTTGAGGGGGGGCCGACCAAAGGCGTCGCGGACTGGATTGTGGGGATCGGGTATCGGGTCGGCCTGCACAGTGAGATGCCGCTGTTCCAGCGGGAAGCGCGTGGGAAGGTCATGGCCGCGGAAGTGAGCCAGCAACAATTGGCGTTGAAACAGCTATATATCGAGCAACAAGTCAGCTTCGACGTGGATAACTGGCTCTCGGCCCAAGTGCGCGCCAGAGATCGGGTGACGGCGGCGACGGAAGCCCTGCGGTTGGCCAAGACATTGGAGGAAGGTGAGCGTACGAGATTTAACATCGGGGCCACCACCGTGTTATTCGTGAACATCCGTGAGCGCCACGTGGTGGAGCAGGCGTACCAGCTGTATCGGGCGCAGGCCGACTACGCCGTGTCCAAAGGAGGGATGTTGTGGGCCAGGGGAGCATTGTCGAAGCCGTGGGCCGAAAGCGAGTTGAGCAAGTACGGGAACCAGCTGACGGCGGCGGGCATGAACGGTTACAAACAACCGGGCCGGGATTAATCCGGAACAAGGAGCATCCTTCGATGGCCGCTCTATTACTCGTGATTCTAATCTTGCTTCCCGTGGCGACAGGGGCGGAACCGGTGCACGATTCCAGCGCATTGAAGGCGCAGTCCGAACGCACCGAGCCCCTGACCATCGGCGAAGTGCTTGCCCGTATTGAGTTGACGCATCCGTTGCTTCGGGCGACCGGAGTTGAACGGATGGAGGCCCGCGCGAAGATCCTGAAAGCGCTCGGCGCGTGGGAACCGACGTTCAAGAACAGGACAGAGGCCGATCGGTATCAGTCTTGGAATTTCCTAGCCTTCGTTAATACGACTACGGGGGGATTTAACGACAGCACGATCGCGATGGGGCATCCCTGGGGCTTCACGGTCGAAGGCGGGATCCGCAATGGTTTTGGGGATCGCACCAACGAAGGTGCCCATGCTCTTCTCGCGAATGATGGACTGCTCTTTTGGCATAACCAGCAAATGATCGTCGGTGGGTCGGCCCACCTGCTGCGCGGCTTCATGATGAACGAGGAATACGCCGACTTCCAGAAGGCCGAACTCGCGGGGCCGCAGGCGGAGATCGCGGTGGCGCAGAAACGGCAAGACCTCTATCTCGCCGGCGCCGTGCAGTACTGGGATTGGCAAGTGGCTGTGAAGCAGAACGACGTGCAGCAGCGGACTCTGGCCGTGGCCGAAGAACGGTACACGCAGATCGAGGGCCAGGCGAAAAGGGGACTGTCCTCGCCGCTCGATGTGATTGAAGCCACTCAAGAAGTGCAGCGACGGCGAGAGGCCGCCATCGCCGCCCAGCGGAAGGTGGAGTATGAGCAGTACAAACTGTCCCTCTTTCTCTGGGAGAGCGGCGAGCCGGTAACGCCGCGACCGGAATGGGCACCGGAATTCCAAGGAGAAACGCCGCTCCCGACCAAGGAGGAGGTCGCGGCCTATAAAGTGGAGGCTAAAGAGGATCGGCCGGAAGTGCGGGAGCTCTACATCGACGCCAAGCTGAACAATATCGACATCAAGCTCGCCAAGAATTACCTGCTCCCAAAGTTCGATTTTCGGGGGGGGCAAATGGATGCCGGCTCGGACTGGAATGTGGGAATCGGGTATCGGATGGAATCGTTTTTTGCGATGCCGCTGTTCCAGCGGGAAGGGCGTGGGAAGGTCATGTATGCGGAAGCGGACCAGCAACAATTGGCCTGGAAACAGCTGTACACCGAGCAACAAGTCAGCGTCGACGTGGACAATTGGCTCTCGGCCCAAGTGCGCGCCAGAGATCGGGTGACGGCGGCGACGGAAGCGCTGCGGTTGGCTAAGACGCTGGAGGAGGGAGAACGGACCCGATTCAATATGGGCGCGACCACCGTCCTCTTTGTGAACGTCCGTGAACGCAACGTGGTGGCAGCAGCGTACGAGCTGTATCGTGCGCAAGCCGACTACGCCGTGTCGCGTGGAGGCATGTTGTGGGCCAGGGGTGCATTGTCGAAGCCCTGGCCCCAAAGCGAGTTGGCCAAGTACGGGAACCCGTTGACGGCGGCGGGCATGGACGGCTTCAAACGACCGGGACGCGATTAATTCAGCAATATAGGAGCATCCTCCATTGATCCTTTTCTTGCTGTTCTCGCTGATGAGTGTGCCGGTGATCGCACTGGCGGAGCCGGTGCTCGACTCGAGCGCCGTGCAGGCTCAGTCGACTCGCACCGCTCCCCTGACCATTGAAGAGGTATTTGCCCGGATCGAACTGAACCATCCGTTGCTTCAGGCAACCGGACTGGAGCGGGCGCAGGCTCGGGCGAAAGTCCTGAAAGCGTTGGGTGTGTGGGAGCCGAGGGTTCGGAACGAGCTCGAGTTCGACCGGTATCAAACGTACAATCTGACGAACGTCAGTGGCGCGCCGAATCACTTAAGTGCTGGCTATGTCGATACCTTTCTCAAGGTTGGGCACCCCTGGGGGTGGGAGATCTTCGGCGGTATTCGTAACAACTTTGGAGATCATGCGACGCTCCTTGGGCAGAACACCCTGAATCCATCCGACCGTAACGTACAGAGTCCCGCAGTGGCGGTCCCTATGGACTTGCAACTGTTCTATCCGCAGCAAATGATGATCATCGGCGGAAAGTTTAATCTCCTGCGGGGATTCATGGTCAACGAAGAGTTTACCCAATTTCAACAGGCGGAGGTCGCCGGGCCGCAAGCCGAGGTGAAGGTGGCCCAGAAACGGCAAGATCTCTATCTCGCCGCGGCTGTTCAATACTGGGATTGGCAGGTCGCCGTCAAACAAGCCGATGTGGTAAAGCGTGCACTGGACGTCGCGGACGAGCGCTATCGCATGATTGAGGGCAGAGCCAAAGCCGGCGCGGTCGCTCCGATCGACGTGGTCGAAGCCCGAGAAGAAGTTCAGCGGCGTCGAGAGGCTGCCATTGCCGCGCAACGGAAGGTCGAGTATGAGCAATATAAGCTGGCGCTTTTTCTCTGGGAAAAGGGCCAACCTGTGACACCTCGCCCTGAGTGGGCGCCGGAGTTTCAAGGGGAAACGCCGTTGCCGAGTGACGAGGATGTGGCGGCCTTCAAAGTGGAAGCGACGGAGGATCGGCCGGAAGTGCGCGATCTCTATATTGAAGCCAAATTGAACAATATCGAACTAAAACTGGCGAAGAATAATCTCCTTCCGAAGCTGACGGTTGAGGGTGGGCCGGCGATCGGCGCTATCTATTGGGCTGGAGGAATCGGCTACCGAATGGCTACTTTATTCAGTATGCCGTTGTTCAATCGGACTGCACGAGGGAAGGTCCTTCACGCCGAAGCGCAGCAAGAACGATTGGCATGGAAACAAGCATACACGGAGCGACAGGTTGCGATCGACGTTGATAACTGGCTTTCAGCGATTGTGCGAGCCAGAGACCGAGTGAAGGCCTCGACAGAGGCCCTGCGCTTGGCCAAGACCTTAGAAGAAGGCGAACGAGCCCGGTTTAATATGGGAGCAACGAGCGTGCTCTTCGTCAACATACGAGAGCGTGCGGTGGTCGAAATGGCTTACGAGCTCTACCGAGCTCAAGCTGACTATGCCGTAGCCCGAGGCGGAATGCTCTGGGCAAGGGGAGCGCTATCGAAGTCGCTAGCCGACAATATCCTGGCCAAGTATGGGGATCCACTGTACGCAGCCGGCTCGTCCGGACGCAAACTGCCGGGACGGGATTGACATGATAAATGAACTTTTTGGGATCGGTATTAGCGTATAGTTCATTCGGTGGGCTTGGATATAGGTTCCCAAACGTGATGTAGTTCAGCCGTCATTAAGTTCAGCAAGGTGCCGATCAATCACATTCTGACTTATTACTGGGGGTGCTCATGAAAGAACCTCAGGGCGAAGGTAATCAGGGCCTGTTCGAAGCGCTGATGAAGCAGCTCTCCGTGGCGATGCGGGCTGAGAAAAAAATCATGAGTCTGATTTTTTCTTATGCCCTGGCCGTTGGGTTCTTTTCTCTTATCATTCCGTTGACCGTGCAGGAATTGGTCAGCACCTTTTCCTATGCGGTTCAGCCGGTCATGATTTGGACTCTAACCGGCATCATGCTCGCGGTTCTGTTGTTTGTCGGTCTGTTCAAGACATTCCATTTCTATGCGGTGGACGTCGTGCAACGCCGACTCTTTGCAAGAGTCGCGGTCGCGATGGTTGAACAGCTTCCTCGGAATCGATTTAAAGGGGTGCAGTCCGAGCTTGCGAATTACTTCATCGAAACGGTCTTTATGCAACGGGCCTTGTCCACGCTGCTCATCGACCTGATAAACGTCGTGGTTGGTGGGACGGTCGGAATGATCGTGCTGATTGTCTACCATCCCTATTTTCTTGTGTACAACCTTCTGCTCATGGCCGGGTTTGGGCTCACGTTTTTCGTCCTCTCTCGTGGGGCACTGAAGACGACCCTCGCCATGTCTCACGCGAAGTACGACGTCTTCAATTGGATCCAAGAGATTTCGCGGAATGCGTTGCAGTTGAAAGCCACCGACAGCCGCCCATTTCTCATGCAGAAGACGAACGATCTCGTCACTCGATACGTCGAAACTCGGAAGGCTCGGTTTGCCGTTCTCGTGCGGCAGTATATCGGTTCAGTGAGCGGACAAGCGATCGCACAATCAGGCGCTCTTGGCCTCGCAGGCTATCTTATGGCAGCAGGGCAGTTGACCCTAGGGCAGTTGGTCGCTGTTCAAGCGGTCGTCGGCGCACTCGTCATCAATTTCGACTCCCTCATCAAAAACATGGGATATGTGTACTATTTCTTCACGTCCCTCACGCACCTGGATACGATCTTTAGACAGGAGCAAGATTATGTCTCGGTCGAATCGCCCGTGGGACTTCCTAAACATTTGACTCAGGGGGTGCGTGTCACCTGTAAAGGTGTCAGCTTGATTCACGGTGGAGTGTCTGTGTTCGACGGTTTCAACTTGGATGTGGCCCCAGGCGAGAAGCTCGGTATCTACGCGCGGACGACAGGAGCCAAAACCGCTTTGGCCAGGGTGTTGGGCGGGCTCGAAACTCCGACCAATGGCGTTGTTCAGTACAATGGCGTGGATCTTCGGTATATCGATCCCAATGCGATCAATCAAACCCGGAGCGTCATGATCGATTCTCAGTTGTCCTTAATCAAAGGAACGATCGAAGAAAATATCGTCATGGGGCGTTCTTATGTCACCTATGATGACCTCAATTGGGCTCTCCGTTTTACCGAACTTGAAGAAGATGTCGAGGGTTTGGCGCGCGGTGTTAAGTCCGATGTCTCCTCACTGGGAGAATCCCTTTCTCCGACTCACATCGTGCAGATTCTTTTGGCCCGAGCGATTTTAGGACGTCCGCAAGTTCTCATATTTGACGGATTGATTCACTCGCTCGAGCCGTCATTGCGCGAGCGTGTGCTGCGCCGGTTGTGCTCCAAGGATGAGGCATGGTCGGTGATCTTCGTGTCGACGGATCCCAATCTTACGGATCATGCCGATCGTCGTATTATGCTGCATCATGCTCATGCGTAAACGGTTGGAATGGCAATCAACACCGGTAAATGAATGGAGGCTCCATGGCTAGCCTAGGTCGCGGTGTCGACGGCGGCGGGGAACGTGCGCTGGTTAAGCAAGGGGTGGGCTTGGAAGCGATCACGATCGAACAGGGACCCACATTGTCCAAGTTGCCGTGCTGGGAAGCGGTACAGATTCCAGGAGGAATGTTTACGGCATCTCGTGCCATCCTGACAATTCTTCTGCTCTTTCTCATCATCCTTGAGTTCGTCCCCTGGACGCAGACCATCGCTGTGAACGGGAAAGTTTCTGCGTATACTCCCTACGACCGGCCACAAAAGATAGAATCCCGGATTACAGGTCGTATCAAAGCTTGGCATATTTATGAAGGAGTCAAAGTTAAAAAAGGCGAGCTCGTCGGCGAGCTTGAGGACTACGACCCGACATTCATGGCGCCTGAAATCCTCCCTCTCTTCGAACAACGCAAGATCGCTTTGGAACAGACACGCCAGGCGGCAATGGCGAAAGCTGACCAGCTCACCAAAAGAATAGGGGAAATGAAGAAACTGGTGCAGGCTGCTGTACCCTCCGCTGAGGCCCGCGTGGTCGAGGCCGACAACAAAGTGCGGGAAGCACAGCAGAAGGTGGAACAGCTTAAGATCGATGTGCATACAGCGCAACTCAACGTCGACCGGCACCGGCAACTTGTCAGGGACGGGTTGGTTTCACAACGGGAACTTGAACTAACAATTCAGACAGAAATCGGTACAAAAGCAGGTTTGCAGGCAGCACAGGCCGGTTTGTTGGCTGCCGAGCAGGCTCGGTCCGCCTTGAGCTTCGGTCGGGATCAGATCACGGCAGATGTGCAGCAGAAACTTCTGGATGCGATAGCATCACGCGACGCCGCTGTGGCGGAAGCCGCCAAAGCTACCGAATCGTTGGCGGAAATCGCATACAAGCAACAGGGTGTCCAACAACGAATCGAGGCAGCTCGCCTTATCGCTCCGATGGACGGAACCGTCGTCAAGATGGCGAAAGTCGGCATCAATGAGACGGTTAAACAGGGAGAGAATCTGGTCACTATTTCTCCCCTCGCCTCTGATCCGGCCATTGAAATGGTGGCTGAAGGGTTGGATTCTCCGCTGTTGAAACCTGGTCGGAAGGTTAGGATCTTGTTTTTCGGAGTGCCGGCTATTCCATTGCCGGCTTGGCCATCGTTGATGGCGGGTACTCGTGGTGGTGTCATCAAAGTGGTCGATCAGATCGACGATGGAAAAGGGAATTACCGATTCTGGGTCGTTCCTGACCCGGATGATCCTCAACCATGGCCTGAGCAGGCTCAGGTGAGGCAGGGCACAAAGGTATTGGGTTGGGTGATCATGAATCGCGTTCCTCTTTGGTACGAACTGTGGCGACGCTTTAACTTCTTCCCACCGGATTATATTGAGCGGTCACCAAGTGTGTTCGAGATGTTCGCACCCAAGGTGGCGGCCCCTGGCGGTAAATAGCCGGTCGTGCGGCACAATCGATGCCGCACATAGTCTCCTTACTAAAGATGGCTCAGGGAAATCCCTGAGCCATCTTTGCGGTCAGTGGTAGATGCAAGCTCTATCCTCTGTCGATTTTCCGGTGCGATTTCATTTCTCCAACGCACAGCGATCGCAAACATACCTATTGCAGCCGACTTCGTGCCTACTCGCGCGTGTTACACATGCCTTATCCCGCCGGGCAGAGCAAAGCGAGCAAGTTGCAGGAGGAATAATTGCCATGACTCCAATCTTCTTGACCTCATTAAATGGACTCGCTAAGGTGCCGCTATTTATTCTATTGCTGGTGGAAAACAGAGGTAGACGATGACAAGAATGCAGCGGGTAGCGAGCCGATCTCGGCAAAAGACAAGTCGAGAGGTCAAGAGCCGTCAACCGCTTGTCGGGATTTTGGGTGGTAGCAAATCAGATTTCCCTATTTTAAAAAAATCCGGAGCGATCTTGGATGAACTAGGTATTTCCTATGAACTGCTCGTTGTTTCTGCTCATCGAACGCCGGACCGCCTTTTCGAGTACGCCACAAGCGCTTCTAGCCGAGGGGTCAAAGTCATCATTGCAGGAGCTGGAGGAGCGGCTCACCTTCCCGGTATGTTGGCTGCTAAGACCTATCTTCCGGTGATCGGTGTCCCAATTCCGACAGAAAACCTTCGTGGGCTCGATTCCTTATTATCCATCGTCCAGATGCCCAAAGGCATTCCCGTGGCCACCGTGGCGATCGGGGGTGCCGAAAATGCAGGGCTCCTCGCAGGCCAAATCCTCGCAGGAAGCTATCCTGAAATTGCTGAGCGCATCAAGAGCTACCGGGCGACTCAAACGGCGAGCGTTCTTAATTCTCCAGAGGCTAAAGGCATACAATGAGTCGGCAGCGGTGACCGAGCGAATCCTTGAGCCAGGCTCCACTGTGGGAGTATTGGGTGGCGGACAATTGGGAGCTATGTTTGCCGGGAGCGCCCTTCGCATGGGTTATCGGGTAGCTGTCTGGGATCCAGATACCGACGCGCCCGCTCATCGGATTGCCACCCACTCCTTTACAGCGTCATTCACGGATCTTGGCGTACGCGACCAATTCGCAAGTATTGCTGATGCCGTTACCCTGGAATGGGAAAATGTGCCTGCGGAACTATGCGAATGGTTGGAAGGCCGTTGTCCAATGCGACCTTCCGGTGCTGTTCTCCGGATACTTCAGGACAGGATTGAACAAAAACAATACTTGTCGTCACGGCACCTCTCTGTCCCCGCTTTCGCTGTCGTCGAATCGACCGGTCAACTGGTCTCAGCTGTCGACCGTCTTGGCCTTCCTGCGGTTTGTAAAACAGCAAAGAGCGGGTACGATGGGAAAGGTCAGTGGCTACTTCGGGACACTTCCGATATGAGAGAAGTTGAGCACATATTGGAAACAACCAAGCCCGGTCATCGGTGGATTCTTGAACAGTTCATCGAATATATCAGAGAGCTTTCGGTTCTCGTTGTGCGAAGCGAGAGCGGAACGTACTGTGTGTATCCTGTAGTTGAGAATCGGCATGAGCAGGGCATCTTACGAGAAAGCCGGGTGCCTGCTTCCATTCCTCTTGACGTCGCTGAGAAGGCGACGGAACTTTCAAAACAAGCCGTCGCTGCGTTACAGGGTGTCGGCGTTTTCTGCGTGGAACTCTTTCAGGCCAAAGACGGTTCCCTCCTGATTAACGAGATTGCGCCTCGCCCTCACAACTCTGGTCATTATACACTGGACGTCTGTACGGTATCCCAATTCGAACAGCAGGTACGAGTAACTTGTGGCCTCCCATTGGGAGAAATAAGACTCTTGAGTCCTGCGATCATGGTGAATCTCATTGGTGAAGAAGTACGATTCGTGGCATCCAGCGAAGGGGCCTACGCACTCCATGCAATAGCAGGAGCTGTGCTCCATTTGTACGGTAAGCGAATGACGCGTCCTGGTAGAAAGATGGGACATGTGACATTTACTGCTCCCGAAGCTCTGACCGCAGAAGAATCGGCTCACCGGTTCATCAAGCACGCCCGAAGGCACGCTTAAGTTCACGTAATACCTCCTCTATACGTCGTGAAAAGGCAGCAAGCGCTCTGCAGCGAGTGATGAGCGACGGTCTGGCGATAGGAGCGGTTCTGGAAGGTACGTTCTCATGAAGACCAGGTCGACCGGCCAGGCGAAAAAAAACGCACCTCCTTGCGCTTGAAGAGACCAATCAATGCCATGCCTGCGATGAATCCTCCGATGTGAGCAAAAAAGGCGACGCCGCCACCGGTAGCTCCTGCGCTCATGCCTCCACTGATCAGCTGCGTGATGAACCACATGCCGAGGACGATGCCCGCCGCCACTCGGGTCATCCCGATCGCCGGTAGCAAGACCAGCACGTGAGCGTGCGGAAATAACAGGAGATAGGCGCCGAGCACAGCCGAGATGGCCCCGCTTGCCCCAACCATCGGGATTTGGGAGGAAGGATCTGTAAAGGCATGGCTCAGAGCAGCGAGGATGCCGGATAGGATATAGAAGACGACGAATTTCGTGTGACCCATCGCATCTTCTATGTTATTGCCGAAAATCCAGAGATAAAGCATATTCCCGAGTAGATGCATCCAGCTCCCGTGAAGAAACATGCTGGTCACCAGGGTGAGGGATGCCGGAATCGCTATGGCTTCCTCAGGAAGTGAAGCCTGACCGAAGACAATGGCTGGGATGGCACCGTATTGAAACGCGAAGAGTTCTGCCGCCTCCGGGGAAAGATTTTCTTGATAGAGAAACACAGTGACACAGATACCGATGAAAATCATCGTGACGATGGGAGTCTGTTGAGTGGGATTATCGTCGTGAAGCGGAATCACGGTGTCCGATTTATGGAGTTCTTCGGTGATCGGGGACCGCACGAGGCAGTCTGGGATCGTCCGGGGGTATTCCGCCGATTTCGAGTGGAACGGAAAAGCCTGCAGCATGAGTATGGCCTCCGCCTCCGAATGCGGAGGCGATTCTTCCGACATCGGTACCGTCAGATCGCGAACGCATACTGAAATAGCGACGGCCATCACGGTCATGCCAGATCAGACAAAAGGGATGATGGGGCGACAGCCGTTCGCCGATTTGACTGGTCAAGATTGAGCTCTGCACCGCAGGAACGACGATACCTTGGAACTCCACCATTGAGACCTGTGCCGCGAGCTTTCCAACGAGCTCATGTTCATAGCGCAAGATGGCTCGACCTTCCTGCTCAAGTGTCGGCTGAGTAAAATTATCCCATACCTTGAAGTCAAACGGGTAGGAGGCCAAAGCCGCGTTGATTTCTCGACTCTTCGGCAAAGTCCAGGTCCACAAATCCTTGTCCTGAATGTACTGAAGCAGCCATGGAGCCGCCGTGCCGTGCGCCCATTCCCAACTCAGGACGGCACCGGACTTTGTTTGATCGAAGTAGGCGTTTGAGAAGCCGTCCAAGGTCCGCTCGGCGGTGATATGGTGATCCAAGACAAGGAGTTCCTTGGTCTCTGACGCCATGGCTTCTAAGATGGGTCGGGCGTAGCTGAAGTCAACGATTACGACACGGCGATCCGTGAGGTCGGGAGGGGGGGGATGGCCGTGTTTGACGGGCAAAAAATTCGCATTCGGAAACTTTTTCCAGAGAGCCCATGCTGCCCCGAACCCATCGGAACATTCGGCATGGTACAGGACAATGTCTGGAAAACCATGGAATGGAGGTGCAGAGGATACGTTATCCATAGAGTTGGAGAGAATAGCATGCCCAGGTCAGGACTAAAAGACGTCTGTCATGTCCACTATTATTAAAGATGGCTCACAGCTCGTTCAGATGACTGATCAGTTGGCGAAGTCGGCCGGCGCTGCGTCGGTTAAAATTGAATACGAGTCGAGGAAGATCGCGCAAGGCCGGTTCATCCAGCTCTTCATCCAGTGGACCACGAAGTTCGAATGTGCCGTCTGATAGGATATCGGCGAATCGACCCCGGAGCTGCTCGAGCTGTTCGGGTGTAATGGTCTGTTTGAGTCGCATCGCGAGTTCCCGTCCCACAAAGCGCATGGAATGGTAGCGCCGGTAGAATTTGAGGATCTGGCTCACAGCTGCTTCTGCGGAATTGACGATTGCAAAGAGACCCATGTCTTCTTCATTGATCAGCTTCCGGTTCAGCAGTTGCCTCCTCACAAAGGCCGACCAATCGTCCCAATAGTCGCAACCGGGAGCCTGAAGGCAGATGATCGGTTGGGGATCGCTCTTGCCGGTCTGGGCCAAGGTGAGGATTTCAAAGCCTTCATCGTGTGTGCCGAACCCTCCCGGGAAGAGGGCGATGGCGTTCGCTTCCTTTTGAAACATCAACTTCCGGGTGAAAAAATATTTGAAGGTAATGAGCTTCGGGTCGTCGGCGATCGTGGAGTTAGGACCTTGTTCGAACGGCAGCATGATGTTGACGCCGAAGCTGTTCTCGCGTCCGGCACCCTCTTGAGCGGCACGCATAATCCCATCCGCCCCGCCCGTGATGACCATAAACCCTTCCCGGACGATGGCTTGGGCGAACTGGTAAGCCAGTTCATAATTGGGATCGTCGGACAGAGTTCGTGCTGAGCCGAAGATGCTGACTTTCTGGCGATGGCGGTATCCGTGGAAGACACTGAATGCATGACGCAATTCTTTGACGGCACGATTCACGATTTTCACATCCAGGAGGTCTAAGTGCGCGTCGTGGAGTTTCAGTAATCCTGTCAGGAGTTCTGTCATGAGAGCGGCATGCAGGTCATCTTCACGGCTATCAAGAAGGGCACTGATTTGATGTATGATTTCATCTCGCGATAAGGCGGGACGGGGTCGAATCTGCGGAGATTTGCCGGTCGTATTCATGGTGTCCTCTCTAGGTGGAGACAAAAAATTGTACCAATGGATCGGACGTTGGTCAAAGATTGGCGGAATCTGGTCCTAAGAAGGGTCGAAAGACGTAGGGAGATTGGCCAGCACCCAGGCTTTGATTCTGGACTGGTCTGCGGGAGAGAGATCGACGAACTGTATCTCTACACCGCGAGGTGCCGCCATAAGGGAACCGGTCGTGCCGGACACCGGCTCAACTCTCAGGTTATTCAAGACGGTCCCTCGGATGGTCAAAGGACTCATCATCTTAGAGAGGCAAAAGCTCACGAGGACTTTGGTTCCCGGCAACAGCAGCGCGGAAGACTCCACCTTGGCCCCGGCATGGCTGAGTTGTGAGATGGCGACCTCATGCTCAGCTCCAACACGCTCTCCCTCCATGACACTGATGGTGGCGGAGATGTTCGTCGCGCATCGCTTTGGAGAAAGAATCAGGTCTCTCGCGGTGAGGACGCCGACCGGTTGATCTTGTTTCGTGACGATGAGGATCGGTGTCCCGGCTGACATCATAAGCGCCGAGGCTTCATCCATTACTCGATCGTACTCGATGAATTGGACAGGTCGTGTCATGATGGTTCGGACTTCGATGTCATCCGGTTCGAGGCCCTGCGCGACGACTTTTTTGACGATGTCGGTCGGTGTCATGAGTCCGAATCGAGACTCCGTGTCCTTGACCAGAAGGCAAGGCATTCGCTCTCGTTCCAGGAGCGATGCCGCTTCGGTGACCGATACGTCGCCTGGAATCTGAACGACGCCGGGTGTCATCATATGTGCAACCAATATGGTCTGGTGATCCGCGGCTTTTTGCTGGTGATCGCCCTTGTCCGCCATTCCTTAGCGAGATCCTCTTTTCTCACGAATCTGTCCCCCTCCTGGCCGCAATGTATGCCAAGTATAGCAGAAGGTTCCTTGGGACCATGAGAGGGTGAAAGTCTTGTCATTCAATGGTTTGACGGCATACACTAGGAATGCATTTTGACCGAAGGCAAGCGAGAAACAATGGTGTCGAGTGGGTCTTACCATAGAGAGTTCATTCATCGGCTCGGGACAATTCCGGTGCATGGGCTGGGCCTCTCCGTTGATATTCATGCTCCCGACCTCACTAGCTTGCGGCGAAGCCTACAAGAACGTCAAGTGCCGCCTGCCTACTTTGAAGTGTTCCGTGCGGCTTCCATGGCTTTGTCATCCACCAGGAAAGAGGTCGGCGCCGGTCTGCTGACATACCATGGCGAAGGGTTGTGGATCACTCAGCCCGAGATGGCCGGTTCTAGAGCGTTTGGACGGCAAATCTCTGAGGCTGCGGAACAACTGAGGATTTTGCAAAGTGCCTGGCTGAATCATGAATGTGCGACAAAATATCTCGCCGGCTATTATTATGGGACCTATCTTCCCCCCCTCTACACTCCGTTAAGCGCGAAGGTGGTGGCTGATAATACACGATTGATCCAACGTCTGCTCGATCAACAGTGTCGTTTGGCCAATGGAAGCACGCCGTTGGTCCTGCTTGAAATGCCGCCGCTCACCTACTTTGTCGCAGGGACAATGTCCATCCCAAAGTTTTTCCGGGTCGTCAGCGAACAAGCTTCCTGCGGTCTGGTCTTGGACGTGGGCCATCTCTGGACGGTGTTTCGATATTCCGGAGCGCATCGAGCCATGTCGCTCACACGATTTGTCGATGAATTCCTCAACGAGTTCCCTATGGATCGTGTGGTTGAGATTCACGTGGCGGGTCTGGGCATTCATGCATTACACCGAGCCCTCGCTCCACGGCTGAACGGTGGCATGGGCGATGATGCGCTTCCTGCCTGGATCGATGACCATGCCGCCCCCATTCCGACCGTCTTGTTCGAGATGCTCGATCAGATTCTATGCCATCCTGAGCTCACCAGCCTGAAAGGCCTTGCCTTGGAGGTAGATACAAAACCGGTCGCATTGATCGTGGATGAATTTGCAGAATTCTCCAGACGCTATGGGCCGCTGTTCCGCCGACCAAGCTCCACCGAGCAGGCCGAACTAGATTTCAAGATCCGCTCATTGCCAGAAGGGCAGATGGCGGTACCCGACATGCCCATTCTACAGGCGGCCTATGATCGATATGCACGCGTCCTAGCGGGAAAAGCCGAGCCGGTGGGAACGGAATGGAACCAAGGCACGGCCGGTATCCAAGATTTGGATCTTTATCGTTCCGTCTATCTCCCGTATGAAATTCTTCACTGGGGAGGAAAGGTGGAGGACATGTTTGTAGAATCCTGTCGTCGTCTCAGAGAGCGTGATGTATCGCTCGATGGATTTGTGGCGTTCTGGTTCAGAGAGCCTCGGCCTTTCTCCGGCATCTATGATTTCTTTTTGCTGAAAGTCGAACGGTTCGTGGAGTTTGTCAATGAGGTAGCGCCGGAGTTACAAGACATTGCCGAAGCAGAGGCTCAGGAGCTTCGTCGCGCCTACCGTTTTGCCAACGAACCCGCCGTCCCAGTGTAAGAGAGCTGATATGAATTTTTGGCTGAGCCTCCCCCGCCCAATCATAGGGTTGTCCCCAATGGACGGTGTGACCGATGCCTGCTTTCGATCTGTCATCGCTCAGCAGGGGAAGCCGGACGTCAGCTTTACAGAATTTACGCATGTCCATGACGTCTGTCACGGAGCGGAGATTCACTTGGAGACACTCCTGTACAGCGAGAGGGAGCGTCCGATCGTGGCGCAGCTCTATGGGAAAGACCCGAATCTCTTTTATTTGGCGGCACAGGCTGTGTGCGAATTGGGATTCGACGGACTGGACATCAACATGGGTTGTCCGTCGAAGAGCGTGGCATCGTCCGGGTCTGGTGCCGGACTGATCCGCACTCCGGAACTGGCTCGCACGATCATGCAAGCAGCCAAACGTGGAATCGAGGATTGGGCCGGCGGACAGACACTTGAACAGGCAGGCTTTAAGCCGGCGCGAGTTGCCGTCTTTGAACGGTTGAATAGGCAACGCGGCAAAACCGGTCCGACCTTGCGACGCCGGCTGCCCCTTTCCGTGAAGACACGCCTTGGCTATGAGGCGGTGACGGTGGAGGGATGGGTCGAAGAGCTTTTGATGGAACAACCCGCCGTGATCTCGCTCCATGGGCGAACGCTCCGGCAAATGTATCGGGGCATGGCGGACTGGTCGGCCATTGGGCGCGCGGCCTCGTTGGTGAAGGGAACGGGAACATTGTTGGTGGGAAATGGGGACATTCAAAGCCTTGACGACATCGGGGTACGAGTTCGCGAAACCCGAGTAGATGGAGTGTTGGTCGGGCGCGGTGTGCTTGGCGCACCATGGTTCTTTCGTTCAAAAGAGCAGGCCCGCATGCGAGCCCGTGGTATGGATGGTACGGACGTCGGACGAGATCCCGGTGAGGTTTCGCTGAACGAGCGCTTCGCCGTGTTGGCCGATCATGCGCAACAATTCCAGGCACTGGGTGGGGAACAGCAATTCTATCGTATGCGGAAACATCTAGGCTGGTATTGTAAAGGCTTTCCACATGCCGCTTCGCTTCGCGCGCGTATGGTGCGGGTCTCTTCGGTCGAAGAACTCCATGCCCTCCTCGAAGATTTTCAGAATCGGCCGGAAGTAACGGATCTACCCCAAGCTGAATCAGCCGATGAGCCGAGTGCGCTGGTCTCACGATGCAGCTAGTGCTGGCGTCGAGTTCACCACGCCGCCAAGCACTCCTGGCCTTGCTAGGTCTTTCCTTCGAGGTGTATCCGTCTGAATTTCATGAGCACCCCACAGAGGGGTTGTCACCTATCGAGCAGGTCAGGCGCTTCGCTCTCGAAAAAGCTCGATCCGTGGCACTGGCGAGGCCGCGAGCTCTCGTGCTCGGCAGCGACACGGTGATTAATCTCGACAGCCGACTGCTCGGGAAGCCGGTGGATCTTGAAGACGCACGCGCCATGCTGACACGTCTGGCCGGCCGTTCCCATCATGTCTATACTGCCGTCGCCTTATGCGACTATGAGCAAAACATTGAGTCGGTTGAGGTTGCTACGGCGGAAGTTCGGATGAAAGCGGATGACGGACAGCTTTACGAGCGGTATCTTGCAACAGAGGAATCGATGGACAAAGCCGGTGCCTATGCGATCCAAGGGGCCGGAGGAGACCTGGTGGAACGGATCGACGGCGACTATACGACCGTGGTGGGATTTCCGCTGAAGCTGGTGGCGCATCTGCTTCGGTCAGCTGGTTATCCTATTCTCGTAAACATAGAAGACCTGTATCGGCACAAGCCGTATGCGAATTGGAATCGATTCGCGGCCTAATTGCAAAGGCATGACGGGTTCCCTACAATGCACCCCATCCATCTAATTTTGCGTTGGACCGTCGCCATGCCGGCGCTGTATAAAGGGAAGGTATGACTTTTTGCAAACAGATTGCGTCACTGTTGGGCTTCATCGGAATCCTTGTGACAGGGAACAGCGGTGTGTGGGCGATTGATGTCAATCTGTCGTCGGACGAGGCGCACAAAGCATTAGAGATTGGGCGAATTCCGATGGAAAAGGCCAATTCGCCCGAAGATGTGAAGAAGGTCCTTCAGCAGGCATCCTTAGCGACTCGCGTAGGGACTGATCCGGAGAAAGAACCCTGCGGCGCGAGCGCTGTTCTTCGCACCAAGCGGTATCGGCTGGAGGCCTTTGGTCGCCAAGAGGCGGCAGAATCGAAGAAGCGGAAGACGGACGTGCGCATGCCCGAGGAGTTCATCCAGAAAGTGATGGACATGCCCAATATGGAAATGGACGTGCAGTTGTGCGGCGATGACGAGTATTTCGCCGAGGGCGCATTGATTGAATTGCAGCAAGGATCGAAGCGGATCAAGCCCATCGATATCGGCAAGGCAGAACGAGGGCGAAAGAACGAAGGCAGCGGCCCGGTCTACCGGTCACGGTTCACGGCGCTCTTCGCCTATGAACAGTTTGACCCCGCTGCATCGTCGGTGTTCGTCATCAATCTGCAAGACGGGAAAGAGATCAGAATTCCAGCCGATTTCTCTAAAGTGAAGTAAACGCCGGTCATCTCTTATCAGTTTATTGCGCCAGTCTCCTAAGCTGGTTGCGCACGCCTCCTGTTAAAACAATTGATACCGCTGCGCCAGCGGCAGCACGATCGCCGGTTCGCAGATGAGCGGCACACCGTCGGCCGTCACGATGTACGTCTCTGGATCGACTTCCACTTTCGGGAGCGCGTCGTTCAGCTTGAGATCGCGCTTCCCCACATGACGGCAGTTTTTCACCGCAGACACACGCCGTTGCAAACCAAGCCGCTTGGGGATCTCATGGTCCAAGGCAGCCTGAGACACGAAGGTAAAGCTGGTGCTGGACAGGGCACGACCGAAGGCGCCGAACATCGGCCGGCTGATCGTCGGCTTCGGCGTCGGGATCGATGCATTGGCATCGCCCATTTGAGCTTGAGCAATAAAGCCGCTCTTCAACACCATTTCCGGCTTCACGCCGAAGAATTCCGGCCTCCAGATGACCAGGTCGGCGATCTTGCCGACTTCGACGGAGCCGACTTCATGGGCGATGCCGTGGGTAATGGCCGGATTGATCGTATACTTGGCCACATAGCGTCTGGCCCGGAAGTTATCATTCTGACCGGCATCCTTCCCGCTCGTGGGCGTGAGGTGCCCCCGCTGGGCTTTCATCTTATGGGCGGTCTGCCACGTGCGCGTGATGACTTCCCCGACGCGGCCCATCGCCTGCGAGTCCGACGACATGATGCTGATGGCCCCCATGTCGTGCAGGATATCTTCTGCGGCAATGGTCTCACGGCGAATGCGGGATTCCGCAAAGGCCACGTCTTCCGGAATCCGCGGGTTTAGGTTGTGGCAGACGATCAACATGTCCAGATGCTCATCCATCGTATTCACGGTAAACGGCATCGTGGGGTGTAGCTAGCATATGCTGTCTACATAAACGGCATCGTGGGGTTGGTCGAGGACGGCAACACGTTCGGCTCGCCGCAAATTTTAATAATGTCCGGCGCGTGGCCGCCGCCGGCGCCCTCCGTGTGGAAGCTATGAATCGCCCGCCCCTTGATGGCCTTGATGGTATCCTCGATATAACCGGCCTCATTGAGCGTATCCGTATGGATCGCCACCTGCACATCGTAGCGATCCGCCACGCTCAAGCACGTATCGATCGCAGCCGGCGTGGTGCCCCAGTCTTCATGTAGCTTCAGGCCGAGCGCCCCCGCCTCAATCTGTTCATGCAACCCTTCCGGGCGTGACGCATTGCCCTTGCCAAAGAAACCGAGATTGATGGGAATGCCCTCCGATGCTTCCAGCATGCGATGAATGTTCCAGGGCCCCGGCGTGCAGGTCGTCGCACTGGTTCCGCTTGCAGGGCCGGTCCCGCCGCCGATCATCGTCGTCAGGCCGGCCGACAACGCTTCCCAACATTGCTGGGGACAAATGAAGTGGATG
Source organism: Nitrospira sp. (assembly GCA_024998685.1). Taxonomy (GTDB): domain Bacteria; phylum Nitrospirota; class Nitrospiria; order Nitrospirales; family Nitrospiraceae; genus Nitrospira_D. The sequence continues at coordinate 32,064 of JACOEH010000052.1, forward strand.
TGTGAATCGATCCCACCGGCGGTGATGATCCGGCCTTCTCCGGAGATGGCTTCGGTCCTCGGACCGATCTCCATGCCCGGCGTAACATTCGGCATCATCGGAATTGCCGGCATGACCACGCGCCGACCGATCTTGACCAGGATCAACTTCGACAACCGCGTGTAGCCAGGCACTTCAATTCGTTCACGCATTAGGATATCGGCACAGCGCCAGAAGATGACTGTGGGCTTGACGTGCGACTGAACCATGCCGGTGATTTCGTTGAGCAAGAGACGGGACGCCCCAGATGCGAAGATACGGAAACCCTGGAAGGTCCGGATTGTGGCTGGTGACATCGCCGGGTGTGTGCGCTTGTTGGAAGACACAAGCGTCGGGCATTATCGTAGGCCTCAGTCCCATCACGCTTCAGGCAAGGTCACGAATAATGTGTGGTAGGGGTACCTCATCAGTCGGATGGCAACGTGATAGTTGGACAGGCAAAGGGTAACGCATCGGCGCGATAAGGAGAGGCAAGAAGTGAGGATGAGACGGGATTACCGTGCGACGGTGGAGTGTTTATATATATGGAACTCAATGGTCACACGGGTAATCCTCATTATCTTCACAACGACCTGTAGTTTAGCTTCGGCATTGGCGCAAGGGCCCGGCGCCGACGCTCCAAGTCATGAGCCATCCTCTCAACAGTCCGAGATAGAGGCGTTAAAAGCCAAGGTCAAACAGCTGGAGCAATCAGTCGAGGACATCAAGAAAAAAGAGTTGTCGCCTGCTGAACCGCTCTCATCGGAAACCCAAACGGAGGTTCCTGCCATCGATCGTGAACGTGAGTTGGTCTCAGAAGATGCATACGCGGACGCCCGATTGGATAATGCTCCGTTTGATCCGGCCCTTCGCGGATTCTTTCGCTTTCCTGGTTCTCATACGTTGATGCGAGTCGGGGGTTATATCAGGACCGATGCGATTTACGATTTCAGTCAGCTTGGGAATATTAACCAGTTTAGGCCAGAATCAATTCCAACCCCAAACCTAGATGCCTCAAATTACAATATGGCCGCAAGAGCCTCGCGTATCAGCCTTGGAACAAGAACGGACACGCGTTGGGATGTCTTACGAACCTATATCGAGATTGATTTTGTCGGCCCAGGAAATAGCACTAACCTTCGTTTGCGCCACTTCTATGGGCAGTTTAAAAATTTCCTTATCGGACAATCTTGGTCGACGTTCCACGATTCGGATGTGATCCCTGAAACTGTAGACTTCAATGGCCCAAACTCCTGGATCTTCCAATTCAATCCTCAGGTGCGATATACGCACCGCCTGATCAAGGGGCACACCGTATCAGTCGCCGCTGAGCAATCTTCTTCCAGCATACCTCCCATGAACCCTGTGACCGTCCAGCCTGTTTCTTCAACGAGTCCTCTTCCGGATTTTGTGGTCCGGTATCGGTATGAAACCGATGACTACCACTTCAACACGGCAGGACTTTTTCGCTCGGTCGGAGGTGTCATGAGCTCAGGGCAATCAGACCATGTGTTCGGATTTGGTGTGATGGCATCGGGGCTGGTAAGGCTATGGGGTCGAGATAACTTGGTCTTTCAGGCTGTGTATGGAGAAGGAGTTTCTCGTTACTTCAACGACACAAAGAATCTTAATCTCGACGCAGGTTATGACTCCTTGGGAACCATAAAAGCACAACCGGCGTATGGTGGTTATGCGGCTATCCAGCATTTTTGGAGTGAACACTGGCGGTCGACGGTCACCTATGGCTACCTTCAAGTCAATACTGCGGAGCGGTCTCCTGTTGATACCTACAAGAGAACGCAGTACCTCGATTGCAATTTGATGTATAGCCCCGCTGCATATTCCGCCGAATCCGGCCGCCGATTCCGAGCGAATCCGGCCACCCCTCGG
>JACOEH010000053.1 GCA_024998685.1 Nitrospira sp.
GAAAAAAGGCGACCTCCTCGCCGAGATCAGCACACCGGACCTCGACGCCGAATATCGGCAGGCCATCAAGGATCTGGACTCGCAACGCGCCAAGTATCGGCTCGCCGAGGTGACCGCGCAACGTTGGCGCGCCCTTCGCCCCAATCATGCCGTCTCTGAGCAGGCGATCACGGTGAAGGAACAAGAATTGAGAGCCCAGGCGGCGGTGGTCGAGGCGGCGCATCACCAGGTCATGAACGTCGAAGCGTTCATTGGGTTCAAAAGGATCATCGCCCCCTTTGACGGCGTGGTCATCCAGCGCAACATCAACGTCGGGGATTTGATCAGTAAAGAGGGGACTCTCCACACTCCCAATGCGAAAACCAACCTCTATACCGTGGCCGTCATCGATAAATTGCGCCTCTTTATCAAGGTGCCGGCGTACTTCGGGCCCTTTCTTCGCCCAGGCTTGACGGCCGACGTGACGGTGCCGCAATTGCCCAATCGTCATTGGACCGCCAAGTTTCTCACGGTCTCCCGTGGATTCGACGTTGCGACGCGGACGGCGACTTCGGTCTTTACGATCGACAATGAAGACCACGCGCTCTGGCCCGGTTCCTACGCCATAGTCCACCTTACGGCGCCAGTTGATCGGTCGGCCTTTGTCATCCCGACCAGCGCCCTAGTCTACGAAAAGGATGATGCCTTACAAGCGGCCGTGCTGACGGAGGACAACCGCGCGCATTTCAAACCGATCACCGTGAGCAATCTCATGGACAGCGCGGTCGAGGTGTCAGCGGGGCTTTCCGCGAGCGACCGCCTCATCGATAATCCTCTCCACACGTTGCTCGAAGGCGACCAGGTACGCATCGTCACGCCGAGGCCGGGGTATGAGCAGCGCAGGACGCTAGAAGAGTCCGAGGGAAAGGCCACCATCACGATGGCCACGACCGATTGACGGCACTCAACATACCGGAGCCGAAAAAGCGACAACGGCCCTGATGAGTGTGGTGGTGATCACTCACCGCTGATAGTCGATCCCTTGACCACGAGTAATCGAAAGATACCCTATTCATAGACTCCCTGCATTTCTATCCTGAACGTTCAGGCGTATCAGTTCACACCATCTTTCTCTCGTGCCGTTACCACAAGAGCTTGCCTCGTTGAGTGGTGAGGGTTGTCTCCACCAGATTTGGTTAAGGCTGTCGCCACTGCATCGACGAGCTGTACAGCGAAGGCCGGTTCAAGCGAGTGAAGGGCGATGCCGAGATGGCGCAGGTGATGCCGAGCATGGCAAAATGCGGGAGAAACATATTGAAGGCGTTTCATTCATGTCACAGGAGGCGCATAAGCACGACGAGCAGGCCGGCGCGATAGCGTCCGCGGGCATCCTCGTCCGATGTCAGCGCCACCTCCGTGAGTTCTGGAGACGCTGCAGTGTACCGCTCGAACCGATGACCGCCCGTCGCCGTGGAAGGGTTATTGCCTCTCTCGTGATTCTGCTGTGCGTGCTGTATCTCGGCTACCGTCTTTATGACGGCACAAACGACGCTGCGGAGCTTCACCACGGGACGATTGAAGAAACTGTCCCTGCCGTGACCGTCACCCTTCCCACGGCGGTGCCGCCGACCGAGACGATCACTCTTCCCGGCAACATTGTGGGTTGGTACGAAGCGCCGATTTACGCGCGTGTCACGGGTTATGTGAAGATGTGGTACAAGGACTACGGAGACCACGTGAAGGCAGGTGACCTCCTCGCCGAAATCAGCACGCCGGATCTCGACGCCGAATATCGGCAGACCAAGGCTAATCTGAAATCGGTGCGCGCCAGATATAAACTCGCCGAAGTGACGGCGAAACGCTTGATCGCGCTGCGCCCGACCTCTGCAGTTTCCGAACAGTCGATCACGGTGGAAGAACAACACATGAAAACCCAGGCGGCTCTGGTCAAGGCAGCCGAGCAAAAGGTCAAGAACATCGAGGCGTTCATTGGGTTCAAAAAGATCCTTGCCCCCTTTGACGGCGTGGTCGTCCAGCGCAACATCAACGTCGGAGATTTGGTCAGTAAGGAAGGGAATCTCAGTAACCCCAATGGGATCAGCAACCTCTATACCGTGGCCGTCATCGATAAATTGCGCCTCTTTGTCAATGTGCCGGAACGGTTCGCCCCGTTCCTCCATCCGGGCCTGACGGTCGATGTGACGGTGCCGCAATTGCCCGATCGTCACTTTACCTTCAGCTTTCTGACCATCGCCCGTCACTTCGGGCTGAGTACACGTACTGCGACCACGGTCTTCACGATCGACAACGAAGATCACGCGCTCTGGCCAGGCTCTTACGCCCAGGTCCAGATCACGGCCCCGGTCGATCGGCAAGCCTTCACGATGCCGTACACCGCGCTGGTGTTTCAGGAGGGGGGTGCCCAAGTGGCTGTGCTGACGGAGGATGATCGCGTGCATTATAAGCGCATCACGATCAGCAAGCTTGACAACCAAATTATCGAAGTGGAAGAGGGGCTTTCCGCAAGCGACCGCATCATCGACAATCCGAGCAACGCATTGCTCGAAGGCGACAAGGTGCGTGTCGTCACGCCGGCATCCGGCGAGGACCTTCTCAACACTCGAGAATCTGCGTCACCACCGTCAGAGCCATCGGCTACACGGTGACGGGGGCTTTCAAAGGATTCTGATCGCCTGGCCGAATCGGCACTCAAGTGAATGTCGATCGGACTCCGCTCAGCAAGAAGGGTGGAGGCCATGGCAAACGCTTTTCAGCATGATTGTGATTACCCCCTGTCTTCAAGGAGAAATCGCCGTTTGGGTTCACGGTTCAACGGCCTCGACGGAAGCTCAATAAACGTATAACCCCAGACTTCGCGCATCGCCGACCGGAGGACGAGCCACCGTTCAGTCGCTCGTCCTGTGGACAGTTCCATGATCCCGGAGATCGGACCGACAGGTTCCAAAGCCCCGCTGTTCTGTAGCCCATAGCCGTCACTGGTGTTGTACGCCAGTACGCGACAGGAGTCTTCAGACTCGACCATGCCGACAACCTCTTTCATCGATATCCCGGAATGTTCGTCTTCGTCGATCATCATGTCGGATGTGGACTGCCGAATCTCTTCCTGCAGATAATAGACCTTCGCGTTCAACTCTTCAGAAATCAGGACTTGCAGCGCCGTGATGACGAAGCCCTTATCCGGCGTCATACAGGAACTGGCCGACTGATCGCTGCTCATCGCGTCGGCCGCTTTCCATTTAAGGAGAGATGTGATTCCCTTTCCCACGGCCACCAGAAACTGGGCTCTTGCGCCCAATAGGTCGCGCTCCGTGAGACCGTACACATAATGCGGCCGGGAGTGGGCCATTGACTGCGGCTGGGTCGTCTTTTGGTGAAGGCGTTTGAGGGGAATGAGGTTCGTACGGTGGCCGAGAAGGAGAACTTCTTCGTCGTCCCGAGGCGGCTGAGCAAATGGAATGAGAATACGGTCGCCCTCTCGCTGAGCGGGATAGAACCGGATGTGGCCGTCGAGAAAGCTCAAATTTTCCGCATCTGCCATTGGCACCGTTGGGAGCAACGAGATCGTCCAAAGGAATAGGATCGAAACCACCTGTCTGAGACTGCCCGTAAGATCCGTTCTTTCATCACGAGAGTCCCGTTTGGCTTGCATTGATTTTGTCGGTTCGGTCAGATTGCACGAAATCGTAACCAGGGTATGGTTTTACCGTTCACCGCCATGCTTCGTCACACGACTGTGACTTGCAGAGGCCAGCGCGTCACGAGGCGCACTCATAGGCAAATAGCTATTTTACGGCTGAGGGTGGAGACTGTATACTGCCGCCGAGGTCGCTCTGACCTTCTCCGTTAATATTGCTTGAAAATGCTCGATCGGACAAGGACATTCTGCGTGATCGAAGAATTCGCCGCCGCTGAGGGGGCGACATCTCTCAAGACCATGGTCGGCGGACTTCACCTATGAACCAGCTTGTCCTCATTGCTCTCAGACGGCCGTACACATTCGTCGTGCTGGCCATTCTGATCGTGCTGTTCGGGTCCCTGACAATCCAAGACATGCCGACCGATGTCTTTCCATACATCAATATTCCCGTCACGTCCGTGGTTTGGATCTACAGCGGGATGTTGCCTCAGAAAGTGGAAGGGCGCATCACGTATATGTTCGAACGCTTCGTCACCTCGACAGTGGAAGGGATCAAGTATCTTCATAGTCACTCCTACTATGGCATCAGCATCACCAATATTTTTCTGCAAGATAGCGTGGATGTGGGTCGGGCTGAAGCGGATATCACGGCGATTGCACAGAACGTGGTCAAAGCGCTCCCACCCGATATCTCCCCCCCCATGATCATGCGTCTCGCCCCATCGTCGATCCCGGTGGCGATGCTGCAAGTGAGTTCCGATACGATGACACCGGCGGAACTCTATAATCTCGCCTACATGCGGATCCGTCCCCTGCTCGTGACGGTACCCGGCGTGATCGTGCCGCATCCGTACGGGGGCCAGCCCATGCAGGTCATGGTCAACCTCGACCAGCAGCAATTGCTCGCCCGCCATATCACTCCGGCCGATGTGCACGACGTGCTTCGGCAACAATACCTCATCCTCCCGTCAGGAGACGTCAAGATCAAGCAAACCGACTGGATCGTCCAGACCAACGCCTCACCGATGAAGATCGAGGATTTCGAGAATATTCCGATCAAGCGGGACGGCAATGCGTTCGTCTATATGCGCGATCTCGGCACGGTCCGCCTTATGGGACAGGTGCAACAGAACGCGGTGGTGGTGGATGGCAAACAGGTGGTCACCATCGTCGTCATGAAGAGCACGGAGGCGTCCACCTTGAGCGTGGTGGACGGGATCAAACAGATGATCCCGCGCATCCAGAAGATCGTTCCGAAAGGCGTGAAGATCACACTCCTCGACGACGCATCGGCGTTCGTCAAGGACGCGATTGCGGACGTTCTCCACGAAATGTTGTCCGCCGGCGCGCTGGTCGGCTTCATCGTGTTGGTGCTCTTGGGATCCTGGCGGCCGACGGTCATCATCGCCACGTCGATCCCTCTCTCCATCCTGACCGCCATCATCGGCCTCCATTGGCTTGGTGAGACGATCAATGTGATGACCTTGGGTGGCCTGGCGCTGGCCGTCGGGATTCTGGTTGATGATGCCACGGTGATGATCGAGAATATCGATCGCCATATCGAAATGGGAAAGGAGTTGGAGCAGGCGATCGTCGATGCCGCCAATGAAATCGTCGTTCCGACGCTCGTCTCCACTCTCGCCATCGCGATCGTCTGGTTGCCGCTCTTCAGGCTCAGCGGCGTGTCCGGCTGGCTGTTCATGCCGATGGCGGAGGCGGTCATCATTGCCATGCTCGCCTCCTTCATCCTGTCACGCACGCTTGTGCCGACCATGGCGAAATACTTGCTCGTCAAGGGCCACCAGGCGCCACCGGAGCATCAAGCCGGCCGGGGCGCCGACGTGGCGAGACTGCCGGGCTTCTTCACCCGCTTTCAAGCCGGCTTCGACCGTCGCTTTAATCGATTTCGCGAAGTCTATGGAGAGTTGCTCGAACAGGCCGTGGCTCGTCGTCGCCTCTTCGTCACTATTTCGCTGGCCATCGCGGTGGGCTCCTTTTCCCTCTTTTACTTACTGGGACGCGACTATTTCCCCGAGATTCGTTCGGGGGTCATTCAGATGCATCTGCGCGCGCCGCTCGGTACGCGCATCGAAGTATCGGCACGTATCGCCTCGCTGGTCTCCGAAGACATCTCGTCGTTGCTGCCGGGTCAGGTGGAAAAGGTCGTCAGCAATTGCGGGCTGCCGGCCGGACCGCATAACCTCGCTTTTATTCCGACGCCCACGATCGGCTCTCAGGATTGCGATCTGACGATCCTCTTGAAGAACGGCAAGTCGCCTGTGTGGGAGTACCGCCGCATCCTCCGGAAGGGCTTAAATGAACGCTATCCCGGAACCGAGTTCACCTTTCAGCCTTCCGATCTGACGGCGAAGATCCTCAACTTCGGCGAGCCCGCACCGATCGATGTGCAGATCAACGGCCCGGATTACTATCCGAACTACGAGTTCGCCCGCAAATTAGTGGGCCGGTTGCGTCGGATCCCCGGCGCCTCGGACGTGGTGATCCAGCAGACGATGCATACGCCGACCATCATGGTCGAAGGCAACCGCACGTTCGGACTCGGCGTGAAGAAGACCGAAAAGGACATTGCCGACAATCTCCTTTTGACGACCGCCGGAAGTCAACAAGTCGACCAGCTCTATTGGCTTGATCCTGCAACCGGCTTCTCGTATATGATCAACGTCTACATCCCGCAGCCGCAGATCAATAGCATCAATAGCCTCAAGACCATCCCGGTCGGTTCCACCGACCATCAGTCCGAGCGTGCGGTGGAGCTGCTCGGGAATTTAGCCAGCCTCTCACCGGTGGGAACACCCGGGGTGGTCACGCACGGGAACATTATGCCGTTGTTCGACATCTATATTTCCGCCGAAGGGCGTGACCTCGGCGCAGTGTTGGAGGATGTCGAGGAGATCACTCATGACATGGAGAAGGAGTTGCCCGACAGTGCGGAGATCCAAATCCATGGCCAAGCCTCCCTCATGCATGATGCCTATGCTGAATTGGTTTTCGGCCTGCTGGCCGCGATCGTGCTGGTCTATCTGCTGATCGTCGTCAACTTCCAGTCCTGGCTCGATCCCTTCATCATCATCACGGCTTTGCCCGGCGCACTGGCGGGCATTGCCTGGTCGTTGTTCCTGACCCATACGCGTCTGTCGGAACCGGCGCTTACGGGCGCCATCATGTGCATGGGCACGGCGACCGCCAATTCGATCCTCGTTGTCTCCTATGCACGTGACCAGCTCCAAGAACACGGCGACGCACTGCGGGCCGCGATCGAAGCCGGGAAGACCCGCTTTCGCCCCGTGCTCATGACGGCGTCGGCCATGATCTTGGGGATGGTCCCCATGGCGACCGGGTATTCGCAGAATGCACCGCTGGGTCGGGCCGTCATCGGTGGCTTGCTCGCGGCGACCGTTTTTACCCTGTTCTTCGTGCCCTGCGTGTACGCGATTGTCTACAGCCGGCGGATGGCTCGGCAAAAGGCATCGGCTCCGTGATGAAGGCACTCCGCAGAAAGCACGTTGCGTTGTTGGCGATCTTGTTGTTGCTCTATCTTGGGTATAGAGTTTATGAGAGCAGAAGCGACGCCGCGACGCTCCGCGACGCGACGCTTAAAGGCGCCGTTCCCACCGTGGCCGTCGTCTCTCCCACGCCAGTGTCGGCTACCGAGAGTATCACGCTTCCCGGCACTATTGAGGGCTGGTATGAAGCGCCGATCTACGCGCGAGTCACGGGTTATGTGAAGATGTGGTATAAGCGTTATGGAGACGGAGTAAAGAAGGGAGACGTCCTCGCCGAAATCAGCACGCCGGATCTCGACGCGGAATATCGGCAGGCAACAAAAGATCTTGAATCGGAACGCGCCAAGTATCGGCTCGCCGCGGTGACTGCGAAACGTTGGGTCGCGCTTCGCCCCAATCATGCGGTCTCTGAGCAGTCGATCACGGTGAAGGAACAAGAACTGAGAGCCCAGGCTGCGGTCGTCGAGGCCGCGGAGCAACAGGTCAAGAATATCGAGGCGTTCATTGGGTTCAAAGCAATCATCGCCCCCTTTGACGGCGTGGTGATCCAGCGCAACATCAACGTCGGCGACTTGGTCAGCAAGAAAGGTAATCTCAGCACGCCCAATGCGATCACCAACCTTTTTACGGTGGCCGTTGTCGATAAATTGCGCCTCTTTGTCGATGTGCCGGAGTTCTTCGGGCCCTTCCTTCACCCAGGCTTGACGGCCGACGTGACCGTGCCGCAATTGCCCAATCGTCATTGGATCGCCAAGTTCCTCACTGTCGCCCGTGGATTCGACGTTGCGACACGGACGGCGACTACGGTCTTTACGATCGACAATGAAGACCATGCGCTCTGGCCGGGTTCCTACGCCGGAGTCCACCTTACGGCACCCGTCGATCGGCAGGCCTTGGTCATCCCGACCAGCGCTTTGGTATATCAGGAGCAGGGCATGCAAGTGGCCGTAGTGACGGAGGACAACCACGCGCATTTTAAACCGATCACCGTGACTCAACTCATGGACAATGCGGTCGAGGTGGCGGAGGGGCTTTCCGCGAGCGACCGTGTCATCAACAATCCCAGCGCCACGTTGCTCGAAGGCGACCAGGTACGCATCGTCACGCCTAGACCGGGCTATGACCTCGTCACGACGGAAGAGTCTGAGGGCAAAGACAGGATCATCACGGTGACCACGGCCGACTGACCCGCTCCGCACGCTGGAGCCGAGGAAGCGACAGTGCCGTGATGTGTTTTGTTTGGTGGTGATTGCTCACTGTTGTCGGCCCTTCGGGCCACGATCGGCAACTAATCGAAAGATGCCCTATTCATAGACTCTCTGCATTTCTGTCTCGAACATTCAGACTTATAGGTTCACGTCATCCTTCGCTCGTGCCGTTCCCACAATCGCTTGCATCGTTGAGCGGTATGGGTTGTCCCGCAAGCTCGGGTTAAGGCTGTCGTCACTGCATCGACGATTGGTCCAAACGAACCGCCTCGTTCTTGCCATCTTGGCTACATGCACGGAAGCAAACTCGATTCCTCTGGCGTGGTGAATTTCTAATACACCGTGCGCATGTCCGGAGACGAGGAAAGGGGACATCGCCGCAACCACCGTATAGAAAGTCTGGAACGTTCGGCGAGTGAAGCTCAGCGAGGATTGTGCGTTCGTTTTCAGGACAAGGGAATCCGCGCTTGAGAATATCATGATACCCAGATGCTAAGCCGATCTGATCGTTAACATGGATCGCTTCGTGGTTGCGCTCCTGGAGCCAAGCTGCGAGACCTGGCGGAAGGTTCGCGTCCACGAGAAATTTCATCGAGTCTGGACCGGCACGATCGTATGGTTCAGATAGGCAGAGGCGTAGGTGATGGCGGCTCGGATATCGTCACGCTCCAAGTAGGGGTAATCGCGAAGAATCTCTTCTTCAGACGTACTCTGCCGCCAGCATGTCCAGGATATCCTGAACACGGATACGCATGCCGCGGATGCAAGGACGGCCTCCGCATTTGCCTGGCTCGATGGTGATACGTTGAAGAGGGTCGGTCTTCATGAAGGTTGGCCTTTTCGCTTATACATTAGGACCTTCAGAGGACTATAGCACTGGGCGGGAGGTTCAGTAATCGCAGTAAACTACCTGCACACTGTTGAGCGAGGGGATGAAGAAACTGGGTTGGTTTTGGGTCGTCTTGGTCTAGGCCTTCGGCCGAAGCTTCCTACGAAGGAGAGCAAACGATTTCGTCAGAGAACCGCGGGTACGAACTTCGATCGATTGCCGGGAACTCTTCCTCGCAAGAAACCGACTCACGTCGATCCACGCTTCGCATCCGATCGAGACCGGTTCCGCCTTGAGTGAACAGGCGAGTTGTTGCCCATTGGAATGATTGAAGCGGAAAGCCATTTCGTCCTTCATGAATTTCGGCCCACCGGCGGCCCTTTTCATTTCGGGTAGAGCAAGGAGAATGCCGTCCGAATGATTGGACGGGGAGTGCCGAGTTTTTCTTATATTGCGTTGATTTCAAAAGAAACCGGTTCATCAAGCGGACCTTATGATGATTGAGATCTGTATGCTGGAGGATGCAGGAATGTATCCCAATGTGCGTGGGAGTATCCAAATGGGGAACTGATCTGCCTGTGCAGGAGGTGTGAGAGGAGGCCTAGAACTCTCCTGCGTTCACTTCTCGCACTCGTTCTGCTGGGATACTGAGTGCGGCTAAAAGGTAGTCTTTGAATTGGGCGCTGTAGGGTTGGACGGCAATGGCTCGTTGCATGCAGAGCAGCCAGGCATCGCGTTCTTCGTACCCAATGGGGAACTGTTTGTGGAATCCCGGAATGTTGATCGGCCCATAGTGCTGCTGAAATAGCTTGGGGCCTCCAAGCCAACCGCACAGGAAATAGGTCAACTTCTTGCGCGATTCGCTTAGATCCGGAGGATGCATGCTTCTGATGGTTTCAGCCTCAGGCAGCGTATCCATGTTGAGGTAAAATTCGTTCACCAAGCGGGTGATTCCCGCAAGTTCACCCGCTTCCTGATACGGAGTGGTTTGTACGCTGTCTTCCTGTTCATCAACGGACATAGATCTTTGCGGGGTCTGGTGTTAATGCTTGGTGTAGAAGGGCAGGGTCTGCACAGTGGCCGAATGTCTGCCGCTCTCGAATTCCACAGTCAGTTCGGTGCCGGGTTTACTGAAGTCTCGCAGGGGAAATCCGAAAGCAATGGTCTTGTTGACCTGGGGGGAACGGACTGCGCTGCTGATCCAGCCAACCTCGCGAGCACCGCTATAGAGTTTGGCTCCATGCGGCGGAACGCCTGAATCTACAAGGACCAACCCGACCAACTTGCGGCGCACATTGCCGTATGTATCCATGCGCGCAACGACTTCTTGTCCCGGATAGCATCCTTTGTTCAAGCTGAAAGCCTTTTCCTCAAGATTGGCTTCGGGCGGAACAATCTCTTCGTTCAAATCCGGCCCGGCTTTCGGGAAGCCGGCTTCAATGCGTAAGGCCTCTCGCGCATGGCTTCCGATGGCCCTCATGCCGAATTTGTTCCCTACCTGTATGGCACTGGTCCAGGCTGTCAGGAGACTATCCGTGGGAAGCAGCACCTCGATATCAATCTCTCCCGTTTCTTCGGTGCGTAACACGAGAGCATGATGCCCGCCGATCTGTGCGGTGACAAAATCGACCGGCTTTAAATCCGTGACGTCCACCCCGAACGCGGATTGCATCACATGCGGGGCCTTCGGTCCGCTGATCAACAGCAATCCCCAGCTCTCGGCACAGTTTTCCATCTTGGCTTTGGTCCCATAGAGCAGGAATTTGCGTAAGGTCTGGAATGTCGTTTCCCCGATTTCGCCGACATCCTCCAACATGACGGCTTCTGTCTGCATATACACACGGAAGTATGTGAGCATCTTGCCTTTGTGGGTCAACAGGCTGGAATAGCGGCCTTGTCCTGGTTGGAGGGAAAGGATGTCGTTGCTGATGACGCTTTGCAACCACTTCACGCGATCCTCGCCCGTGACACGGAGCTTGCCGCGATGAGAGAGATCGGCTATCCCCACTGACTGGCGGACGGCCCGATGTTCGGCTATGACATCGCCGTAGTGAGCCGGTATGTCCCAGCCGGTGATGTCCTCAAACGTCGCTCCAAGTCGGGCATGTTGCCCATGAAGCCGGGATCGTTTCATCGGCTTCTCATTTGATGTTGCGCCGGACGGTGATTGCTGAGGCTTAGCCGCGAGGACTTCTTCCACCAGGTCTTTTGTCCGGGCAGAAAATTCATTGCGAGAGACGACTTTCGTCACGCCCAGCGCTTTCACACGGTTCCAGGTATCGACTTCTTCGTGATTGGCAAAGGCCAACGTCGGAATGCCCTTCAGTCGTGGATCGGCTTGCAGCTTCTCCAACGCCTGAAAGGCGTCAAGAGTCAGGTCGTTCATATTGAAGAGGATCGCCCCTGGGTTGACGGACAGGGCTTTGTCGACAATATCCTGTTGTGTACGTGCTTTTTCAAGCCGGTATTCCGGTTGGCGCAATGCGTCTCGGACTTTGGTGTAGAAAAATAGATCGGTAATGGCAACGAGGATGGTTTTTTGGTTTGTTTGGTTCATTTGGTTTATCTGGTATGTTTGGTGAAAGTCCTCAACAAAAGAAACGAGACAAACGAAAAGAACCAAACAGCATCAGTTCAGAGAACTGACCAACCGCCCGAGCGCCTTCCGAGCCAGCGCATAGTTCGGATCCAGCGCGAGCGCTTTCTTATACGAATCGATGGCTTCCGTCCAGTTTCCTTTTCGCTCGTACACGCGGCCGAGATTGAGGTGGGGATAGGCCGGACTCTCGTAGCGCTTGGCCTGTATCGCCTTCTGAAACCAGGGAATGGCTTCGTCGAATTCACCCTTCTCAATCAGATAGGCGCCGATATCATTGTAGGGGTTGCCGAAGTCCGGATCCTGGGCGATAGCCTTGCGGCATTCATCAATGGCCTCGTCAATTCGTCCCATCCAGCTATAGGTCCATCCCAAGAACGTATAGGCTTCAGCAGTGGGATGGGTGGCCAGCGATTTCTTGTACAGGTTGACGGCCTCTTCAAGTTCACGCTTCATCTGTTGTTCATAGGCCTGCTGAAAGAGATCCCACGCCTGGCGCTTGTCTTCCTCGCGCCCTTCGCCTTGGATCAAAAAATCTTGAATATCCATGAGGATCTGTAGGAGCTTATGGCGTATGGCAAATGGCTTATGGCATGGAACAGGATTTCTTAACGTTTCTGCCATAAGCTACATGCTATACACTCTGTGGCGCTACTCCTGTTTCAATTTCTTCCTAATCAATTCCGCTCCATATCGTCCGGACAGCAGCATCGAGCCGAAGGCCGGGCCCATTCTGGGGGTACCATATACGGCGGCGACCGCCAATCCGATGACGAAGCAATTTGGATACACTTCTCCGGTACGATCCATCACCTCTTCTTCAGACCGTGCGACCCACATGGCACCGTTTCCCGGGACCTTATTATACAGGTTCCGCTTGTGAAGGAGTTCGACCAGAACAGCATCGTGGCCGGTGGCATCGACTACGACCTTGCTTTCAAGAGCGATGGGATCGACATGGATGATATCATGACCCGCCATTTCGACGGTGGTGCTGTTGACGACGACTCCTTCCAAAAGGCCGCCATTGCGCAGGATCAAATCGACCACGCGCGTGAGGTTCATGATCTTGGCGCCGGCATTGTACGCGGCAGCAATCAAGGCCCCTGTCGCGTGCGGTGGATCGACCATATACATCCCGTCACACTCTTTGATCCGCTTACAAGGCACGCCGATCTCTTCGAGGATTTCATTGGCCGGCTCGCAGATAGTGGCTTTGTTCATGAGATACCCACCGGACCAAAATCCACCACCGAGCGCCAGGCTTTGCTCGATGAGGACGGTGCGAAATCCCATCGCGGCCAAATCGCGTGCGCAAATAAGTCCAGATGGTCCCGCACCGACGATGATCACGTCGCTTTCAATCAGCTGATCAAACTCTTTATAGTATTCCCGGGCGATCTGCCGGGTGATGTCTCTTTCCCGTAACGGGGCCGGTCGCGGTTTGGCCATGTGGTGCTCCTACCGGTAAATTTCCGAACCGGTTTTCTTAAACTCTTCGGCTTTCTCCTTCATGCCGAGCTGAATCGCTTGCTGCTCATCGACTTGGAGCTGCGCGGCATACTCTCGGACGTCTTGCGTGATTTTCATGGAGCAGAAATGCGGTCCGCACATCGAACAGAAATGCGAGACCTTGGCGGCGTTGTCAGGGAGCGTTTCGTCATGGAACTGCTGGGCTGTTTCCGGATCAAGGGAGAGGTTGAATTGGTCTTCCCAACGGAACTCGAAGCGCGCTTTCGATAGCGCGTTGTCTCTCGCTTGAGCGCCGGGGTGACCTTTGGCCAGATCGGCCGCATGCGCCGCAATTTTATAGGTAATGACGCCCGTCTTGACGTCCTCGCGAGTCGGTAAGCCCAAATGCTCTTTGGGAGTCACGTAGCACAGCATGGCGCAGCCGTACCAACCGATCATGGCAGCGCCGATGCCCGATGTAATATGGTCGTAACCGGGGGCAATGTCGGTCGTCAGTGGGCCTAAGGTATAAAACGGAGCCTCTTGGCAGGCCTCAAGCTGCTTTTCCATGTTGGCCTGAATCATATGCATGGGCACATGGCCCGGTCCTTCGATCATGACCTGGACGTCATGCCGCCATGCGATCTTGGTCAGCTCGCCTAATGTCTCGAGTTCGGCAAACTGCGCGTCGTCGTTGGCGTCGGCGATTGATCCCGGTCGGAGTCCGTCACCGAGACTGAACGCGACATCGTAGGCCTTCATGATTTCACAGATTTCTTCGAAATGCGTGTAGGCGAAGTTTTCCTGGTGGTGAGCCAGACACCATTTCGCGTGGATCGACCCGCCGCGCGACACAATCCCGGTCGTTCGATTTGCAGTCATCGGCACATAGGTTAGGCGCACGCCGGCGTGAATCGTGAAGTAATCGACGCCCTGTTCCGCCTGTTCGACCAGGGTATCGCGAAAAATTTCCCACGTCAGATCTTCCGCTTTGCCGTTCACTTTTTCGAGCGCTTGATAGATCGGCACCGTTCCGATCGGGACCGGTGAATTGCGGATGATCCACTCGCGCGTTTCGTGAATATTCTTGCCGGTCGACAAGTCCATTACGGTGTCGGCGCCCCAGCGAGTCGACCAGATCATTTTCTCGACTTCTTCTTCGATGGAGGAGGCGACGGCGGAATTGCCGATGTTGGAATTGATCTTGACGAGGAAGTTCCGGCCGATGATCATCGGTTCGCTTTCCGGATGGTTGATGTTCGATGGGATGATCGCGCGTCCCCGGGCGACCTCGTCGCGCACGAATTCCGGCGTGATCACACGGGGAATAACGGCGCCCCAGGCAAATCCAGGATGCTGAGTCCATATCCGCGCGTCGCCGCTCGGTTGACCACCGCCATGGCCGTTCCGGGATGCAGCCTCGGATTCGGTATGGCGCGATTGGTTCTCACGGATGGCGATAAATTCCATTTCCGGTGTGACGATGCCTTTTCGTGCATAATGCAGTTGGGTCACGTTTCTGCCGGGTTTCGCCCGCAATGGTTTACGGATGTGGTGAAAGCGAAGCTCGGCCAGCTTCGGATCGGTCGCACGAATGCGGCCGTAGGTTGAACTGACCTGTGGCAGCTCTTCAACATCCTGTCGGCTGAACACCCAAGGGCGTCGCAATGGCGCAAGTCCTTCACGGACATCGATCGTGACGGCGGGATCAGTATAAGGACCTGAGGTGTCATAGACGATAACAGGAGCATTGTTTGATCCCGTCCCATTGGTCCCTTTCGTCGGTGTCAAACTGATTTCTCGCATCGGGACACGGACCCCCGGCTGCTGACCGTCCACATAGACTTTCCCCGATGCCGGAAAGGGCGTCGTGGTCAATGGGGAAGTCGGGATCCCAGTCCCGTTAACGGATCCATTTGTATTCGTCGTTGTATTAGTCGGGATGCTCATAAAGAGATCCTTTCATGGTTGGCCGATATCCGGAGCTCAAAACCGACGCGGTATTCGCGCAATAAAAAAGCCGCATTCCCAAGCGTGGGGGAATGCGGCTGAACCT
This sequence comes from Nitrospira sp., assembly GCA_024998685.1. Lineage (GTDB taxonomy): Bacteria > Nitrospirota > Nitrospiria > Nitrospirales > Nitrospiraceae > Nitrospira_D. The sequence goes on from JACOEH010000053.1 coordinate 15,303, forward strand.
CACAAGATCCGCTGTCGTCCCGGCTTCCCTACGCTGGTATTACCCAGGTCAGGTTGTGAGGGTCGTCCGATCGTTCGGACTCTCAGCCTCAAGGCCCCCCTAGCTCTAGCTATTGGTGCTGATCGTATTCCTCAGAGATGAGCCAAGTCAATCGGCTATTAGACCCATTCCGTCCACTATCATTTGGGGCGGCCGGCTAGGACTTTTCCTCATAGGGCCATTCGTTGATTGTGGAGAGAGGCTATCGTAAAATGAATTTCCTTACGGTCGGGGGAATATTGTGGCGGCTACTGCGACATTCGCGAGGCCAATCACCGAGTACCAGACGCAATCGGCGGAGGAATTGTACCGTCGGACAGCAGCGGCCAAGAGCGCACTTGGTGAGCGGGTGATGATCCTGGGTCATAATTACCAACGGGACGAAGTCATCCAGCATGCCGATTTTCGCGGTGACTCGCTTTTGTTGGCGAAATTGGCCGCCGAACGGTCCGAACGCCCTTACATCGTCTTTTGTGGCGTCCACTTTATGGCCGAGACGGCGGACATCCTCAGCCGCTCTCAACAAACGGTCATTCTGCCGGACATGGCCGCGGGTTGCTCAATGGCCGATATGGCGGCGATCGAACAGGTTGACCAGAGTTGGGAAGCGTTGGGACGTGTGGTTTCCGTGGAAGATACCGTGATGCCGGCGGTCTATGTCAACTCCGCTGCGGTGCTCAAGGCGTTTTGTGGTGAACATGGGGGAATCACGTGCACGTCCTCCAATGCCAAAGCTGTGATTGAATGGTGCTGGGCCAGGCGAGAAAAAATTCTCTTCTTTCCTGATGAGCATTTGGGCCGTAATACGGCGAACAAGATGGGCATTCCCCGCGAACAGATGATCGTGTGGGACCCCTATCAACCCAACGGCGGGAATACCAAGGAAGCCATCAAACGAGCCAAACTGATCTTATGGAAAGGTCATTGCAGCGTCCATCAGATGTTTCAACCGGTTCATGTGGACCACTTCCGCAAGCAGTACCCGGACGGCAAGGTCATTGTGCATCCAGAATGTCACGAAGACGTGGTCAATAAGGCGGATCTTATCGGATCGACCGAGTTCATCATCCGCACGGTGACCGCCGCGCCGGCCGGCACGACATGGGCGATTGGGACGGAATTGAATCTCGTCAATCGACTGAAGCATGAACTCACCGATAAGAAAGTGTTCTTCTTGTCATCCACGGTCTGTCAGTGCGCCACCATGTTCCGAATCGATGCGGCGCACCTCTGCTGGGCGATGGAGAATCTTGCCGAAGGCCAGGTCGTCAACCGTATTGTGGTGCCGGAAGACGACAAACGCTGGGCGAAGGTTGCGCTTGATCGCATGATGGCCGTCAGTTAGGGCTGGTGCCTCCCCCCTTCCTTCCGGTATAGTCCATCGATTCAGTATGATCATTCAGGGAATGCTCGGATCCATTATCTATGGATTACAAATCAACGCTCAATCTTCCGAAAACCGATTTCCCGATGAAGGCCAATCTGCCGCAGCGCGAGCCTGAGATGTTGGCCTGGTGGGAGCAACAGAAGCTCTATGAGCAGATTCAGGCAATGGGGCATGGACGGCCTCGGTATGTGCTCCACGATGGCCCTCCGTATGCCAACGGCCGTATCCACATCGGGCACGCATTGAACAAGATTTTGAAAGACATCATCGTTAAGTCTAAGACCATGGCCGGCTTCCAGGCACCATATGTGCCTGGTTGGGATTGTCATGGTTTGCCGATCGAACATCAAGTGATGAAGGAGCTTGGTGAAAAGAAAAAAGATCTGGATGTCTCAGCAATCCGCAAACTCTGTCGCGCCTATGCCGAAAAGTACGTCGATATTCAGCGGGACGAATTCAAACGCCTCGGAGTATTGGGAGAATGGGAACGTCCTTACCTCACCATGACGCCAAGCTATGAAGCCACGATTATTCGTGAGTTTGGAAAATTTGTTGAGCGTGGCGGAGTCTACAAAGGCCTCAAGCCGGTGCTCTGGTGCACACAGGATCAAACAGCACTGGCGGAAGCGGAGGTCGAGTACGATGACCACACGTCTCCATCGATCTATGTGAAGTTCCCGGTCGTCACCTCACCGTCCGCTCTCGGTATGACCTTCCCTGGTATTTCCTTTCCGGAAGGAACGAAATCGATTTCCGTCGTCATTTGGACGACGACGCCCTGGACCCTCCCGGCGAATCAAGCGGTCTGTCTTCATCGCGACATCAACTATGCGTTCCTGCACGTGGGAGATGAAATTTTCGTGATGGCCGAGCAGTTGATCGAGAGCGTAGCCAACGCTTGCAAGTTCGAAGACCATCGGGTGTTGGGGGTGAGGAAAGGCGGGGAGGGCTTCGAGGGGTTGGAGACGCAACGCCCGTTGTCTACCGGCCTATCACCGATTCTGCTTGGTGATTTTGTCACCCTCGAGCAAGGGACCGGCTGCGTTCACATCGCGCCAGGACACGGTATGGAAGACTATCTCCTCGTGCTCGAGCACAACGCCAAGGCTTCACCCGGCGAGCGTCTCGAAATCCTGGCTCCGGTCGACAACGCCGGACGGTTCACGCCGGTCGTGAAGGAATTCGCGGGTCAGCACGTATTTAAGGCGAATCCAAAAATCGTCGACTATCTGCAGGCGAATGGACGTCTGCTCGGACATGGCTCGTTGAGCCATTCGTATCCGCACTGTTGGCGGTGCAAGAGCCCGGTGATCTTTCGTGCGACCGAACAGTGGTTCGTGTCCATGGAGACAAACGATTTGCGGAGGGAGGCCCTAACGGAGATTGAACAGGTTCGATGGATTCCGAGCTATGGTCGTGATCGGATTTTCGGCATGATTGAAAACCGGCCGGACTGGTGTCTTTCTCGTCAGCGGGTGTGGGGGGTGCCGATCCCCGGGTTTACTTGCAAGACCTGTCATGATGTCCTTGCCGCCCCTGTCGTGATTGAACATGTCGCAGCATTGATGGAATCCAAAGGGGCGGACGTCTGGTTTGAACGATCCGCGCTTGATTTGCTGCCTGCTGGAACGACATGTCCAAAGTGCGGAGGAATCCAGTTTGAAAAAGAGCATGACATTCTCGACGTCTGGTTTGAATCAGGCGTCAGTTACGCGGCCGTGCTGAAACCGAGGAAGTGGTGGCCGGCTGATTTGTATCTTGAAGGCTCCGACCAACACCGCGGCTGGTTCCATAGCGCCTTACTGGCCGGGGTCACGACCGATCATCGGGCGCCCTATCAGGCGGTATTGACCCATGGTTTTGTCGTGGATGGGCAGGGTAAAAAGATGTCCAAGTCGGCCGGGAATGTGGTCGCGCCGCAGGATGTCATCAAACAGTCTGGTGCGGAAATCCTCCGGCTTTGGGTGGCGGCTCAAGACTATCGTGAAGATCTCCGCATCTCACAGGAAATTCTAAATCATCTGATCGAAGCCTATCGGAAGATCCGCAATACGTCCCGCTTCTTGCTGAGCAATCTGTACGATTTCAATCCGGCAACGCATCGTGTTCCCCATGAAAAACTGCCGGACCTGGACCGATGGGCGTTGTTGCGTCTCGGGGAGCTGATCACGAAAGTGCGTCGAGCCTATGAAGACTTTGAGTTTCACATGATTTTTCATGCCCTGAACAATTTCTGTTCAGTGGATCTCAGCGCCGTCTATCTCGACATTCTGAAAGACCGGCTCTACACGTTCCGCAAGGATGCACCTGAGCGTCGCAGCTCTCAGACCGTCCTGTACGACATCATTGTGGCTCTGGCGAAACTCATGGCGCCGGTGTTGAGTTTTACGGCGGAGGAAATTTGGAGAACGTTGGCCGTGCAGGTACCTGGGAGGGAGGGAACGGCGAGCGTGCATCTCGCCCCGTTTCCCGATCTCGATCCGGCATGGGCCGATGGGAAACTGGCAGAGCGATGGGAGCGGCTGCTGAAATATCGTACGCAGGTGCAAGGCGTGCTGGAGGAGCGGCGCCGTGAGAAAGTCATCGGCTCCTCGCTCGAAGCCCATGTTCATCTCATAACCGATGTGCCGACCGGTCAATGGCTGGACGTCGCACGTGCGGACTTGGGCGCGTTATTTATTGTGTCGCAGGTGACCGTCGAACAACGGGCCGATGCGACAACCGATTTCACCGTCTCCGTGACCAAGTCGACGCATCGCAAGTGTGAACGTTGCTGGAACTATCGAGAAGCGGTCGGCAAGGATGCCGCCCACCCAACACTGTGTGATCGATGCGTGGAGGCGATCCGTTGAGTGCGTCAGGCCTTCGCAATCTGGCGCTCGCGTCGGTGACCGGCAGCATCATTTTTCTTGATCAGCTGACCAAACAGCAGATCATGCAAACCATGCGGCTCCATGAATCGATCTCCGTCATCCCCAATCTTTTCAGCCTGACGTATATCCGAAATCCAGGGGCGGCATTCGGCCTCTTGGCCGGGAGCAGCAACGCGTTTCGGATGGTCTTCTTTGGGTTGACGTCGATCTTTGCCCTTGGGCTGCTGGGCACGATTCTGTTACGGATGCCGGAACAGGATTGGATGGGTCGTGTCAGTGTTGCGGGAATTCTCGGCGGCGCAATCGGAAACCTTATCGATCGGCTGCGGTTTGGAGAAGTGATCGACTTTTTGGATATCTATGTCGAAAATTATCACTGGCCTGCGTTCAATGTAGCGGATTCTGCGATCACCGTCGGAGTGATCTTCTTGATCATTCACTTTGCCTTTGAGAAGCGGACCGATCCTCCCACTGCCTCCGAGACCTCTTCCGTCCCGTAATTACAGTGAGGACTTTTAGTTTGAGTTGTGCGTGCTGAGTTGAACTCAAAACTCAACACTAAAAACTCGGGTTAGGCCGGCATTCGGACGATAAATCCGCCTTTTTCTTTGGCTTGTTTTTGCTGCTCCGCCGAGAACATGAACAGCGGTTCGCTGTGACAGAATTGACATTCTTTCGTCGTCACCGTCGCAGTGGGTTCCCCGATGCTGATCAGGTACTCCTTGGCGAGTGTGAGGGCGGTGGCTTCATTCGTCGTCATGACATCGAAGTGAATGCGACCGCTCTTGCCGTTGACCCACGTATCGTAGACATGAAGTGTATCGGAAGACATGAACAACTCCTTTCAGCGGACGACCAAGATGACCAAAATCCCGAGAATAATACGATAGTACGCAAAGACACGCAAGGTGTGCCGTTGGACATAGGTCAAAAAAGCGGCGATCACGGCCCAGGCTACCAGGAATGAGACGAGCATGCCGAGGCCAAGCGCCCAAAAATCTTGGTCGGTAAACGCGCCCCGTGCCTTCCACGTTTCATAGACTGTGGCTGCGACGATGGTCGGGAGTGCGAGAAAAAATGAATATTCCGTGGCCACTTTTCGATCGAGACCGGCGAGCAGGCCTCCGATGATGGTTGAGCCGGAGCGGGACATACCGGGAATCAGAGAGGCGCATTGTGCCAGGCCGATCCAGAAGGCATGGACCGCCGACACCTGATCCAGGCTCATCGTCCGGCTGGTTCGTTTCGTGGCTTCAACGATGAGGATGATGATCCCCCCGAGGATCGAAGTCGCCGCCACTGTTTGAGGAGTGAACAAATACGATTTGATCCATCCATGTGCCAACAGGCCGAGTATGGCCGCGGGCAGGAAGGCGATTCCGAGTCCCAATAAGAACCATACGTTGGGATAGCTGCGCATGGAGGCCTTGACGCGGTCGGACCATGCGGCACGAGGCTGGTTTGCCGAAGCTGCATGCAACGCTTTCTGTTCCTGCCAGGCGCCTGACAGAAGCCGCCGGATTTTCTCCCGTTCAAAGACGATGACCGCAAGAATCGCACCCAGCTGGATGGAGATTTCCGCATTGGCGGCGACGTCTCCGGTGAAGCCGAGAGCATGGCCTACGAGGATAAGATGTCCCGTGGACGAGACGGGCAGGAACTCAGTGAGTCCTTCGACGATTCCCAGTATCACTGCGAGCGTTGGGCTCCATTCATTCATGCGTACACCATGTTGGGATTTAGAAATAGTGAGCGAGTGGTTCAATCTCTGGTAGAATGTGAGCGATGATCACAGAGCAACGACGATTCGTCAAGCACAGACGGTTTGTCATTGATAGTCGTGTTGGAACAGCATCGATTCCCACAAAGCAAATATGTTGACAACGTCCGGATGTTGGCATACACACAAGGAGATGTGAACAGGCATCGGAAGAACTACGGTTGCAGCCGAGTGGAAGTGATGTTCCACATGATACACAGACAAACCGTAGGGTTTTGATTTGGATGGAGGGAGGATCGCATGAGATGCGAGTGGACGGCGATAGTGTTGGTTGGGGCGGTGTTGACCACGGGGTGCGTATCCAACAAGAAATACCAAGATGCGTTGGCCGAGGCAGACAACGTCAAAATGGAACTGGAGAAGACCCGCCAACAGAAGAGCGCCATGGAGCAACAGGTCCGAACCCTCAAAGAACTGAACGCGAAGTTCGGGAATGAAGCGCAATCGGCCCGCGATGAACTCCAGCGCGTTGAGCACGGACGCGACGCCGAGCGGGGCGCGATCGAAGGACGAACCAAGGAACTCGAGGATAAAGTCAAAGCGTTATCGGCACAGAATAAGAACGTGCGGCAGGAATATCAGGACGTGAAACGCCATAACGACACGCTGAAATCACTGGTCGCCCGTTACCAAAAGGAGCTCAAGGATCGTTCCAATGCCGGGGGGCCGCCTCAAACGGCGACCGTGACTCCAAACCAGGCTTCACCAGGAACTGCGACGGCTCCTCAGGCAGCGGCTTCGGCGGCGATGAACATTAATAAGGTTTCAGCGAACGACATGGTCCTCTTTCTCGGATTGAAGCAAGATGAGGCCGATCGCATCGTCAACAATCGCCCCTATCGCGTGAAGGGTGAATTGGTGGCGAAAAGCATAGTTCCAAAAGAAACCTTTGATCTGATCAAAGATCGGATCTCAGTCAGTCCATAGCTGAACTGAACATCTTGGGATATCAAAGGGCCGTCCTTCTCTGAGGGACGGCCCTTTCCTTTATTGTAAGGACGAACTGTCTCTTACTCGTATTCGTCACGTCACGATCCTTCACTGGTCGTCTCCACGAATCGCTGAGTCTGCAGCAGATCTCCGAGTGAGCGAAAGCCAAGATTGAGTCCTTCACAGACCTCAACTTGTCGATCGAAGCGGTTCTTTGTGCGAATCATGTTCCACAACTTGCCGAAGCCGACGCGTCCCCAGGCCGCCATATGGAAGACCGACAGTGGATAGTCGGTTCCAAAGAGGAGACGGGATTGAAGTTCCGGGTGATGCCGGAGATGTAGCAGCATCTTCAATCGATGCGGCTGGGTGAGGGCTGAAATGTCGGCATAGAAGTTTGGATAACTCGAGCACAAATCCCGGAAGGTTGGAATGAATTTTTCATAAAACATGAGGCCATAACTGCAGGCATGAGCCGCGATGACGGTCACTCCTTCTTCCAATGCCGGGCGGAGCCGATCGGGATCCCCGAGCGATTGGTCCTTGCCGATTAGACTGAATTCGTAGCCGACATGACTCAAGAAGAGTAATCTTCGTTGCGCCAGCGCCCGATAAAATGATCTATATTTCTCATCGGCAGGATCGAAGTGCTGAGCGTTCGGCAAGACTTTGATCAGGACGGCTCCGGCATCGGCACAGCGGTGAACTTCATCAATGGCATCTTCACGCTGCGGATTGATCGACGGGCCGGCAAGAAACATATCCGGATAAGCTCGGACGGTCTTGAAGACGTAATCGTTGCCGACGAGAAAGTCCGTATGCTGCCGATTGAGCAGGCCGGTCCGGTCGTAATATCCATCCATGCCGAGCAGCACCGCTTTCGAAACATGCCGTGAGGCGCGTAGCTCCGCCAGCAAATGTTCGAGATATTTCCGGTTGGTTTCGCGCGGGTGTGCCGGTGAGAGGTCGTGTTTCCACAGGAGAAAACGGAAGAGCGGGCTTCGAAGGAGTCTCGGCGAGATGAAGCAACCGTTGTCGCCGTCCGGCAAGGCCGCGAGATGGACATGGCAATCGATCAAGGACTTGCTGGTCATTCGTCAAAGGCCGTCAGGTCTATCTGGTTTATTTGGTTTATCGCGTTTGTTTGGTTGGTCGGACAAATCGTCAGGAACGAAGAAACCAGAGGAACCAAACAAACCAAATGAACCAAACAAACCATTAATCGTCATGTTTCACTTGAAGAGAGTCGTTCCATCGCAATGCGCTTGACGCCTCGTAAATCGAGTTTGCCGGTTCCGAGGATCGGTAGCGCGTCGACCTTGACGAACTGGTGCTTTCCGGGAATGAATAAATTGGGCAGGCCGCTCGCCGAGATCTTCTCCAGGATGGGAGGAATGCGGGATTCCTCAAGCGTATGGAGGACGGCCAGCCGCTCTCCCTTTTTTTCATCGGGTAGACCGGTCACCGCAAAGACTTGCGTGTCGGCTTCAGCAGCCTGTTGCAAGGCTTCTTCGACTTTGCCGTGGGGGACCATCTCGCCGCCGATTTTTGAGAAACGTGACAGCCGGTCGGTAATCGTCAAAAATCCGTCTTCATCCAGAGAGGCGATGTCACCGGTAATGTACCAGCCGTTCCGCATGACCTGAGCGGTAAGATCTTCGCGCCCTAGATAACCGCTCATCACATTCGGTCCCTTCACGAGCAACATGCCGGGTGTGCCGGTCGGCAACGGCGCGTAACTATCGGGATCGACGATCCGCACCGACACACCGGGAAGCGGCTGACCGACGGTGCCTCGGCGTGAGGCCGGTTGATAGTAGCCGGCTGCGCGGAAGTCCGGGCAGTTGACGGCAATGACAGGGGCGCATTCCGTGACTCCATAGCCTTCGATCGGACCGATCCCAAATTTGTCTTCAACGGCCTCCGCGAGTCGGGTCGACAGTTTTTCCGCGCCGGTGAGAATCACCCGCACCGAACTGAATTGTTCCGGCGTACAGCGGCGTGAATAGAGTTGCAGGAACGTCGGCGTGGTGACGATAAAGGTGATCCGATACCGTCGGATGAGCTCGCCGATCGCCGCCACGTCGAGTGGAGAGGGGTGAAAGATCATCGCCGCATTATTGGACATGACAAACCAGAACACCATGTAGCCGAACGAATGGAAGAACGGCAGAATGCCGAGGACTCGTTCGTTCTGATAGAAATGGAGCACTTGCATGGCACCCTGACTGTTGGCATCGATGTTGAAGTGCGAAAGCATGACGCCTTTGGGTTCTCCGGTGCTGCCGCTGCTGAAGATGATCGTGGCCATGCTGTCGGGAGTGAGCGGTGTTGTCTGCCCGCAGGCGCGTTCGATGACGCGGCAGGGAGCGAAGAGAGCCAGCAGGGCAGCCAGCACTTTCTGGCCCTTGCGGATCGTCGCGGCCAGATCTTCCAGCCAAACGATCGATGGCCCATCCGGCAGTTCAAGTTTGGCCTTTTCAACGAAGACATGGCTTGTCACGACTGTGCGCAAGCCAGCCAGTTCTACGGCGGCTTCCAATCCGGATTTCCCCACCGTGTAGTTCAAGTTCACGATAGTTTTTCCGCAGAGAGGTGCGGCGACATTCACCAAGGCTGCGGCGACGGTGGGCGGCAACAAGACGCCCACTCGTTGTTGGTCCTTCCAACACGACTGAAGGGTTCTCGCCAGGACGATCGATCCGATGAGCGCTTGCAAGGATGAGACGTGGGGGCGATTCTGGTCGGCCATAGCCAGGCGAAAAGGATAACGACGCATTGAGCGGATAAATTCGCGATGAAGCGGTCGGCGACTCGGTTTCCTGAGTTGCCAGGCTGCTTCGCCGAGCTCGCGAATTTTCCCGCGCAGCTCGTGCGCCGGTGTACCCGGCGGCAGCGGCGTGCCGAACGAGACGGTCACGAGATATGGAAGTTGTTCCGGCACTTTCCATAGGAAGCGGCCATGATTGAAGCTGAAAATGCTGCCCCACACGCGGTCGAGATGAACCGGGATGATGGGAGCTGTCCGTCCTTTCAGGACCCGTTCGAAACCCCGCCGGAACGGCAACAACGTTCCCGTACGAGTAATCTGGCCTTCAGGGAAGATGCACACGAGTTCTCCCTTGTCGATGGCGGTGCCGGCGTTGCGGAGTGCTCGTAGAATCACCCGCAAGCCTCCATGAGAGGAAATGGGAATGACTCCGAGCGCCTTCATGAAAGGTTTGAAGATCGGCTGTTCGGTATATTGCGAATCGACGACGAAACGTACGGGCCGATCCAAGCCGGCGATTAATAGCAAGCCGTCGATAAAGGAGACATGATTGGGAACGAGAAGCGCTCCACCGGATTGTGGAACATGAGACTGACCGATGATGCGGAGCCGATAGAGTGTGTTGGTGAGAAGGACCAGCACCAGCCGAATCAACGTGTCAGGCAAAAACCAAAGCGCCCATCCTATGCCGCCCACGGTCATTGCGGCTGCGGCCAAGAAAATGCCGGTTGTCGAGAGGCCGGCGTTGGCCAAGGAACCGCCGACCAATGATCCCAACAAGATGCCGGTGAAGACGCATGTGTTGGAGAATGAAATGACGGCACCCCGTCGATTGGAGGGAGATTTCCATTGGAGGATGGCGTTCAACGGAACAAAAATGAATGAACTGGCAATTCCCAGCACTCCCATCATGAGGAATGTTCCCGCCAGCGGGGGGGCCAGGATGCCGAGCGACAGCAATGTCAGAAACACGCCGATGGCGCCTAAAGGAATCAATCCGTACTCGACCCGGTTCCGGGAGATTCGTCCGACAAGGAGTGCGCCGATTCCGATGCCCACCGACAGGATGGTGAGTGGAAGACCCGACATCGCGTCAGACAGATGCAAGACGGCTTTGGCATAGACGAGCACGTTCTGTCCGAACAGGCTCGCAATCGTCCAGAACATGACTTCCATGGGAACGGCCATGCGCAGCATTCGTTCGGATTGAATCGCCGCCCATGCGCCTTGGAGTGTAGCTCCCACACCGCCGGCCGTGCGGGCGGGTGATACGTGTGGAATGCTCAAGGCGGTTGAGAGACCGACGACCGAGAGGCCGGTCAATGCCAACGGGGCCAGCCAGGTTTGACCTCCGGCGATTTGTAGTAGAAATCCCCCCGCAGCCGTTCCCATCAGAATTGCGGCAAAGGTCCACATTTCCAATAAACCGTTGCCGACAGCAAGTCGCTCGTGCGGGATCAATTCGGGAAGGATTCCGTATTTCGAAGGACTAAAGAGGGCGCTATGCATGCCCATGCCGCATAACACGACCAAAGGCAGGACGCCTCCGGTGGGATTCAGCCAAAGCGCAACCGTGCCGGCGGCCATAAGGAAGACCTCGACGACTTTGATCGAGATGATGACCGTCCGTTTGCTCACGCGATCGGCCAATGTGCCTCCGACAAGAGAAAGGAGCACCAACGGCAGCGTAAAAATCACGAACGCCATTGCGGTTTGCGTCTGGGTGACTGTCTCCAAGGCGGGGCCCGCCGGCATACCTGCTGTGGCTTGCCGAATGGCGAGCAAGGCGACCAGCAGTTTCCATGCGTTATCGTTGAAGGCCCCGCAGAATTGGGCGATCAAGAGACCTCGAAGGGGATGTGATAGAGGTTGAGTTTCAGAACCGGCGGAAATGGTCATTCGTGAGGGCCATTTTGCCTGATATTTGGTGCCGGGGAAATAGGCAGGCCTTCCAACTCCATAATTCTCAGCGCGTTCGTCGTGGGGCAAGGGCCTGGTCTGAGCCGGTAATCAAATTCCAGTGTGCCGGCTGATACGGTTTCCTGAAAGTGCGCATTGATGAGTCTCGGCACGACGGACTCCAAATCCGCCAACTCCAGATCATGGGTGCTCACGAGGCCGAAACCGTTTCCTTGCGACAGCGCGGTAATGTAGGCCCGGCTGCCGATGAGCCGCTCCCGGTTGTTGGTGCCTTTGAAGATTTCGTCGATCAGGAACAGCACGGGTGGCGCGGTTATTTCTTTGGTGGCATCGAGAATCGTCTTCAATCGTTTGACCTCGGCATAGAAGAACGACAGACCGGCATCAAGTGAATCGTCGACACGAATGCAACAGGTCAGTCGGCTCCAGGTCCATTCAAGCGAGTGTGCACAAACGGGACCTCCGGCTTGTGCCAGACAGAGATTGATACCGATTGTTCGTAGGAATGTGCTCTTGCCGGACATGTTGGAGCCGGTAATCAGGTGAATGGAGCCGAGTTCCTTCAGATGGACGTCGTTGGCAATACGGGTCTTAGTCGGCAGTAACGGATGGCCGAGTCGGTCGGCGTGGAAAGCAGGAGGTGTGCCGTTCCATTCGCCGGCTGCGACGAGGGGAGTCGGCCATACGTAATCGGGATGGAGATAGGCAAAGGTAGCCAGCGCAGATGCCGCTTCGACTTCTGCCAAGCAATCCAACCACAGAGGGAGGGCGTTTTTAATCTCATGCTGGATCCGACTCAGTCGGCGAGTGAACCAGAGATCCCAGGGGCACAGTGCGTTGACGGCCAGATGGACGAGGGGGTGTGCCTTGATGCTGATCGCATGGAGTGTGCGTGCGGCGCGGTTGAGATGCAGCGTGGGACGTGCTTGACCGATCCGGTTCGTCCAGACAGAAGCGAGCACCGTGCCTCGTCGCCTTGCATGACGCTCAATATAACCAAGGACCGTGGCAAGCCGCTCAGTTTCATGATGAAGCCCGACGGCATGCTCCAGCAATTCTTCCCCTTGATCGGTCATGAAGTAAATCAACACATAGGCCGCGAACGAAAACATCCAATAACCGGGAAGCAGGCCGAGCATCGAAGCTGAGGCCAGGCCGATCGTGGCAAGAGCAAGAATGATTTGGACGGCAAGGATGGTGTCTAGGTGAGGCAAGCCGATCGGATGCTCAAGGACAGCGGTCAATCGCCTGCCGTTGATTTCCTGGTCTCCCGTGAGATGGGCCTCGAGCGCAAGACGGTCGCGAAACAGAGAGCGAGATGCCAGTTCTTTCACGAACAACTGGCGTGTGTGCCAATGTGATGGAGTAGGGGGTTGCTCCAGCAGCCAGCCATGCAAACGCGCTCGGCCATGGTCCGACACGGTGGTGTCGAGAAGATGTGTCAGGGAGTGCGCGCCGAAGAGATCCAGGTCAGCGGCGTACGGATGAGACTTCGGAGCTTCACCGGGCCTTGGAGCAATTGTGACCCAATCCAACGCCATCCGAGCCAGATGAGTCAGCTTGATTTGTTTCCATTGGCGAAGCCGGTGAATCCGAGTTTCCACCCTGTTATGATATGCGGCCACGGTGACGAAGACGGCAAGGAAGACCCCAAGGGCCAGGTTGCCGCTGTGATACCAATCGAGTTTGTAGAGGGCGACGGTGCTAATGAAGCCGATGAGGAAGATGGCCAGCCGCCATCGCGTGAACGTTGCGCTGGCCCTGGTTCCATGAGAAATGAGGCGATCGGTGCGCCGGATCAGCGTCTCGATCTGAGCGATGCGTGAGCCTGCCATAATAAGCGACCTTACTGGGAACGGACGGGAACGTCAAATGCCGACGGTGAGTTTCAGAAACAAATTTTGGCGGCCCACGATGGATGGAGCGCCTGTCACGTTTCATCAATGTCGAAATGTTCATGGCTAACGACTGGATTGACGTCTGTATTCAAGAGCGCTTCGACGCAGGCGAGTTGCTGAGTCGCCTTGATGATCCCGGCATCCAGGGCGCTTGGGAGGATGAAGAGTTCGTCCATCTCTATTGGCCGGCGGACCAATGGAACGAAACACGGCTTGCTTCGGTTCGCCTGGTCCTGGCAGATCTCGCGTCATCGATCGCGGACATTCCGATCTCGGTACGGCAGGTGCCGGATCAAAATTGGAACGAGGCATGGGCTCGCTCCGTGAAAGCCCTTCGCATCGGTCGATTGATTATTCGTCCGAGTTGGGAACCGGTCGCGCTGGGCCCACAGGATATCGAAATCGTGCTTGACCCCAAGCAGGCGTTCGGCACCGGCCACCATGCGACCACCCGCATGATGCTGGAATGGCTGCAAAAAGAAATCCACGGTGGAGAAGTGGTTTTGGATGTAGGGACCGGTAGCGCGATTCTGGCCATCGCCGCGGTCAAGCTGGGCGCGGCGTCGGCTATCGGCGTTGAACATGATTCGGTTGCGGCGGAATGTGCAAGAGAATATCTCGCGTTGAATCATGTGGACGATCGGATCGACATCATTGCCGGCACATTGGACGATCTGCCGGAGAGGAAACAAAGGATCGCTGATCTGGTACTTGCCAATCTCGATCGGCAGACGATCTTGGACCTCGCCGGCGATTTAGTGAGCTCGGCATCGGAAGGGACGAGAATCATAGTCTCCGGTATTCTTGTCGAACAGCAGCCCGAGATCGTGGATCGGTTTTCTGGTCTCGGCTTGGCGTGCTCGGAACGGTGCCAGGAGGAGGGCTGGGTCGCGATGAAATTCTTTAGGCCGGAATCCTGCGACGCAGAGGCGTAACGATGCCGAGCAGGCCACCTTATCCACATGTCCATCAGATCAATGTCTCCGACGGAGGTGTTCCAAAGCTGCCGGTTTGGGAAGCCAAGGTAGGTGAACGGGGTTTGGATGGCGATCGTCAGCGCAATCTGAAGTTCCATGGTGGGCCGGATCGCGCCGTCTGTCTGTATTCGCTCGAACTTATCGAACAACTTCAAAAAGAAGGCCATCCGATCGATTCCGGGTTCTCGGGAGAAAACCTCACCTTGTCCGGCTTGGACTGGGATCTAGTACGGCCAGGCGTGCAGTTGACCATCGGTCCCGATATTTTGCTCGAAGTGACGAGCTATACGACGCCCTGTATCCATAATAAGAGGTGGTTTCGGGACGAGGACTTCTCGCGCATTTCGCAGAAGTTAAACCCGGGCTGGAGTCGCGTCTATGCGAGGGTGCTGCGTGGCGGCGTGGTGCGACCAGGTGATGCAGTGGAGATAGGAGGTATGTCGTGAATCGGATACTAGAGCCGGAACTCATGGACGATCCGGCGCAGGCCGAAGCTTACGCGCGAGCCGACTTTGCGGAAGAGAACCAGGGATTCGTCGATCGGTTCAAGGAATATTTTCCGGAGTTTTCTCAAGGCAAGGTATTGGATCTCGGCTGTGGACCGGCTGATATTCCGATCCGATTCGCCAAACTCTATCCGTCCTGTCAGGTCATTGGAATCGATGCTTCTGCCCCGATGATTCAGTTAGGAGAGCAAGCAGTAAAGCAAGCCGGACTGGCCGACCGCATCACCTTACAATGCGAACGGTTTGAAGAGACGGCTGGTGCGAGAATCGTCGCTGCTGTAATATCCAACAGCCTGCTTCATCATCTGCCGAATCCATTGCAGTTCTGGCAGAAGCTTCGACAACTCGTGAAGCCCGGGGCGCCGGTGCTGGTCATGGATCTACTCCGTCCGGAATCACCGGAAGCGGCACAGACTATTGTCGACCGGTACGCCGCTAACGAGCCGGACATTCTCCGCCGCGATTTCTACAATTCTCTGCTGGCGGCTTTTACCGAAGATGAGATCGGTTCGCAGCTAGCCCGCATGAATCTCACCAGGCTGTTGATAGACATCCCCGATGACCGGCATTGGGTAGCCAGCGGCATCGTTTATTGAGCAGGACGGTGAACCAGGACCAGGGCTGTTAGCACCATCTTCTTATGGTGCCCCTCATTGTTGAGAGGACTAGCCGAGAATTTGCGCAAGTGCCTGTCGCAGGTGCACTTGATCTGACGCGGTCAGTCGTCCGAGCTTCTTCAGAATTAGCGCCGGATCAATCGTCGTCAGGACTGGTTTGAGCACAGACGGCTTGAGCAGTCCGGCTCCCCGCCAGTCTTCGATCACCACTTCCCCGAGAGCGTCCGCGGTTGGCTGCTGACTCGTGACCGCCATTATGATCAGGTCCGGGCGCGCCCGATGATAGGCGGTACTGCTGATGACTACGGCCGGGCGGTGCTTCGTGGCGGATTGATCGGTGAAGGGAAACGGGACGAGGACGATCTCCCCGAACTCATAGCCGGTCATAGTCGGCGTCGTCGGGATTATCCCAAACACGGGAGAAGGCGGGTTCCGCGACTTGGCTGGCAGCCTGCGTCAATCGATGTTCTTCGGCTCCTCGCTGGACTAGGAAGTCGACAAAATGCTCTACTTCTACCACCTGTTCAGGGGGAAGATGGCGAAGCTTTTCGAGGAACGCTTGTTCGTGTACGCTCGTCATGATCATTTATCCTGCTGGCCGTTACCTTACAACGAGTGTCGCCAAAGATCAATTGCAGACGCGCAATCCTATTCTCAGGCGTTGATCACGGTTTTGGAGGAGGGCTGTCTTTTCGGAGAATACATCGGTTTCTAGGTGGCCTGCATGAATCTCCCCCGATTGTTGATCGACATCCCAGATGACCCGCACTGGGTGGTCGGCGGGGTCATTTATTGAGAAGAATGGGGAGATCATCTCCGAGTTCCATATTTAGGCCGATTGAACATCCGAGCGAATCGACTGGGGTTTGGTGGGTCGCCGTATACCAAGAAGCGGCTCATGTATGATTGTAAACCCGCTTTTCAGAAATGCAGTTGGTCGACTCAGTTTTGCGTTATACCTATGTACCTCTTACAATGCATCGCGGATTTCTGAGCTTCAGATCGATTCAGCCCATATTCTTGCCTGAGTGGTATGAGAAGGGTACTTTATGAAAAGGCTATCAACCTTAGAGCGCGTAACAAAATGACCTCATAGGTTCCGATGGCAGATGAGGCAGGCC
>JACOEH010000054.1 GCA_024998685.1 Nitrospira sp.
CCCTTGCGAGAAGCCCTGCTTGGTCCGGACCGCTTTCAGGTGATTGGAAAACTGAACCATGTATTCGTGTTTTTTGATTGGCTCCCGTGTCCGCATGGATGGTGGTGTATCAATAAAAAACGTCGTATGTCAATTATAATTTATCCTATTCTGGTGAGCTTAAATAGATTCAATGAATTTTATACATAAGAATATTAATAAGTATACTCGTTTAAAATCTTTAATTTATGTTGTTGACTTATAAACTTCAGTTTTTGTATAAGGTTAATTGTTAATTATGATCGATAATATAAAGATTAATTGATCATTGCAAAGCAGGAGTCATAAAAGATGTCCAGATCGGATCAAGACATAGCGAATCCCTCCTTAGATTGGATTGTCGAGCAGGCCATCATGCTCGCGCTGAAAGGGATTCGGTTTGGATCCGTCGAGATTATCATTCACGACTCCAAGGTGGTGCAGATCGAACGAAACGAAAAGAAAAGAAAAGAAAAGAAAAGAAAAGAAAAGAAAAGAAAAGACACGCTTTGACGGCACACTTTCGCGCTCAATTCGATGAGCCGGCGACAGCGGTTCAAAAGTATTGTGACGGGAGTATTCAAATGATGACCTGAGTTGTCCAGACGACTGGACGTGCGAGAGTTCTTTTAACTTGTTCAACTAAGAACTGACCGGACTACCGGAAGTTCCCATGTCATGGAGGAATGCGACATGAGAATTTCCGGTTCAAGTGTTCTGTTTGCGATCATGATGATCTCCCTTCCATATACATACGTTTCGCCTGCCCAGGCTGTAGAGGAGGGTCAATTCGTCAAGAAAGACGGCAAGTGGGAATACTATTCAGGGGAAGACCCTGGCTTGAAGTATCTCTACCTGAAAGGGTTGATCACGGAAGAAGAATACAGTAAGGGCCTCAAGGTCATCGAAACCAGGGAGCGGCTCACGAAGCCCAACTTCACCATCGATGTGAACAATGGATTGAACTTCCGTGTCGGGGAGAAGTTTTTGCTTAAACTCCGTCTCCTTACGCAAGTCCGGTATAGCTACAGCAGGTACAACGAAGTCTGGGGGACGATTGGGGATTCCAGGAATCCAGAAATTCTCGGTGGCCAAGTAGAATATCGCGCGTTCCGGCATCAGAGCGATTCGAGTACGTTTTCGGCTCCCCGTGTTCAACTCCAATTCATGGGCCATGCCTTCGACCCTGATTTTCGTTACAACGTTTCCGTGGCGTTGAATCAGACGGAATGGGACCAAGAGGGAGGCAGCGGACGAGCCAACCTGCTCGATGCATACATCGCTTCGTGGCACATTCCCTGGGCTACCGTTCAGGCGGGCCAACAGCGGGTATGGTTCAATCGTGCCCTGATCAGTTCCAATGCCACTACTTCTTTTGCAGACCCCATGGCTGTGCAAAGTGTATTTGCATCCAACCTGCAGGGTAGCCGCGACGTGGGAGTCACCATATTGAGCGATGAGGAGAAATACAGGTTCAACTATGCCTTCGGCATTTGGGGAGGAGTCGGTGCAAATCTGACGAGAGAGGGTACGGCAGTCAGTCAGAATGTGCTGCCTCCCACCGGCGGCGGAGGTCCAAATGCCGGGACCACAAGAACATACAACTATGATACCCGTTTCCTGACGGGCGAAATGATGTACACGGTCAGATTGCTCTATAAAATTTCGGGTAATCCCGGGTACGGCCAAGGAGATATTCTCAATTCACGTACTCCGCAGTCAGCCATCGCGTTCGGCTATGCCTACGATCCGGCTCAAAATTATCTGAGCTCGATTCGATCCGATATCGTCGATCGGGCATTCCGTCAACGAGTGGTCAAGGCCTATAACGGCCGGTTGCTCGGAGGCGGTATCTATGACTTTCACACGTCCGAATTGGATTTTATCGCGAAATACCGCGGTTGGTCGATTCAAGCCGAAGGATTTTTCCGGGACCAAATTGTACGGAATGCGGATAGCCAAACCAAGCCGTTCGATCTGGGAACAATCCCGACGAGTCCGCTCGCCGTCGGTCCCCCAGTGTCGCTCGGTGATGCTTGGGGCTGGTATGTGCAAGTGGGGAAGTACGTGATCCCGCGCAAACTTGAAGTTGCGGTCCGATACGGCATCCTTGATCCTTCGACCAGACAAAAACAGGACTTGACCAAAGAGCTGGGCGTTGCGGTCAGCTACAGCTTCGACGGCACCTACAATAATCGACTCATTATCGATTACTCGAATATCACGATGGGAAGCGGCGGGCGGGCTCCGGATCGATTCCCCTTTGAGAATTTGCCGGGGTTCGGTCGGGATCTCGTCGAAAACCGGTTCAACGTGCAGTATCAGTTTTATTTCTAATCGTACATGGAACGATAGAGATACAAGGAGGTTCCCATGATGTTCACGCATATTTTTAGCCGCATAATTTTCTTCGTCGGTATCGTCGCTTTCACAGGGCCGGTGGTTCCCTCCGCCCATGCCCAATCTGAGATCCTCACCGTTGCGGCAGCGAGTAGCCTGAAAGATGTATTCCGAAAAATATTGCCGCTCTTTGAAGCGCAAAACCACGATATTTCCGTGCAGGTCATTTATGCTCAGCCTAAAACAATCGTCAAACAAATCGAGGAAGGTGCGCCGGTTGATGTGCTGCTCCCTGCGCAATTCGAGGATATCGATCAGCTGGAAAAGAAAGGGCTAATCCTTCAAGACATCAAACAAATCTATGCTCGTACGGCACTCGTTTTGATCACCAATGCCGCTTTCCCAGCATCGGTCGGCTCGATTCAGGATCTTGAGACCACTCCGGTCAGGCGCATTGCGATCGGAGATCCCGCTGCTTCGGCGGTCGGAAAAGATACGATTCAATTCCTGAGACAGGGAAAACTCGAACCTCGGCTGAGATCGCAGTTCATCTATGGGGAACATTCCCTAGCGGTACTTGATCTCGTTTCAAAGGGAGAAGCGGAACTCGGAATCGTCTATCAAACCGATGCGCTCATGGCAAAACGTGTACGCATCGTCGATACGGCTCCTGCCGACAGCCATAGGCCGGTCGCCTACGGAATTGCGGTTTCATGGACCGCTCAAAACATTGCGGGGGCGCGGGAATTGATTTCCTTCTTGATGTCCGCCCTCGTCCAAACAGAACTGAAGAAATATGGATTTGAGGGAGCAAGCTCCGATGTCAGCTTCACACAGCGACGGGAGGTCCAGCCATGAACGGAGGAAATATCACCGACAATCAGTCGGTCGCATGGTCTGTCCGTGCAGTGCTTATTGCAAGTCTTGCTATGGTGATCGGTTGCGTCAGCACTCCGGTTGGACCGCAAACCACGATTTATAAGTCAGGATTAAACCATGTGTATCTTGAGACGGATCCTGATTCAAGCTCAAACGACCATCCGACACAATTGACTCCGAGCGAGATCGGTTCGTTGCTACGAGGGGTTCGTGTTTGGAAACACCGCAATGTTTTCCACCGACTCTATTCCGGCGAGCCTGAGAGGACGAGGGCATTTCGTAATGAGGAGGTGGCCGAGCTTGCGCCGGCACTCTCAAAAGCCTTGGAAATCGCCTCAGCTGACCAGCGAGTGTCTTTTCACCTGAGTCACGTGACTGACTATGGACAGGAGGAAACCACGACCGGGTGGCTGTCCATTAGGGGCAAGCTGCTTTATCTCGACTTGAGCGAGGTTCATGATCGGCATGGTCCCGGGCCGGACATCAGCAAGTACGACCGTGAGATGCCCAACGTGCCGGAAGAGGCTCCCTCATTTCATGCGACGTTTGAGCCGGAAGAGTATCTACACAGAGTCCGTTCCGGTTGGAAGTTATTCACGGCCAACCAACGGGAGGAACTCCAGATTCGGTATCG
The DNA here is from genome assembly GCA_024998685.1 of Nitrospira sp. GTDB lineage: Bacteria > Nitrospirota > Nitrospiria > Nitrospirales > Nitrospiraceae > Nitrospira_D. The sequence goes on from JACOEH010000054.1 coordinate 3,872, forward strand.
TGACGCGCTGGAGGCACCGACAAAAGCGCCGAAGTCGTGAATGAACAGTCCGCAGGCCATGAACAGATTGTCGTCGCCGGTTATCGAATCTTGAGGTGATGTATGGCCATTCTAGTTGTGGTCGGTGACTCGGCGGGGAGAGAAGCCTCGCGACGTGGTCTTCCTGTCTATTACCGGAAACGAGGCAGCCGGATTGATGCAGGCGCTCAGACTGTACCAGGCTCGCCGTATCCATTCCGGTTTCGGGAGGACGTATGACGACGGATGACTTGAGAGCTTTCCACGTCGGTATCGTGGCCGGTACGTCCGAAGGCGCGGCGCTGTGCTACCGAACCTTGTGTCGAAAGGCAGATGAAGCCATAGAGCACAACATGCACCCAGAAATCACGCTGCACGCGCTCCCACTTCGCTTGTATCTGGATGCGATCGATCTGGATGATTGGGCACGTGTCGCCGCTTTGATGTCTCATTCGGCAGCCAAGCTGGTACGAGCAGGCGCCGACGTCATTGTTTGTCCGAATAATACGCTGCACAAAGCCTTTGATCTCGTTGAGTCATCGGTTCCGTGGTTGCATATCGCCGAGCCGGTCGTGAAAGAAATTGCGCAGCGCGGATGGCGGCGAGTCGGAATTCTCGGAACACAGATCGTTATGGAAGGATCGATCTATTCTCCTAGGTTGGAGCAGTCGGGCATCAATGCGGTGATTCCGAGGAAGGATGACCGAGTTCGAATTCAACATATTATCAGAGCCGAACTGATCGCGGGACTGTTCACAGCCCAATCTCGGCGGTTTCTGCAGAAAGTGATTGCAGAGATGGCGGCGGACGGAGTAGAAGCGGTGATTCTCGGTTGCACTGAACTCCCTCTGCTTCTCTCCGACGAACAGGCGGCTCTTCCGCTGCTGAACTCGACCAGCCTGTTGGCACAGGCCGCGTTGGACCATCCTCGCGAGCGACCGCCGAGTTCAGGAATTCCACAGGAAGCCGGCGAAGCATGTACTCTCGGTCAAACAACAACCGCGTTGGTGGATACCACTGATGTCTATTGGTCATGAGCAGAGAGAAGGGAAAGGAGCATGTTGTGAGCATAAAACAGGTGGCTTCCGTATCTATAACGGTATTGTTGACCGGCTTCCTTTGGTGGGTTTCGTTGATCTATGCCGCTGAGCCGGTGGTCATCCTCAATGTGTCATATGATCCGACGCGGGAATTGTATCAAGAATTCAATGCGGCGTTTGCCAGACACTGGCTGGCTAAGACCGGCCAAAAGGCCACGATTATGCAGTCTCATGGAGGATCGAGCAAACAAGCTCGCGCCGTCATCGACGGCTTGGAGGCGGATGTGGTGACATTGGCCTTGGCGTACGATATCGATGCGATCTCCGAAAAAACATCACTACTGCCCGCGAACTGGCAAACACGGTTTCCCCATAACAGCGCGCCCTATACATCGACGATTGCATTCCTGGTCCGCAAAGACAATCCCAAAAACATCAAGGATTGGAGCGATCTGATCAAACCGGGAGTTTCAGTCATCACCCCGAATCCCAAGACTTCGGGAGTCGCGCGTTGGAATTATTTGGCAGCGTGGGGGTACGCACTGAAGCAATCAGGCGGCGACGACGCCAAGGCCAAGGAGTTTATCACTCAGCTGTTCAAGAACGTGCCGGTTCTAGATTCGGGAGCACGCGGTGCGACGACGACATTTGTGGAGCGTGGCATCGGTGATGTCCTGATCAATTGGGAAAATGAAATTTTGTTGGGCGGGAAAGATCTCGGAAAAGACAAGTTCGATATTGTGGTACCGCCCATCAGTATTCTGGCGGAACCCACAGTGAGCCTCGTCGATAAAGTTGTCGACAAGAGGGGAACTCGGACCGTCGCTCAAGCGTACCTCGAGTATCTGTATTCAGAAGAAGGGCAGGAAATTGCCGCGAGGCATTATTATCGTCCCCGCCTTTCGTCGGTTGCCACGCGACACACCAAGTTCCCAAAGTTGGAACTGTTCACGTTGCAGGAGTTTTTCGGGGATTGGCAGAAGGCGAATAAGATTCACTTTGCCGATGGGGGAACATTCGATCAGGTCTATTTGCAGCTCAGTAAGACCCCCCGGTGAGACATGCCGGAGAACAATGTAAACCAATTCCCGCATTTTGCGTCATCGAAATGTCGAATGTTGACTACAGCCTGATAGGGATAGGAACATGATGCACCTTTTGCTGAAACAGCCCAGTGTTCTTCCCGGATTCGGCCTGACTCTAGGGTTTGCGCTCTTTTATTTCAGTCTCATCGTGCTGATTCCTCTCAGCGGGCTCTTTGTGAGGACCAGTACCTTGTCGTGGGAACAATTCTGGGACATCGTCACCAACCCACGGGCGATGGCGTCCTACCAGCTGACGTTCGGTGCTTCGTTGGTCGGAGCGCTCGTCAACGGGATTTTTGGGTCGATCATTGCGTGGGTATTGGTGCGGTACCGTTTCTCGGGCCGTTCTCTTGTTGATGCGCTCGTCGATCTTCCGTTTGCCTTACCGACCGCGGTCGCCGGTATTACGTTGACGGCAATCTATGCGCCGAACGGGTGGATCGGGCGATATCTGGAGCCGTTGGGTATCAAGGTGGCCTTCACCCCGCTGGGCGTCCTTATCGCATTGACCTTCATCGGGTTGCCGTTCGTCGTTCGTACCGTGCAGCCCGTGTTGCAGGATTTGGATAAAGAAGTTGAAGAGGCCGCCGCCACGCTGGGGGCTAATCGATGGCAAACGTTTCGAGCGGTCATCGTCCCCGAGCTCTGGCCGGCCCTTCTGACCGGGATCGCGATGGCATTTGCGCGCGCCGTCGGGGAATACGGGTCGGTCATTTTCATCGCGGGTAATATACCGCTTATATCGGAAATTACCCCACTCCTGATCATGACGAAGTTGGAGCAGTACGATTATTCGGGAGCCACTGCGCTGGGCGTTGTGATGCTGCTGGTATCGTTCGTCCTGGCCTTGGCGATCAATCTCCTTCAGTGGTGGAGCAGTACCCGCCACATGCAGCAATAGGAACAGATGAACTCCGTCACTATTATCGCCGATAAGGATGTACAGTGGAAAGAATCGCTCACCACTGAAAGCACGCCTGTCCGCCGGTTGCTTATTTTCGCCGCTTTTTTGTACCTCACGCTCTTTTTGTTCATTCCTCTTGTCGCCATCTTTACCGAGGCGTTGAAACACGGACTATCCGGTTACATCGATTCGTTTCTCAATGAAGATGCCCTTGCGGCTATTCGTTTGACCCTCCTGGTGGCGGCCGTGGCTGTGCCGATGAATGCCGTGTTCGGGGTCGCAGCAGCTTGGGCGATCGCCAAGTTCGAGTTTGTCGGCAAGCAGGCTCTTATTACCCTGATTGATATGCCGTTGGCCGTCTCTCCGGTGATCTCGGGACTGATCTACGTGCTGCTCTTCGGAGCTCAAGGCTGGCTGGGCCCGTGGCTGGCGGAACATGACATCAAGATTATTTTTGCATTGCCCGGCATCCTCCTCGCGACGATCTTTGTCACGGTTCCGTTTGTCGCCCGTGAACTCATTCCCCTGATGCAATCGCAAGGACGGGAGGAGGAGGAAGCGGCTATCACGCTAGGAGCCTCGGGCTGGCAGATGTTCGTGCGCGTGACGCTGCCGAATATCAAATGGAGCCTCCTCTATGGAGTGATCCTGTGCAATGCGCGCGCGATGGGAGAGTTCGGCGCGGTGTCGGTGGTTTCCGGTCATATCCGAGGTCTAACGAATACGATGCCGCTGCATGTCGAAATTTTATACAACGAGTACAACGCGGTGTCGGCATTCGCCGTGGCCTCACTCCTGACCTTGCTGGCGCTCGTGACACTCTCGGCGAAGACGCTGATCGAACGGAAAACCGCCTCCGCTACTCGACTCAAGAGCCAGCGGTAAGGGGGTAAGGGGCAAATAGCGAGGAGTTCATCATGAGCATTCACGTTGAACATGTCACCAAACGGTTCGGAACGTTCACGGTATTGAACGATGTCAATCTTCAGGTCGAGTCGGGGGAACTCGTTGCGCTCCTCGGCCCATCCGGTTGCGGGAAGACGACGTTGCTGAGAATTCTCGCCGGATTGGAACGGCCGGATCAGGGACGCATCTTTCTACATGGCACGGAGGTGACGGATCAGCGAATCACTGAACGCCGCGTGGGATTCGTCTTTCAACATTACGCACTGTTCCGGCATATGACCGTGGCTGATAATGTGGCGTTCGGACTGAACGTCCTGCCCCGAGCACAACGCCCTTCTGCCGTTCGCATACAGGAGAAAGTTCATGAACTGCTCAGGCTGGTGCAGCTGCAGGCGATGGCTGATCGCTATCCCAGCCAGCTGTCGGGAGGGCAACGACAGCGCGTTGCGCTGGCCAGAGCACTGGCGGTGGAACCGAGACTCCTTTTACTGGACGAACCCTTTGGTGCTCTGGATGCCAAGGTTCGTAAAGAGCTCCGCCGCTGGCTTCGCAGGCTCCATGACGAGTTGCACATTACGGGCATTATCGTCACTCATGATCAGGAAGAAGCGTTAGAAGTGGCCGATCGTGTCGTGGTGATGCATCAGGGGAATGTCGAACAGATTGGCACACCGGATGAAGTGTATGAGAATCCGGCAACCCCCTTCGTCTACCAATTCCTCGGAGATGTCAATGTATTTCATGGGCGTGCGATACAGGAACGGACCATTGCCAACTTACCGCCGTTGCCGGACGTAGATTCTGTTCTGCCAGCAGGCGCGGTGGATGAACGCGAAGTCACATTTGTTCGCCCTCATGACTTAGAACTCAATCGATATCGGACGAATTCCGAGCAGTTTGAGGCCACGGTGCGGTATATTCTCACCGCCGGGTCGCGAGTTCGAGTCGAATTGGTAGTCCTAGAATCGGAGCAGACTATCGAAGTTGAACTGACCAAGGAGCGTTACCGCGATCTTGTGCTTCGCGAAGGGGAAGTGGTGTTTGTACATCCTAGGCATCGGCAAGTTTTTAAAATACCGCAGTCGTAACCGCTGCCGGCACGGTGAGATCCAAGGTCAGACCTTTACGAAATCTTATTGAAAGCTTATCCAAACAATGAAGGTGCTACTCAAGCGCATATCCGCTATTACTCACTATGATGCGGAGCTGTCGATGCGGACGGCATGTCCGCGGTGATGCAGGACTGCATGAGCTCGACCTTACATTGCCACGATGTGGCCGCGTCGTTGACACGGTGCACGACATCAGCCGGCTTCACGGCGCCGCTGGTAATATCTACGAGCACATGGTCGGGGATGCGGTTGAAGTAGACGCCGGTCACGCCAGGAATGGCCTGCAGGACGTTGTTCATCTCAACTTCCTTGCCGACGCAGCCGGATCCGCTGAGCATCAGAGGAAGTCGTTCTTTGGTGGGTGGGTTGGCCGAAGCCGGCAAGGAAACGGAAAGACTCACGATCATGAGTACGGCCGGGATAGCTCGACGGCACCGGAATGTCTGCATGAAATGAACTCCCAGACGAGAAAGTGTATGTGCGTCCATAAAATACATGATGCGAGACAATATTGTCGAGTCGCTATTTCGTCTGCACCAAAAAGCCTTTTGATCGGGCATTGCCGCCGGCGGCGACGACATCAATGAATGACATGCCGGGCTGGACATCAGGAACGATCGCTTCGATGGTCGTGTCGTTTACGAGCTTGTAGTCGATTTTGGCAGGGCCGGCCGCACTGAATGCCACGCCGCGGAAGCAATCTCTCGTTCCGAAATTCTCTCCCTTGATGGTGATCGTGTGCCCAGGTTTGGCCTCATCGGGCTCCACGTGCAAGATCTTTGGTCTTCTGCTGCTGTCGCAGACAGGGTCTTTCGCAACTTTCTGTTCATCGTGACCCTTGATCGATTCTGTATCGTGCAGTGTATAGCCCGCTCCGTCGACGATCAGTCCCTCTTCGGCAGCCGAGTGTAAGGGAAAGCAGGCGAGTCCGGATAATGGGACCATGAGAAAGAACAACAGGAATCGGGGAGACATCGTGACCTCCTTCGATGGAGAATTACTTGTTCGGCATTGGAACATAAATTTCTCCGATAATCGTTTGTCCGGGAGGAGAGAGCGCAAACTGTGCAAAGGCCTCAACCAGAGTGTTCGGTTCTTTTTTCGAAAGGAGCAACAGAGGGCGACGGAGGCTGTAGCGGCCGTCCTTCACGGTCGGCACTTCCGGTTCGACCTTATCCACCGGCAATAAGCGGACGGCGACGCCGCCCGAGACGGCTGAGAGGCCGGTACTCAATGAAATATAGGACGCTGCGGAGAGGGGCGGAAGGGTGCCGACAACAGTCTTCACGACGGCCTCATCGAGGCCGATCACTTTGGCGGAGTCTGAAATTCTTCCCGCTATCCCGAGTTGAGTTTCAAAAGCTTCACGAACGTTCTGGTTACGTGGCCTATCGATCAAGAGAATCTTCGTCTCGGGCCCACCCAAATCCGACCACTCCTTGACCTTTCCTGAAAAAATGTCGGCGGCTTGCTGCTTGGTCACTTCTTTAGTGAAGTTTGATAAATGGACCACAATACCGATTCCATCCCACCCTATCTGAGTCGCTGATAAAGCCGGATCTTCAGCCCCAGTGACGGCAATCTGAGCCTGGCCTGTTTTGACCGATTGGAAGGGATTGGAATCCTCATCCCACAGGATGTCGACATAGGCACGGGGATTGGCTTTTTCAAAGGCTCGAGCCAAGGCTTCGATAGTTGTTTGCTCCGGCCCATTGCCGACAATGACGAGGTTTCCGGCTGTTTGAGCCAAGGTATCGGCATGGGACACATAAACGGCCAGTCCGACGAGCAGCCCGGTGACGAATCGTCCCACAGTCATCGAGTAGCCTGTTCCCATAGAAGGTCACGACCGAGCTGGTATTGATATTGGGTGCTCAAGAGGTGGATCCTTCTATCGACATAGGCTCTGATTCTGAGGTGACGTTCGGGGATGACATGTTGGGCCTGATGTTTAGAGGCGGCAACTTGGCGAAGCGCTGCATCCGTTCCTCAGTCATGGCTTTGGCTTTCAGCTCAGTGAAGCCGGGTTTACGATCACCGATGATATTGGACGAAAACGAAGACATGAGTCGGGTTGCCTGGCGGGCACGACAAAATGGACATTCCGTGTCTTCGACCCTGGCATGCACGGACTGATTGGCCTCGAATTGTTTCTCGCACTGTCCACAGCGGTACTCGTAGAGGGGCATGGAATTGAATCCTTTCTGTGTCGCTATTGCAGAGAGATCATGCGGAACTTAGTTCGGGACTTGACAAGGCGACCTCTCCCAAGCGATCTTGACCGGCCTGCAACGATACGTTTATTCTAGCAACATACGCGACTAAACTACCAGCTTCATAGGAGGGTTTCGATGCCAGTGCTGATTCGACGGTACAAAGGCAATAACGGCATAATGCAGGAAGAACGAATCGACGACGACAATCGAATCGAGCGCTATATGAAGCTCTTCGAAAAGGACGACGTCAAGAAGTTAGGGACCGGTGTAAAGGTCTTTATTGAGAAGGATGAGTGGCAACTCCTCCCATGAATCGGTAAGGGGTAACAAGTGAAGGGACACGGGTGACCTGCAATCGTTTCTCAGAGCCTCTTTACGACGTCCCTTCACCTCTGACCGATCTGCCATGATTTACTGGATTCACATTGCACGCGGGATTGACCGTGTGACCCTCCATCGAGACCGGTGTTCAGAGGTTCCATCCACCGCGACCTCCAGCGATTTCTGGGAGGGAGGATGGTTTGACTATCCGGACAAGGAACGGGCGCTTCGTGCCATGGAACAGGCAGGAGTCGATCGGCAACGGATGTGCCCACTGTGCAAACCCTAGAAATAGAAAGTGCTGAGCGCTCGGTGCTGAGGCTTTAGGTTGGGTTCACTCAGAACTCAACGCTCAGCATCCAGCACTTTTCCCCCATGCCGCGACTTGCCCTTCTACTGACCACGGTCATTTGGGGTGCCACATTTCCCGCGACCAAAGCAGCGCTTGAGCAAATCCCTCCACTTTCCTTCTTGTTGCTCAGGTTCTTCCTAGGCACTCTGCTGGTGCTTCTGTGGTTTGTGATGTGCCGCCGTCGGCTGCACCGTGATCGTGCCGTATTGGGAGCGAGCGCGATCACGACCGTCTTCCTCTTTCTCGGGTACCTGTTGCAAACCGTCGGGCTCAGCCATACGAGCGCCTCCAATTCAGCCTTTCTGACCGCGTTGTACGTGATTTTTGTGCCGATGATTCTCATGCGGATCGACAGGCGGGTGGTGTCGGGTACGGCGATTGCGGTGGCCGGGCTTTGGCTATTGGTCAAGCCGGACACCTCGATGAATCTGGGTGATCTCATGACCCTAGGGTGCGCCGTCGCGTTTGCCGGGCATATCATTTGTCTTGAGCGGTTCACCAGGCAAGTCGATGCTCCGTCGCTATTGGTGTGGCAAATGGTGGCGATGACGGTGTTGTTTCTGCCGGCTCCATGGTGGGAAGAGACGACTCAGAGCGACTTTTTGCCGACGACCGTCTTGCTGATCGGCCTTGGCGTCACCGGCGTTCTGGCCACGTTGGCATTTGCCGTCCAGATGTGGGCTCAGCGGCTGGTGCCTGCTCAACAGGTGGCGTTATTGTTTGCGTCCGAACCGGCCTACGCGGCCTGGTTGTCCTGGTACTTTCTTGGGGAGACGTTGGATGTGCAAGGATGGATCGGGAGCGCGCTCATCTTATTGGCGGTGATGATCGGCGCGTTCGGCGGCTGATCGTTCTCATAGGGAGGAATTCTATGGCGCAGAAGTTCGGCAATGGACGGTGGGTGCATGAAGGATTTTTGGATAATCGCGTCGATGGAACGGTGGTGGGGCAGGTTGTCTTTGCCGTGATCGGGCCGGTGGATTTTTATTTGCGCGGTAATTTCAAGCCGGATATCGCAGGAGAGGTGATTCGATTCCGCAACAGCCGGTTTGAAGATGACGACATGGCCGGACAAGTCATCGGCGACATGGCGAATCCGCAGGTCGGAACGGTGAATCTCATTTCGCTGGATCCGCACCCAAACCTTGAGCCGCACCCTTACGTCGAGTGGTTTACATTCAGAAAGGATCACTATCGCTTCGAGCTTGGTCCAGGTGATGCGTGGGTACTGTCCGATGAGGAGTGGAAAGCGATTGATGGGGAAAGTCGACGAATCAGAGAGACCCTGGCCGATCGAGTAATCGATCGACCAAGGTCTGACGATGATTCAGAATGGGTCTAAGGGGGAGTCAACTCAAGTTGGGACGGAGGTACTGGAAGTTCCGTTGCTTTTACAGCTGCTTCAATCTTCTTTTTGAGGACGCTACGGTCTGCATCATGCTTGGTTTTTCCCTCGCGCACATACCCAGGGACACCACGGATATCCCACACGAGTCCCATCCATTCAAGCCCCTTCAGACAGTAGTAGGTCATATCGATTTCCCACCAATAGAAACCCTGCCTTGTCGCGGCCGGATAATAATGATGGTTATTGTGCCACCCTTCTCCCATCGTAATGAGGGCCAGGAAAAAGTTGTTTCGGCTATCGTCACCGGTCTCGTACCGTTGTGAGCCATAGACGTGGGACAAGGAATTGATGGTGCAGGTTCCATGAAACAGCGCCACGGTCGAGATGAAAAATCCCCAAATCAGCATCTGCGGGCCGTTCGTGCCGAGCTCTGGTGCGTAGGCTTCCAGCAGCTTGCCGAATCCGAACATTCCGAACCCGGTCACGGTGGGAACGAGGACATCAAATCGGTCGAGAAACCGCAGCTCAGGAAACTTCGCGAAATCGGCAATCCCTTTGAGGCGCGGAGCGTAATGAGTTTGGGACATGACCCAACCCATGTGTGACCAGAGGAATCCTCCTTGACGAGGAGAGTGCACATCGTCCGGCGTGTCGGATGCGATGTGGTGATGACGATGATGGCCCGCCCACCATAAGGGTCCACGTTGCGCGCAGGCGCTGCCTAACAACGCAAAGAGAAATTGGACGGTGCGCGAAGTTTTGAACGTGCGATGTGAGAAGTAGCGATGGTACCATCCGGTGATCGCAAACATGCGGATGTAATAGAAGGCGACCGCCACGGCGACAGCGGTCCAACTCCATCCTACCCACAATACTCCCAAACACATCAGATGCACGGCAATAAAAGGGACACTCCGAACCCAGTCTACCTTGGGAGGCCCTTCCACTTTCGTGTGTTCAAGGCCTGCCCAGGAGTCAAACCAGCGAAGAAGCGAATACCAAAAGTTCTGGGCTTTGGTCGGGCTCATCGTTTGCACGTCGGACATACAATTCTCCTCATAGGTCGGGGGATCGGCAACGTCACTGTGGTGGGAGACAGGGAGCCGGGGTCCCGATTAAGCTGATTGCTCGTGCAGAAATAGGCTGGGTCGTCATTATACAGAGAACATCAGGAAAGTGAAATCTGATTTTTTGAGTGCTGTCCGCGGAGTTTGATTATACCGGACGAGCGTTCACTGTCTATTCATTTCATTTTAGACGAGTCTCCGGGATCGAGTGGACGTTCGCCGGCCTGTTTGACAGGGCCCCGGTGCGTCTCTAGAATGCCCCTACGATGAACGACCGATTCCTCCGAGCCTGTCGCCGCGAATCCGTCGATTGCACGCCCGTATGGTTTATGCGCCAGGCAGGACGCTACATGTCCGAGTATCGGACATTGCGCGCGAAACATTCCATCCTCGACATGTGCAAGACGCCGGAGCTTGCAGCTCAAGTAACACTGCAGCCGATTGATCGGTTCCCATTGGATGCCGCTATTATTTTTGCCGACATTTTGCTGCCGTTGGAACCAATGGGGCTTACCCTCGAGTTTGCCGCAGGGGAAGGGCCTGTCATTCACAATCCGGTTCGCGACCGAGCGACGGTGGATCGACTGAAAGTGATCGACGGCGACGAGTTGGAATATGTGGCCGAGGCCATCCGCCACGCTCGGCGCGCCCTCGACGGACGAGTGCCGTTGATAGGGTTTGCCGGCGCGCCGTTTACGCTCGCAAGCTATGCTATTGAAGGCGGAGGGTCTCGAAATTATTTACACACCAAGCAGATGATGTATGGCGATCCTACCGCTTGGCATCGCCTTATGGACAAGTTTGCGGGGGTGCTCACCGGATATCTTCGGCGACAGATCAAGGCGGGTGCTCAGGCGATTCAGCTCTTCGACAGCTGGGTCGGCTGTCTCTCGGCGGGTGACTATGCCGAATACGTGATGCCGCACGTCCAGCGGATTTTCGATGGCCTCAAGCGGGAAGATGTGCCGATGATTCATTTCGGCACCGGTACCACGGCCATTCTGCGGCAGATGCGTGAGGCGGGCGGGGATGTCATTGGAATCGACTGGCGGGTTCACCTGGATGAGGCTTGGACCATGGTCGGGCATGATCGCGCCGTGCAGGGCAACATGGATCCGCTCGTGCTGTTTGCGCCGCTCCACGAAATCGAGCGCCGCGTGGAAGATATCTTACGACGAGCCGGTAGACGTCCCGGACACATCTTCAACCTTGGTCACGGCATCCTGCCTACGACACCGGTCGAACACGTGGCCGCGACGATCGACATGGTGCACAAGCTCAGCCAACGGTGAGGTGCGTGAAGCGTATCTCGTCCGAAGACCAGAGCTTATAGCGTATAGCTTATCGCCAAGGTGGTAGGGGGGAAACCTCGGCGCATAATCCTCGCTGTACGGGCCATTCGCCATACGCTCCCCTTCATGAGATGCGTTTCACGCTTCACGAGATAGGCACGACGTAGAACCATGACAAACAAGACTCACCACACTGCTGTGCTGCTCATGGCCATGGGTGGACCCGATTGTCTGGAGAACGTCGAGCCGTTTTTGCGCGATGTTCGAGGAGGCCGACCGACACCTCCGGCGCTCGTGGACGAAATTCGTGAGCGATACCGAGTCACCGGTGGGAAATCACCGGCTGTCTCCATTACGCAGGAGGTCGCGAAGAAACTCGAGCGGCAATTGAATGTAGCGGCTCACAGACGCTACAAGGTGTACGTCGGTTTGCGGCATTGGCATCCTTTCATCAAAGAAACATACGCCGAGCTATTGAAAGCGTCACCGGAACAGATCATCGGGGTCTGTATGGCTCCCCAACAATCCTCCCTGAGTACGGGAGCCTATCGGAGAAAAGTCGAAGAAGCCCGGGGCGAGTGTGGAGATCGGACCGATGTGACATATGTCGGCAGTTGGAACCGGCATCCTCGATTGATTGCTGCTCTCGCGGATAATATTCGGTTAGGGCTTCTCACGTTTCCATCCGACGTGCGCGCCACGGTGGCGGTGCTGTTTACAGCGCATAGTCTGCCTGAGCGGATCGTAGCCATGAAGGATCCCTATCCTGACGAAGTAAAAGGCACGGTCGAAGAGGTGACACGGTTTCTAGGCAACCAACCGATCTACTTTGCCTATCAAAGTCAGGGGCGATCAAACGAACCCTGGCTGGGACCCACCGTAGAATCGATGTTGGAAGCCATTCAGCTGGCCGGACACCGGCATGTGCTGGTGGCGCCTATCGGATTCCTCTGTGACCACGTGGAAACCCTCTTTGATATCGATATAGAACTGAAGCAATTGGCTGCCAACAAGGGCATGCGTCTTGAGCGTATCGCCATGCTGAATGACTCGCCTGCACTCATCGAGACATTGCTTGATGTCTTGACGACACACGAATCCTCTTTCTGCATTCAGTCGTGACTCGACCACGTACAGTCGTGATAGTGGGTGGGGGCATTTCCGGCCTGACCACAGCTTTCTCACTCCAAGAAAAGGCGACGAAGGCCGGTCTTCCCATTCGCTGCACGATCCTCGAATCCGACAGATCCTGGGGAGGAAAGATCGTCACTCACCGGGTCGGCGAGATCGTGACTGAAGCCGGACCGGACTCTTTCCTTTCCCAAAAACAGGCCGGCCTCGATCTCTGCGTGAAGCTCGGCCTCGCCGATCAACTCATCAATACCAATGAAACAAGCAAGAGGGCCTGTGTTCTGTATAAGGGACGACTGCACGATTTACCCGAAGGATTGCTCTCCTTTGTTCCCAAACAACTGGGGTCCTTCTTTCGGAGTGGTCTGCTCACTTGGACGGGGTTGGCACGCATGGGGCTGGAGATCGCTGTTCCGCCAGGCCCCTCCACGGGCGATGAATCGTTGGCGGCCTTTCTTCGCCGTCGGTTTGGAGTACAAGCGTTTGAGCGGGTCTTGGAACCGCTGATGGCCGGAATTTACGCGGGAGATGCCGAGCACATGAGCCTACGAGCCGCGTTCCCGCGGTTTTTTGAACTGGAGCAACAGCATGGCAGCATCGTTCGCGGCATGATGGCCGCGAAGAAAGCCGCCTCGCAGCTTTCGACCGTTCAACCAAAACGGACGATGTTCGTCAGTTTAAAGAACGGCCTCAGCGATTTGGTGACCGCCTTGACGAATCGGCTGTCGCTGCAGGGGGTCGAACTCCGTGTGGGTGCTCGAGTCGAGGCTCTCAGAGTGAGGTCACATGAGCTCGGCCGCTGGATGTACGATCTTATTTTGCAAGATGGGTCGGCGCTTTCCGCTGACGGCGTCGTTCTTGCCACACCGGCGTATGTTTCAGCAGAGCTGTTGCGTCCATTGACGCCGATAGCCGGTGGACTGCTGGACATGATTCCCTATGCGTCGACTGCCACCGTTGCGATGGCGTTTCCACGGACTCCGACGAGTGCCATCGAAGGATTCGGATTTATCGTGCCGCGAACGGAGCAGCGTCATGTCATTGCTGCAACGTGGACCTCCCTCAAGTGGCCGTATCGCGCTCCGGCGGATCAGCTGTTGGTACGCTGCTATGTCGGTGGAGTGGGGCGGGAAGACATTCTTCAGCTGGATGATGATGCGCTGACGGTAAAAGTCAGAGAGGAACTCGCTGTTGTATGCGATATCAGAGTCGAACCCCGTTATGCGGAAGTGAATCGATGGTGGAAAGCGATGCCGCAGTACACGCTCGGCCATCTGGATCGATTGGCACAACTGGAGGCGGCCGTGAGCCGCTATTCCGGACTTGTTCTGACCGGGGCTGCTTATCGCGGAGTCGGCATACCCGACTGCATTCGTGATGGATCTCTGGCAAGCGAGCGGATCGTACAGGATCTTATCGGTGGAACCCGTGTGGAGCGGCGACCTACCATGACAATAGGTTGAGTCTCAGCTTACTGAGAGACAGAGATGAGCACTCTTTGCTCATCCTTAACTTCAACCTTCCGCCACACCTCCTTGGTGATACATCCATGCCCGGGTTAATGGGAGTTCGGTCGGGCCGCCGACTTCCTGGCGGCTGGCGAGCACCTGATACACGTTCAACCAGCCCCGAGAAAACGCCAGTGATGAGCCTGCAAGATAGGTGCGCCATATACGGAGCGTCCGTTCACCGACCATGGTACGGGCTGCGACGAGTTGTTTTTCCAGTCTGCGTGACCAGTGGGCGAGTGTCCGAGCATAGTGCGGCCGTAGACTTTCGACGTCATAGATCTCAAAGTTCTGTCTCGCCATCTCCCGGATCACCGAATGGAGATGGGGAAGTTCGGTATGCGGGAACACGTACTTGTCCATAAACTCGCTCACTCCGGAGCCGACCGTCTGCCCGTCGGCATCGGGTGAGGTGATGCCGTGGTTCATAAACAACCCTCGATCGCGCAATAGGCACCGAACAATACCGAAGTAGAGGTGGAAATTGTTCCGGCCGACATGTTCAAACATGCCGATACTGGAAATTTTGTCGAAAGTGCCCTCTCCCAATCTTTTCGGCGCGTCGCGATAATCCAGCGGGAGTACCTCGATCTGTCGTTCAAGGCCTGCGCCTTGACACGCTCCTTGACCAACGCAAACTGATTGTCCGAGAGCGTGATTCCGACCGCATGGACCACCCCGTAACGCCGGGCGGCATGAACAATCAGCCCCCCCCAGCCGCAGCCGATGTCGAGGAACCGTTCACCGGGCTGAAGGCGTAGTTTGCGGCAGATGTGATCAAGCTTGGCCTGTTGCGCGACGTCGATCGTTTCCTCTCCGCTTTGAAAATACGCGCAAGAATAGATCATGCGGTCATCCAGCCAGAGCCGGTAAAAATCGTTGCTTACGTCGTAGTGATGTTTAATGTCGTCAAAATCCTGTTTGGGGGTGTGGCATGCCGACGACGCGGGGATTCGTGCCGTCGCCGGTGAGCCTCCTGCCTCCACGAGGCGCTCAGCGCTGGCGATCACGGATATGATATCGCCGTCGATATCGATGCGCCCACCGACGAACGCCTCCCCGAGCGATCCGAGCGTGGGATGGGTTAATGCCGGCAGCAAGTTCGGATCGCGGATGGCGAGTACAACACGAGGTTTCTGGCCGAAATTGAGACGTGAGCCGTCGGGAAGGATCAGGTCAAGGGGTTGGCCGCCCTTTGACCGGACTCGTTCCGCCAGCCGTCGAATGCCATGATTCAGCACCGTACCTGCGATTTGTCGCGATGCCTGCGAGACGAGACTGCCCTCAGACATGTCAACCTCCTCTGGGTTGCAACCTGCGATTCTTGCTTGAATGCAGGTATTCGCTGGAGGCTACGCCTTAGAATACCTGCTGCCTTTCCGTGAATTCGGATCAAGTGAGCGTCAAAGATGTTTTTATGCCAAAGAGGGACGAAGTATTACTTTTTTCGTTCGTCCTTTTACGTGGGTATTGTCAAGGGGACCCATGCAGCGCACGCGACAATACCTCTATGCGTTCCTCACGTACTACGCAGAACATATCCACCCAACCGACTAAGGCACTTGAAATTTGAAATAATCGGATACCGACGGGGATGAGAACTAGGAGGTTCCTCAGGGGAGAATAATCGCTGGGAATAGCCTCGTTCTTTCAGCACGGCTTCCAGAGGGTCGACCATCGGCGGTGAGCCGCAGAGAAAAATACAGGTATCTGGAGCCGGAGCGGGAAGACGACGGCATAGAGCCGCAACAGGGGGGAGAGGAGTCAACAAGGTGAATCAGAAGTGATACGGGTGGTATCGGAACCGATACAGCACCACAGGCTAAAACGCCTCGTTCGTCGGATAGAGACTGCACTTGCGTGGAATTCTGCATTTTTTACGCCTATCCCTACGTAGTTTAACGTGGTATAAGAATTGCGGTTGATGCAATCTGGTCGATACCCTCGAACAGCCGCAAACCGATGAACAAACCTATTCGATCATGACGTGTGGCGTATGATGCGGGCACTCAACAAATTACCTTCGTCGATTTTTGTGTTTGGAGCGGTGCTTCTTGGGCTGGGATTCTGCGGAATCTTGTATTGGAAACATGTTGAAACACAGAGCCTGCACCTGCAAGAGCGCAATTTTCGTGTGCTGACGGTCACCAGTCGCGCGTTAGGAGCGATGGTGGCCAATTATGCAACCGTCTTCAAGTCCGTGATCGAGGGCGAACCACCATGTCGCATGGAGGGTGGACCCTCCTGTTCGGACAAGGCAACTCGCAGTAAAGCTTATAAGGATGCTATCGAGGCGCTTCCGGGCCTTAAGCACGTGATGGTTGCTGAAGCGATGGAGGATCTCGATGGATTCGGAGTGAGATTTGTCACTCAAACCGGCACCTCCGCCATCAAATTGACGTACGTGCATCAAGATCGCGCAATGACAAAGACCAGATGGAAGATTACATCGGTCGTTGATCTCAGCAGGATCATGCGGCAATTAGTGACTGAGGACATTTTTTCAGATGTATTGTTGGCAGATCGCATGGGCAGAGTTCTTTATCATTATCAGTCCGCCGGCGATCCCTTCGGGTTTGAGTTCGTGGATGCCTCATTTCTTCTGCATAGGCGCGATGATTCGGAGTCGAAAGACAGCGGCACGGACAAAGATGAGGCAGGAAGAAAGGACAATTTGGTTTCAAGACTTCCGTTGTTCAACGAGGCGTCGATCGGCGGGATATCCCATACGGTATTTGCCCAGGCGACGGACATACTTGCTGAGGGGGGGACGGCTCAAACATTGATTCTTGTCGGCATCGTTCCCGCCGGGAAATTCTATGCAGAAGCTCGTGCCATACCACTCAATTATCTTCTGCTCCTAGCCGGGCTCTTGCTCATCCTCTTCTTTGTGCATCCATACATCAAGCTGCAAACCGACAGGCCTACTGAACGACTGACTCCCGTTTCCGTCGCTGTTCTGATCATTTCGACTGTCTTTGGAAGCGCTTTGCTGACGTCCGGTCTGGCCGATATCGCGACGTACCACAATATGGAGCAACACCTGAATACGCAATTAAAAGTTGTCTCGGAAGAAATTCGGAAGCGGTTCAATGACAATGTGCACTTGGGTTTAGGGCAACTCGCGATGTTCGATCAATCGTGTCAGAACAATGAGGAGTGCTCGAATCGCTTGAAAGATTCCAGTCTCTATCATTTGTCCGAGCGTTTGTGCGTAGGGGTGAATGAGGACGGTATGAAGAAAGGGTTTTCTTTCTTCCCGACGAAGTCGGACAACTGCTCAGAGGATACGCACAAGAATGGTCTTACTGAAGTCGTCTATCGCGATGTCAAGACCATGTTTTGGGTCGGATCGAACGGAGAGATGAAGGTCCTTCGGTCACGAGAGCCGGATCCATGGAAATACGCGAATCTCAAAGAGCGACAGTATGTCAGTCGTGTGTGGGAAGATGAAACATTCACACGCGATCAGCAACGATTTTGGATTCAACCCATTTACTCTTTGACCAGTGGTGAGAACTCCGCCGTGCTTTCGATGAAAAGCGAGGCCTCTGAGGGGCAACATCTCGCTCGACCGATCGTGGCGGCGCTGGAAGTCAAGCTGCCTTCAGTGACGGATGCCGGCATGCCTCCTGGGCTCGGGTTTGCCGTGATCGATCAGAAGGGCGAGGTTCTGTTCCACTCGGATTCACGAAGGAATCTGCGCGAGAACCTATTCGAGGAGACTGATCGAGGCGATCGCTTGCGACAGGCGGTGTTTGCGCGCGCGACCACGCAATTCGATGGACGCTATTGGGGAAAGGATCGGTATTTCCATATCGCTCCTCTTTTCCCGACAGAGAGCATTGAGCCGAGTATCGGAAAAAGATCCGGACCCATTATTGAATCTCCGGATGTTCATTGGTCGCTGGTGACTTATTGGGACACAGATATGCTGCGTGCGTTAAATTTTCGTTCCCTTTATGCAAGCGGCGTCCTTTTCTTGGTCTATGTGCTCATTGTAGTGGGTATCGGAATCGGGGGATGGTGGACGTATTCGCGCGCGAATGGGTCGGCTTCTCGGTGGGTATGGCCGCAGTCCGAGCATCTGCATCGCTATCAGCTCGTCATCGGGTTGCTTGTGGTCTCGTTGGTCGCAGTGGGCATTTGGTACCTCCGTCCGCATCCTTACCCTGATATGTTGTTGTGGGGGCTGCTGCCGGCGCTTATCGCGGCGGCGGTGGTGCTGTCCGTCACTCACACAAAGGCTGATTCTCCAGACAACAAGCCTGATGTGTCGATGTATCGCCGGACCTATGTGCTGGCGATGACGCTGATATTACTGGTTTTTGTGGTGATACCGACGCTGGTGATCTTTCGAGTGGCGGTTGATGTGGAGTGGCGTCTATTGGTCAGATTTACCCAGTTTGATCTCGTTCATGACCGCGCGATTCAGGCCCAAGGGGTTCGGAAATTCCACCCTCCGGCGTTATTCCGTGACACCCACCACAGGGATGAAATTCGATCGGAATTCTTCCGGAGGTTTTCAGATCAAAACCATATCTATGCCAATTTCCCGTTTGAAAGCAACTGGAGAGAAGAGCGGGATCGCGACTCGTCTTTCGATAATGCAGTCAGGCGAGGGAATGAACCTTTGATTCGATGGTTGTCTCAAATCAGCATCGGCCAGAGCCGAACCGAGCCCCACACCTTGTCTTTGCTAGGAACAGCCGTGCATGCTTTAATACCCCGCATCGGTCAGAGTGGATACGAGACCGATATTTTCCTGGAAGTCCCTGAACTGTGGCACGAACAGCAATGGGGAACGCAGTGGCTCGAAGACAAGTCCGAGGGAGCCACGTCTCCAATCATCCTGCAATCACGATTTCCTCCACCCATCCCGCAATGGCTCTATTCATTAGTGGTTCTTGGCGGCTTGGCTCCATTGGTGGCTTTCCAGGTCAAAAACATCCATCTATTCGCGGCAGCTGTCTGTGTGCTTGGAGGGTTTCTTTGGTTCGGATTGCTTGGAGAAGCGCTGGCAGTTTTGGGAGTGAGTCTCTTACTCTACGGAGCCTATTATGTCTTGCCGACGTTTGCCGCTCAGCGCCTCCTTTTGTTGGATTTTTCTCATCCTTCAATCGGCTCGAAAACCGGGATGATCGGGGATTCTCAACCGCCTGACGAATGCTCATCGAGCTCATGGAAAGTCTTCACCAAAGAAATGTCCGCCTTGCGCCCCGCCCTGTGTTTGACGGACGAACCGACCTTTCGCGAGAAAATTTTGAAACAGGAGAGCAGTGACGATGTTGACATCGTGAAGGAGCGAATCATTGAAGAGGTTCTCGAGAAGGTGACACAGTATTACGTGCAGATATGGAAAAAATGCACAGAGTCTCAGCGCCGGTCGTTGTTCAATCTGGCACGGGACGGCTTCCTGCACACCAAAAACCCTGATATCGGATTCTTATTGGAAACCGGGTTGATCGTCGCGGATCTGAATCTGCGCCCAATGAATGAAAGTTTCCGGCGTTTCATTCTCAGGACAGGCGTGAAAGAGCGTCTTGATGAAGACATCGCGCAAGATCAGGCGAGTGCGTGGTTCCAAGTGTGGAGGCCCATTGGCGTAGGTTTGGTACTCCTTATGGCATTTTTAGTGCTGACGCAGGAACAATATCGGGCCATTACACTCGCCTTCCTCGGCGCGCTGCCGGCACTCTTGGGCGCTTTCTCGCAAGCTCTAACTTCATCAAAAAAAGAGAAGGTTGACCCTGCGCTTTCTGCATAACTTCAGATCCCATCTCCATCGGATGTATCGGACCTGAGTGGCGGGTCCGCTCTTGTCGAGGGGTGCAACAGAACTCTTCCCGATACTCCCCTTTGTGCCTCTTGCATCTGTCTCACATCTCGCCACATACTTTCGCAACATGACATCTTCTCCATCGGGTCGCTCCACACCGTTGCAGAACCTTGAAGCCGACGTCGCCCTGCGCGCGATCCTTGAAGGCACAGCAACGGAAACCGGACAACAGTTTTTTGCGGCGCTGGTCCAGAATCTCACCAAGGCCCTCGGGACCCACGGAGCCTGGGTGACGGAATACTTCCCCGAGAAGCGCCGTCTTCGTGCCCCCGCGTTCTGGATGGATGGTCTGTGGGTCACGAATTATGAAGTGGACATCGCGGGAACGCCCTGCGAGCGCGTCATCGATACGGCCAAACTGGTACATTTCCCGGATCGGATTCTTGAGATTTACCCCCATGAGGAGGAATTGAAAGCTGCCGGCGCGGTCAGCTACATGGGCGTACCGCTCCAGGACACCGACGGCCAGATACTCGGACATATGGCGGTGATCGACCGACGACCCATTCCGGATGAACCGCGAATCCATGCGGTATTTCGGATCTTCGCCGCGCGTGCGGCAGCCGAACTCCAGCGGATGCGTGCGGAAGCCGAGACCCGCGAGCGAGAAGAAAAAGTCGGTCGACTTCTGTCGAGCGCCATGGACGCGATTATTGAGTTGGACGATCAGCTCCACATCACACGCGCGAATCCTGCAACTGAAAAGATCTTTCAATGCTGTGCGGAGAAGATGATCGGTCAGGATTTTCGATCCTTCATACGATCTGATGATGCCGATCGGCTGCTCGCACTGACAGACGAATTGGACAAGCGCCCCGAGGGGCAGCGATCAATGTGGATTCCTGGGGGGCTCACCGCTCGTTGCCTAGGAGGCCAATCGTTTCCTGCGGAAGCGACCCTGTCCCGTTTTGATCTCCATCGCCAAAAATTCACGACTCTTATTCTTCGCAACATCCATGATCGGATAAAAGCGGAAGAAAAAATCCAGTCGCTGACGGTTGAAACCAAACTGCTCCGGGAGGAATTGCAGTCACTCCATCAGAGCGGTGACTTGCTCGGTGAGAGTCCGGCATTTCGGCTGGTGCTCCAGGACATTGCACAAGTTGCAAAGACCGATGCGACCGTGTTGATCACGGGAGAAACCGGAACCGGCAAAGAGCTCGTGGCCCGTGCCGTCCATACGGCTAGCGCTCGCCGGGAACGGCCGTTGGTCATCGTCAATTGCGCGGCCATCCCTGCCACATTGATCGAGAGTGAGTTGTTTGGCCATGAAGCGGGCGCCTTCACCGGGGCGACCAAGAAGAGAGAAGGCCGCTTTGCGCTGGCCGACAAAGGCACCATCTTTCTTGACGAGATTGGAGACCTTCCCGTCGATCTACAGGCCAAGCTGCTTCGGGTGCTCCAAGAAGGCGAGTTCGATCCCATCGACAGTGCTTCAACCAAGAAAGTGAATGTGCGAGTGTTGGCCGCGACCAACCGCGATTTGCCAAAGTTCGTCAGGGAGGGAAAGTTCCGGGAGGACCTGTTCTATCGGCTCAACGTCTTTCCGCTCCGTCTGCCGCCTTTGCGCGAGCGTGGCGAAGATGTGGCGCGCCTGGCTTCCGTCTTTGCTCAACGGTTCGCTGCGAAGATGGGACGGACACTTGCGTCACTGACTGCCAGTGATGCTCGTAGGCTTCAAGCCTATCATTGGCCGGGGAATGTGCGGGAGCTCCAAAACGTGATCGAGCGAGCCGTGATTACGGCAGAGGCCGGCAAGTTTAATCTCGATCGGGCCTTACCGGAAGTACCCCAAGCAGATGTCCCTAACAATGACAGAGTTCCTTCAAAGTCTGACCGTATCTTGTCGGCCAAGGAGCTGGAGGAATTGGAACGTGCCAATATCTTGCGCGCTCTCGATGCCGCCAACTGGAAAGTATCAGGCGAGAAGGGCGCAGCAGTACTACTCGGGCTCAATGCCTCCACACTCTCATCGCGGATGAAAGTGTTGAAGATTCAGAAGACTCGCTAGCGACCGGATTATTCAGACCTTCCGTCGGCGTTCGTTTTAAGCCCAGATCTCCGTACTCGCGAAATCTCGTAAATCTTCTCATGAGATTTCACGACTTGCGAGATCCTGTGAGTCGCCCCTTTCGGCTTCTCCGTTCAAATCCGCTGATATTCTGCTGATTTCATGATGCGGCTGTCCTGGCACCAATGGTGCTGTACGCACCGGCATGGTCTGAAAGGCCGAAAAAAGGCAGGCGATGGCGGCACTACGCGATCTCGGCGTCCGCGCCCCGTGCGGCGCCGTGTTTTGACGGATGTCGCTTGAACAGGTGTCACGATGAATTGGGAATACATCTGCCGGAATGCCGACCGGTTCCTATTTCGGCACTATTTCAACAATCAAAACCAAAGCGGGAGAGTATATATGTTAGAGGCAACGATGAACGGAGTGATCAATGGTGTTGATGTGGAGCGCATGGGAGCGACCGTGCAAGCGGTTCAGCAGAATCCAAGCCTCGCGTCCTATCAGTTCCGCGCGGCGAATCGTTGGATCGACGGCGGGCACAATCGTTCGACCATCCAGAGTTTCTATGGAGCCGGGCAGGAGGATTCGATTCGCACGAAACCTTTCATGCTCGATGCCGACGAACCGCCTGCCTTGCTCGGGAAGGATCAGGGTGCAAACCCGGTGGAATATGTGCTGCATGCACTGGCAGCCTGTTTGACGACATCACTGGTTTACCATGCCGCTGCGCGGGGTATTAAAGTCGAATCCGTTGAATCAAAACTGGAAGGGGATCTCGACCTTCGCGGATTTCTTGGGATCTCGGGCCAAGTTCGGAGGGGTTATCAATCGGTGCGCGTGAATGTCACTATCAAGTCCGATGCATCAGCGGAGCAGTTGGAGGAGTTGACGAAGTTTTCGCCGGTCTATGACATTCTGTCGAATCCGGTGCCTGTGTCGATCCAGATCGAGTCCCGCTAAGGTGACGAAGGGGCTGGACGTGTTCTGCTTACCCAGACTTGAATTGACAATGCGGTATTTCAAGGTCCAAATTTCATACAAGCAGCAGGGCGCAGTATCGAGTTTTTCGGTCAGGGCACGTCGACCAACTTTGGCAAGAATGAATGGTGACAATCGCATAGGTTTCGATTACGTGCGAGCTGCCGGAAGGTTGAATTAATCACGCATCGGAGACTCAATATCATGAAACTCACACAGATTCGCAACGCAACACTCAAAATTGAATATGCCGGGAAAAAATTCTTGATCGATCCTATGTTGTCAGAGAAGGGTGGATTTCCTGGATTTCCAGGTACGCTCAATAGTCATGTCGCCAATCCCACAGTTGACCTCCCATTGCCTCTGAGCGAGATTCTTGCCGTCGATGCCGTGATCGTCACCCATACCCATCAAGATCACTGGGATGACACGGCGAAAACGGTCATTCCAAAAGATACGCTGATTTTCACCCAAAACAGTAGAGATCAGTGGGACATCCAGATGTCCTGGTTTCGCAACACGCGGGCGCTCGAGGAGCGTAACGAATTTGATGGCATTACCTTGATCAAGACCCCTGGCCAGCATGGCCGAGGTGAGATTCTTGAAGGCCTCATGGGAGATATCTTGGGAAATGTTTGCGGCCTCGTCTTCAAACATCCAAGTGAGAAAACGCTCTACATTGCCGGCGACACGGTTTGGTATAAGGGCGTCGAACAAAACCTGGAGCAGTACAAGCCAGATGTTATTGTTCTCAATAGCGGCGACGCCAGAGTTCTTCCTCATGAGCCGATCATTATGGGGAAGAAGGATGTGTACGAGGTATACAAGGCCGCTCCTTCAGCAACCATTATCGCGAGTCACATGGAGGCGGTCAACCACGCCACGCTGTCACGAAAAGACCTGCGAGCGTTTCTTCTCGAACAGGGTATGACCTCGCGTGTGTTAGTCCCTGAGGACGGCGAATCTTACAACTTCTGAAAGGTTTTTCGATGAGTAATTCTCTTGAACATGATTACGCTCCGGTGTGCGACCTGTATGAACGGCACCTCGGATCGGCCTTGTTTGAGCCTTATGCGATCGATCTTGCGCATCGTGTAGCCGCCCACTGCAAAGAAGGCTCTGTTCTCGAAATGGCCTGCGGAACCGGCATTGTCACTCGGCAGCTGCGTGCTCGCCTGAAGCCGTCTGTGGCCCTGACAGTCACCGATATCAATCCCGGCATGCTCGACTACGCGCAAGGGAAACTAAACTCCTTGGAGGGAGTCCTCTGGCAACAGGCGGATATCGCGAATCTGCCGTTTCCCGACGCTTCATTCAACGTGGCCGTCTGTCAGTTTGGGATCATGTTCGTGCCGGATAAAGACCGCGCCTTTCGCGAAATGCGCCGTATCCTGGTCGCGGGTGGCTTGCTTGCGTTTAGCGTGTGGGATCGGATGGAGAATAATCCCTGGGGCATCATTGCGCACGAGACCGTCGGAGGATTCTTCCCGGACAATCCGCCGCAGTTTTTCAAAGCGCCTTGCAGCTTTTACGATAGTACCGTCTTGCGCAGGTTGCTGACTGCAAACGGATTCGATAAAGTCGATATTCAGGCAGTCCCAAAGACGTGCTACAGCAGCACGGCAAGGTCGCTGGCAATTGGACTGATCGAAGGCGCGCCGGTCCTCGCTGAAATTCAAGAACGCGGCGGTTCGTCTGAACCAATCGTCGATGCCGTGGCGACAGCTTTAGCGCAGACTGGTGGAGACAACCCATACCGCTCTACGATGCAAGCGATTGTGGTAACGGCACGAGCGAGTAAATGATCGCGCACAATGCTCATGTATGTTGATTTACTGACTTTCAAAACACGGAGGTTGTATGAAAACCAAACTCATGAGTCCCACTCATGCTTTCGTCGTGCTCACACTTCTCTTCGCGCCGGCCGGAACGTATGCGATGTCAGGCATGGAGATACCGCATAGCGGACACGCGAATACAAGTTCCTCACTCTCGACGAGTATGGGTGAGCCCATTAACTCATCGGAGTCGGAAATCGAGATGACTTACAGTGCCGATGGGAAGACCGCCATTTTTGTCTCCGGACGCCAAGGGAGCATTCCGTCACCCGGAGTTCCCTATAGCTTCGATATCTGGATGTCCCATCAGATGAACGGTACGTGGCAATCTCCGATTCATTTGGGACCGGGCATCGATCCGACTGTCGGACCGAATATCAATACGTCGGCCTGGGAGCTGGAGCCGAGCCTCTCGGATGACGGCAATGTCATCTATTTCACGAGATACGAGCCGGGGAATCTCTCCACCGGCGACCTCTATGTGACACAGAAAATCAACGGTGTCTGGCAGCCGGCCAGGAATTGGAACGACGTTCCGGAGCTCCCACACATCAATACTCCGACCGGCGAGGAGCATTGTCCGATCATTGCGTCCGACAGTCTCATCTACTTCAACTATCAGCAACCCGGAGTTACACAAGACAGCGATATCTGGAAAGTCGAAAAGAAAGACGGTGTGTGGCAGAAACCAGAGAGCCTGGGAGCACGAATCAATTCTCCTTACCGTGATCATATGCACTGGACCGGTCTGTCAAAGGATGGGAAGAGCCTCATCGTCACCAGTACGCGTACGGACATGGGCTCGCGGGGAGGACATGATATGTGGATTTCCTACCAGAATCCAAAAGGCGAATGGCAAGAGCCGCTGAACCTCGGTGATACCATCAACACAGCCGGCGAAGATATGTGCTGGACCTTTACCCCCGACGGCAAGACGTTCACGGGCAGTTTGGGTCCTCGTGATTCGTATAATCACGACATGATGTGGGTTCAGAAAGACAATGTCCCGCTGCTGAAAAATTTTGAGCCGATCGGGCCGCCGCCTAATTTGTTGATCACCCGTGAGGCGAAGCCAGCCGCGACACAGTAATTGTCCGGTTAATTTCTAATGAGGTAAGCTTAGGTATGTCGTAAACTTACGGCTTCGTTATACATACGCATCAACCGTAGGGGGATTCTCCGGCGGGATCGCTGTTCAGCTCGGTCATACCAAATGATTTGGTTCTCATCTCTTATCCTGCGCGCTCCCCTGCGATTTTGGATCGGCATTATGGTTTTCCCCTAAACTTGTGAGAACCGGCTGGGCTGCCATAACCTTGTGCTCAACCGCCTGCGTCAGCCAGTTCCGCGCTTGCTTCGTATCCCTCGCAACTCCCCGTCCATATGCGTACATGACCCCGAGGACGTACATCGCTTGTCCATTACCGGTCTCCGCCAGGCGGTGCAGGCCGGGAGAAGCTTTCTTGTACCAGCTGACGGACTCCGGCGTCTGTCGCCCGTCCCGTCGTGCGTAATGGCGTCCGAGGCGATATTGGGCGAATGCATCGCCCTGTTCGGCTAAGCGAACGTCGGCATTCGGATTTTTGGAAGATTTTGCGGCCGGTAGACTTGATGGTGATTTCTCGTTTCCTGAAGGTGCTATGTTGTGGTCAGAGGAGCGGTCGGTCGAACCGGAAAGTTTGGGCTGTGAGTCTTGGTCGCGATTGTTCTGCATTGCAAGTTGATCGGGATCAAGGAGAGGTGAAGGCGGGGGATTCGTGGACTCGCTCAGGCCTTCAGCCTGTGAGAGTGTCGTGAGGCTGAACTCGTTCTGATTGGGCGGTGGCTCCGTGACCAATCGCGGTTGGCCACATTTTTCAGTAGAACTGTTCGAGCCGTCCTGCCCGATACCGGGTTGACAGTTCGCCCTGTCGTCGGCGGCTGGTGGCCATAGGGGCAGGGTCGATGCACACCAGATCAAAGCGATGATGAACAAAGCCCAACGAAGTAACCGGCGTCTCAGGATCGTTCGATCGCTGGGTGGCACCAAAACGAGCCCAGGATAGCCTTTCTTGGCCATGCCTTCTCCCGAAGAAACTCTCGGTCGGAGTATATCAGTGTGTCAAAAAGCTGTCTCGTGCTCTGGATCTCCACGCTGCTGTAGCTGTGGGGAAACCGCTGAGTTCTGAATGCTGAACCAAACAAGCTGCCACCCCTTGCCTTGTATCAATGGGTTGCGCTGCCCTTATAAATAGCCTCTTGTCCTTCCTAACTTCAAGCTCTTATAGTAGGTCGATAGAGGGTGCCATTGTCATCCCGGAAAAGTGAGCGAACCATGCCATCAATTGAAAACACCTTTGCTATCGTGGACATCAACGGTCCATTTCGTGAACCGCGAGAGCAAGTCTTTTCCTACGACTATTCGATTCAACGGTCTACCTGGGCGACGCCACATGGTGTGCGCGTGAAGGTCTCAATACCGGATGAGCTGGAGGTATTTAAGCGTCGTCTCTTCGGAATGGTTGTCGGGTCGCCGGGTCAGCAATTGATGGTGAGCAACATACTTTCCAAAACGATTGCCGATCGGAAAATGCGGGTGGCAGAAGAGGAGGGTATGCTGACGGAACGACGTGATACGATGCTGGCGCCATTTATCGGGCCACTGGGCCATCTGTTCCCGAAGTTGGAGACGTTAATTGAGGTGGATCAATCGGCTATCCGGGAAGAAGTGAGGAGGCGTATCGGCATCTAGGGCCTGTTGACAATTACAGCACCCATTGCACAGAGGCGGCAAGATAGATGA
>JACOEH010000055.1 GCA_024998685.1 Nitrospira sp.
TCCGAATGTTTTAGTTCTGTGATACCCCGCAGCTTGCTGCGGGGAGCTTCATTGCTCTCTCCTGGGACAATACATATCATTGATTGAATGGCTTACACCATAGCTCATAACGATGAGTAACGAACAGCTAGGAAAGCTACTAGAACCTACCTCGACGATGAGGAATTGCGGGATCCGACCCGCTATCGCACGGTGCTCATCCAAGAGCACACCGTGAGGTCCAGCGGTTGCACAAAATGGAAGTTGCCGGGATCAGGTTGACCTTCCCAGGTCTTTCTCAGGATTCTCTACAGCACACAGTGCAATTCTGCAACAAGGGAATGTACTAGCGGTGCATGTGGTGCTGAGCGTTTACTATACAAACGGAAGGCTGCCATGGAATGGCAACCCTCTTCAGGGGATGATCCAATTGTCCTTCGTGATGGAAATCAAGACCCAGTCGCGACAACCGTCGAATGCCAACCGCAGTTCGATCAGAGTCCTGAACGCGATGCGAAAGCAGCCAAGATATCTCGGTTCGTCGGAATCATTTGCGGAAGAAGGCAACCATGATCTGCGAACAATGCGATGCCCTCATGATTGAAAGGCTCCCAGCCCGACAGAGAGAAGAGGCCGACGAAGAAAAAGCTATCGTCTTCGAGTGCCCGCAGTGCGGCCATACCGAATATCAGCGGCTCATTGCATCGTTTTGGAGGGCGATTGGCGGCTTAGCTGGTGGACCCTTCCAGGGGATACATAGCTGATCCGTCGCGAGAGAGAACGGTATATTCAAGCCGACAGGAAAGGAGAGGCTGTGATGGCTGAAGTCAATTCCATGTATCATGCGCAAACGCGGAGCGATGCGCTCAAGTCGCAGATTGAGAAGCTCGAAGGCCTCGCCCACCACACGGTGGTGAATCCCACCTTCGATCAGTTTGATGCTGAAACGGAAAACATTCTGATCAAAGTATACGGTGCCGATCATCGGTACGTAGAAGCCTACAAATATGCCACCGTAGGCGAGGCCGAAGCGTTGGTCAATTTGCCGGAATCCGCGCAAGAGCCCTTGACGTGGGACATCCCCAAGAAGGGACTTCAGCAACGTCGTCAAGTGCTCCAGGGTATTCTGACCGAGCTTCAGGCGATCGAAGCGCAAGAAGCTGAGGTGCTCACGGGAGAAGATCGTGAGGATCCTCCGGGCCCCAGCTAAGACGGCCCAAGCCTTCCTTCGATATATGCGCCGTGCAGTGGCAACCATCTATCGGAGGAAGAGAGGAGGCATGGTGAGATGGCCCGGGGGCGATTCAATATCGTCGCCCATGCCAGGTGCCGCCCCCCTTGACTCGTTTCCTGTGAGGATTATCTTTCACCACAATTGACCGGCTAAACTGGATGGACTTGGTGGAGGGCTCCTGTCTGGTAAGCGGTCAGTGCCCCTGTGAATCGGCTCGGCCCTCTCACCTGCCCGTCAGTTCCAGCTCATTATTGTATGTTCAATCTCTAACGTTCACCCATGATGGTGAAAGGAGGTCTATCATGATGGTACTCAACCAATTTCCCGCCGTATTTCGTAACGGTTCGCTGGAGAGCCAGATTGATCGGTTGCTCGACGACGCAATTGGTTCGGTAAACGGAGGGTCGCGGCTTTGGACCCCTGCGTGCAACGTATTTGAGGATGCGCAGGGATTGACGGTTCAGATGGCCATCCCGGGATGGGAGGCCAATCAGATTAAGGTTGAGGTCGTCAATAACGAGTTGCACGTCACAGGTGAGCGTCCGGCTGAGGTAGCCGAACACAGGACGTGGTTTGTTCGGAATCTTCCCGAAGGAAATTTCAAATGGTCTTGCCAACTGCCGGATTCCGCCGATACGGCTCATTCGACTGCTTCGTACACACAGGGACTTTTGACGCTCCATTTCCCCACACGTGAGGAGGCAAAGCCTCGGCAAATTGCGATTACCTGTCAATAAAGGATGGGTTTGAGCTCGCGCCGTCATCGCCGTGAGATGACGGCGCGACCAGTTCAGCTCGACCTCGAATGTCGCAGTCGAGTAAGAACATCGGACCTGTTCTTGAAATAAGTTGCGCGGCCCTGAAATGTGCATCCGGGATCGAGTCTCATTGCGATCCGGCTTATGGCGCCACCATGATCGTAATGCGGCTCCTCTAGCGGCGAAGACGAGGAACTTGCTGTTTGGCGGAGAGATTGATGACGGCTAGAGAGGGTAGGGACTGGCTCATCTCCACACTCACAGCCATCCCACTACCCGGTGTCCTGTAACTTCTCATCTTTGGCCTACCCTTCACAAGGAGGTGCCTCATGGATTTGATGCGGACTTTACTGAGCCACGAAGACTTCCGCGAATTGGAGACGATGTCCAATCGTTTGAATCGCATCCTCAGCGAAGGAGGCAAGTCGACTCGCCGACCGGACGAGACGGTGGCAGGTGTAGATTGGATGCCGGTCGTGGATATTCTCGAAACGAATGACAACTTTCAGATCCATGTCGAGCTACCCGGCATAGAAAAGAATGCGGTAAAATTGTCCATCGAGAAGGGGGTTCTCCTGATTTCAGGCGAGCGACCGCAAGGAACGCTCTCTGAAGGTATGCGGTACCATCGGAATGAGCGGCCGTACGGAAGGTTCGAGCGGGCGTTTCGGGTACCGGACAGTGTCGATGAGCAAAAGCTGGAAGCGGACCTCCAGAATGGGATCCTGACAGTCCGATTACCCAAAGTGGAGAAGGCAAAACCCAAATCGATCCACATCTCTGTGGCGTAGTTGTGACGTCAAGCCGACGACGGAGAGCTGGGGAGACGTTTCTTGCGGTGAGGCACCCGTCCTGGTATGGAACGAGGCGCTGAGTAATACCAAGTATCAGTGCATGAAACGTAAGGACTACTATACCGTTTTAGGAGTGACTCCCGCGGAAGGCCTGCATGCCATCCGGCGGGCATATCGGAGTTTGGCGAAGCAGTACCATCCGGATTATGCGGGACAGGAAGGACAGACGCAATTTCAGGAAATCCAAGAAGCCTACGAAATCCTCTCCGACCCACAAAAACGGAAGGAGTATGATGCAAGGCGACCTGCGGTACGGCTAGCCCGAGTGGTCGCCGAACCACTCGTTCCCAGGCATCCTCGGACACGTGCGCCGGAGCACCTCGTCATGCGAACCGCAACTCCAGAAGAATTCTCCGCATCGCCTCGTGCGGCTCCTTGCCGGTTCTGCCATGGACGCCGCAGTCCGTTTGAGCCGCCTTGTCCGTTCTGTCACGAATTCGACCCTCAGGCCGAGGATATAACGCACTTCCTCCTAGAGTGGCTGAGGGTGCTTCGTATGAGGTGAGGGTTCTCTGACCCCCTATTTCTTATCTATTCTTTCTGTGCGGCGGAGGTAGAAGCACCGGAGGAGTACTGTCGATTGCAAGACTGGTCCACCAATACATGCTCGAATGCCAGCGTGTTTATTGCGCCGAGCAAGTCTTCATCGGGAATTCAGTTGCTGCGTCCGTTTGATCGAACAGTATAGCCCGTAGCCTTGCGCCATGATCCCGGTGACAAGTAATCCGAGCGCCGTCGGAAGCCAAGGTGAGGTAGGGTAGTCGAGACCATACATGCCGACGACAAATCCAAGAGCAACGGCGACAATGCCGATCGATCGCGCGATGACGCCCCGCAGCCACCACTTCTCAGTTGGGATTTGGGGAGACGGCATGTGTTCAGTCTACCGATGAGTAGAAAGAGAGTGCAATTGCCAACTCATGGACAACCATTGTCCACATCAACCCCGGACGGAGGGGGCTGCTACACTAACAGTCTGACAGGAGCAACGAACAGATCATCGATACGTGCATCACATACCAGACATGACCGTTGACTCGGCCATCGAATGACGTGTGCTATCATGAAGTCTGATCGTGCATCTGCAAAAGGGTGAGAGGCTGAATGCGAAATTCAAATCATTCGCGTGGAGAATGGGTCGGATCGAAAGCGAAATGTCGATCATGAGGCTCACACGATCGGCCCTCGAACGCTTGAAGGTATTGGTCCTCGAGCATCCCGAGGACCCTATCGTTCGTGTGCAGGTGGAGGACCTGGACGAACAGCGGCTGTCCTTCAACATTACGTTGGAGGACCGAGTTCAGCCGGACGATGAAGCGCAGGTAGTCGACGGTTTGACTGTGGCGATCCCTTCCGCAAGCGCGGGGCGCATGAAGGGAATCACCATGGATTTTCAGGAGCCGGATGGTTTCAAGTTTCACCATAGCGATCAACCGCATGATCTCCGACTCGATCTTATCAACTTGAACTGAAACTTGAGTGACCGGCATCCCTGCACACACCATGAACATTCAATCGGCTCGATAAAAAGCTCCAGCATATCAAATACGTCAGAAAAACCTGCTGCTCCATGACATGACTAGGGGTTCTCCTAGGTGGAGCAGCGGCGCAATTCACATATATGACCTGTTTCGCTCCACCCATGAGGACTTCCAAGCCCCTTCTCTTCCAATTGCCCTTGTTGATCACGGCGATCGCGGTGGTGATCGTGGTGACCTGGCTGGCGACCTGGCAGTACGTCCAACAGATGCTGATTCGGACAGCGGGGGAAGCGCTCACCTTGGGGGCGGCGGAAATCGCCTTGAAATTCGACCGAGTCGTCTCTGAACGCTACGGTGATCTGCACGCCATGGCGGTCGTCTTCTCGCACAGCATGAAAGACGATCCGACATTCGTGCAGCGCTACCTCGATACGGTTCAAGATACCTATGAGACGTACCATTGGATCGCGGTGGCGGACAGGGAGGGGCGCCTGGTGGAGTCGACTTCCGCTGAATGGCCGCGGGGCAAGGACATCAGCGGGACCCGCTGGTTTCAGGAGGTCCGCGCACGGGCAGCGGACAGGCCGGATGCCACGGTGTTGGGAGGGGTGGACGCCTTCTTGACCGAAAAAGGCGCGCCTGACGCGATCGCTATCTCCCGGGCCATTTATGATTCGCGCGGAGCCTTTGCCGGCGTGGTCACAAGCCGCATCGCCATGCCGGTCTTGGAGGCCATCGCCGTGGAAACGCTCCCCGGTTTGGTGAACAAGAATTCCATGTTGGCCGACATTGAGTACCAGATCATCGCCGAGGATGGCGTGGCCTACGTCGATAGTGACTTGGCTCATAAGGGCCGGTCAAACTTCTTCGCCCTGAACCTGCCTTCACTCAAACTGGCCCGCCAAGGTCCGGCCGGATATATCGAGGAAGTACACTTGCGCCGGCACATTCCAGTCATTACCGGATACAGCCGTACCAGGAATTGGGGCCAGCCCGATGCATCTCAGTGGACGGTGTTGGTACGCATGCCGACGGCCTCGCTGGTGCAGCCGGTTCAAAACTTTCATCTCAAGGTTGCGGCGGCGGGGGTCGCCATTGTCTCGCCGATCTTCTATCTACTCATTTGGATGCAGACACGATTGCGGAAGGAATGGCGGTTCGCCCAGGCGGAACGCCTGCGCGCCACGGCGGCCCAGGCACAGTATCATCTCTTGCTTCAGACCACGGATCAGGGGATCTTCGGATTGGACCATCAGGGCCGTTGCACCTTCATCAACCGGACAGCGGCCGAGATGCTGGGCTATACGCCGGACGAACTACTGGGACGTCTCTTCCATGACCGGGTGCACGATGGAGCGGACGCACTCTGTGACGGCCGGTGCGTGCTGGTCCGTGCTCTTTCCAATGGGTCCTCCACACGGCTTGCCGAGCAGGCGTTCCGCCGCAAGGATGGGACCGTGCTGGAGGTCGAATGCTCCGCCTTTCCCCTCACCGAAGACAGCCGCACCACCGACTTCGTGTTCACGTTTATGGATATTACCGAGCGCAAGCAGCGGACCCAGGCGCTGTTGCGGTATCAAGGGCGTCTACAATCGCTCGCGACTCAGCTGCGCAAGGCAGACGAGCTGGTCCGCCAACGCCTTGCGACGGAGCTGCACGACAACCTCGCGCAGACGCTCGCGCTCTGCCAAATGAAGCTGGCGGCCCTGTCGCGCGCCACGGCACCGTCGATCGCGGCCGGCATCGCCCCGGTCACGGGCCTGCTCAAGGAGGCGTTGACGGTCACCCGGCAATTGATGAGCGATCTGCAGCCGCCGACATTCGGCGGCGACGGGGATCTGGCTGCGGCGGTCCAGTGGGTGACAGCCAAGCTCCAGCGCCATGGACTGACCATCCACATAGTGGACGACGGCCGGCGGAAGCTCTTGGATCCCGACGTGCTGCGCATCGCGCACCAGTCACTCCACGAACTGCTCTTCAATGTGCTGAAGCACGCGCAGACCACCGAAGCAACGGTGCGTCTGCGCCGAAGCGGCGGCTATCTCGCCATTCAAGTCAAGGATCGCGGCATCGGTTTTCAAATGGAAGGCAAGCAGGGACCCACCCAGGCGGGCGGATTCGGTCTATTCAGCCTGCGCGAGCAACTGCGAACGATCGGCGGACACATCCGCATTTCGTCCGTACCCGGGCGCGGGTCCCGGGTCACCATTCTGCTGCCTTTGCAGACCCTGTCGGCGGCCACGGCACCGGCCGGACATCAGGATGACCACAACACGGCTGCAGCCATGGCAGGCGGCGCGGAAGGGCATCCCATCCGGATTCGTATTCTCTTGGTGGACGATCATCAAATTATGCGGCAAGGCCTTCGGAGCATGCTTGAAAGCGAACCGGGATTCGAGATCGCCGCCGAAGCGGTGGACGGCGAAATGGCGGTGGAACTCGCCGCGGCCATCCGTCCGGACGTCGTCCTGATGGACATCAACATGCCGAAGCTCAACGGCATGGAAGCCACCCGCCGCATCAAGCACCTATTCCCGGACATCGCCGTGATCGGCCTGTCGATGCACGAGGATCCGAAGTTGGAGCAGCTGATGTACGAGGCGGGTGCCTCGGTCTATCTGTCGAAGGGCACCGCGTTCAATATCGTCTGCGACACGATCCGCCGGGTCCGGAAGCTGAGGCCCTTGGAGAAGAACTATCAGGCGAGCTGACTCCGCGTTCGCCCACTCGGGCGGCAGATGATTGACAGGACGAGCCGAATTGTACCTTTATCAGCATGAGTTCAGTGGATACAGAGTACCTCTCAGCAGGTGTGCTAAAGACCCTCACATAGACCACAATTCCTTCGCCGGCGGATATCCTTCGTCTCTTACACACAGAAGATTACAGGGCGACGGCCCTGATGAGAACAAGGTAGGCCAGGCAGGCAAGGAAGGCCGCGATAGGCAGCGTCACGATCCAGGCGAACACCATGTCCCGCACGGTGGTCCAGCGGACTTCGGCTGCGCCTTTCAAGAGGCCGATCCCAATGATGGCCGAACTGCTGATGTGCGTCGTTGAGACCGGTAAGCCGAAGATTCCCGAGAGCAGCACGAGCGAGGAAGTCGTGAGGTTGGCCGAGAGGCCTTCTGCATGATTCATCTTCGTCACTTTTTCAGCAAGTACCTCCGTAACGCGACGTCCACCCCAGTAGCTGCCGATCCCCATGGCGACTGTCACTCCGCCGAACGCGATGACGTGCAAATCTTCGCTGGGCGAAGCCGTGGTACTTCCAAGCAAAAGCATCGCCGCGATCTTCGGCGCGTCGTTGGTACCCCGTGCCAGGGAAGCGAGCCCGCTAGACAACCAGTGGATGGAATCGAGGCCGACGGTAGTGCCTGTCAATCCCGCGCGATCGCATTGCGATGGGACTGCTGTTACCGGGACGCCCATGCCCCTTGCCTGAAACAAGGTGCGTGTACGGCCTTGCGCATTTATCGTCACGAGGGCTCGATGGCTCGGCATGATGCAGACACAGATCCCCTCCCAGCGTCTGGCGGTCGAACCAATAAGAGGATGAACGAGGAAAGAAAGAGCGAGAGAAAGAAACGGGCTGAGCAACAGGGGAAGGGCGATCTTTTTCGCCACTGTTGCCCAGATTAAACCGTCGGTTCCGAAAGCCAGCAGGCCGGCTCCGACAAGCGAGCCGGTCAAGGCATGCGTTGTGGAGACCGGCAATCCAAATGTTGAGGCAAACAGTATCCACAGGATGGCTCCGATCAGAATCGCCGGTGCTAAGACGGAAGGGATGGCCAGGCCTGGCTGGATGTAGCCGCTGCCGAATGTTTTGACCATCGCGGTAGCGACATAGACCGCCGCCGAGGCCCCGACCATCGTCCAGAAGGTACCCCAGGCGATGGCGGTTCGATAGTCGGTGACTCCACTGCCGACCAGAGTGGCAATGGCCTTCGACACATCATTCGTGCCATTGGCGAAAGCCAGGACGAGGATCAACAAATAGGTCAGGTCGGAGAATTCCATGACGAGTCGTCGTCGATGATGGGGCCGCTGCAAGAGGATCCGGAGTCGGCCGTGCATCCGCAACAATGGGTGCGCATCACTATCTGGCGGTGATGAAGCTGAGCAGGGTCAAAGTCGCGGATAGGCAACGGCGCTCCATGGTCGACCGGGAGTTCGAGCATTTGGGTTGAAGTCGCAGTCCAGCTCCGGCCGTACGGTTCAACCGAGAAGGGAGCGATCTAACAACAGCCTCCGTTAGGAACACAGGCCACAGCCTCACCACGCACACGATCAGCAGCTCGGTTCAGAATGACGAAATGAGACTGATATCCTTGGGTTTCCAGAACAGCGACGGTTTTGGAGCAGATCTCCAGTGGCTCTCCTCGCCGATAGATATGATGATCGTCGTCAGCTGCTTCCATAAACGGCCCTGCCAGCAACGCGTAGTGGCCTTGCCAGGTGCAAGGAGACTGCGCTGGAAAGACGGCGGTCCGGCGCGGATCACTCTCGTTCAGTTCGACCGGGTTGGGGGTTAGAATAAAATGCTCGGCGAATGGAGACTGGCTCAGCAGTGCGACATCGTCAGCCGCGATCAGCTGCGGAAGTCCTCGTTGGTACGTTGTGCCTCGTTCGTCCATGACACGGCTAAAGGGTCCACATAGTGTGGCGTATCGGACTGAGGCGGCGGCGGTCGCTGTCTGGAGCAGCTTGTAGCCGGTCAAAGTCACCGAAAAGAAATGGATTCCGTCGATAATACGCCAGGGCGAAAAATTGACGAGATGGAGGCCGAGAAAACCGGCTGCTGTCAGGCCGTTCATGTAGCCAGTGAGCGTCAAGGCACCCGATAGACAATCGCCCCATTTCTGGGTGTCATGGACGAGGTACTGCGGCACCGTTTGATCCGAGACGATGTCGGAGATGGTGAATCGTCCGCCGTGCTTAATGACTCGAGACATCTCACGAAACACCTTCCGCTTGTCCGGCGCCAGGTTGATGACGCAATTCGAGATGATCAGATCGATCGTGCCATCGTTGACCGGTATCGCATCAGCCAACCCCTTGCGAAATTCCACGTTGGATGCGGGATAGCCGAGATTCTTTGACACGACCACCGCATTCTTGCGGGCGATCTCCAACATCGTGTCGGTCATATCAATTCCGATCACCCGTCCGCCGGGTCCAACCAACCGAGACGCTTCAAAGCAATCGATACCGCCGCCGGACCCGATGTCCAAGACTGTCTCGCCGGCGCGCACCGTCTTGAGTCCAGCCGGCGTACCACAGCCATAGGAGATCTTGAGGACTTCTTCGGGAATGAAGGTCTTGAGGTGTCCCATATCGTAGCTGGTAGGGCAACACATCTGCTCGCCGGTAGCAGCGGCTTTGGCATAACGGGCACTGACTTTTTGCATAATGTCATCGGTGGGCATGGATCCTCATGATTGGATGGATCTGTATAAAGAAACGCATCTATGTATCAATCCTCCCGGTTGGCTTCAAGTGTTCGTGGATTGTAGATCGCAACACCTTTTAGTACAGCACAGATCCGGTTGGTTCTGTGAGCCGGCTTACAGTCAGTCGCAGCTCATAGTTTTCACGATTGCAATTAGAGTCGTCAAGAGAAGAGTGCGATAAGAAAAACCCACATTGTTCTCAAGCAGTTAAGTCGGTTTGAGTCGTAGTCACTTCTCTGCGCGGTTTGCGTAATTCCCTAACGGTGTCACGAATGGGAAGCGGAGCATCATGAAAAGGTTCAGGCAGATCGGTGAACCGAGATGCTCGAGGCCGATTTCCATGCCGGTCTGCCCCAAGGCCGGTTGGGGGCAATAGGTGCCGAACAAGCGATCCCACCAGGACACATTGAATCCATAGTTGCTGTTGGTTTCTCGCACATCAGTCGAATGGTGAATACGATGCATGTCCGGCGTGACAATGAACCACCGAAGCACTCGATCGAGGGACAAAGGCATCTGAATATTGCTGTGGTTGAACAGGGACGTGCTGTTGAGGAGGATCTCGAAAATCACGACCGCAAGCGGAGCCGCTCCCAGGACAAGTACTGACAACGCCTTCACTCCCGTCGAGATGATGATTTCTACAGGGTGAAAGCGCACTCCGCTGGAGACATCCAGATCCAGATCCGAGTGATGCAGCATGTGGAATCGCCAAAGGATCGGCACGGAATGGAAGACTTGATGTTGCCAATAGATGATGAAATCGAACGCGAGAATCGCGACGGCGAGTTCGAACCAGGCCGACCCTTCGACCCAGTTCAAGATTCCCCAGCCATGGTCCTGCGCCATCGCCGCCGTTGCCACTATGCCACCCATGAAAAGAAGCCGGGCGAGGACCGTGTTCAGGATCACGATCGTCAGATTGCCACTCCAACGACGGAGCTTCGACTCTGTCAGCTTCCGGCGCGGCGCCACATGTTCCCACGTCGCCATCACCCCGAGGACGGACAGGTACGATCCAATGCGAACGAGATCTACAGAGTCCATCGACCTCCCTCCCGATCACACCCACCTCACAAACGATCATACACTTTCTCCAGAGAGTCAGAGGCCCAGAAAATGGAATGGATTCCAGAACGCGGGAGGACCC
This sequence comes from Nitrospira sp., assembly GCA_024998685.1. Lineage (GTDB taxonomy): Bacteria > Nitrospirota > Nitrospiria > Nitrospirales > Nitrospiraceae > Nitrospira_D. The sequence continues at coordinate 10,910 of JACOEH010000055.1, forward strand.
CAAATCAAGAGAGGCACCTTAAACCCAAAAGCTGATGTGCCGGCTACAGGAGCTTCCGATCCGGCGATAGAAGGAGTACATTAGGGGTACCGCCCCGATCCATCATCGAGGATCTCTGAATGCATGCCACACTGCCGTTGCTGGAAATCAGCGACTTTCCGGCAATTCAGCGCCGAACCCTAACGACGCTGCAGGTCAATCTTGGCTACCGCTGTAATCAGTGCTGCATGCATTGCCACGTCAACGCCGGCCCCAACCGCACAGAGATGATGGAGGCGCCGACTATTGCGCTGATTCCTGAAGTACTGCGGACAAGAAGCATCAAAACTCTGGATTTAACCGGCGGTGCGCCGGAGCTGCATGCCTCGTTTCGTGTTCTGGTAGCGTCGGCCAGGGCGCTGAAGGTCAACGTCATTGATCGTTGCAACCTGACGGTTCTGTTTGAGCCGGGGCAAGAGGATCTGGCCGAATTCCTGGCAGAACAGCATGTGGAAGTGGTTGCGTCGCTACCCTGCTATAGCGCCGACAATGTTGATCAACAGCGCGGCAAGGGCGTCTTTAAAAAGAGCATTGCTGCGCTCAAACAATTGAATGCCCTGGGCTATGGGTACCCGGATAGTGGCTTGACACTCAACCTGGTATACAACCCGCAAGGTCCCAGCTTGCCGCCGAACCAGACACAACTGGAATTGGCTTACAAACGCGAGCTCAAGGAGCACTTCGGCGTCGTATTCAACCGGTTATTCGCGCTGACCAATATGCCGATCAACCGTTTCGGCTCCTTTCTGATCTCCCAAGGACAGTTCAACAATTACATGACGCTGCTCAAGAACAATCACCATGCCGAGAACCTGGATGCGGTCATGTGTCGAAGCCTTGTCAGCGTGGACTGGAAAGGCTATCTCTACGACTGCGATTTCAATCAACAACTGGGTTTACCGATTCCGGGCACACAACGGCATTTGCGCGATCTGCTGGACGAGAAGCCTGAGGGCAACCCCATTCGCGTCGCCGATCATTGTTTTGCCTGTACCGCGGGCCATGGTAGCAGCTGCGGCGGCGCGCTGAAAAAGGGAGACGGCACTGACAATCATTATCGGGTTGTTCGTTAACAGGCTCAACAACAAAGAGCTAGACATTTCCCCTCCCATTGGCATCCGAAAGATTGCGAGAAAGGTTTTCGCGGAGACAAGATGCGGACGGGTTTTCTGTCCAAGTATGCGTGGACGTGGGTCTTAGTCTTACTCTCTCCATGGACTAGGGTTGCGCGGACGCTCGAATTGCTGAGTGGATTCGGCAGCAATGACCGGCGCTTGAATGATGGCAGGATAGGAGCATGCAACTCAGTATTGTGGTGCCCATGTTGAATGAGGCGGATCAGCTGCCTGATTTGCTTGAACACCTGTCGCCGTTGTCCCGGCAGGGGGTGGAAGTAATTTTGGTGGATGGAGGGAGCAGTGATGGCTCCGTGGCAATGGCGAGGGCGGGGGGCTTCCCGGTTATCGACAACTCGCCGGGGCGAGCCAGGCAGATGAACGCCGGTGCATGGGCAAGCATGGGTGACGTATTGCTCTTTCTGCATGCGGATACCCGTCTGCCTGAAGGGGCTATGATGGCTATTGAGCAAGCTATGCACAGGCATAAATGGGGGCGCTTTGATGTTCGCATTGCGGGGCGACCTTCTACCCTGCGCCTTGTCGCTTCATTGATGAACTGGCGCTCGCGTCTTTCAGGCATTGCAACAGGGGATCAGGGTATTTTTGTGAGCCGCTCGGTGTTCGATAGCATTGGCGGCTATCCTGAGCTGCCCTTGATGGAAGATATCGACATCTGCCGTGCGCTCAAGAGGCTTGGCAAGCCGGCCTGCCTACGATTGCGCGTCTCAACCTCGGGTCGTCGGTGGGAGCAACGCGGCGTATGGCGCACCATCCTGCTCATGTGGTGGCTACGCTGGCGCTACTGGCTGGGTGCTCCCGTTGAGGAAATTGCGAAGGCGTATCGGTGAACCCTATCCGCATCGTCATTTTTGCCAGAGCGTAAATTGCCACTGGAGCATGACCAAACCGCATGACCGGCGTGCCGACGCGCTGCATGGACACCGAGTAGGGTGGGGGCGATGGTCTGCCGATGCGCTCCTGTGCTATCTGATTGGATGACAGCACTCGAAACACCTGGCCGTGAGATGTGTCCTCACATCCGGCCGTTCAAGGAAGTAGCGGGAGCAAGATAGTCGGGCAGGATTCTACCTATCATGTTCCGGCGAAGACCTGAGGTATACGGAACGATGAAGCGGCAAATTCGAGTCACTGACTGGTTCGCTTCTTGAGCACGATATCTCCATAATAAGCCGTGGCCGATTCCCCGGTGTTGTCGGTATCCGTCATGATCGCCACACCTGAGATCATCGGCGGCTCCTCACCGAAGACCCGTTTATAGTCGTCATAGACATTGCGTTCCTCCGTGACCCAGGTATTGAGTTTGGACGGACCGCTTTCCACCGCAATCATGTGGACCTGATCCGTGAAGGGGTTCGGCACAGCGGTGCCCACCGGAGCCCCGCTCTCCCAGATATAGTTGATGGCGCCGAGCGGCGGATAGCGTCCATAAATCAGCTTCGCCGCTTCATACTTTGCCTTGTCGAGGAGGCCGACTTTCGCCCCGTCGTATTGAAAGGTGACGTAGATGCGGGCAGGATAATCGTCGCCCGCCTTTTTCTTGACATCGCCGGCCTTCAAGATGTTCGAAACCTTCCAGTGCCATTGGATGATGGGATACTCCTTGGGATCGATCTGCACTTCTCGCGTCAGCCCGGATGATGAGGCCTGACTCGCCGCCTTGACGACGATCTGTTCCCCGTCTCGCACGAGGCTGTAGGTCGTATGCCGAGGAATCTTGGGAAAGGTGAGCGGCTTCCACCCGTCCGGCCATGGCCCATCGGCCGTCGAACCGGAAAAGATGCCGACCTCGACGATCGCTGGTGAGTCCGCATGCAACGCGGGAGGTCCGCCGAAGCTTCCTGTCACGAGGAGAAACATCGCGAAGCTGATGGTCAAGGGAGAGATGCGTCGTGACATGTTGTGCGTCCTTTGCAACCTGTGTGGACTCACATCCACGGCGTCCATGGCCGAGACTATTTTCTCATCCAAGCGAAGAGTTTGGCCATAAGAGTTTTGGTGCGGTCTGAAAAGTGCGTTTTGTGCCGGAGATTCACCACTTCTTATTCACTTCAGCCTGGGTCGGATAGGGATGAATGGTGCCGGCCGGCATCTTCGCTCCGGCACCGGCTTTCATTGGCGATCACCGCCGTAATCAACCCTGCGGTCCCGGCCCCGATGACCACTTCTTGTACAGGGTCGGCACCAGTGCCAGCAGCCCTAACAATGCAAAAGCTCCAAGCACTCCTGGCGAGGCGATATCTTTCAACGAATTGATGGCCCCCAATTGTCGCCCGGCGTAGGCATAGACAAACGAGCCGGGTATGATGCCAACCGCCGTAGCGGTCACATAGCTGCCTACGCTCATTCTGGTCAGGCCCGAGACCAGATTGACGACGAAGAAGGGAACGAGCGGAATGAGCCGGAGCGTAAGGAGATAGCTGAAGGCATTCTCGGTGAACCCCTGCTGAACAGATCCCACCCACTTGCCGAATTTGTGCTCGACCCAGTCTCGCAATATATACCGAGCGGCAAGGAAGGCAAGCACGGCACCGGTCGTGGCCCCGAGATTCACGAACAGCGTCCCCCAGACACTTCCGAACAGAAATCCCCCGACCAATGTGAGAATCGCCGCTCCCGGAAGGGATAACCCCGTCACTGTTGCGTATGTGACGACGAAGCTCGCGATGGCGAGGACACGATGGCCGTCAGCAAAGACAAGGAGACGGTCACGGTTTGTCTTCACAGACTCAAGGGTCAGATATGTATTCAGATCGAACCAGAAAAAGGCGCCGATAGCGAGCCCCATCACTGTGGCGATAAGTAGCTTGGAGGAACTCGAAATGCTCGTAGGTTCCGAAGGCGGCATCGTCTGATGGGCTGATGACCTCGAATGTTTCATTTTTCAGCCATCAGAATCATGTACCACGCACCGGGTTTTCACGTGGGAACTCCATTCGATTCATGGATGGTCAGGCATCCGGTTTTAGTATGAACCGGCGCTACCCCGAGATGATCCCTCATATGATTCCAGGATAACTGAATTCCGAAATGGAAGCTGTAAGCTAACTTACGGGGCGAAAAGTTGGGCGGAAATCAGTATACTAAACAGTTCGGAGGTATGTGCTTGAGGATACGTCGGTTGAATCAAGGCATGGATGTCTTCACACTCTCACTAACTTGAACTCCGGCATTTGGATGGTCCGACCGCGCTGCCATCCGGCTGTGGCTGGCGCTCCAAACAGCGCGCGCCTTTCCAAGCCTCTTCCTTGCGCCGATTCTTTTCGTAGCATCCATGAACTTACCACATGAGAGCAATCTAGAATAAACGCTTGCGGGGAAGCTCGCCGCGTTGTTGACATGTTGGAACGAAGGAACCTAGTATACTGCACCTTCAAGAAAGCTGAATTCATCCTAGATTCCCTGTATTGATCTGATTCCGCCATTGCCCGAGCATCAAAAGGAGAAGTTTCGATCCATGGAAACAACGGCCACTCAAGACCTGCGAGAGAAGACCGACAGGAGTCTCGAGGAGGAACGTGACAAGACCGATGAATATTTGACCGAACCGTTTCAAGAGGTCGAAGAAAAGACCCATGAGAAAGTCCATTCGATTCGGCATGCCGTCGATCAGGCTAAAGAAACCCAACGCGAGTTCCTGGACGACGACAAAGAACGCGCCCGTGCCATAGCCGATGCTCCTCTTTCACAGGTGGACGATGAACTGTTGGCTGAGGAGCGTGAACGATTTGACACTTTACAAGTGGCTGAGCGAGAAGCCGTAGATCGCGTTCGCGCAGAGGAACGCGCTCAAAAAGAATCGCTCGTCAATGCACTCCTTGAACAGGAGCGTCGACAAACCGACGGCCATCTTCTTGATGAGCGGGTCCACGTGGACCGAGAGCTTATTACCAGGGAACAATTTCTCTCCATTGTCAGTCACGATCTCAAGAATCCCCTTGCCGCTATTTCAATCAGCGCGCGCATGATGCGAAAAAGTTTTTCCAAAGGCGAGACGAGTAGTCGTCTTCTAGAACATCTCGAACGAATTCAACACAGCGCCGATGCCATGGGCCGGATGATTAACGATCTGCTTGACGTAGAACGAATGGCACAGGGCAAGTTGACACTTCACCTTGCAAAAGTCGACTTTCGATCTCTGTTACAAGCCTGTCGTGAGCTCTTCGCCCCACTCGTCTCAAATCAGGCGTTTTCCATGAAGATTGATGCAGGCGACGAGCCTCTCTTCGCTGATCTTGATCGCGATAGAATCCTTCAAGTGTTGTCCAACTTGATCGGAAATTCGCTGAAATTTACTCCAAATGGAGGAGCCATTGAGCTCTCAGCACGTAAACGAGAGACTCATGTTGAAGTCTCAGTAACGGACAACGGGCCGGGGATCTCAGCGGAGGCACAGGCACGCATTTTTGAAAGGTTCTCGCAACTCAATGTGGCCGACCATCAGGGACTTGGCCTCGGTCTTTTTATCGCCAAATGGATCGTTGAGGCCCATAAGGGACGCATTTGGGTGACATCAACTCCTGGGAATGGATCCACATTTAGCTTCATGCTTCCATTATCCGTCTAGGGCGACGCCATCGAATTCACTGTGCAAGGTATCGGCTATGGCGTACATCGAGCGGCTCAAGCCGCTCGATCCGGCCGCTGGCCCATGACTTCCGGTTTTCAACACTTTCTCTTTTTCTGGTCCTACCCTTGCTTCAACCCCATGTATGGATGACGAACTGACCCGAGATGGGGCATTATTCATCACATAACGAGGCAGACCGTGGCAATTGGGGGCAACATGTTAAGACTCACCTCAAGGCAAACCCATCTTTTTCAGTGTTCATAGGCGCTGTATGACCGAAGAATGGGGCGCCATCCTTGTCGTGGATGACGATGCAGATATGCGGGAATTGGCCTATGACATGTTGAAAGACCGGGGTCATCAGGTAGCAACGGCGGGAAGTGGTGAGGAGGCTTTGAAGCGATTGACTGAAGAAGACTATGCGGTCGTCCTCACGGATCTTCGCATGAAAGGCATGCAGGGACTTGAATTGCTGACTCAGATCAAACGAGACCATCCCGATATCAATGTGATTCTCATGACCGCGTTTGGGTCGGTGGAAACGGCCGTCGAAGCGATGAAACACGGCGCGAGCGACTACCTCACCAAGCCGGTCAAGAAAGACGAACTGATCCGAGTCGTCGAGCGGGTGATTCGGGAAGCGGCGCTACGGCGGGAAGTCAGCCGGCTCAGAAGAGAGGTCCGCAAGGAATACAGCTTCCACCAGATATTGGGTAAGAGCAAGGCGATCCAGGCGGTGTTCGATCTCATTCGGCGGGTAGCCGATAGTCCGACCAACGTGCTCATCACGGGAGAAAGCGGAACCGGGAAAGAATTAGTCGCCAAAGCCATTCACTACAATAGCGACAGAAAAGATGCTCCCTTTATTCCGGTGAACTGTGCGGCGATTCCGGAGCAGCTCCTCGAGAGTGAACTGTTCGGGCATATGAGAGGCGCCTTTACCGATGCGAAGATGGACAAACGGGGATTGTTCGAAGAAGCGCAGAAAGGCACCCTGTTTCTCGATGAGATCAGTGAGCTGCCGCTCATGCTGCAGGCCAAAATTCTGCGCGCGATTCAGGAAAAGGAAATTCGGCGGGTGGGAGCGACCAAGCCGATCTCTGTGGATGTGCGCATCATCGCGGCCACCAATCTGAATCTCAGTGAGGAAGTGAAGAGCAAGCGATTCCGCGAGGACCTCTATTATCGACTCAACGTGATCGAGTTGAAGTTGCCGCCGCTCCGGGAGCGACGGGAGGATATTCCGCTCCTGGTGGAGGCCTTCCTCAAGAAGTGCGGGGAGGCTCGGGGGAAAGAGGTCAAGGGTGTCGGTGAGGCCACCCTGGCGATGTTGATGGATTATGCCTGGCCCGGGAACGTGCGGGAACTGGAGAACGTCATCGAACGGGCTGTGACGCTCAGTCGAGGTGAGAAGATTTCTCCGGATGATCTGCCTGCGGCGGTGCAAGGGGCTCGTGGCGACCGACGTGTCCTGGACGAAGCAGCCGAGCACACTCTGCCGTTGCATGCGCTTGAAAAAGAGTACATCAAGAAAGTTCTTGAGAAGACCGGCGGCAATAAATATCAGGCCGCCCATGCTCTTGGCATCGACCGTAAGACCCTGTATCGGAAACTTGCCGAAATGGAAGGCCGGCTTCATTCTGAAGAGTGATAGTGTCTCCCGGCCATCGAATTTGCAGGCAGTCGTGCCGTATGTGCCGTATCATACCCTTCCAATCCAACAAGATCGGTCCTTGTCCCCTGATCGTTTCATGCCGCTGATCGACGACTGACGATGGAAGCGCAAGAGACCGGATCTCAGTTCGATACGGCAGGGGCGGCAGCCCCCCGTCAAAAGGCGGAAGAGCAGCTTCTCGTCGGCCAATTCAGGCTAAAGGGCATCATCGAATCCGCGATGGATGCGATCATCACCGTGGATGAGGATCAACGCCTCGTGCTGTTCAACCGGGCAGCCGAACAGATGTTCGGGTATTCCGCTCAAGAAGCAATCGGGCAGCCGCTCGACAGATTCGTGCCGGATCGGTTCCGCGACGTCCATCGTCACCACATTCATACATTCGGACGATCCGGCGTGACGAGCCGGAAGATGGGCAAACTGGGAACCGTCATGGGACTCCGCTCTAACGGAGAAGAGTTTCCGATCGAAGCCGCCATTTCGCATATCGATGTGGACGGAAAGAAATACTATACCGTCATTCTTCGAGACATCACGGAGCGCAAACGGGCAGAAGACTTGCTCCAAGAGAGCCAGCGGCAACTCACCACTTTAATCGGTAATCTCCCGGGCTACGTGTATCGTTGCCGAAATGACCGTGGTTGGATATTCGAGTACCTCAGTGATGGAGTGTCGGATCTGACCGGTTACACCATGGAAGAATACCTCGTGCAACGAACGATTGCTTACGGAACAAATACCCATCCGGGTGACCGTGAGCGTGTCCGGCAGGATGTTCTGGCCGCGTTGGAGCAACATCGCCCCTTCGAGTTGACCTACCGAATTCTGACGAAGGCCGGCGAGGTCAAATGGGTCTGGGAGAGAGGGGAAGGGATCTATGCGCAGGACGGCACCCTCAGTTACCTGGAAGGTTTCATCACCGACGTGACCGAACGCAAGCGAGCCGAACACTTGCTGCGGCAAAGCGAAGAACGGTACCGGCGCCTGATCGCCGTTTCGCCTTATGCGATTTTGGTCAATCGAGGGGACCACATCATCTTTGCCAATGACCGGGCCATCAAGTTGTTCGGGGCGGTGAAGGCCGAGGAGATCCTCGAAAAATCACCCATGGATCTGTTCCATGCCGACGACCATGACATCGTCCGAGAGCGAATCCGGGAACTGTTTGAAGGCACGGCTCAAGGCCCCATGCTCGAGGGGACTATCGTGACGCTCGGCGGAAAGGCCGTGGATGTAGAAGTCAGTGGAGCTCGATTTGTCGACGAAGAGGGACCGGCTATTTTGATCATGCTCCGTGACGTCAGCGAGCGAAAGCGGCTTCAAGACCAATTGCGGAGGACCGAGCGGGTCGCCGAGCTGGGGACGCTGGCGTCCGGCATGGCGCATGAAATCGGGACGCCGATGAATGTTATTCTCGGCCGGGCCGAATATTTGATGGATCGCGTGACGGAGGAACCGATCAAAAGAGGCCTCCGGACGATCATTACGCAGGTTGAGCGGATTACGAAGGTGATGAATCAGCTGCTCTCATTTGCGCGACGCAAAGCTCCGCAACGCGTTCCACTTGACCTCAGAAAAGTGATCGAAGACGGCATGGAAATGTTTCAGGAGCGTCTCGCAAGAAATCAAATCCGGATTAAAATGGAGATGGCCGAGCCTTGCCCCATGGTGCTGGCCGACGCGGATCAGATGAGCCAAGTCTTGCTCAACCTCGTCATGAACGCCCTTCACGCTATGCCGGAAGGCGGGACTCTTCGTGTCGGCTTGGAGCCTGAGCGACCGATGGTGAAACTCACCATCGTCGATACCGGGCACGGAATTCCACCGGAAGCCATCGGGAACATCTATGATCCGTTCTTTACGACGAAAGAGTTCGGAAAAGGAACCGGCTTGGGATTAACTGTGGTGAAGGGGATCATCGAAGAACATCAAGGCTCCATTGTTGTAGAGAGCGAGGAAGGAAAAGGCACCAGATTCACGGTTCTGCTGCCGATGTATCAATCAGGCTGAGGCCCACCTCATTTGAGATGTGGCATCCTGCACCGGCCGGCTCCTTTCCGATCGTGGTGTTTCTCGCCACTGTATAAGTGTCCACATCCATCATTATCAGGATCCCTTTGAATTCAGGCGCATCTTGCGCCGCCGCTTATCGGCATCCTCTTTGCTGCTTTACCCCATAACGATCGGGCGGAGTTACGTACAGAGGATAGCGTCGGTGGGAAACAGAAAAACAGCGACTGTGCTGATCGTCGAGGATGACCGAGAAATGCGCAGTTTGCTGTGCGATGAATTTTACGGAATGGGGTATCAGTTGCGCGAGGCAAGGAACGGGGACGAAGCATTTCTGGCGGTGCTGCAATCCGTGCCCGATCTGATCTTGACGGACCTCCGTATGCCCGCCGGGGGAGATGATTACATCGGTCGGTTGCGGACCGTGGCGCCTGGTTGCCCGATTGTCGTGATCACGGCGTTCGGCGACGCGACCTTGAAAGCGCAGGTGGTAAAAGCCGGTGCGAACGCCTATTTCGACAAGCCGGTCCGTATTGCGGACCTCAAGAATTGTGTGCAACAATTACTCGATTATGAGAGCATCGGCGGTAGCTGATTCCATCTGGCCGGTCTGGACGAATAGCGGAATGTAGCTGTTTCACCCGCCTACGCAGAATGCACGGTTGTGAAGCCATGGGCTCCACCGTACCGTCTCCATTGAAGAACGAGATCGCTTTGTCCGACTCAGCACGCCTCAACGAATCGGCGCCGACGGATCCCGTCATCACCGCGCGAATCGAAGCGATCAAGCAATTGGCACAGGGACTGTCCGATCGTGTGGCGGTTATGGACCGATCATTCAACGTCGTATACGCGAACGAAGCGGCGTGGTCGGCGGACCAGGCTGCAAAAACCAACCGGTCTCGCGCCAAGTGCTATGAAGCGTTTGCGCACCGGACCGACCCCTGCGGGACCTGTCCGGCCATAAAGGTGTTTGAGGCACCCGGGGTGGAGTGCGTGTCTTGCCCGAGTGGAGGAGACGGCACGGCCTGTGGGATGCAACAAGCGTTCCCTTTGGCGGATGTGAATGGAACCGTGGCATCGATGCTGGTGCTCTTCAGCCCCGCGCCGAGGTCATATAATCGTAATCGAGCGACGCCGGAAGGTTCAGCCCGTCATGCGGGAGACGATCGTTTAGGAGATTTGATCGGACGAAGCCCGATCATGCGGCAACTCTTCGATATGACTCGTCTTGTGGCGGACAGCTCGGCGACCGTCCTCATACAAGGGGAGAGCGGAACAGGGAAGGAACTCCTGGCGAACACGATTCATGCGCTGAGCAACCGGAAGGATCGACCATTCGTCGTCGTCGATTGCGGGTCCTTGCCCGAAACACTGCTTGAAAGCGAGTTATTCGGGCATGTCAAAGGAGCCTTCACCGGGGCGGTCGCCAATAAGCGTGGACTGTTTGAAGAGGCGGACGGAGGCACCATTTTTCTCGACGAGATCGCCGATACCACGCCGACATTTCAAGCGAAGCTGCTCCGCGTCCTGCAAGAGGGCGAAATCAAGCCCGTGGGAGGCACACGGTCGCTGAAGATCCATGCGCGGGTCATCTCTGCCTCGAACAAAGATCTGGCCGACCTGGTGAAGGCCAAGACGTTTCGACAGGATCTTTACTATCGACTCGCCGTATTGCCGCTCTATTTGCCGGCGCTTCGGGAACGGCGAGAAGACATTCCGCTGTTAGTCCAACACTTCGTCGCCGCTTCGTGCGTTCGACATCACCAAGCCGTGCGTCAAGTTGCAGAAAAAACGATGAGGGCGTTGCGCGATGCTCCTTGGCCCGGCAACGTTCGGCAATTGCAGCATCATGTTGAACGGGCCGTGGTGACGACCGCCGGGCCATGGCTGGTGTGCGATGATCTGGTTTCAGGCGGCATCGTGACCGAAGAGGAGAGTTTGCGCTCGGCGTCGCGTGGGGCTGTGGCTCAGACCGAACGCACTCGGATTGTGGATGCGTTGCAGAAGACAGCAGGAAACCGATTGAAAGCGGCCAAGTTGCTGAAAATCAGCCGAGCGAGTCTCTACAACAAGCTTCGCGCCTATAACATCGAATAGCTGTAGTTTGCCCTTTCCACCTCTTTTCTCCATCGCAACTGTCTAAGTGCTATGACTCCAACTTAGCGCTCCACCATTGCCCCGCCATACCCCAGTTTCTCAATAGACACAGTCCAAATAATTAGACAGTGTAACGATTTGATTTCTTTCGATAGACACGTGGAGATCACCGTTGTTGTCTCATTCCGTAGAAGAATTCCTCACCGTGAAATGATTCCTGCTTCACAGCCGAACATTCTGTAACTTCGCGTCACAACGAAAGAATCGGTGCGGATCGGCATGATGCCGCGGAAAGGCACGACGATTGCCATACCCAAGAAGTGCTGGTGAGGGTTTGGGTGATTTTGGACCGGCCTCCGAATGACCCATTCCTTCGCAAGAAGGAACCCTTCACCAGCTCTTCACCATCCTGAGAATCGAGGTCGGAAGTTGTTCGGAGGCCGGGTCCTATCCCATAGCAACATGATGAAGAGAGGATGAGAGAAATGATCGTCAATGAGCAGACATCAACAACCCGCCGGATGAGGCGAGGACATCAGGGAGAGGAGGCCGAGATATGAGGTCCATTCGGTTTGAACACAGTCGGAGACAGAGGAAAGCCTGTAAGATGTTGCGATTCCAAATCCTGGCGTTGGCGAGCTGCCTAGCTTTTGCGCCGATAGGGTTCGCGGCAGAACGGCACAATCATCAGGGAAATGCAGGACAGGCATCGGCGGAAAAGGTCATCTACCGCGAAGGCGGGTCGATCCTCCATGACCGCATGATGGACGAGATCAAGCGGCAGCAGGAATTTATCGGGAAGAAGGGCGGGTACAGTGCGGGTGCCGGCAGCCACATGATGCAACAGGGTGTGTTGCTGGTGGCGGAAGACCCGGACAAGGTCTCGGTCGCCGGCGGCCAGCGCTGCCCGGCGAACGCGCCTGTGAAGGAATACCACGTTTCGGCGATCAATATTGAAATCACGCTGAGCCGATTCCTCGACTATTTCCCAGGTTACATGTACGTGTTGACTGAAAACGTGGAGAAGGCGCGGGGCGAGGAGACAGCCAATAAAGAGGCCAGGGAGAAAGAGAACGATCCGGGTGCCGTGTCGAACGGACTGCAGGGCGACATGATTCAGCCGCTCGTGATCCGGGCCAATCAGGGTGACTGCCTCAAGATAACGCTCCAGAACCAGATCAGTGATGAGCCGACGAACCTCGTCATCAACGGCTCATCCATGGTGGTGTCATCCACCGGCAAACCGGCGACCCCGTCGAACCCGGATACCACGGTGGCGGCAGGCCAGCAGCAGAGTTTTGAATGGTATATCAAGCCTGACACGCAGGAAGGCGCGCGGTTCTTCCGTTCCCATGCCTCGCGCGAACAGTTCAATGAGGGCTTGATCGGCATGTTGGTCGTGGAGCCACGCGGTTCACGCTATCTCAGCCCCTTCGACGGGAAGCCGATGGCGAGCGGCTGGGAAGCGATGATCGAAGATCCGAACGGCGCGGACTTCCGCGAGTTCGCGATTTTCTATCATGAAGCGGGCGATGAAGCCTTCCGCCTCTTGAATAAGAAGGGTGAAATGCTCCCGCAGCGTGATCCCCATACCGATTCCTATCGTCCCGGTGCGCGGCTCTTGAACTATCGCAGTGAACCACACGGCTCACGGATCGAACTCCAGGCTCACATGGGCTTCTATGGCGATGAGTCGATGGGCTACGGGTCCTACACGTTCGGCGACCCGGCCACGACCATCCCCCGCTCCTACCTCGGCGACCCGGCCAAGTTCCGCATGGCGGGCGGCTCGGAAATCGTGCACTCGCACCATCTGCATGGCGGCTCCGTCCGCTGGGCGCGCCAGCCGGGAATCAGCAATCTCGATTTTGCCGTGTCGAAGAACGGGCCGGTGAAGTTTCCCCCGATCAGCGATCCCTCCGACCGTCTGGACGTCCAGTCCATCGGACCGACGGAAGTATACGATCAGGTGATTGAGGGTGGTTCCGGAGGGTTGCAGGCTTTGGCCGGCGAGTTCGTCTTCCATTGCCATATTCCGCAGCATTATGTCACCGGCATGTGGGGCTTCTGGCGTGTGTACAACACGCTGCAGGCGCCCGGCTTCCAGACCGATGTGATGAAGCCGCTGGTCGAATTGCCGGACCGTGTCGGCCGGATGAAGACCGGCACGACGAGCGACAAGCTGATTGGAGCCACAGTCGATTGGTACGGAGGCAAGACGTTCGAAATTACCAAGGATAAAACTGATTGGAAAGCCGATCCGGCCAAGGTGTCCGTGAAGGATTGGGTCGAAATGCAGCTGCCGCCGCAAGGCAAACCGGGCCACAAGAATATCGAAAAGGAGCAGACCCTGGCCTACGACGCAACGGTCAACGATTGGGCTTGGGATGGAGCGAAGGCGCTGACGGAGCCTGAAACCTCATATGAATGGGCGAACTACAAGTCGACGACAGCAGGCAAGCGGCAACAGATCCTCTTTGATCCACGAAGTGGAAAGGTTTCTTGGCCGTGGTTACGACCGCATCTCGGCCGTCGAGTGCCGTTCTCGCCGAGCCACAGCGGTGCGCCCTGGTTGGAACCGATCCATCGACGTGATGACGGCAGTAATTCGACCGAGCCGGCCAAGCCGGGCGAGAATGGGCCCTGGAGTCTCTGTCCGGAAGGGGCTCCGCTAAAGTACTTCAACATTCACGCGATCACGCTGCCCATTACGTTGAAGCAGGCGACGGCCAAGACACCGGCCATCGTCGATCCGGACGGCCTGCTCTATGTGTTGCATGAAGAGGAGGCTGAGGTTCGGAAAAATCATGCCAAGCAATTTCCGCTGGTGATCCGTGGGAACGTGCAGGACTGCATCGACGTGGTCTATAAGAGCGAGCTGAAAGACGATCAGCGGCAAGGGTTCTCCAGCAAGACGAATCTGCATCCGCACATGTTCCAGTTCGATACGCAGGCGTCCGACGGTCCGATCATCGGCTTCTCCTATGAGATGTCGCTGCGGCCCTTCACTATCTTGAAGGATGAGCATCCCGGCAAAGGTATGCCGGTGCCGATGAACACGACCATCGAGGCGGATGCCGCGAAGGGGGCCACCAGCATCAAAGTCAAGGATGCCTCCCGGTTCCACGTCAAGACCGAGCTGGGCGTAGGCATGGACGAAGTAGGCAGATTTGAGTCGGCTCGGATCAGCAAGATCGACGGCAACACCGTCACATTCGAGCGGCCGCTGAAGTATCACCATAAGAAGGGCGAGATCGCCTCGGTGGAGTGGATCAGAGAACGGTGGTATGTCGACGCCGATTTCGGCACCACCTTCTGGCACGACCATGTGTATGGACTCGACTCGTGGGGCCATGGGCAGTACGCCTCGTTCATCGCCGAGCCGCCGCGATCGACCTATCATGATCCGGTGACGGGCAAGGAATTGCGCAGCGGTCCGGTGGCCGATATTCACACGACCGAACCGGTGTCCGCGCATATCCGGGGTTCGTTCCGTGAAATCGTGACACATGTCATGGATTCCAACCCCCGGGCGGCGGAGTTGATTACGACCGACAACCCTCAAGCGAGGGTCGGAGCGATTTCCGTGGACGGCACACCCTCCGCGGTCTATCCGGCCAGACTCAATCTGTCGCCGATGAAGTTTCTGAACGGCGGCGAAGCCACGACAGGCAGCGGCTACAACATGCGGGTCGAGCCCTTGTCGGTGCGGTTGGCGAACAACCCGGATCCATCGAAGTTGTTCAGCAGCGTCATTCACGGAGATCCGGAGACCCCGATGCTGCGAGCCTATCTGGGCGATCCGGTGGTAGTCAGGCTCCTCGAAACATCCGCGAACGAAGTCCATTCCTGGCACATCAGCGGTCACTGGTTCCCGATGGAGCGTTACAGCAAGAACTCCATCCCGAAAAGCACGCTGCACGTAGTGATCGGAGAGCGGTATGACGCGGCCATTCCGGCCGCGGGCGGGCCGCAGCAGATGGCGGGCGACTATCTCTACTACAGTGGTCGCGCGTCGCATTTTGCGGAAGGCAGTTGGGGACTCTTCCGAATCTTGGACAAGGCGGATGGGACGTTACAACCCCTGCCGGGTCGGAAAGAGATTCCACAGTCGGCCAAGTCGGTCTGTCCGGCCGACGCTCCGGTGAAGAGCTTCAACGTCGCCGCCATCGACAAGGCGATTCGATACAACAAGGGGACGCCCGGCGCGATGGAAGTCGATCTGGAGCGCAAGATGGTGTTTGGGAATGAAACCGGCAAGATGTATGTGCTCGAAGGCGAAAAGACGAAGGTGGCTTCGGGCGGTCTTGAGCCGAGTCCGCTGACGCTCCACGTGAACGTCGGCGATTGCATCAAGGTCAATCTCAAGAACGAGATGGCCAAGGAGCGAGCCGGGTTCCATGTGGACAATCTGGCGTACGATCCGAAAGAGTCCATGGGCATCAACGCAGGGAATAATCCGGGCGATCAAACGGTCGCGCCGGGACAAAGCCGGACGTACACGTACTACGCCCATCCTGAATTCGGCGAAAACGCTGCGCTGATCCAGGATTGGGGCAACGTGATCGAGAATCCACGGAACGGACTCTTCGGCGCGGTCATCATCGGACCGAAGGGGTCGCAGTACCGCGATCCGGTCAGCGGCGAAGACTTGAGTCAAAAGAGTTCTTGGAGAGCGGACGTCATCGTCGATCGGACCAGGCCGGAGAATCACAGCCGGCAGAACTACCGGTCATTCGCGTTGCTCTTCCAGGACGAAGACAATATCATCGGGACGAGCTTCATGCCGTATATCCAGAAGGTGGCCGGCGTGACGGCGGTCAACTATCGGTCGGAGCCCACCGATTACCGGACCGAGAAAGGCTGCGCCTACAGCGAGGTGTTCGCCTGCGTGAAGACGGGAGACCAGCCGGTGACGCCGACCATCGCGGCGCATGTCGGCGATCCGGTCGTCATTCATGTACTGGGAGCCTTCAGCGAGCAGGTTCAGCTGTTCAGCGTCTCCGGCCATGAATGGAAACACGAGCCCTATTTGGCCGGAGCGGATCTTGTCAGCACCATGGAGTTCGGCGGGTCTGAAATCATCAATGCCTGGTTGCACGGTGGGGCCGGAGGGCCGAACGGTGTGGCAGGCGACTATCTCTGGCTCAACCAGCGACCGGGGTATCTCGATGCCGGGCAGTGGGGAATGCTGAAGGTCTTGGACCGTGACAGCCGTGCGATCTTGCCGCTGGGCGGTCAGGCCCCGGCTACCCAGCAGGCTGAAGAGCGATCGTCCGTGAAATCCATACCGGTGTCCAGGCAAGCGAAGTAGGCTGGTCCGGCACCTACGTGGCGGGGGAACCCGGCGAGTGAGAGCCGGGTTCCCCCGTTCGTTTCTCGTCGACAGATGAAGTCTTGAACCCATCGAGGGCGACCCTATAGAGTCTGGCCATGACGGTACGTGGTGTACCCATACCGATTGGATGGATGGTGTTCTGGTTCATGCCGATCGTCATGGCCGGTTCGGTGCACACGGCCTTGGCGCTTGATTTTTCAGCCGAGCGAATCGTAAAAAGCGGAGAGTCAGTCGTCACAGCCCATGTCAACGCCAAGGACGATCGCTGGCGATTTGAGTTTTCTCAACCTCAGCGCGGTGCCAGCGTGATCATCGTACGAGCGGATCTCGGGACCGCCTGGCTGATCCTCTCGAGGCGACGTCAGTATCTCGCGGAGCCGATTACAAGCGATCATCGATTGACAATGAGCGAGAAAATGGACGGAGAAATCTTGCGGGAGTTCGTCGGGGACGAAATACTGCATGGCTATCCCACGGAGTTGTTCGAGGTCACAGTTGCAGGGAACGGGCACACTCACCAATACTATCGATGGGTCACCAAGACCGAACGGTTTCCACTCAAGACCGTGAGCAAGCAGGGGAAGTGGTCGGAAGAGTTTCGCCGACTGATCTTCACCACGCAGTCTCCATCGTTGTTCGAGCTCCCGCAGCGATTGGATTCGGCCAATCCGTCGGCAAGTACGCAACATTGAGCGTGTGACCGGAGGATATATGAGACAACCATTTCTGAGAGGACTGTGGCTGGTCGGCTGTGTGTCGGCTCTCTTGATGTCGGGACTTCGAACAGATGCCGGAGCGTATGAATCAGGGACTGTGGAAGATGGTGCGGTCGTGCGGGGCAAGGTCACGTTCACCGGAACCGTGCCGGATCCGAAAGAGTTCGAGCTGCGTCGGTCTCCGGACCTCGAGTTTTGCAGCGCTGTGTCGGACGGCAATGGGCATCGGCTCCTGAAGGAAGTCACGATCGGGCCGGACGGCGGGCTCAAAGATGTGGTGGTGGTCGTGGAAGGGGTCCAGAGAGGCAAGCCGTTCACCTTCACCGATGCCGAAGTGGAGGCGAGTCTCTGTCAGTTCCTGCCCTTCGTTACCGTGGTCAGCGACAAACGTCGAGTCACCGTCTTTAATCGGGATCCGGTGTCACATGACATTCAAGGATATACATACGACCAGGCCGGGGTCGATATTGTCCTCCATCGGCCTGCGCTGCATGAGAGCGGGACCACCGACATCGTGAAATTGGTCAAAGGGCGGAAAGTGTTTACCATGCAGTGCGGCATGCATCCCTACATGCAGAATTGGGGGTACGCGATCGACAATCCCTATTATGCGATCACGGACCTCAATGGATCGTTCGCCATCGACGACCTTCCCGCCGGCACGTACCATATCAAGGCTTGGCACCCGATTTTAGGAACTCAAGAGCGGGATATCACTGTGAAACCGAACGAGACCGTCTCGCTTGATTGGCTGTTTGACGCGAAGCGAGTTATCGAATGATCAAAGGTCTCCACGCTCTGTGTCTCGCGATCGTTCTCGGCATGCCGACGGTCGGTACACTCGCCGCGCAGCCGGACGGTGCTGCTTCATCGGGACGGGTCGAAGTGGTCCTGGCGAACGAACATCGCAAAGACCTGGAGGAGATCAAGAAGGAGTTCGCCGAGGCGGACCTCACGAATCTTCACGTACAATTCATGAAGGCGGGCAAACCACCGACCAATATCGGCCTGGGTCCATCGGTCACTGCGGGGCGGGCCCGCGCCGCCATCCGAATGGCCAAGAAGTACAATCGGGATGTCACCATCCTGTTGCCGGAGCGGCTCTTTCCGGCTCATTATGTGACGATCGCCTCCTCCAGCTTCGACGACACCGTGGAATATCCCGTCAGCACCGAACAACTCACGGAGTTGGAAAATCCCGCGCTCACAACAGAGCAATTCCACGCGCTGTATCGCAGGCTCACGGAGGCCGACCAACCGCCGGTGAAGAAAGGCCGGGTGTTCTGATGATCAAGCAGATGCTGTCGGCCGCCGTCTTGACGGTGGCCGTCGGCGCGTCGCCGGTCCTGGCAGGGCCGGTGCAAGCGATTCAAGACCACGGGAAGGCGATGCTCCGTAATGCGGAGGACATGGTCATGCACGGAGGCATGGGCGACGGCGGGGCCATTCGGCACCATTGCGCCGAAGTGACCAGACATGCGACGGCGATTCTAGGCGTCTTGCCCAAAGGAGATCAGCAGGGCCAAGCGGCGGCGGCGTTCCTTCAAGAGGCCATCACCCACTGTAAGCGGGTGGCCGACATGGGCGACAAGGTCGATCCCGGCGCCAGCTTGAACCCGGCCACGAAGGCCCGTGCGGCGGCCAGAGAAGCGATAAAGCATCTGTCGGCGATGCGCGACGGCGGTACGTGACAGCGCGATCGGAATTTATGTAGGCTGCCTTAAATCTCCAAAGCCGATCACCTCTGACGCAGAACCAACAATCCGACATGTCGTGCCTTGGCGGATTCTCCCCGCGACCTCTGGCAGTTGGAAAGTGATCGTTGACAGCGTTCCTTCCTGCTCAGCAGCCATCCCTGTCTTGAGCCTGTCGAAAGGCAACACTTCTTCCCCAATAGGGGGCGTAGTTTCTTCTAAGAAAAACGGGTAAGCTGCGGCGCTAATTTTCCTAAGGACTGCCGGAGAACTCGTATGTTCGAACAAGCCTTCAAGAATATCGACGACGTTTTGCGAAAAGAAGCCGGCTGCACCACCGAGCTGGACTACACGGAGCCGACTTCATGGCTGCTGTTTTTGAAGTATCTCGATGCCTTGGAGCAGGATAAAGCCGATGAAGCGAAGCTGGAGGGAAAGCGCTACAGCTTCATTCTCGATAAACCTTTCCGCTGGGAAAGCTGGGCCGCGCCGAAGGGCAGGGACGGCAAGCTGGATCACAATATCGCTCTGACGGGCAGCGACCTCACCGACTTCGTGAATCCGCGGATTCAAGTAGCCAGTGCATAATTTCACCGACGGCGTGATGGAGTAACCTC
>JACOEH010000056.1 GCA_024998685.1 Nitrospira sp.
ATGATCGCCAACGTTCACCAGCAATGTCCATCAGTAATTGAGGGCTTGGCTATAGAGGGTAGGCCTTTCTCTTTACAGACACTAAACTAGCCGTAGCGCGACTGCAAGGCGCAGCGAGTACCGCAGGAGGAGTAATGACACCGGAGCGGCTCGTTCATGGAGAAAATATTACGATTGGAGTTGAAATCAAAAAAAGGAAAATCACTTGCCAGATCGACAATATCGACATAGCCTGGGGTTATCGCTAGGTCAGTAAGAAATGATTACCTGCTATTTTTAACCTGCTGCCCGCTTCATTGTCAGCGGCCTTCCCATTTCGACCGCCGTCACTGTCGCAGAAGGGACGTCTCATGGAGTCGATGATGCGAGAGGAGATTCAGCAGTTCCTAACGGCCTCAGAGCAGCTACTTGACTTGAGCGTAGAGGCGGACGAATTGAGTTATGTGGAACGAGAGGCTCTCTGGGTCTACTTGTCTACTATTGCGGAGAAGTTCCCGGTTAGACCTGACAATTAACCACTCAAAGTAGCAAAGAAACTTCAAAGGCGGCCTACATCCTGAGCCGCGATCAACTCATTAACCTCAGGCTTGATCTTAGAGAGATCATTGTTCATGAGCTGGATTTCCGTAGACTCAAGGGCATCAGTTAAGGGCCCTGTCGTACGCTTCATCTTCCTCATAGCCGTTCATTGCCAACAGACGCTCCTCAAGCTCCTCCAAGCTTCGGTTAACCCATTGCTGAGCCAGTGTGTGGATATCGGGTGTGCCATATACCTCCTCACCTTCCCGAACAACTCGGCGAATTTTCCAGCGACCACCTTGGCGTACGACACTGCCTTACGTCGATGAGATACGCCGAGACTTTTTGTGAATTTGTGACCCGACCAAAGAAAGGGGAGATCAACCGGAATTGACGGCTCTATGGTACCAGTGGGACGGTGGAGACCATAGAAAAGTGAAGCCAGATTACCCAATGATCTGTAGCCGAAGACTAATATCATTGGGAAATGGCTTGATTGACGGGGAAATCAGGACTATCGAGTATAGCCAGATTTTCCTCCGGGAACACTGACATAGTCATCACCGGAAGATTTCGGCATGGACATGCCCGAGGCAGCAGCCCCCCCCGCCCCTACCCCGGCCATGGCGACCGTCGGAACACTCGATTGATGATTTTCAGCGGACGTTTTTTTGCCGAAAAACTTCGCGCCGAAGATACCGACCCAGTAGAGAAGAAACATCGGTCCGGCCATAAGAGTCTGATTAAACGGGTCGGGCGTGGGAGTCAGAATCGCGGCGATGACAAAGGATCCCAACAGCGCCCACTTCCAATACTGAATCAGGAACGGCGCATCGACCCAGCCTAACTTTGCCATGAGTGTGATGGCCAACGGCACTTCAAAGATCAGCCCAAAGACCATCAAGAACCAGAGGGCAAAACCGACATACTGGGCGATCGAAATCTGCGGCACGAATCCGGCGTTCACTCCGTACGAAATCAAAAAGTTCAAGGCGAAGGGGAGCACGAAGAAAAAAGAGAAGCCGACACCGGTGTAGAATGCCAACGTGCTCACACAGACGAACGGTCCGACAAACCGCCGCTCTTGAGTGTGAAGTCCCGGAACGACGAACCTCCAGATCTCAAACAAGAGATACGGCATGGCGAGCACGACGGCGAACAGTCCCGCCACCTTGATGTTCTGCCAGAGTGCCTCTGCCGGTGCAAGGAAGACAAACGGCACCGTCGGCAAATCGGTCGGTTCCCAGGTTAATTTGCTCGGCACGAACATATTTTGGAGCGGAACCCGCAACCACTTGACCAATGCGTCGGCATAAAAAAACGTCCCCATGAAAATGGCCGCCAGAATGATTACCGCGCGGGTGAGCCGGACCTGGAACTCCACGAGGTGCTCCATGACCGGCATCTTCTTGTCTTCCAGCGGCTTGAAGACCGAATCTTGCAGCCACCGGTTCAGCTTGTTCAGCACACCGCCTCGTACGTTTCGGAATCTGTCGATCCGGCGATCCGACGATCGGGATTCCGGCAATCAACGGATCGACAGATCACCCGACTTGCTCCTCTTCCTACTTCGGATTAATGGCGACAAACAGGCTGTTCCCTTGTCGATTGACCAACAGTACGGCCAGTTCGTCTTTCTTGATCTTTTCCGCAGCCTTTTGATAATCGCTGAGCGTCTTGATCGACTCGTGATTGACTTCTTGGATCACGTCACCACGCTGGAGCCCGGCCGCCTCTGCCGGTCCGCCCGACTCGACCGACGTGATCACGACTCCGGCCGTCTTCGCGGGAATGTTCAACTGACTCATCAACGCGTTATCCAGCGTTTGGACACGCAGCGACGCGAGCACATTGTCCGGAAGCTTCATCGTTTCTCCGGTCTCTTTCGGCGGCGCCGGTTCTTTCTTGGCGAGCATTTCATCCGATGGACGTTCGGCCACTTTCACGACGATCAGCTGCTCTTTACCTTCACGCAGGACTTTCACCTGGGCGTCTTTTCCGACCATCGTTCTTGCGACGAGATTGCGCAGCTGACTGACACTCTGAACCTCTTTGCCGTTAAAGGCCACGACGACATCGCCTCGCTTCACCCCGGCGGCATGGGAAGGGCCGCTTTCATTGACATCGCTGATCAACACCCCTTTCCGTTGCTCCGGGAGTTTGAACGATTTCGCCAAGGAAGGCGTAATTTCTTGGATCGCGACACCCATCCATCCGCGTACGACCTTGCCCGTTTTCTGCAAACTGTCCACGATATCGAGGGCGATGCTGCTGGGAATCGCGAATCCGATCCCTTCCGATCCGCCGGTTCGTGAGAAGATCGCCGTGTTGATCCCGATCAGATCTCCATTCATGTTGACGAGCGCTCCGCCGGAATTTCCAGGATTGATCGCCGCATCGGTCTGAATGAAATCTTCATAGTCCGCAATTCCGACATTCCCCCGCCCAAGGGCGCTGATGATGCCGAGCGTGACGGTCGAACTCAGGCCGAACGGGCTTCCAACCGCCAACACGAGATCTCCCACCTGCAACTTTTCGTACTCAGCCCATCTCAGCGACGGCAGATCCTTGGCCTCGATCTTGACGACCGCCAAATCAGTCTTCGGATCTGTGCCCACCACCTTCGCTGAAAACTCGCGCCGATCGCTCAGTGTCACGGTAATCTGGGTCGCTCCTTCAACGACATGATTATTGGTCACGATGAACCCATTGGCATCCAAGATGACTCCGGAGCCCGCGCTCTGATCCGGACGATGTGGCATGGGTGGACCATGCGGAATCGGCGGCGGGGTCGGTAATTCTCCTCCTCCAGGTTCATCTCCCGGGGGAGGGGTCCCGAATGGACTCGGAGGCACTCCTCCTCGCCTGCGGCTCCCTTCTCCTCCGCCCGTCACCGCGATATTCACAACGGCCGGGGTAGTCTTTTTCACAATATCTGAAAAACCTTGAGCCCATGCTGGAGGGACCCCGGCAGCCGATGCCGATGACACGCATCCGCTGCCGGCCAGAGCCCACACAATCAGTCCGCTGCCGATCAACACCTTGGTCACTTGCTGACTCCAGTTTGCCATAACTGAATTCCTCCAGAATGTGACTCTCCTCGAGAGTACTAAGAGTACTAATTGGTAATGAGCATCTCCTTGGATTGAACACTTCATATTACACTACTCTTTCAACAGGCTTCAAAGAGGAAAAGTCTTCAACGATCAAGACCGCCGGACGGTTGCTTTCACCTGATGGTTCCAGTACGGTGGCGGGCGTCCAAGCGAGATCGTGACCATAGGCCAGGCATTGATCCCAGGGATACCGATCAACCATCGAGGACAGGCGGCAGGGGCATGGATCGGATGTGCGCTCCTCTTTCTTGCCGCTTGCGTCAAACATCTGGAATTGCCTCCTCAAGGGGATCCATTACCTGCCAGTGCCAAGCTGCAAATTCCCCAGTCGATCAAAGAACTGACGATTCGCTACAGCGATTCCTGTGGACAGCCTCAGGAAATTCCGCTGGGAGATCGAATCCAAGAGGCCTTGCGGGAAGGAATTCATCAAACGTTCAAAACGACGTTTGTGGAAGAAACCAGCGACACCCCCGCGCCCGATTATGTCATTCAGGTGGATCTTGTCGACTCGTCGTTTGATCTCAATAAGGACGCGTTGTATGACCGGGCCCCGGCCGTCTTCCATCTCAACGCCGTCGCTCGCATCCACGACCGAACGGGAGCGTTGCTCCGCCAAGCAGACATCAACATTGCCCGCCGGGAACGGTTGCGGCTCGAACTGCTCGCAAAGAGGTGCGATTATGTGATCGAGCCCTTCGTCCACGACGTCGCCATCGATTTTGCGACGCGTGTCTCTCTGAATGCCAGGCTGGCTGCCGGTGGGCAGGAATCTGCTGTTTCGATGGAGCAGAACCGGACGCCGGTCGGAAATTTGGGGACGCCTCCAGCTTCGGCATCGTCCGCTCTCCGATTCAAAGTCATGCTCCTCGACGAGAACAGTAATTTGGTTTTTGAAGGCGGCGAGCATGTGCGGGTTCGTGTCGATATCATCAATGCGGGGACGAGCTTGATTGAGAACGCCTCCGCCTCGCTCACCGGAACCCCGGCGATCATCGAGCAATTCCCTGCCACGACATTGCCGATCCCGCCACTACAACCGGGCCAAACGAAATCCCTCGAGTTCATCGCCACCCTCCCCCCGACCAAACAGGCCCAACAAGCCGTGATCCATGTCACAGTCGCCGAACCGAAAAAAGCCACGCCGCCGTCCCAAACCCTTTCATGGGCCATTCAGCCTGCCGGCACCGGCACGGACGACGTGAACCAAATTCCCGCGCCGACGCCCGGCTTTCATCAGCCTCAGACCTACCTTGTCTCGATCGGAGTCGGCGCCTACCGCGATCCCAAACTCGCACCCCGCCACTACGCCGTGACGGATGCGGAGACCGTCGCCGCCTATTTTCAGTCGCTCGGCGGCGTGCCTCCGTCCAATATCCGGCTGTTACAAAACCAGAAGGCGCTCCGTGCCGATCTCCACGAAACATTGTTCGGGTGGCTCCCAGAGCGTGTGTCCCAGAATGCCGTCGTGATCCTCTATTTTTCGGGGCAGGCGATGGTGACACCGACCGGCGACATCTTGCTGGCCCTTTATGATGGGAGTGCGACGGACTCGGCGCGACTCTACCCACTCAATGATCTTGAGTCCGCCTTCGCCAGGCTCAAGGCCAAGCATGTCATCTTCTTGTTCGACGGCATGGTGTCCAGACTTCGGGACGATGCCAAGGGAAAGAGCACCGTGCCGCGCTGGGAATTCGGCGGAGAAAATACTTTCGGACTGATCGGGGGTGAAGACTTTACAAAAGGGCTGGAAGACGACCAACACCGCCACGGCCTATTTACTTACTACCTCTTAAAAGGACTACGCGGAGAGGCCGATACCAATCGGAATGGAACAGTCACACTTGGAGAACTGGCCGGCTATGTGCGCCAAAAAGTCGCCTGGGCGGCAAAGTCCCAGTTCGACCAGGAGCAGCGGCCCTTGCTGCTTCCGCCACTCAAGCCGGACGACCCGGCCGCCTCACTCGTCCTGACTGCACTTCCTTCGCTCACATCTTCAGAAGCGCCGTAACAGGCTACATTTCAATGATGCTATGCACAGACACCAAGATCGATCTTTGCAGGTGCCTATCAACTTACAAGAGATTGGACTATTCCGTCTGTATTTTTGGTTAGGTCGAGAATCGACGCGGCTCTCGCAACGCAAAACATAAGATCTGCCTAATTTTCCTGCGATCCGATAACTTGGCATACTAACAGGCTTCGTTGTCTCTCCTAACAAGTTGAACCTTGAAAAAGCCTGACAAGAGACAGCTATTGGGATATTTTGAGCAGGGAGCGGTCGAGATGGAACGCCGATCTACACTGCTGCAGTAGACGAGCGCTTCCTCGGCACCGCTCAGCTCGATCGCTATGTGGCCTAAGCAGAGAAAAAAGGTGAGTACGATCCTGAGATTTGAGTCGGCTAAACAAAAGTGGTGGAACAAGCCGCTGATTATCTTCAAGGGACGCGTTTTGCCAGCAGAGCTCGCTATTTTGTCTTTGGAGTTGGGGCCAGGCGAGAGCGGGGCATGGATGAATTCTCGAGGGATAGTGAGTGGGGTCGTTGACCTTCAAAGTTCGTCGGGCATTTCAAAGTCGGCTTTGTCGACGAAACGGGTCTCGTTGCCAGGTTTTGTTTCCGAGATGCTCTTCCAGATATTTGAAACTGCGAACTTGAAGCGAGGTTGTCCAGATTTAGTGATCTGGGATGAGCAGGCACGTCGAGTAAGATTTGTTGAAGTGAAATGCCCTCATTGGGATAAGCCCACGAGAGAGCAGGAGATGTTCTTCAAAGCAGCGGGTGATGCCGGGATAGATTCAAAAATTATTGAGTGGGAATTTGCGACGCCACATAACTAACCCTTCAGCCGACTGTGGCAACGTCTAAGAAGTCCCAATAGCCGCTGCGGCTGAAGCCGAGCGTTGGGCGGATCGGGAAGCGCAAGTTCAGACAGCGAGGTATGCCTTGGGAATCGGATCTTGCTCCATGCACAGCGCAGAAATATACATTCAGCGTTTCAGTCCGACACCCAACAGCCGCGTCGCCTGACTTCTCTGCTCCAACCTTCCCACCTGATGCCAGAACGCTTGTCAGATCTCAATAACCTGAGTATCCTAAGTGGAGGAATTAGGATCTCAGGCTATGACAACCACCGACGTCCTCAAAACCAAGCGCAACGATATCCTCCTGCTTGCCGCGCAGCACGGAGCGAGCAACGTGCGCGTGTTTGGATCCGTGGCACGGGGAGAAACAAACCCGACGAGCGACATCGACTTGTTGGTGAAGATGGACCGGGGGCGCAGCTTGCTGGATTTGATCGAACTCAGTCAGGAGCTGGAATCCGTCCTTCACCGCAAAGTGGACATTCTCACTGATGAAGGTCTCAGTCCCTATCTTGAGCAGCGCATCCATGCCGAAGCCGTCCCCCTATGAAGGACGACCGTATCTATCTGCTGCATATTCGAGACGCTATCCAACATATTCTTGAATACACGGCTTCCGGCAAAGACAGCTTCTTCGCCGACCGGAAGACTCAGGATGCCGTCGTTCGCAATCTTGAAATCATCGGTGAGGCGACGAAACGCGTCTCCGCCTCCATCAAGGAGACAAATCCAGATGTCTCCTGGAAACCCATCGCCGGTATGCGGGACAAATTGGTGCACGATTACTTTGGCGTCAATCTCCAGCTTGTCTGGGATGTGGTCGAACGAGATCTTCCAGGACTAAAGTTGAAGGTTTCACAACTCCTAACCGCTCTGGACAAGCCATCTTTATGATGAACAGCCTTGAAGCAACTGTACCTGACCTCTTGACCACCTTTATTCGAACATCGCCGCTTCATGCCCCAAAAAAGAGGGTGGGAAGTTGCCTCCCCACCCTCTTTCGATCTGCAATGTCTCAGCAGAGGCGATGACTCACCCTTGTAGAGACCTCCGCTCCTATTGGCTACTCACTTGTAGTTGAATACTGCCCGTCTCAGTCAGTGCAGGATTGATGGTGACCGTGTACGTGTCTGCTGAAGCCAAGGTGACAGGGTTGAGGGTAAAGCTTGACTCTGAACCCGTCATCCCAGCCAGCAGGATGCCATTCGGGCTATAGAGATTTACGGTCACGCTGCCGAGCTTATTGTTGGTGACTTTGATCATAGCCTGTTGATTCGCCATGCCCGTAAACGTATAGCGACCATTCTGGCCCGCGCGGCTGAGCGTGATCGGCCTAGGAGCCGTATTCATTTTTAATGAATCCGAAACCTCGGTCGAGAGGGTCAAGGTCATTTTGCCGGTATAGCTACCGACTGGATCGACGAGAATGGTATACGTGCCGGTGGTCGGCAAGGGGTTTCGATCTTCGAGGCCCCCCCCGGCCGTCCCGACCGCCGTTGAAGCAAGGATGGTCCCATCCGATGTCAGAAGCGTGACCGCGCTGGATGTAATACTCACCCCCGTCAGCCCGAGATTCACCCATTGTCCCTCTTTGCCATTGAACGTATAGCGCGCCGTTTGGCCCACCCTGGTTAGATTAACCGGCACTGACGCTCCATCGATTGCAATCGTACCCGTGAGGGGAGAAGAAAGAGCGATCGTCATGATGCCGGTATAGTTACTTACCGGCTCCACCGCGATGGTATACGTCCCCGTTGCCGGCAGAGTCGTCAAAGGATCGAGACTACCGCCACTTGGACCGACTGTAGTCGATTCCCACTTACTGCCATCCGGTTTCAGGATGGACACAGTACTCATGGATATTGACACTCCGGTAAGACCGAGATTCACCCGTTGCCCCTCCGTCCCGTTGAATGTATAGCGC
Source organism: Nitrospira sp. (assembly GCA_024998685.1). Classification (GTDB taxonomy): domain Bacteria; phylum Nitrospirota; class Nitrospiria; order Nitrospirales; family Nitrospiraceae; genus Nitrospira_D. The sequence goes on from JACOEH010000056.1 coordinate 8,425, forward strand.
GCCCGTTGACCCGGCACTGTCAGGGTGGGTGTCACCGTCCCTTGGTCGATCATGATGGTCCCGGTCAGTTCCGGGGCGTTATAAAGCGCAAGTTTGAGTCTTCCGGTGTAACTCAGATCCGATTCAATCAGGACAGCATAGGTTCCTGAAGCCGGAAGGACCTGTCCCGGAATCATAGCACCTCCAACACCACCCCCAGAGACAAACGAGATCGGCTTGCCTAACAAACTTCCATCCGGAGCAACAATAGAGACGTACCCGCTTCGGATCGTCACGTCACTCAATTGTAAACTCACCGTTTGGCCGCTTTCTCCTGAGAATGTATACCGGGCCTTCTGCCCGGTCCGATTGATATTGGCCGTTACAGCTGAGCCGTGGGGGACAATATTGCCGCTGAGCTCGCTTGAAACCGTGATCTTGAAACTTCCCGTATACGTACTGAGAGGGTCGATGAAAATTGTATAGGTCCCCGTCACCGGCAATTCTTCAAGATCAACGCTAGCGCCGTTCATCTCGCTGGAAGAGATCGTGGCCGCCGAATCGGTTGAAAACTCGTAGGCTGGCATGGATGTATGGACCTTTGTCAGTGAGGAGACTGGGCGCTCGCCCATCGTCGCATAATAGTTCCTCACTGCGGAGACATGCCTGGGCACCGTCTCGCCATCAGGCCGATAGACGGAAACGTAAAACTGTGTGAGTGTGACACCGCTGAAGCCGATATTGATTCGCTGACCGGCTGTGCCGTCGAAGACCATCACGCCATTCTTATCGGGGGTGGCAATCTTCACCGTGACGGGATCTCCATTGACAGCGATGCGGCCATTGTATTCGACGTCTGCTGCCACAATGCCTGGCGGGAGGGCAGTATCTCCGGCGTAACTCCTGTCAATGGCAGTACTGAACACGATTCCCGCTGAGCCAAGCACAAGTGTGATTGTTGCTACTCCTACTCGGCACTTCACCCACGGCCATAGGCTGTCCATAGTCGCCCTCCTATTTATAAAATCCGACGGCTCTTTGGTGATTGTTACCTCGTTTGAGTTTGTCATGCGACCTGGGTTGACGCGCGGACTCTACCCTTTTTTGTGTCCGTGGCGCAATCCCTAAACACCCTTTAATGTGGTTATCGGTACAATCCCCCCAACTGGGGGGGGGGGGCGGCGAGCCCGATGAAGATACCGGGCCTCATCGTTTCAAATACGGAGAATATGGTCTGTAGGAAGCAAACAAGATCTCATTTGGAAGGGGCGGGACATGCTAAGTCGGTCGCCTGACAGCAAAAAAGGGTGGAGAGTTGCCTCCCCACCCTTAGTCTTACAACTCACCGGAAGTTTTTCAGCAACTACTCGGCCTTACAGAAACTCCGTTCATAGTTGATGATCGCCCAGGCTTCTTCTTCCGTGATCGCGGCGGGAATCAAGGACACCATCCCTGTTCCAGCGCTGCCGTTCTTAATAACCCAGAAGAGTTCGCCATCTTTCCGTTTCTTGTGGAACTTGCAGTTCGTGAAATCCCGGGGGCTTGGATTCAGGATCTTCCCGGCTTCCCCCTGGCCGTCTCCAGCCTTGCCATGACAATTGAAGCAAGTGCCCTTCCCCTCGTAGAGGGCCTTGCCTTTGGCGATGCTCTCCGGAGAGGAAGCGATCGGATTCTTCAGAGCTTTTGCGTCCGCGGCTTGATCGGGCGGAACGCGAGGCTTCAAAGGATCTCGTTCCTCGGCCCCAACTACCGAGACCGAGAGAAACACAACTGCCGCAGTGACTCCCAAAAACTTGGACAGATACCCCATCACACGTCCTCCTTTGTGTTGAACCCACCGAGCCTGAGTGATATCCCAGGCTGCCGACTTGTCTTCATGATCGTCAAAAGACAGGTAAAACGATCGAACTATATCAATGCCCTTGAATTCCTGTCAAGAAAACATCCCTCTCTCTATCGCTCATCCCTTTTCTTGTTACATAAAGAGAGATCAAACCTCATGCCACGCCGAGGTCAAAAAGACGCAAGAAAATGTCAGTATTTATGTAGCTCTTTGTAAGCCCATTTCGTATTTATGGCTGTTTCGTGACACCTTGCGCCTCACGACGCCCTCCATGCCCCATTGACAACGATCCAACAACCACTCGCTGTGACAGCTTGAAATGTAGCCATGAAAATCCATCCAAAAATCAACGGGCCGATGAGGCGACGCTTGATCGGATTAATAGGCAACGGCGGGCAAGGACAGTTCGAAAGAACGTAAAGAGTGAGTGCGATACTATCGTTTCAACACAATGTCACGGGCAACTTTTCCGCTCGGTCCGAACGGCTTTTGAGGTTTGCCGTTCAACTCGGCCTTCACTCCTCCGGCATTCCCAAGGGTCAAGATGAATTGGTCCTGTCCCTTCCAATGGGCTTTTTCACCCGGTCGTAACAACGACTCCTGAGGACTCCCATTATCGATCTGCACGACGACCCAGCTCAATTCTGTCGCTTCCAAGTCCAATACCAACTGACCATCTCCAAAATGTTCCGTTGCGTTCAGAGCGATTCCGGCTAACGGCCCATCGTTGCCGGGAGCAGCCGTCGACACCGTCGAACCCGTTTCCGGCTCTGATCGAGAGGCTGTGCCGGCAGACGTGGTAGGTTCCTGTCGCGGCGGGGCTTCAGTCGTTGTCTTTGGCGCTCCGGCAGGCGTATCGCTCGGTTTTGGAACCTCCGCCGTACGTTCAGGCTCACGGACCGTTGTGGCCGGAACCTCTTTCGCCGCTTGCGTCGTGCGTTTCGTTGCAGAGCCTTGCTCAGGAGTCCCGCGTCGAAAGACCGACGATTGTTCTCGGCTGAGGAGAAAGATGAGCGTCAGTACGGCGATACTGATCGCAATCGCCACCGCTTTCCGATTGGACTGGCGCTTACGATCTTCTTCAATCTGTCGTACCTTGAGCCGCTCACGCTCGTCCTGCTTCTCGTAAAAGGAGCCGGCCGATTGAATAAAGCGGTGAATCGCATCTTCTTCATCCAAGCCCAGCGATCGAGCATACGAGCGCACAAACCCCTTGGCAAAGACTTGGTCGGGCAACTTGGCGAAATTCCCGTCCTCGAGCGCCTTGACGAAATCCGTGCGAATGCGGGTTTTCGACGCCACCTCATCAACAGTCAACCCTTTTGTCTCTCGGACTTGCCTGAAGAATTCGCCGACCGACTCCATAAGTCTCCTACTTCAATTGCGTCAAGAGCTCCGATGCCGCTGCCGCCAGCTCTCCACCTTTATCCAAAGCCGCCACTTTCTTCAAAACTTCACGGGCTCTGGTCGTATAGCCTAGTTTATAATACACCCGACCGAGCTCAAGATGAGTCATCGCGGGCGGGACACTGGGAGGACTCGCCGATGCCGCATCTTCCAATGCTTCCATCGACCCCTGAAGGTCGCCCTGGTGTGCCAGTGCGCGACCGAGATGATATCGAGCTAAGTCCGGCGTGGGATAGAGAGGATTCGCCAGGGCTTGCCGATAGGATTGGATCGCCTCGCCCCACCGATCCTGACTGGCCAAAACTTGTCCCAGATATGTAAGCGCTTCGGAGTAGGTTTCATCGATCTTGATCGCCGCGCGGAATTGTTCTTCTGCATAGGACAACTTGCCCTGCAGCGCGTACACATGTCCCAGCGCGTACCGCGCCTCCTTATTGGCCGGGTTCAACTGGACGGACTTCTGGAACGAGACGAACGCCTTTTGGCGGTCACTCGGGAGGGTGGCGACACCTTCTTGATAATACCCTTGCGATTTTTGCAGCACTTCTTTGTCGTTCGCACATCCTCCCAACATGCTTATAAAGCCTAAACAGACGAGACCGCCATACTTTCGGAACCCATGTAACCGTCGATCGCATCTGATCATTGAATATCCTCGAAGTGCGTGAGCCGCTTGAACTCGGCGAACCGAACCTGAATCTCTTTGTAATCCAGGATGCGCAATCGGTCAAGACTAAAGGATTCTACGGTAAATGACGCCATCACGCTCCCAAAGATGATGGCTTGTCTCATGGCCTCCGGAGAGCGGTTTCCCGTCGCCGCCAAGTAGCCCAGGAATCCGCCGGCGAAGGTATCTCCGGCCCCGGTCGGATCGCGGACGTCTTCCAACGGAAACGCCGGTGCGCCGAAAATCTGCTTTTCGTGGAACATGAGCACGCCATACTCGCCCCGCTTGACGATGAGATGCTTCGGTCCTCGTGAAAGCACGAGCTTCGCCACCTTCACCAGATTGGAATCTTGGCCCAGCGCGCGCGCCTCGCCGTCGTTGATGATGAGGACATCCACCTTCTCCAACACCTTCCAGAGCGCCTCGCGCTGGCCGTTGATCCAAAAATTCATCGTGTCGCAGGCCACCAACGCGGGACGTTTCACTTTGTGCAGAACATCGAGCTGAAGCTCCGGATGGATGTTCCCCAGGAACAGCACGTCCGGCGCACGATAGGCTTCAGGAATTTGAGGGCGAAACGACTCGAACACGTTGAGCTGAGTATCCAAGGTATGGGCTTCGTTCAGCTGATGCGTGTATTCACCCTTCCAGCGAAAAGTCGAACCCGGACGCCGTTCGAGGCCGGTGAGATCGATCCCTCGGCTCTTGAGAAACGCGATATGCTGCTGAGGGAAGTCCTCTCCAACCACGGCAATAAGCGCCACCGAGGTAAAGAAGCTCGCCGCTGTCGAGAAATAGGTAGCAGACCCTCCAAGAATCTCGGTTCCTTCGCCGAATGGAGTCTTGACCGTATCAAGCGCGACCGATCCAACGACTAACAGTTTCCCCATGGCTAACGGACCCCTTTCTTTGGCATCAGAGCACGGTCAATAAGCACGGCGAGTTTCTTCCGAACAGCAGGAGGAATTCGTTTCGGCGCGGTCAGAATGGCATTATCCAATGCCCGATGACAGGCGCAATCTATCGGATCGGCGAAGGACGGCATGGCCGAATGGAGTATGTGTTTGGCCAAGGCCACGTTGCGATGAAGCGTGCCCAACACCGCCTCTACCGTGACCGCCTCCTCCGTCTCATGCCAGCAGTCATAATCGGTCACCAGCGCCAAGGTCGCGTAGCAGAGCTCCGCCTCACGGGCCAATTTCGCTTCCGGCATATTGGTCATCCCGATCACATCGACGCCCCATTGCCGGTAGAGTCGTGATTCCGCTTTCGTCGAAAACTGCGGCCCTTCCATGCAGAGATAGGTCCCACTGCGATGCAAATGGGCGCCGACCTTTTCTCCAGCCGCCAGGAGAGTCTGTCCCAGTTCGGCGCAAATCGGCTCGCCGAAGGCGACATGCGCCACCACTCCCTCGTCAAAAAACGTCGAGACGCGGCGCTTCGTGAGGTCGATGAACTGGTCCGGCACAACGACGTCGCCCGGGTGAATGGATTCCTTCATGCTGCCTACCGCGCTGACCGAAATCACATGAGACACTCCCAGAGACTTGAGCGCGAAAATATTCGCGCGGTAGTTGATTCCGCTCGGATTCAACAAATGTCCCCGCCCGTGCCGCGAAAGGAATGCCACTCGAATTCCTTCCAGCGTGCCCACCGTAATCGCATCGGAGGGGGCCCCGAAAGGCGTACGGACTCGGATGGACCGAGTGGATGTGAGCCCTTCGATGTCATACAGTCCGCTTCCTCCGATCACTCCGACGGTCACCTGCTCATTCTGCCTTTTTCTCTTCATAGAGTTCCTTATCTTAAATAGGTCTGCTGCCGTACAACAGTCTGTTTCTGTTGTCCGAAGTCTCCCATAAATTGCTCGATGCGCGCGATCACTCGTTCCGCCGTCCGCTCATACGGCTCGTTGTCCTCCAGTGACAACCACGCAACTCCCGCTTCACTTCGAAACCAGGTCATCTGCCGTTTTGCGAACCGTCTCGTGTCGCGCTTGAACCGACGCACCATTTCGGCATAATCGCATTCATTCGCCAAATAGGCCCCGATCTGACGATAGCCGAGACCTTTCATCGACCCGAGCTCGCGCCCATATCCCTCATCCAGCAATAATCGAGTCTCTTCTACCATTCCATGAGTCAGCTGCCAATCGATGCGTTCTTCAATCCTTCCATACAGGGTCTCTTTCCTTCGCTCAAGGCCGATCAGAAGAGCGGAAAACGGAGTCTCGTGAAACCCGTGTTCCGCTTGCGCGGTCGACAGTGGACGTCCCGATAGCCGATAGACTTCCAACGCGCGCATGACCTTGGATTCATCGTTCGGGTGCAACCTTGTTGCGGTTTCAGGATCAACACGCATCAATTCTGCATAGAGACCGTCTCGTCCCCGATCGTCTCTCAATTTCTTGAGGTCTGCCCTCACAGCCGGATCGGCTTGGGGTGCTGGACATAATCCCTTCACTAAGGTTCGGATATACAATCCCGTCCCCCCTACAATGAAGGGCAACCGCCCCATACTGTATAAGCGTTCGATTTCTGCCGTCGCGACTCGCCGATACCAACCGGCATTGAATGTTTCGCCGGGATCGACCAAATCGATAAGTCGATGCGGCACCCCCTGACGCTCCTCGGCGGTCGGCTTATCCGTTCCAATGTCCATCCCGCGATACACTTGACGTGAATCCGCCGCCAACACATTTGTATCAAGGTGTTTGGCCACTTGTGTTGCAACCCGACTCTTACCGACGGCCGTCGGACCGAGAAGCACGATGAGGGGACGATGGTGAAGCAACTGATCTGATCGCATGTCACATAAACGCTATGGAGCCGTGATACACCTCTTTGCCTGGCTCAAAGCTCTCCACCGATATCCGTCGACTCTGCCCACATCACCCGTTACCAGCCGGCTCGCCCAAACATTTTCTCCAGGTCTGTGATGCCGAGTCGGAATGAGGTTCTCCGTCCGTGCGGACAAGTCGTGATTTCCCCTTCTGCACGCCAGTCCTCGACCAGAGTTTTGATCTCTTCCGGTTTCATCGAGCGGCCGGCCCGAACCGCCCCGTGGCATGCCAATGATGCCAGGACCGACCGCACTCGTGCCTCCAGACTGGAGGCACTGTCCCATTGCGTGAGATCATCTAGGAGGTCCTGCAGAAACGTGGATGGATCGATCTTGCCCGGACCGACCGGAATTGCCCTGATCAAGACAGTTGAGGAACCAAATGGCTCGATTTCCATTCCCAATTCTTCCAGATTATGTTGGTAGCGTTGAAGCAATGCCACCTGAGGTGGCGACAGTTCCACCGGATCGGGGATCAGCAATGGCTGGGACTGGAGACCATGGGTCTTCCAAGCGCGATACAGTCGCTCAAACAAGACCCGCTCGTGGGCCGTGTGTTGATCAATCACCGTCAAATCGCCACCGACTTGAGCGATGAGGAATGTCCGATTGATCTGCCCCAGCGCGGTCACCTCGGCTGAAAGCACTCGAACGTAAGACTCCGCCGCTTCGCTCACCAACGGCAATTGAGTCTCAGGGATGGGCTGCAGGATCGCCGATTCTGCTTCAACTGATTCGGACGTGGAAAGAGATGTCATGATGGAACCCGGAGTCGGTCGCACGGAGGACTCTACAAACGGAGTCTTCCCAAACTCATCCGTCTTCCCGCCGCTCAAGGCTTGACGGACCGCTCGCCGTATGAGTTGGTGGATCAACTCATTGTCCGAAAATCTCACTTCTCGTTTGGTCGGATGGACATTCACATCGAGACGGTCCGGGTCAATTTCCAGAAACAACACGAATCGCGGCTGATTCCCCTTGGCGAGGAATGATCTGTACCCTTCCCCGACGGCATGAGAGACTGCGGCATTCCGCACAGGACGGCGGTTCACAAATAATTCTTGCGGTATGCGAGCGGGCTTTGCATGGACCGCATCCACGATGTACCCGCGGATACTAGCTCCAGGGCACGAAGCCTCGACCCGGAGACACTGGTCGAGAAAGGTGCGTCGATAGACCTGGACGATCCGATCATCATCCGACAGGGCGGACGGATAATTGAAGATCTCCTCAGTGTCGTGCGTCAAGCGGAACTGGATTGACGGCCAGGCAAGTGACGCCTGCTGGACGACCCGGCTGATATGCAAGAACTCCGTGAGAGTGGACTTGAGGAATTTTTTCCGAGCGGGCTGATTGTGGAACAGCTCTGCGACTTCGATGCGTGTTCCCGTGATCGGAGGAGATTCGGCGATTCTCCCGATCGCTCCCCTCACAACTTCCAACTCGGTCCCTACTTCTGCGGATCGAGTCGCGGTCATCAGCCGAACATGGGCAACAGCGGCAATGCTCGGCAGTGCTTCACCCCGAAAACCCATCGTTCGGATGGACCAGAGATCCAGATCGGACCGGAGCTTACTCGTGGCATGCCGATGAAAAGCGCGTGGAGCATCTCCCTGACTCATGCCTTCCCCGTCGTCGCTCACCCGAATCAAGGCGAGCCCTCCGTCCTTCACCTCGATCGTGATGGACCGACTCCCCGCATCGAGACTGTTCTCGAGAAGCTCTTTGACGACCGCCGCCGGGCGCTCGACCACTTCTCCCGCTGCAATGCGACCGATGACCTCTTCCGGAAGAATACAGATCTTGCCACTGCCGTCGGTTTTCAGCACGGCACGATACTCCTCATAAACGACAGCGATAAGACGGTGGGGGGACGGGGCGTCGCGTCAGGGCGACGATCATCGGATTTCAGCCAACTTATTCTTTGCCAGCTTTGATTCGTCCGATGAGGGAAACTCTTCAAGCACACGCTTCAGATTCTTTCTGGACCTACCGAGATCGCCGGTCTCTGCCGTTGCCAAACCAAGTTTATACAGCGCCGCGGGAACCTTTTCGTTCCCTGGATATTCCGCCACGAGATAGTCGAACGTTTGGATGGCCCGCCCATAATCTTTCAAATTGTAAAACGACTCTCCCAACCAATATTGCGCGTTGGGAGTTAGAGACGTACCGGGAAAGTCTTTGATGAACCGTTGGAATCCTGCAACCGCAAGCTCGTATTTCGCGTTGAGATAATCATTATAGGCCAGATTGAAGGCAGAGGTCGGCGTGATTCCAGACACCGTCACTGTCGGTTCCGCAGATGGCGTCTGTTTGACCGGCCGGGACGCACGTGGTTCCGTCGAGGCATCCGTCTTGGCAGCCTGGCTGGCAGCTTCTTCCAGCTTTGCCAATCGGCTTTCAAGTTTTTGGAAGCGTGTCGTCAGGTCGTCGAATCGCGGTTTCGCAGGATCCGTCTCCTTGTTCCTCTCTACAACCTCCAATCGGCGCATCACGGCATCCACCCGTTGATGATCCTGGTCTTGCGTCCGCGAGATGGTCGAGAGCTGATTGCGTGTTTCAAGAAAATCGGCATGCTTGGCACATCCGACGAGCGCGACCGTCCACGCCAATACTCCCCATGCCGCGAAACCTGACGCGAGTATACGGACACACATGTTGTTACCGCACCTCCTTGAGTTGAGCCAGCTTGTCCGACGCTTTTCCTGCCTCGGTCGTTTTCGGGTAGAGTGTGACCACCTGCTTAAAGGCGGACGACGCTCGCTTCCTATCTTTTAGCGCCAAATACGCATACCCTTTCTTTAAGATTGCAGCAGGTATCTTCTCGCTGCCGGGATAGTCGACCTCTACTTTATCGTAGGCATCGATTGCTCGCTGAAATTCTTTCTTGCCGAAATACGACTCCCCCAGCCAAAAGCGGGCATTCGGCGCGAGGTTCGAGTTGGGATACTCCTCGAGAAATCCGGTAAATCCTTGCCGAGCACCTTCCAAATCCCCATCTCGAAACAGGCTCAACACCCGCTCATAGCGAACCCGATCAGGAGGATCGGCGCTGGCCGGAGCCGGTTCGAATTTCGGTGATTCTTGAGGAGGAACGATCGTTGTCGCACCGCCCATCGCTTCCGGACCAGGGGGTAACTTTGCCGTTTCTCCGCCCCCTTCCAGCATGGGTTCATTCGTCCCCGGCGCGGAGTGTTGCACCGCTTTGTACGTCTGTTGCAGAGAAGCAGGCCTATTTGATACTTGTTCAAGATTTTTCGCCAAGGCATCGATTCGGTTGTCTTGCTCGTCAAGGCGAGCCGTGACTTTTTTTCCGACCGCTTCAAGCGCCTTCGTGATGGACATCACGCTTCGGTTGACATCCTCCGCATGAGTCGCCGTCGTTTTTGAATCGGCATCGATTCTCGAGGTGAGATGCTTCGCGGTTTGTTCGTGCTCACCCACACGATCATTCAGACCGGTCAGCGCCTCCCGAAATCCAGTCAGCGCCTGATTGAATTGAGTGAACTTTTGAGAGATCTGTTCGATCTTATTCTGGTGCTCCGTCAACTCCTTTTGGTGCCCTTCCAGCTTGACATCGACGCGTTTCGCCAACCCTTCGTTCGTGCGTTGGACGACGTCAATGACCTCTTTCTTCACAGCCTCCACGGCCTTCGATAGTTCGTCGAGCCTGGCCGACACCTTCGCGTCTTGTGTCTCGAAGCTCTTCTGCATCCACAGATAACGCGTGCTGCTGTCGGTTTCCAGCTTGGCCGCCAGCTGTTCCAGTTTTTTTGTCTGCTGTTCCAACTGGACCGACCGATGCCTAAAATCTTCCTGTTTATTCTGTAGTTCTCGCGCCTGATGCAGCGCTTTTTCAAGCTCCCCTCGCAGCTGCGGCAGTTCATGTTCGCGTAAGGTCGAAATTTCCTGGCTCTGTCTGGCTCTGGTCTGCGACAGCTGTTGCTGAAGATCTTTCTCGGTTTTTTTCAGTTCGTACTGCTGCGCCACACACCCCGGAAAAAGGAGGCCGCCCACGGCAATACCGAGGAGCATACCATGCATAGTTCGTAGCTGAGACGTCATGTCGTGAGTCCAAACGACGGTCGATGATTAGGGTTCGTTCAAGCCCAGCGCACTACTTCCCTGTTTTGACAACGAGATGCCCACGTCGATTCTGCGAATAACAAGACTCCGTATGTTCCGTGCAGAACGGTCGTTCTTTGCCGTAGGAAACGACGGACAAATGAGTGGGGACCACTCCCAGCTCGACGAGATAATTCCGAACGGCTTTCGCACGCTTCTCACCCAGTACCAAATTATAGGCTGACGTGCCGCGCTCGTCACAATGTCCTTCGATTTTCAGCTGTGCATACGGGTTCGATCTGGCCCATTCCGCATTGCCGGAAAGGGCGTGGCGCCCTTCATCGGTGATCGAAAAACTGTCGTACGTGAAAAAGACATCCCGAAGTCCGGCTGCCACCGAAGCCACCTGCTCCGCGCGAATTTCTGCCAACTGACGAGCGGCTGCGCCGGAATCGGCTTTGGCAATCATCGCGTTGGTGTGGCCGGCACCTCCTGAAGTACCTCCATTACCGGCATTCCCGCCCAACCGTTCTTCCGAAGGGTTGCGATCCAATCCCCGCAAGCTGTTCGCATCATCACGTCCGGAGAACGACGTATCGGGAAAACTTGAATTCGCCCCTTCTTTGCCTGCTCCGCCCTTGGCCCTCTCTCCCCTAGCCATCTCCTCTTGTAAAGCTTGACTATCTCCTCCTGATCGGACCGCTTTCTTCGAGCACGCTGGAATTCCCAGTACGATGACACCAAGAATCAACGGCAAGCAGCTGGCTGGCAACGTTTTCATTGGATTCCTTCCCTCCTGTGAAATATCGTCCCTTTTTCTTACAGCGAAGGACGATTGCCGTCAATGCCTTCCTGGATATTTACGATGCCGGGGACCAGGACGGTGCGCTATTGTGAATCCCGGTAAACGTAATGCGCTCGAGGTCTTTACCGTCCGCATTAATCATGTAGATTTGGCTCTTCCCATCCACCGCCGAGCTGAAGACAATATGGCGTCCATCCGGAGACCAGGACGGAGAATCATCCACTCCCAGTCCTGTCGTCAATTGCAGATGTTTCTGACCATCGGGCGTGATCACACACAGCTTGTACTCTTTTTTGGGAGTTCGGCACACGTAGGCGATCCAATTTCCTCGAGGAGACCAGGCCGGCGCCGCATTGTAGTCTCCATCGAACGTCAAGCGACGCACATTCGATCCGTCCGCGCTCATGAGGAAGATTTGCGGTCCGCCGTTTCGATCGGACGTAAACGCGAGTTCCCGACCCGAGGGAGACCACGAGGGGGATAAATCGCCGGCCGCATTCGTGGTCAGGCGCTGAACGGCTTTCGTGTGGGTATCCAACCGGTACAATTCGGCGTTTCCTTCATGGCTTGACGAGTAGGCCAGCGCCTTTCCATCGGGAGATAACGCTGGAGTGATATTCAACCCTCCTTGCGTGACGAGTGTCCACCGCTTTCCCGTGGCAAGCTCGATCATGTCGATATCCTGCGTGTTCCGATTGCGATACGTCGTGAAGACCAAAAAACGGCGATCCGGCGACCAACGAGGCATCAGGTTTAAAAACCCGTCGGCCGTCAACTGACGCGGATCATATCCATCGTAATCCATCACGAATAGCTCACGAGCCGTTCCCAGCTCAGAGACATACGCGATCTTCGTCCGTGCGATTCCCGGTTCTCCCGTATAGCGAAAGACCAACTCATCCGCAAAGCGATGGGCCATGAGACGGGCCACCGATGTCGAGCCGATATAGCGTTTCCCGCCTACGACTTCATTGTTGCCGGCATCATACACATATCCATCCATGCTGAGATCGGCGTCCTTGTTCCCACCCTTGATTCCCGCCTTACCCCAGACAATGACCGACACCCCGTTCTCGGCGGCTTGTTTGAAGGAAGCATCAGGCTCGGCGCCGAGATGGCTGACTTTGATGCCAAGACTCGGCAAATCGACAAGAGTGAAGACCAGCGAACGTCGCACGTCCGCCTTGAGGACGTCCTCGATGCGCGTACCCAGCTTGACGCGTCCCTCGGGTGATTCCGATCCACCCATGTTTTCGATCCCGGCGATCCCCAGCGGAATCTTTTGAAAATCCGGTCTGGTCGCTTCAAGAAAGACGTCGGCGGCACCGGACTCGATAATCCAAGCGATGCCGATCGATACACAGAGGCTGACAAACACAACAGCTCGAAACGTCATGGCTTATCCTTGTGGCTCTCCGACTGTAAAAGTGAAGTGGGCATCAAAATACGGATCAGAGATATCAGGCGGAAACACAGGCAGTGGGTTTGCACTGAGAACCGCTCGTTTGCCGGCTAAATCATAATATTCGTTTCCTGAAGATTGCTCGATCGTCACACCGGTGACCGATCCATTTTTATGAAGTCTGAACTGGACGACCACGATGTAGGCTTGGCTGGTCAAATCCAGCGGCGGAGCATTCCAGGAATTACTGATTCGCTGTCGCACAAGGGCAAGATACGCATTGGATCCTTGAGCCATCCCTGGAACCTTCAATGTAGTATCCACCGTCTTGGCGTTCTGGATCTTTGCTTCAACTTGAGGAGTAGGTTTTAGCGGTACGTCCACCGGGGGCGCTGCTTTTGGCACCTCAATTTTTTTGATCTTCTTCAGTTCATCATCCAATTCCTTTGCCAAATCTTCCGCCAGGGAGGACGACTGAGCGGAGGCAACCAGCTTTTTTTGCATTGGGTCCTTGGTTTCCGTGAGGACCGGCACATCGGGCAGCTTGATCACCGGTGATTTCATCGGCTTGTCCTCCGGACTGATGTCGCCGCGCTTTGGGGCATCCGGAGGCAACTCAATATCTTTCATGATATCGCGCATGAGCTCATTCGACGATTTGGCCGGAACTATCGGAGGGACAGATGCAGCCTTCATAGGCGGAAGAGACACAGGCGCCGATTTCACGGGAGGAGCAGATTTGGGCTGTTCAATAGGTTTGAGTGGCTCAATAGATTTGGATCGCTCGATGGGCCTGGGCTGCTCGATGACTTTGGATTGCTGGACAGGCTTTGCCTGCTGTATCGGCTTGGGTGTATCTATGTCTTTTTTAATCGGCTGACTTTTCGGCGGCTCAATGGCCTTCTCCGGAAGAGTCGGCAGGCTTGCCAGGGAAATCTCAATGGACGCAAGAGGCCGTTCACCATGTCGGGGCAATCGAACCCATGTCACCATCGCCAGTATGCCGATATGCAGGACCAGAGAAACGACGACGGCGAAGCCTAAGCGACGAGTCAGTGTCGCCTGCCATTCATCATCCGAGACCATGCCGGCCGATGCCCAAGCCTGCACTGTGGACCTTATCCTACTGGTTGTGTTGGGATGGTGTACCCTCACTGACATGTTCTGGTCCGGCGGGATCAGTCACCATGCCGAGTTTTTCGATACCGGCCTTTTTGACTCCATCCATCACCTGAACCACAATTCCATATGGCACGTCGCGGTCGGCACGCAAATACAATGAGACATCGGCATGTTCTTGCTTCATTAGGCGCAACTTCCGCTCCAGTTGAGCCACGCTGAGCTGATCTTTGTCGAGATACAGACGTTGATCCTTTTCGATCGTCAGCACCGCTCGGATCTCCGGCTTGATCGTGCTCGACGCGGAAGTCGGCAACTTGATGTCCATGCCTCGATAGAGCATCGGTGCCGTGACCATAAAGATCACCAAGAGCACCAGCACAACGTCCACGAGCGGAATCACGTTGATTTCCGCTAAAAATCGGCGCTGTCTTGCCTCAAAGATCATCCTTTCGCTCCCACGGGAACCGGAGCGACAGGTCTTGTTTGGGCTGGAATCAACGCCAAGAGCTCCACCACCACCGAATCCATGTGCATGGCGGCACGTCTGATACGTACGAGAAAATAATTATAGGCGACGACGGCGGGAATCGCGGCAAACAATCCGGCTGCAGTCGCAATCAAGGCTTCGGAGACGCCGGGAGCCACAGCCGCAATGCTGGCCGTGCCTTGTGTGCCGATTTCCCGGAATGAGTCGATAATACCCATTACAGTTCCCAAGAGGCCCACGAACGGACAGATATTTCCGGTCGTCGCAAGAAACGGGAGAAACGATTCCAACTTGGCGATTTGACCTTGAGCAAGATGAGCCGCTGTCCGCTCCATCACATGACGATCGTATGCGATGGAACCGTTTTCATTCACCTCGGTGGGAATGTGGCCGATCCTTTGAATCACGGCATGAAAAATCTTCGCGCAAGGACTGCCAATCGTCTGTTGTGCATGCCGAGTAACTTCCTCCACGTCTCTGGCCCGCAACAAGACGTTCATAAAATGACGATCTTTTGCATCAGCGGTTCGAAACACGGCTAATTTGTAGAAGATGATGGCCCATGATGTGATCGAAAAACAGACCAGGAGTAAGAGGACGATCTTGGACACGATCCCGAGCGACAGAATAACTCCCAGTGGGCCGGTTTGAAACATACGAGTCTCTACTCTCCCTCCTCAACACTCATGATTTCTTGGCAAAGTGGAATTGTACCAAACTCTGAAGAAAATGGCGGGGCCGACGGGATTTGAACCCGCGACCTCCAGATTGACAATCTGGCGTCCTAACCAGGCTGAACGACGGCCCCGTAAAATCTATCTCTTGTAGAACAGCAGCACGACAAGACAAAACCGTTGGTCGCCGATCAATTCCTGCATGTAGGAACAGATCCTCCGCGCGGCAAGCACACTTCCTGTTTCTGCGTACCAACTAGTTCCGAATGGTAGGCGGAACAGGGATTGAACCTGTGACCTCTGCCTTGTAAGGGCAGCGCTCTTCCAACTGAGCTATCCGCCCGATTTTCTTAGCAACCTGCGCGGAGCGTATCAAGTCCATACTTTCTTGTCAACGGTCCGCGTCCTGTTCGTCCAGTTTCGCAATAACCCGATTCCTACCTATGACCGCTTCATCGCATTTTCTGCGCGTGTCCGTCGTCGACCGACTTGCCTCGGGAAATATCGACGATGGATGTGTCTCAACCGGCTGCTTTCCACGTGCGTATAGATTTGAGTCGTCGCGATATCTGCATGCCCCAACATCGATTGAACGGCTCGCAGATCGGCTCCTCCTTCCAGCAGATGCGTGGCAAAGGAATGCCGCAACATGTGCGGCGAGATCGGTTTGGAAATACCGGCGCGTCGTGCCCGTAACAGAAGCAACTTCCAAAATGCCTGCCTCGTGAGTCCTCGTCCTCGCCGACTGATGAACAAAAGACGGGACGATCGCCCTTTGAGCAGAGTCAGTCTTATATGCTCCAAATAATCACCCACCATCGTACACGCAGTCTGTCCGATCGGGACGATTCGTTCTTTGGCACCTTTCCCCAAGACTCGTACGCAGCCTCGATTGACGTCGATTTGCGATAGGCTGAGACCGACAAGCTCCGACACTCGAAGACCCGCCGCATACAGCAATTCCAGCATCACGCGGTCGCGTTGATCCTCGGCGCGATCGCGAACCGGCAACTCCAACAACGCCGTTACCTCCTGTAACGTCAGAGTCTTCGGCAATCGGACCTGCCGACGCACCGTCGTCATATCACGGAGAGGGTTTATCTCGATGAGGTCTTCCCGGACCAGAAAGCGATACCACCCTCGTATCGCCGAGAGGAGGCGGGCAATCGATGAAGGCGCGAGAGCCTCTTGTTTAAGCGATGCGAGAAACGACCGTATCATGCGCGGTGGAACGGGATCTTTTATACTGAGCTGATGCTGTCTCAAGTATCGTTGTAAACGAAAGAGATCGCGCCGGTAGGACTCCAGCGTATTGATCGCCAGCCCCCCCTCAATCCGCAGCTCGCTGAGATAGCGTTCAAGAAGAGGGTCCAGCAAGGGTGCCGTTGATTCTGCCATGGCCGTCGGATGACGAACTATAACCGACTCTTTTCATCAGGACAATGATGCCGCCATAGTTCTCCTTGACAGGTCGCACCCTTTCCGATACTACTGCCTACGGTCGATCGAACGTAATGCTCGCCCACGCTCATACTCCTTCTTCCATCTCTGCATGGCCGCCGCTGATGGTCGCCATGGCCCTTGCACTGATACTTGGTATCGGCCTCATGCCGGCTCAATCGGACGAGGCACAGGCGGCAGATCCCGTAAAAACCGTTCCTCCGAATCCGCCGATTTTAAACCAGGCCAAACACCTGATTGAGAAGGGTGATCCGGAATCCGCGGTCACAAGCCTGCGTCGATTCTTGGCGACTCCTCCACCACCGGAACATCTTGATGATACCTACCTGCTGCTGGGTGCCGCGCTCTACGGAATGAAGGACTATGGTGAGGCGCTTCGTTATCTGAACCAACTTCAGACGGAATTTCCCGAATCCGACCTCCTGGACCGAGGCAAGCTGCTGTCGGCCCGCATCCATGCCGCCATGGGGAATATCGACCTGGCGCTGCCGTTACTGGCGCAAGTACGGACAACGGCACCCGACGAGGCAACCAAACGTGAGGCCCAGCAGCTGACTGCCGAGGCATGGGCTCAAAAAAAAGACTATGCCCGAGCCATCCATACCTTACTGGATGGGATTGCCGGCAGCTCCGACGCACAGATGACGGAGACACGCGAGCAGATTCGCCAATTCATCACAGAAAAGCTTGACAAAAAGGGGTTGATCCGGGTGCGGGATGCCTATCCTCGTTCCTATCCTGGGGACCTCGCCTCGCTTCAACTGATCGACTACTACATCGGGCGAGGCGAAGACCACTTGGCGGAACGGGAGACTCGGCATTTTCTCGCTGCATTTCCAGCACATCCCTCCGTCTCGAAGGCAAGCGAATCGCTTGAACTCATCAAATCAAGGTTAAAGGCCAACCAGTATTTTATCGCGGCAGTTCTTCCGTTATCGGGACACCTATCCGCTTTCGCCAATGACGTCCTGGAGGGAATTCAGTTGGCGGTGGAAGGGGCTCGGGAGGAGCCTGGAACCCCATCCATTGGGTTGATCGTGAAGGATCATGATGCCGACCGGCAGGGTTTCTTGGATGATCTCTCGGCGCTGCTCAATGACGACCGTCCACTCGTTGTCATCGGGCCGATGCTCTCAAAAAATCTTCCGGTCATGGCCGAAATGGCGCAAAAGACCAGAGTTCCGTTGATTACACCGACGGCGACACTCCCCAATGTCCGCCGGTTGGGCAACTATCTCTTCAGCACGTCGATGACGTATGCCATGCAGGCCGAACGCATCGCGACCTATGCGACGAAAGAACAGGGCTATCGACGGTTCTGTATTCTTCACCCCGACACCGTCTATGGGCGAGAACTTGCCCGACTCTTCGCGCAGGAAGTGCGCCGCCTGGACGGTGAAATCATCTCCATCGAAATGTTCAAAGAAGGGGAAACCGATTTTGGACCGCAGATACAACGGCTCAAGGCGGAAGATCTGAAAAAATATGGGTTGGCGGTTCCAGTTGACGTGCCACGACAGCCGGGCAAATCCCTCGGCCGAAACGAAAAGCGCATCCTTTATACCCCGGGATTTGACGCGATCTTCATCCCCAGTCGCTCACACGAGGTCGGCCTCCTTGCCGCACAACTGGCGTTTCATGACATCAAAGCTCCGCTGCTGGGCACCAACGGCTGGAACTCTCAGGACTTTGCCCGCACCGCCGATCGGACAGTCGACGGCGCCACATTCGTGGACGGCTTTTTCGTCGACAGCCCGAATCCCGCCGTGCAGGAGTTCGTTCAACGGTATCACAAGCGCTTTCAATCAACCCCATCGCTCTTCACCATGCAGGGATATGATGCAGCCAGAGTAGCCATCGAAGGAATCCGCCATGGAGTCACCTCCGGCGAAGCACTCCAAGACTTCCTCATGACGCAACGCAACCTACCGACACTCGCCGGACCTGCCGGTTTCGGACCAGACGGTACCCTCCACCGACCGCTCTTTCTTCTGCAGGTGAAACAGGGTAAGTTTGTTCAGTTAGATTGACCCCCATGAACTCCTTCTCACAAATCCTTCACACGATCTCGTATATGAGCCTTCCCCTGTTGTTTGCGATGGTCCTCCATGAATATGCGCATGGGTGGATGGCGGAAAAATGCGGCGATTCGACCGCAAAACGTGAAGGACGGCTCACGCTCAATCCGCTGGCCCATATCGATCCGTTCGGCACCGTCATCTTGCCGCTGATCTGTTTGATGTTGCCCGGGAGCTTTCTGTTCGGCTGGGCAAAGCCGGTTCCTATTGATCCTCGAAACATGTTCAAGCCTCGGCGCGATATGGCACTTGTGGCGGCTGCCGGCCCGGGGATGAATCTGCTGCTCGCCGTCGCGAGCGCCTTGCTCTTAACATTGCTCCTCACATTCGAACCGACGCTGTCGCTCCGTAAGACCGTAGGGGCAGAGACTTCTTCAGACCTTTTCGCGACCATGTTTCTCCGCCCAATCGCCGTCATGGCGTTGTATTCCGTGATGATCAACGTGTTTCTCGCGCTGCTCAACCTGCTTCCGATCCCACCGCTCGACGGCGGCCGAATCCTGACGGCACTGCTGCCGCCGAACCCTGCTATGGCCTTAGCCCGATTGGAACCGTATGGCATGCTTATCCTGGTGGGGCTCATCGTGTTCGATAAAGAACTGGGTGTTATCCACACGATCACCGGAACTTTCGCCAACGGTCTGTCTAGTACGATTTTGTCGACGGCGCTCAGTCTCCGTCCAGGAGTCGCAGAATGACCACAGCTCGGAGACGAGTCCTCAGCGGCATGCAGCCCAGCGGCCTCATGCATCTCGGCAACTATCTCGGTGCCTTAGAAAACTGGAAGGCATTGCAAGAAGGGTATGACTGCTACTTCTTCGTCGCCGATTGGCACGCGTTGTCGACGAATTATGCCGACACCAGTCGCATTCGTATGTTCGTGCGTGAGATGCTGATCGATTGGCTGGCCGGCGGCATTGATCCGGAACGTTCCACCATCTTCATCCAATCCCGAATTCCCGAACATGCGATCCTCCACCTCCTGCTCTCGATGATGGCTCCTCTCTCTTGGCTTGAGCGCAACCCGACTTACAAAGAAAAACAAGACGAGATCAAAGAAAAGGATCTCACAACCTACGGCTTTCTCGGCTACCCAGTCCTCCAGGCCGCCGACATCCTCTTGTACAAACCCGATTTTGTTCCAGTAGGAAAAGATCAATTGCCCCACCTGGAGCTGACGAGAGAGCTGGCCCGCCGATTCAACGACATTTATAAAACAACCGTATTTCCCGAGCCGAAGGAATACCTGACCAGGTTTCCCAAAGTGGTCGGCACCGACGGCCGGAAAATGAGCAAGAGTTACAATAATACGATCAACCTGTCAGACACCGAGCCGGTAGTCCGACAAAAACTCAAAACCATGGTCACTGACCCGGCGCGCATCAGACGGACCGATCCAGGCAATCCGGATCTTTGTCCCGTTTACGAATTCCATAAGATTTATTCTCCGCAAAAGGTGCAAGATCAAGTCAACCAGGACTGCCGAACCGCCGCAATCGGCTGTATCGATTGCAAGAAACTCGTGGCCGATCGTATGGTGGAACAGTTGACGCCGATCTGGGATGCACGCACGAAACTCACCAGCAATCCCTCCCAGGTCGATGACATCGTCCAGACCGGAAGCCGGCAAGCCACTCACGTCGCGCGCGCGACGCTGGACGAAGTCAACGCGGCGATGAAGATCTAGTCCTCCTCATCGCGCTTCGTTCGGATACTCCTCTTCACATCAGGATGCCCCATGCGGGTGCCGATCGCGTTCATAGTCATGTGTTCGATGTATCACGTCGTACCGTGGTGCCCTCCCCCTGCCGCGCTGAGCTCTCGGCAAGTCAAGTATTGATCGTTGCCAATGCGAACAGCCGAGACAGCCTCATGGTTGCCGAGCATTATGCGACACGTCGTGGGATCCCCTTCCAGCAGATTGTCAGACTGGATCTTCCGTCGGGCGAAACTATGAATCGAGCAGACTATGCCCGACGATTGGTCTTGCCGCTTCGACAGGCATTGCAGAAAAATCGATTACAACATTCAATCCGTGTGCTGGTGACGGTCTATGGCGTGCCGCTCCGAGTCGAATCTCCGAACCTCACATCGGAGGAAGAGCGCGTTCGTCGTGATGCGAACGGCAGACTTGACGTCGCAAGATCGCAGCTGGAAGACGTCGAGCGCAGGGCTCGAGACCTGGCTGCACAGCTAGAGTCCAATCCTGTTCCAGCGAAAACGATGGAAGAGCGACTTACTGCATATGAACGCCACGCGATGTTTTTGCTGAGAGTCGACGACACCCTCCAGGAATCCATCAAGCGAACCAAGCAGCTCAACCCACCGGCCCTTGATCAGTGGTATTCCCGTTTGGAAGCCATGGTCAGACCGTATCAGGGATCTGCGGGCATCGCGCAACTGCACCATACGTTCCATCAAGGGGAACAGGCGTCAGACCGTGATGGAGAGGCGCAGATACGAGCTCAATATGCAGAGGGGATGCAGCTGTTATTGGGGTCGGTGGAGCTCCCGATTCGCAGCGGGCGAACTGAACTCTATCAGCAGGTCGAAGATCTCTATGGCGCCTATGGAGTCTTTGGGTTGGCCGCCATGGAACTGAAACTCTTGTCAGCCGAATATGCCGACGCGAGCGTAGATAGTGAGCTGACCCTGCTCTGGTGGGACCGGAATATGTACGGAGTCGCAGGACGGCAGGTCAATCCACTCTATCATGGTGTCAAGAAACCACCACGCGGCTCTCGGCGGGAGATTCCTCTCTTGATGGTCAGTCGCTTGGATGGGCCGAACGGAAACGTCGCCATGCACCTAGTCGATCAATCGATGGAGGCTGAACAACAGGGACTCTCCGGGACGATCTACCTCGATGCGCGGGGCCTGACCCAGTCCGACACGTACAACCACTATGACCAAAGTCTGCGCGACCTGGACACGTTTCTGACACAGCACACGACGTACAGAACGCTCCTTGAAAATACCGAGGTACGATTTCATCATCCGGGTGAGGCGCCGGACGTGGCGCTGTATGTGGGATGGTATCGGCTCAGACACTATGAGGATGCGTTTACATTCCGGCCCGGCGCCATCGGCTATCACATGGCCTCTGCCGAAGCCGTGAGCATCCATACGGCCACAGAATCAGGTTGGTGCAAGAATGCGCTCGAACGTGGGATTGCCGCGACGCTCGGTTCCATTGGAGAACCCTATCTGGACGCCTTTCCTGAACCGCTTGAGTTCGTGGCCTTACTGACGACCGGCCAGTATTCTCTAGTCGAAGCCTATTATTTGACTTAGAGCGCGTAACAAAATGACCTCATAGGTTCCGATGGCAGATGAGGCAGG
>JACOEH010000103.1 GCA_024998685.1 Nitrospira sp.
TTTACACTCGTCCGTGTACTGCCGTCTGGTCTTGGTGCTCATGCTGTCCTCCACTCTCATCAAACTCCTCCTTATACAGGTGTCTGTGAAATCGGGGGAAGGTCAAACGTACCGGGACAAAGGGAAATAGAAAACCTACGGCCTTTCAGCTGGTAACCTCCCCGAACACATGTCGAGGATTCATGAGGCCCTCCTCTCGCCACTGTTCATTAATCAACAGTGGCGACGCAGTTTGTCCTGATATCCAACAACAATCCTTCCGCTCTTTTTAAAACGTGCTGGTTTTCAGGTTTCCGTGCTCATGTTCGCGTGCGGTGACTGGCATACTGTCTGCATATCGGAGTCGGAATATCTGAAGGAAAGGCCAATGACGGACCACACACAACGCTGGATTGAGTTGAGGCGTCGGGAGCGGCAAGCGGATGGAACGTGGAGCTGCCACTATGTCATTTTTGAGTTTGGTCCCAGAGCATGGAGATGTAAGAAAGGGAGTGCTGACGGCACCTTCAGCACCCTCGAAGAGGCGGAAGCCGCCGCGCTGACACTGGCACAACAGATCGTTGATTCACTTCAAACCTCGCCTCCTCTCGATAGGAAACGCCATGCCTGATGCAATGATTATCCTCCAGCACACGCGCCGTCTGCGCCTCCCATCGTAGACAACACTCCAAGTCGGCCACACCAACCTCTTGCAAGGGCGGAGCTTAGTCGACCAGCGCAATTTTTACATTCCGTTCCTGATGGCGTTTCCACGCCGTTCAAAATATTTCCACTTTGAACCAACTCTCATCGGTTCCTGTCATTAGCGGATCTTCTCCGTCTCGGACGTGCTGGATGTCAACACAATGCTTCCGCTCGGAGTTCAGATGGTGACCGTCCAGAAGTAGTTAGAGACTCACCTAGTTGACAAGGGAAGGGAGGCTAGACATTGCTGGAATATGCGACTGTATCAGGCCGCCCTTTATATGTCGGTGGTGTTTGTTTCCGCCTGTGGCACTCATACAACTCATCAGCCGACCTTGAACCTTGACAGCGAGTCACCGTTCACCAATGTTACGGTGCATGATTGCTCCGAGGCCGACACGTGCACCATCTCGTTGAGCGATCGAACGCTGCCACCCATATTTGGTCAAAATATCCCGATTCGCCTGAAGGGAATCCACGCATGGGCGATCAAAGGCCGGTGTCACCAGGAAACGGAGCTTGCGAAAGAAGCACGTGATTTTCTTCGAGCCCAATTGGGTAAAGCCATGCGCATCGATGTGGTTGAGCCCGAGCGGGATAAATATTTTCGCCTGCACGGCTATCTTATAGTGGACGGCAAAAACCTTTCCACCGCTCTCATCGCCGCCGGCCATGCGCAGACCGATAGCGGGGACACCAAGCTTCACCGACCGTGCCCGGCGCATACCCCGCTCAACTGCAAACTGCAATGTAGGTAAACTGTCTGGTCAGGTAGGTCTAGGTCTTTCCTTCGCCGCCCGGTTGGTGTGTCAGCTCGTGGTATCGGCTACCGGCTAATGATCGTTAGAAAAAATAATGCTCAACTCATGCTCCTCATAGATTGCGGTCGTAGAAAGACAGAGTTCATCGGAAGTAAGATCGAGGCGCGGAACCGACGTTCTCACGAATGGCAGGAAGTGATCTCGTGCTCCTCTTACATCGGTTCCCGGCCAGCCGTGCGTTCAAGTTTCCAGCAATCCCTATGACCTATCTCCCTATCCACTTTCCTAGTGGGACTCCCACCCGTAATTCGTTACGCTTTAGGAAATTGTTCAAAAGAAAAGTCCTTGTACCAGAGCCCGGTTGCTCGATGGCAATGCCCAGTCCGAGTGTGTTTCTCCTGCTGACCCTCTCAGGTTGTATCGTGACGTATCATGATTTCCCGAGTGAGCATTCCCTTCCCAGTAGTCCTGTAATGCCTGTGGCCTCTTGTCATCAGACCGTTGAATTTGAATATGGTCTCGGCGAAGGAGGGAGTTATGGATCGACATGGGGAGGGATCTATCAGTGGACCTATAGTGGCGTGTTGTCACCGTCGAATGTATCTCGCATCATGGAGGACGCCATTCAACGGGCCGCAGGCTGTAGCAGCGCTGTTCTCCATACAACATGGCCCAGGACGGAAGTGATGGTCCATGTTCAAGAGAAACCGTATCCCTGGCATTGGTATGGTGAGCTGCTCGGGCGGCTTTCATTAACGACATGCTTTGTCATTCCATTTTTTATTAACGAAGGCGGCTGGGAGTTCTCCTACAGTGTCCATTATCGAGATAGGCTCCGCAAGACCTACAAGTATGACATTACGACGAGACAATTCTATTGGGTCATGTTGCTTCCCATCTCCTGGATGAACGTCTTCAGCGCTGGACTCGACGACGCAGTGCAATCGATGACCGCTCAATTTGTCGCAGATGCCCAACGAGATGGGTATCTGATGAAAACGAATTGACTCCACGGACAGAGGTTTCATTCCCTACGGCCATGTCTAGGATCACCTCTAGGGTCTCCTCCGGGATGCTTCAGTCAGACTTACTCATGGATCGGTGAGGGGTTCCTCTGACCATCGTAAACAGGAAGGCCTGCACACGTAGAAGGAGTTCATGAAGTTGCTTGTGACTGTCGCCGCAATGATGAGCGTCTGTGCCCTCGTTGCCGCGTGTTCTTTGGTAGAGAGGGCCATGCCCGGGGCGACCATGTCCGATGCAGACCTTCTCGGGGTATGGAATACGATCAATCACAGTGAGATCGATGCCGGACAACTGGCGAGAGACCGAGCGTCGTCCGAGGAAGTGCTGGCGTATGCCTCCCGCATGGTCCATGACCATCAGATGCACATGCAGGACGCCGATCGATTGGCTCACCGGATTAGAATGGAGCCTCGCAAGCCGGCGTTAGCCTCCACATTCGAGAATGCGCATCAGAAGGCCATGGAAGAACTCCGGGACAACGCGGGGCTGAATTTCGATAAGTCGTACATCGGGTATCAAATCACGCTGCATCAGCAAGCCATCAATCTTGTGAAAGACGCGGTGGAGTGGGTGAACGATCCGCAGGTCAAACGATTCCTTGGCGAAGCCGTTCCGGACCTGCAAAGTCATCTGGAGGCCGCACATTCAGTTCAGCGCCGGATTTTGAATAGATGAAGATGTCGCATGTCTGTCGGAATTCGTGCAAACGTGACCACGAGACCCGATCGCCTCTGCACCTGGTGCCGGGTTCTCATCGGGAAACGCCGCCCACGTTTACGTTGGGCACCGTCAATTCGTCTTCCGCGTCACGGCAATATTGGTTGCGTCAAACGCGCCCGTGTGCGGAAATCCTTGCCATAATCTGATCGCGCCGAACTGTCGCGACAGGCTCTGAAGAGGCGAGATGACGGTGTAGTCCCGTTCACCGGAGGCGCCGGCGCCTGAAAGCACGATGTGCGCCGTGGAAGCAGATGCGTTGATGTTCAGCGTCACCTGAACTATAAAGGGTTGATCGCGCGGAAATGAACCGAACTTCGTACCCTCATTATCGTCGATGCGGATGTGGTTGTCTTGGGTAAAATCCAAGTGCAGAAACGCCTGCAGACTCGACACCGGATTCGTGAATGTTTCGAACTGAATCGTCGCAATACCACTACCGGATGGCATGAACATCATTGTAGAAAAGGTGTACACGCTGTCACCGCGAAACTGCGAAAATGTTCCCTGAAATCCTGCGACTTCAGGACCATCCGGCCGACTGATACGCACCCACTTGCCCGAGGGAAGCACGGGGGGAGCAACAATGAGAACGCTCCCGGCGGGACCGTGGACGTGCGCCGTTCCAGTATCCTGCATTGTTGCCGGCGGTTGACCGATTGCAGTCTGATCAAAGTTCGAGCGAAACAACGTTTCGTTCGCGCAGCCCGTGAGCGTTGTGAATGCAACAAGCGGCACAATCCGAATCCAGGATGCCGTTGAGGTTTGGCACGGTCGACTCAAAGCTGTTCGACGGAAGTCCTTGCGAATGGAGAATGCACGATAATTCGTTGCAATCTGT
Source organism: Nitrospira sp. (assembly GCA_024998685.1). Taxonomy (GTDB): domain Bacteria; phylum Nitrospirota; class Nitrospiria; order Nitrospirales; family Nitrospiraceae; genus Nitrospira_D. Next base: position 4,030 of record JACOEH010000103.1, read on the forward strand.
GTTTCCATTTCAGCCTCCTTTAGGAAGGTCCCGTCCTACGAGATGATCGGCCTTTAGGATGGCGATCAGTTTTACGGCAAGCCTACGTAGATTGACTGATAAAGTCTACAACAATCGTCGCTGATGCCGTTGCGATTGTGATTCGAAAGACCAGGCATGCCTGTTTTGAATTGGAGTGACGAACGCCCATGTGTTATTAGTGTAAGAATTATTCATGTGGCGGACGTAGGCCCCTTCTAAGGCCACATTGTGGAATGATGTCCCAAGAACTAAAACGACCTGTCGTGGAGCTATAGCGATGCCCAAAGCCCGCAGCGCCGGCCAGTGTTATCGATGCGAAGCCGAAGATCGAGTCAGGATGACCTTCATGACGTGCAGCCGCTGCCGCCGGTCTTTCTGTAGTGAGCACGGCACCTCGGAATTGGACCAATGCGAATTATGTATTGAAGGTGGCGAAGAGACGGAATAGAGGCAATGATCGATAATCGGATCACGTCCCATTTGCGACAAAGGGAACGGAGAGCTGGAATACAGGCTCCCTCTGGTGGCGCAAAAGGCCTTCTGAAGATAAGGTACGGTTACCTTTCGAAGTTCTGCATGCTGTCCCGGTCGGCTCACCAATTTAGAATCAAAGGGTTGTCTCAGTGGAGGCAACCTCTTATTTCTTCTTAAACTACATACTCCAGATTTCAGCTTCTCCACTGCTTTCTGGTGATAACCGTACCGCTTTTATTCACGCCTGACCCATCTCGACCATTTCGTAAAGTCGAGCCTCCGCGGTGTGCTCAATCATCAGCCGGAACTCCCTCTCTCTAATGGAATGCTTTCGACAGATGACAGCGCCGCTCGAATTCGTCACGAGAGAATTGCCGGAGAACCGGGTCGCCGAAGGGAGTTGAAGACGATCGGCACATTACTGATCTCGCTCCACGACAGCATCACAATCTCCTGTTCGGCGCCGCAAGATTGGAGCAGCAGTAGTAGTACACCAAGAAATAAGGCAAAGATGCCGGGCCAGATCATCGATAGAACACCGATAACTAGGACGAGCGTCATCCCCGCCAACGTCTGCTGAACGAGCGTGCTCTTGACTGTGATCATAAGGTCCTCCTTCAACTTGTGATTCCCCGTAGCTTGCTACGGGGATCCTCTTGTCTGGTACC
>JACOEH010000057.1 GCA_024998685.1 Nitrospira sp.
AGGTCGAAGAGCCGATCTATATCCGGCCCGCCGAACGGGTCACCTGGCTCTAAGCCCGCCCCGCACGGGGCTCCACAGCCGGGGCGGCGTCGCTGAACCGATGCCGCCCCGGCTTGCGTCACAGCGCCCGCCGCTGGCGTTGACCGAAGAATTTCATTTCCAAGCCTCCTCTTCAGAACCCATACACAGTCTTTCCCAAGAGTACATCCGCTCAAGGCGGAATGCGCCTCATTTGCCTACCGATATATGTGCGTATTGCGGAAAGTGCTAGAGCCGATCTAGCCGGGAGTAACGGTCTTTCGGCTCACCGTCGCTGCATCTTCTGCACACTTGACGAGATAAACAGCGTCCAGTACAGTTTTGAATCATTGGTGTTTTTGCCATTCGTATTCTATTGGGGAGTACTCCCGGCGTGACATCACATCAGCAGCAATCAGTTCCTTTTGCTGCACAGGCCATCCCATTTGATGAGTTTCTCGCTTCCGGTAAACTCCCAGATGGCTATCTGAATAGTGAATATGTCGCTCAGCAATTCGTCGAGCGTCTAGTGCACTATGTTCTCAGCGTTCCCTCAGGCAGTTATTCTATGGCGCAGCTGAGCCAACTTCTGGAGCAACTCGATCCACGCACACAGGTTTTCTTCTTCAAACGCTTGAAGGAAACGAGTCCGGACTGCTTGAAAGATTTTGCATCCCTCTACTATGGGTTCATGAACGAGTTCCATTCCCTCCTGTTCACATAAAATTACGGCAAAAATACTCCTTGTCGGCTCTCCAATCTCATGTATAATCGCAGTTCATCCAAAGGAGAAGGAGTATTATGAATCCATCGTTACAAAGGGCCGTCACCAGTTTCTACAATTTGATTTACGAAGCCCAGACTTTTGCCACCGCCATGGCAAGGATCGATACTGCCGAGCAGGAGCATTACGCCGGGCGTATTGAAGGTCTCAATTGGGTTCTCGATCGTTGTCAGGAGCTAGAGGACATGGATACCAACCTTACACCATCGTCTCTCCAGCGGATACTTGGGGAAGTCAAATCCGATTTGGAACATGAACTTTCTGTACAGCGAAGAGAGAAAGGACGGCGCGCCGACGGAAGGGAAGAAGCCCTCAATTTCGTTGCCGATTACCTTTCCAGCCTCATCACAGCAACTGAGATCGAGTCCGCCAAGACCACGGTTTAACCCGGTCCAGTATCACAAACGGGGTACCTGCCTCTCCACGCGCCACAGAGGCACGGCCCCGTCTTTTTCAGCCAATCTGGAGCAATTTGAATCATCCGCCTGGCACCAGATCACCAAAAGGTATGTCATGATTCTACTCACTCACTTCCCATCTAAACCGACCGGTTATATCAGTCCGTCCTCTTTTTGAATGGCATCACAACATCAATACGCCATGCACCATCAGGAAATAACATCGACACTCCGACTTAAGCGTGGCAATTATCAATAGGGAGCAAGTTATCCGTCTATCGCCAAAGAAAATTGATTAACCCTTGACCCAGACTTCCCATTCTCACTAAGATCATCCAATGCTTCCACCATCACGCAGACCAGGTGCTCATTGGACTGTTGAGCCTAACCGAACTCCCCGAAGCCGGCCACGCTCCTCTGCAGGGACCCCACAAGAGCAATTCAGCTCACTCAATGCCTCGCTCCTGTTCTGTCCTCGATGCCGCGTAGCCACTCCGACGAGAGAACGACTCCTGCTCGTTCTACCCACCGGAAACCTTTATGAGTATCTTTGCATCCATTGTGGAACCTCGACGGGATCAAAGACAGATAATCCCGTCAAGACTGTTCAGATTGTCAATCCTTAGCGGCATCAATATCGATCCACCAGTGCTCGGAGCATCCGTCACGGCGCCCCATTCAACCTGCTCTCTTTATCCGTTGAAACATTGCAATGACCCCCACCCGCCTGACTGCATAAGAGCCCGATCGCATGAGGCAATGAGAGTCGTACCTCGACATGAGGGAACATTGTGGAAGGGATGGAGCATAACTCTACGAGAACGATCCCTTTCTTCTCGGCGAATGTGTAACGGTAAAGAAGTACGTGATGCGTGATCGGCTGGGTCAATGAATTTGTTCGAGCGGAATGCCTTCTTCGATAAGCATCACCGGAATATTCTCACGGATGGGATAAAGGATCTTCCGATCAGCGCGAATCAAACCGGCGTCGAGCTCGGCGGATACAGGCCGCTTTCCCTGATTCTTGACTTCGCCCCGTGCGACAGCGGCATTGAGTTTTTGAATGAGGGACTCCTCAGCCAGACTCACCGATTGTTTGGTCTCTGGGCAGCAAAGGATCGCTAAGAGCTCTTTGTCAATGCTCATAACCGTCGACCTCCGACTGTGTTATGGAAGGTAGAATAATCGATGGGGACATGAAGCGCAAGGAGCCAGAAGGAACTCCTTATGCTCAGCCATTTCTGTTACACTCGACATGCTTTCAAGGACGTCTTGTCATGATCAAAGCATTTTGGAAGACTTGCATAGCCGGCCTCATTGTCTTGGTCCCCGCCTGGGCTACGTTCTTGATTCTCTCAACTCTGTTCACCACACTTGATGGGGTGGTTGGTCGATATATGTCGGATCCCACCCCCGGTCTCGGCCTACTCCTACTAGCCATACTTCTCATTGTTGCCGGCCTCATCGGGGATCATGTGATCGGACAAGGCTTGTTGGCAAAATTGGAACACCGCATTGAACAAATTCCGCTCGTGCAGAGCGTCTATCTTACATTGAAAGGCATGACCGATATTATAAATTTCCGGTCTCGCTTCGGCCGCAGTAAGGTCGTCGCCTTTCCGTTTCCTCGTGATGGCTGTTGGGCATTGGGTTTTGTGATGGGGATGGCGCCTCCCTTCGTTCAGGTTGAGCCCTCTCATACCCTCTTCATGGTTTTCGTCCCGACCGCGATTCACCCCTTTACAGGCTTTCTCGCCTTCATCCCGGAACATGTGTTGCGGCCGATCAATCTTCCCGTAGAAGATGCGATGAAAATGGAGTTTTCAGCCGGGTTCTATAGGCCTCAAAACGGATGGCTCGACCCATCTCCGTCCATTTCCTCTGAGCCATGACTTCTGAAGGCATCGCCATTAGACCGGCCCGCCAGGACGATGTGAATACCATCGTTTTGTTCAATGCCGCCATGGCACTCGAAACAGAGCGTCGCCGGCTCGATCGTGCGACATTGCGCCAGGGGATCCTTGCATTCTTAAAAAGCCCTGGGTATGGATTTTATATCGTTGCCGAACGTAGAGGAGACACAAGCCACAAGCCGGTCGGCCAGCTCATGATTACGTACGAATGGAGCGACTGGCGGAACGGCGCCTTTTGGTGGATTCAAAGCGTCTATGTCGTGCCGGATCAGCGTGGTCTGGGAGTGTTTCGAGCCATGCACGCCCATATTCTCGTCAAAGCCAAGGCGGATCCATGTGTCTGCGGCATCAGATTATACGTAGAACGGGACAATCGCAAGGCTCAAACTGTGTACCAGCGTGTGGGGCTCCGACCTTCCTGCTACACCATCTATGAACAGGATTTCGTTCTTGGCCATACGGTACCCGAAAAATATACGACAAGGAGTAATAATGAGACGCAGTAGCTGCATTCTCGGTCTTTTGGTAGTCGTGTTGCTGTATCAAGGTTGTGCCTTTATCCGCGGAAACTATGGCGAAGAGCTAGGCCAAGGTGATATCACAACAATTCAAAAGGGCGTAAGCACAAGAGCGGATGTTGCCGCCGTTCTGGGTGCTCCAGACCGTATTATTGAAGCAAATGGTCGTGAAATATTTCATTACTACCACTACGATGTAAAATCGGGGTCTGTGTTCATCTTCTCACGTACCAACATCAAGAGTGATGATATCTTTGTTATCTTCAATGGAACGGGCGTAGCAGAAGAAGTTGTATCCGGGAAAAGAAAAGGTCCCCTAGAGTTTCAGTTCTGGCCCTTCGACTGGCCCTTCCACTAATTCTCTATCGCTTCATGATGCTGCGAAATCTGTGTATGTGTCTAATCTTAGCATTCGCGGTCGCGTCATTGAACGGATGCTCACAAGGTCCCGTCACATGGCGGCGAGTGACGCTTAATCAGACTATTTCTACCGAAGATGTGATCTTTATCGTGCCCGGCAAGACTGATATTTCGGCGGTCGTTGAAAGACTAGGTGCACCAAACGAGATACTCTCCTCTCACGATGAAATCGTGACCCGTTACTATTTCACAGATGGCAAGTATTTCAAAGCGAATTACGGGTGGGGATTTCGTTTTGTCATACCCTTCTTTGCCCCCGACCTCGATTTGGGAGGTGGCGGAATAGGTAGGGATGTCTTTCAAGTAACGTATGACAACCACTGGCTCGTTCGTGATCATGCGTTTGCTTTTCACTCACGCTCGTCGGAGTTCTTGGCTTGGCCATTCAGAGACTGAACCCCATACTTACAAATAGGTGTGTGCTTACCTTAGTGAATTGCCGGTTTCAGCCGGCCCCGCTATAATGGCGAGCCATGGAGCAGGAAGCATCCGACCATCCGCCCCACTCCTACGGTAACCTCCCTTCCTCTTCCTCTATCCCGGCCGATCAAGACACTGCATTTCTTCAACGAGATGAGCTTCGCTCCCTCCGAATCGGACTTGAATTGCTGAAGGCAGAATTGATTCAGCGAGAAGAAGGGATCAGGTCCACCATCATCGTTTTCGGCAGCGCCAGGCTTCAAGAACCGTCGGCTGTCAAGCGAGCGCTACGTCTGGCGGAAGAGGAAGCCGCTCAGGTTCCGGACGATCGTATCCGCGAGCAACGAGTCGCCATCATCAAACGGCAGCTCGAGCTGGCAACCTATTATGATGTGGCGAGAGAATTCAGTCGATTGGTGTCGTCCACGTGCCAAATGAACGGGCGGTGCGACTACGTTATTGTAACCGGAGGGGGGCCGGGCATCATGGAAGCGGCCAACCGCGGAGCGGCCGACGTAAACGCCAAATCGATCGGGCTCAACATTACTCTGCCGCACGAACAGCATCCAAACCCCTACATCACGCCGAGGCTCAGTTTTCAGTTTCGTTATTTTGCCATCAGGAAGATGCACTTCTTGCTTCGTGCGAGGGCTCTCGTCGCCTTTCCCGGCGGTTTCGGGACGCTCGATGAATTGTTTGAAACACTGACTCTCCTCCAGACCGGCAAAACCAAGAGCATAATCGTTGTGCTGGTCGGGCGTGGTTTTTGGGAGCGGGTGATCAACTGGGAACTGCTCGTTGAGTGCGGTCTCATCACGCAGGCGGACCTCAACTTGTTTCACTACGCCGAGACGGCTCAAGAAGTTTGGGACCTGATCGCACGGCACAATGGAATATACACGGCATGAGACTCTCATTCTTCGGAGCCGCTCGCTCGGTCACCGGCAGCCGCCATCTCTTGGAAATGTCGGGCTTCAGGCTGTTGTTCGATTGTGGAATGTTTCAGGGAAGGCGAGACGACGCGGTCCGACGAAACCGCGACTTGGGGTTTGATCCGAAATCCCTGGGCGCCGTCTTGCTCTCGCACGCCCATGTGGACCATTCCGGCGCTCTCCCTGTTTTGCCGGGACAGGGGTTTTCCGGAAAGGTTTACCTCACCAGAGCATCGGCCGATCTCGCGGCCATCATGCTCGAAGATTCGGCTCGTGTCCAAAAAAACGACTGCCGGTATGTCAACAAACAGGAGCGCAGACGCGGGAAGACCTGCATTCGGCCGTTTTACGACGGGGATGACGTGCGGAAGATCGTCAAGAGATTCGAGGGGGAACGGTATGGCGATCAACTCAAGATTGCACCTCGGGTCACCGCATCGTTCCATGACGCAGGTCATATCCTGGGATCGGCCGCCGTCCGTGTGAAATATACCGCGCGTGGCAACACCACGACCGTCTTGTTCAGCGGCGATCTGGGTCGATCCCACATGCCGATCTTGCGAGATCCGGAACCGCCGCCCGCCTGTGACGTTCTGATTCTCGAATCGACGTATGGCGACCGATTGCATGAGCAGGCCGGTGAAGAGATGAAGAAGAAAGCGCAGGACCTGCTCAACCATGCCCGGACGTACCACAGTAAGATCATCGTGCCCGCCTTTGCGGTGGGGCGGACACAGGAATTGGTCATGCGGATCAAGGAACTGGTCGGTGAAGGCCGCGTGGACCCGGTTCCTATCTACATCGACTCACCACTGGCCGATAAGGCCACGGAGGTGTTCAAGCGACACCCGGAATGTTATGACGACGAAACCATGAAGACCTTCTCATCCGGCGGTGATGTCTTCGCCTCCCGCTACATCCATTTTATATCCTCCGCTGAGGACAGCAAGCGGCTGAATGCCATGCGCGGGCCCTGCGTCATCATTTCCTCTTCGGGTATGTGCGAGGGCGGACGAGTCCTGCACCATCTCAAACATGCGATACAAGATGAGGCAAACATCATTGTATTCGTCGGCTTTCAAGCGGAACATACGCTCGGCCGCAAGCTCGTCGAAGGTTGGGACGTGGTGCCCATCTTCGGCGTGCCGACGCCAAGACGAGCCCAGATCGTCAAGTTGAATGGTCTGTCGGCTCATGCCGATCGCAATGATTTATTGACCTACGTCCGAGCCATCAACCCGCCGCCCAGTACCATTTTCATCGTGCATGGGGAGGAGAAACAGGCTCTCTCCTTGGGCGCTGCGATTCAAGCGGAACATTCGAAGATCGATGTGCGGATTCCACACCATGGTGGCACGCATGAAATTTAGGTCGCCGCATTTCGTAAGGCCGGCCGGCCGACAACCGGCGTGGCTGGTGATTCTGTTCTGTGTGGTCTCGCTGATCTCGGGTTGCCTCTCCATAGTCGCAGCAGAACCGAAACAGGAACGCTATCGTCTGCGCGACCTGGGCATCGTCGTCGGGCAGTATCCACCAGGCCCTTTCAACGCGATTACCGACATTGCAGGCGTGAAAGTCGGCCATACCACATTGATCTCGGGCGATGGTCCTTTAAAGCCTGGGCAAGGCCCTATCCGCACGGGCGTGACGGTTGTCATTCCGCGCGACGATGTTTGGCACAAGAAGGTTCCTGCAGGCTCGTTTATCCTCAATGGCACCGGTGAAATGACCGGCCTTGCCTGGGTGGCCGAGTCCGGATTTCTTGAATATCCCATCTCCCTCACGAATACGCTCAACGTTCCGCGCGTGGCCAACGGCCTTATGAGTTGGATGATTAAACAGTATCCGGATATCGGCATTTCCGACGATACGGTCACGCCGGTTGTCGCTGAATGTGACGATGGAAGATTGAACGATATTCAGGGGCGCCACGTGTCCGAGCAGAATGTCATGACTGCACTCGACGGCGCGACCAGCGGGCCGGTGGCGGAAGGTACGGTCGGCGCCGGTACTGGAATGGTGTCTTATGGATTCAAGGGAGGAATCGGCACATCATCGAGAAAATTGTCCGAGAAAGAAAGCGGCTATACGGTGGGGGTCCTGGTCAATGCGAACCATGGACGAAGGCCGGAACTGGTGGTTCGTGGTATTCCAGTGGGAAAACTCTATGATCCGCCGCAACAAGTCTCGGAAGCGTTCGCGCCTGGCCAGAGCGAAGGCTCCATCATCATCGTCATCGCCACCGATGCACCCTTGGATGGTCGGCAGCTCACCAGATTGGCCAAACGTGCCGCGCTCGGTCTCGCCCGGACCGGTTCCACTGTGCGCCACGGCAGCGGGGATTTCATACTGGCCTTCTCCACAGCCAACGTGATTCCGCACTATCCGAAAGAGCCGACTTACAATATGACACACCTGTCCGACACCCATCTGAATCCGCTCTTTACAGCGACGGTCGAGGCCACCGAAGAGGCCATTCTCAATGCGCTTTCCATGGCCACCACTATGACCGGTCGCGACAATCACCGCATTGAAGCCATCGACCTCGCCCGCCTCAAAACAATTCTGTCCGAGGCACGATCAAACTGATCAACAGAATTTTTGAGCACCTAATCATAACATGAACCAAGCTTGCAAATGTATCGATTCTCTCGTTATTCTCCATGACGTTAACCAGGAGGGATGGTATGAGCCAGTACCAGATCGGGGGTGGGTTGCAACTGCTGACGGCGGTGCAGAAAACCGAGGCCTTCGGTGAGTTTCTGAGAACGAGGATGGTTCATGCCCTGGAAACCGAGGATCCGACGGAACTGCACTACCTCCTTGCGCAGGTGGACGACTACCATTCCTACCTGTGGCGGTATTATAAGAAGTTAGCGCAGATCCGAGCCCAGCGGATGGATCCGGGAGTCTGACTCCCAGCGCGTTCCGAACTGGCGCGCCCACACATAGGCCGGGCTCACCTGCCTTCTCCATCACGAGGTGTGAACGTGCAGTTTGCCGTGGCCCTTTCGAAAATAGTAGAGACGGAATCTGCGGCTCGGGCTGTGGCCGAAGGCATCCGGGCGCAACTGAGTGCCACTCCAATTAACCTTGTCTGCGTTTTCTTTTCCGCTCATCATGCCGCCGAAGCCGACCTCTTGGCGAGTGTCCTAGCTAGGACACTTCGCCCCGATCTGCTGATCGGCTGCAGCGGCGAAGGCGTAATTGCCGGAGCAGAGGAATTGGAAACAACCCCGGCGATCACCGTCTGGGCCGCCGTCCTTCCCGACGTCAATCTTCACCCGGTGCGGTCGTCATTTTCACCGGCGCACGATCAATTTCACCTCTCAGGATGGCCTGAGCCTGGTGCTGAGGAGGCGTCGTTCCTCTTACTTGCCGATCCATTCACCCTGCCGATTCAAGATATCCTTAGGGTTATGGAAGAACGCTATCCCGGAACGAAGGCGATCGGAGGACTGGTCGGAGGTGGGCAAGAGGCCGGCATGAATCGACTGGTTCTCGACGACCAAGTCCTCGATGGTGGGTTAGTAGGTGTGCGCCTCTCCGGACCCGTGGATATTCGACCGATCATCTCACAGGGGTGTCGTCTGATCGGAGACCGGTTCGTCGTGACGAAAGCCGAACGCAATCTGATACACGAACTCGGAGGTACGTCGGCGTTAGGGCGGTTGCAGGCCGTCTTCGAATCGCTGACGGAGGAAGACCGATGTCGCGCTCATCGGGCGCTCCATCTTGGTATTGTGATCGATGAACATCGGAGTCGGTTCGAGCGCGGCGATTTTCTTATTCGGAACCTGCTGGGTGCCGACCGTACCACAGGCGCCATTGCGATCGGCGATGTCGTGCAAGAAGGTCAGACGGTGCAGTTCCATCTACGCGATGCGGAATCAGCCACGGAAGATTTGAACTCTCTGCTGGAAACCGACCGAGTCGACCATCGGCATCCTCCGCTCGGCGCCCTCATGTTCAGCTGTTGCGGCCGTGGTCGGGGACTCTTTGGGCGGCAGAATCATGATGCGGCAGCGACAACGGAACGCCTGGGACCGATTCCTATCGCGGGGTTCTTTGCACAAGGCGAAATCGGGCCGGTCGGCCATCGGAACTTCTTGCACGGGTACACTGCCAGCATTGCCCTCTTTGCTGAACGAGACCGCTAGGGTATCCGGGTTGACCAAGCCGTTCAGACCATGCCATACAGTGAGGGGAGGAAATCGTATGAAATCGCTGTACATTTCATCTATCGTGATGATGTTGATCCTGACATCGACATTGACATTAGGATTAGGAGGTTCCATGGCAGAGAGCAAGCAGGAAGTCATTACACCATCCGGACTGAAATATATCGATCAAGAGGTCGGCACCGGGGACGTGGCGGTCGCCGGAAAGACGGCGAGCGTCCACTATACGGGTTGGCTGGAGAACGGCAAAAAGTTCGATAGCTCCGTCGATCGTGGACAGCCCTTTTCGTTTCCGCTCGGCGCCGGGCGGGTCATAAAGGGCTGGGACGAAGGGGTGCAGGGGATGAAGGTGGGAGGCAAGCGTAAACTCACCATTCCGTCTGATTTGGGATACGGATCGCGCGGTGCAGGCGGTGTGATCCCAGCGAACGCCACGCTGATTTTCGACGTCGAATTGCTCGGCGTGCGGTAACCGTACGGTGAAGCACACGCCCTTCATCGCGCAACATCGCGCCGCCGGCGCGAAACTGGTCGACTTCGCGGGGTGGGAAATGCCCATCCACTACACCGGTGTTGTGGATGAGTATCACACCGTTCGATGCAAGGCCGGTCTCTTCGATGTCAGCCATATGGGGCGGATTGTTGTCACCGGCGCAGGCGCCGAATCTTTCCTTCAACGCATGACGACGAACGATCTCGCTGCGCTGCGGCCCATGCAGGCACAGTACTCGATGGTCTGCAACGAGCAGGGCGGCATCAAGGACGATATCTTCGTCTATCGGTTGACGAGGGCCGGAGAATTTCTTCTCTGCGTCAATGCGTCCAATCGAGACAAGATCGTATCGTGGCTTACGGAGCATGGTCGGGGAGTTCCTGACTGTCAAATCTGCGACCGTTCAGCAGAGATCGCTCAGATTGCCTTGCAAGGCTCGGCTGCGCGAGGCATTGTCGCGGCGATCGGATTGTCACAGTTGGATCAGCTCAAGATCAGAGAATCAACGACGGTGCAAGTCGCGGATGCCGAATGCCTGGCGGCACGAACGGGTTATACCGGAGAATTCGGCTACGAGTTCTATGTGTACGGATCAGCCGACTCAGTTTGGGACAAGCTGTTGAACACGGGCAAGTCATTCGGTTTGAAACCGGCGGGACTCGGCGCACGGGACCTCCTCCGTCTTGAAATGGGCTATCTGCTCTATGGCAGCGACATCGATGAACGAACGACGCCGATCGAGGCTGGAGCGGAATGGGCCGTGCGTTTCGAAAAGGGGGAGTTTGTCGGAAGGCAGGCCTTGTTGATTCAAAAACAAGCGGGCCTGTCCCGCCGATTCGTCGGCTTTGAATTGTTGGAAAAATCCGTTCCCCGCCATGGGTTCAAGATTCTCTCTGCATCCTCACCACAGTCTCTCATCGGGGAAGTCACCAGCGGCAATCTTTCCCCTCTTCTTCAGAAGGGGATTGGATTGGGGTATGTATCTCCGGAATATGCCGAACTCGGGACGGACCTCTTCATCGACATTCGAGGAAAAACGATTCCAGCGAAGGTTGTGAAGCCGCCGTTCTATAGACGTCCCTCCAAGTAACTGAAGTGTGTATCATCAGAGGGCGGCTTCCCGTTCAAGGTGTACGTGATTAACTGAGGAGAATCTCGAATGGTTCGCAACATTTATACGGGGACGGTCATTACGCTGAACGTCGACACCGTCAAGTTGCCGAATGGGGTGACGGTTGACCTGGAAACCATCCGCCATCCGGGGGCAGCCGCTGCCGTTCCGATCAAAGATGATGGGAACGTCGTCTTGATTAGACAGTTCCGGCATGCCGCCGGTGGATTCATTTATGAAATTCCGGCGGGAAAACTGGCTTCCGGTGAAGACCCCTTGCATTGTGCCGCACGAGAACTGGAAGAAGAAGTCGGTTATCGTGCATCGTCCTTCGAATTACTCTCCAGCATTTTTACCGCTCCAGGTTTTGCGGATGAGGTGATTCATGTCTACAAGGCCACCGGTCTCACGAAAGGGCATCAACAATTGGATCGAGATGAAGTGCTGGAAATCGTCGAAATGCCGCTGCATCGTGCAATTGCACGAATTCAGGACGGGACGATCCGGGATGGGAAAACGATCGTCGGCCTACAAGCGGTCTACATAGAGAATGTTACAAATCGCTAATCGACTCTGCGGAGCGCAGCATGGGGAGCCTCCTTTCTTTTTCCGTCTGACGGTCCTATAAAGTTAAGTAATCAGGAAATTTTATCCAGCTGCGATACTACCAGAGTGATTCATTGAATCCTTAGGGTAGAATTCCTGAGCGGAATTGAATGGAGTCATTAATAACCTGCCTCAGGTAGATCCCTAGAGTGCACGTGGCTCAGTTCACAGCGAGACCGAATCGTGCTATCTTCCATTCCACAACGTTAGCGCAACTCTTGCTTCACCCCTAGGTTTATGGCGTATGGTTTCTGAGCGCATACTTGTGCGAGATGAGAATTATATCAATGTCTTATGTCCGTTGATCTTCAAAGAAGGAGAACAGTGCCAATGTTGCTAAAGGGGAAAAAGGGACTCATCATCGGCGTAGCCAATAAGCACAGCATCGCTTGGGCCATCGCGCAATCAACGGCCGGCCAAGGGGGGCAGCTCCTCTTTAATTATCAGAACGAACGGCTGAAACAAAATGTTGAAGAGCTTGCCGCCACGCTGCCTGGCGCAAAGGCGTTTCCCTGCGACGTGAGCAATGATGGTGAGATTGCGTCGCTCATGCAACAGGTTCAGAAGGAAGTCGGCCAAATCGATTTTCTCGTCCATTCCCTGGCGTTCGCTCCCCGGGAAGAGCTGAGCGGACAATTCGTGAATACCACGCGACAAGGGTTTGCGACGGCGCTCGACATCAGTGCCTATTCTCTCGTGGCCGTCGCAAGGGCTGCCTTGCCGTTGATGACTGTCGGAGGCTCCATCGTCACACTCACCTATCTCGGGAGCGAACGTGTCGTGCCTCACTACAACGTGATGGGTGTCGCCAAAGCCGCACTGGAAGCCACCGTCCGCTACCTGGCGTATGACCTGGGTCCTCTGAATATCCGGGTGAATGCAATCTCCGCGGGACCGATCAAGACGCTGGCCGCGCGCGGGGTCTCAGGCATTACCAAGATGGTCGACTACCACAAGGAGATGGCTCCGCTCCGGCGCGCAACCGAGCAGGGCGAGGTCGGCGACACCGCCTTATTCTTAGTCAGCTCATTGGGACGGGGCATTACCGGCGAAGTGATCTACGTGGATGGAGGATTCAATATTTTGGGCATGATGGCTTCGGGTGAACAGGGAATCTCCTGATCTATCGGCGCCGAATCCAGACGGCTGCTGAAGGGATATTGCACCTCTTTGTACATATCTTGGCGGTCTACTCAGATGAGGCCGTTTTCCCGTTGGATACATAAATGATGCGGATGAGAACTCTCGTACTGATGATTATCCTGACAAACGGCCTGTCTTTTTTTCCGATACCGTCTTCGGCGCAGCAGACAGGCGAGCGCCTTGCCAAACAAGCTCTCGAAGAATGTAACAAAGGGAGACTTGCCAGGGAACGTGCGACACGGCTTGCCCATTTTCAACAAGGCCGGATCTTGGGTGAGCGAGCAGTGGCGGCGGAGGAGGGAAGCGCCGATGCCCACTTTGCGCTGTTTTGCAATTTGGGGGAGCTGCTCCGCATCGACGGAGAATCCCTGACCTCCCTTCTCGGACTCCGCCGCATGATGAATGAACTCGACCGGGCTCTGGAAATCAATCCAACTCATATCGATGCGCTCTCGGCGAAAGGGGCCTTACTGGTGAAGTTACCGAGTTTCCTGGGAGGAGACTCAGAAAAAGGAGAGCAGCTGTTACAACAGGTGGTGAAGCAGGCCCCGAGAGCAGTCAATGCCAGACTTGCGCTTGCCCGTGTCAAGTGCCGACAGGGTCAACATGAGGAAGCCGCCCTACTGGCATCCGATGCGTTGGCCATCGCCCAGAAACATAAACGTCTTGATTTCATCCCTGAGGCAGAAGCCATGCTGGAGCAGGCACGAGCCAACGTGGGAAAAAACAAGGAACATCGCTCCTAGCCCATCTCGGTGGAGATGAAGGCCGTCTGCTCTCTTCACTCAATCGTTCGTCTAAGCGCCTTCAAGCGACCCTGCCGCTTCTTTCGCTCAATCCGCCGGTTCTGAGAACTCCGTGTCGGCGCGGTCGCCTTTCGTTTCTTGCGAGGGATTGCCGCACATTGAATAAGAGTCCGTAAACGATTCAGCGCATCCTCACGGTTGCGCTCTTGTGTGCGGTATTGCTGGGCCTTAATCATGATCACCCCGTCGGCCGAAATCCGCTGATCGGACAGCTTCAACAGGGCATCTTTATAAGACTGCGGCAAAGATGATGTATGGATATCAAATCGCAGATGGACGGCCGTAGAGACCTTGTTGACGTTCTGCCCCCCTGCGCCTTGCGATCGTATGGCGTGTAGGTCGATTTCGTGATCCGGGATGGCAATAGACGATGAAATGTGCAGCATGGGGAGTAGCTAGCATAGTCCAAATGTCGGCGCAATAAGTAACCTCACAATTTCATCTATCTGTTGAGCCGGTCTTGATATCAAAAGAGACATAAAAGAAAAGACAATGGGCGTTCCTATCATTTCATTGTTCAGATGGCTGCCGTCGTCATGAAGTAAGATCTTCGCGCGACCAACCTCTCCAGTTTCAATTCCAGTTTCAATAGAACAAAACAATTGGGGCGATTCTTAAATAAGAGCGATTACGCACTTTTTGATCATGTATTTTTCGCTCACAACACGATCGAATCAATGAAGACTCATTAGGTTCGTATTCCAAAAACAAGCTCAAACTCATGGCAATCTTTGAATTTATTGCATCTGTGCGTCTCGTGGACATGAACGTGGCCAATCTACGGAATAGGCACTGGATGTGCTTTGTGATCGGTAAAGAGGCTGTGTCGGCAATCTATAAACACATTCGATCAGGTAGCGGGCGGAGAATGACAAGGTTGACTTGAACGAATCAGGCAGGACGCGATGTCGTCTTTTGAACACTTGACTGACACTCAGGAAGAAAAACCGCAAAACGGAATACCCGGATTAAAACATTGGCGGTATGACCTAGTAGCGGGATTGCAAGTTGCGCTGGTGGGGCTCCCACTTTCCCTCGGGATTGCATTGGCCTCGGGGTCGGCTCCGATTACTGGAGTGATTTCTGCCATCATTGCAGGACTCGTGTTTCCGCTTCTCGGCGGAGCCTATATTACGATCAGCGGCCCGGCGGCAGGTCTCGCACCTGCCCTCCTGGCCGGTATGCTGACTCTCGGCCAAGGAAACTTGGAGGCAGGGTACCCTCTGGTGCTCGTGGCCATCTGTCTTACCGGAGCAGTGCAGGTGTTGCTGAGTATCTATAAGGCCGGCCGCTTCGCCATGTATTTCCCAATGTCGGTGCTTCAGGGTATGTTGGCAGCCATTGGAATGCTGATCATCATCAATCAGATCCCTGCGTTCTTAGGCCACCTGACGCCTTCGATACAATCAATTCCTGACGCCATCATGCTCATACCCGCGCAGATCATGGGGATGAACTTCGAGGTCTTCGCCGTCGGAGGTGCCACGTTGGCCATCCTCTTCGGCCTCGACAGCAACGTAGTCAAGAATCAACGATGGATGAGAAATATTCCTGCGCCGCTCTTGGCAGTTGCTTTGGGAGGGATTGCCGGTTGGATGCTGCACTTCCCCGAAGCCTATTTGATTCATGTCCCCAAAGATGTTCTGGCGCAAGGCATCCATTTTCCCAATTTCTCTGAAATATGGCAGCGGTCCGAGTTATGGTTTGCGTTACTGACCATAGTTGTGACCCTGACGTTGATCGACGGAACCGAGACTCTGGTCACCATCGCCGCAATCGACAAGATCGACCCCTTCGGCAGAAAATCGGACCCTAATGTCACGCTCCGAACCATGGGCGTGTCCAACATCCTCTCCGGCTTAGCTGGTGGGTTAACGATTATTCCCGGAGGGGTCAAGAGTACGGCAAACATCATTGCCGGGGGGCGTACGCTATGGGCGAATTTTTACTATGCCTTATTCCTGGCGCTCTTCGTATGGTTCGGGACCGACCTGATAAACCGAATCCCCCTCACTGTCCTGGCCGCCTTGCTCATATTTATCGGATGGAGACTGTGTGCGCCGAAAATCTTCCTGAAGGTATTTTCGATCGGGACCGAGCAACTCCTGGTCGCGGTCGTCTGCGTCGCGGTAACACTGTACACTTCAGATATCTTATCGGGAGTGATCGCCGGAACCGTGACGAAGATCCTCGTGCTTTGTTTTGATGTGGTAAAGGCACTGACGGTTGAACGGCAATTCCACGCCGGTCCCACCGAATCTTTCTCCGCCCGTGTCTGGACGGCATTTAAAGAGCTGTTCGGAGATCCCGTCATCCGAATTGGAGACGGGCGCATACATGGAGGATCTACACCGGTCATGAGTGTTGCAGCCAAAAATATGAAACATCCCTATAAGATTTATCTTTCATCGCTCAGTTGCATGAACCTGATAAAACTCGATGAGAAGCTCAAGGCTCTCCCTAATTACAGAGACAACTTCATGATCATCTTGTCCGGGCATGTGGTGGATCACACGGCAATGGAGTATTTGCATCAGTTCCGAGATCAACATGTGAAAGCCGGTCATAATTGCGTGATTCTTGGAACTCAGCATTTCCTTTCTCATTCAGACCATCGTTTGGCATACCGAGTGAGTCACTCTGATGATGCTATGGCGTATGGGTGAAGATCTACCGGTATGCGAATGTGAAACAAACCGGGTCGGTGATCGTGTTCCCTCGCATAATGATCTGTCGACGTGCGGCTGTTCATCAGCTTGAGCTTGCGAGAAAGTCTAACGGCTTGATCGACGAATCTGGGTTCGACGGGTCGCAACGATCGAATCTCGCACTACTTCATTCCCGACCTCGCCGAACCAACTCTAAACCCGTTGAAAGCATCGATGCGAATATGAAGAATACGACGGAGTATTTGATGGGAGGGTCCTTCTGCTTTTGAAAGCCCTATCGGGAAACAGAGATGGATCGAGCCCTTGGGGAATCGAGAGTTTGGTCGTGGAAGGACTCATCCGATGCCGTACGGCCGAAATTTTCTCAGGCAGGTCAAAAAGACGCCTGTCCGTACCGATGTAATCGATACTCAATCCAAAGAAGTGGTCCTCGGCAAACGTCTTGCAGCGGAACCGCGCGTACAGTAGCATGCCATGGGGAGATTTCCCATGATGCAAGCCAGTATTTTCGTGGTCGACGATCAGGCGGCGTTCCGTAACGCGCTGGAAAAGCTGCTTTCTCGTATGCAACACCGGATTCGGTCGTTTCAATCCGGCGAAGAGCTGCTCGCGGCGATCGAAGAGGATGTGCCGGACTTAATTCTGCTCGATCTGAAGATGCCAGGTATGACCGGCATTGAAGTTCTGCAAGAGCTTCGCCCCAAAGGGTGTGATGCGCTTGTCATCCTCCTGACGGCATATGGAACGGTAGAGGATGCAGTGGAAGCCATGAAGCTGGGCGCATTTGACTTCCTCATCAAAACGGTCGATCTTGAAAACCTTGAGCCGGTCGTCAACCGAGCCCTTGAACATATTCTGCTGAAGCGGCGCGTGTCCTACAACAACGAGCACGAGGCCGATCAATATCAATTAAGCAACCTGAGCGCGCATAGCTTGGCAATGAGAGCCTTGCTGGTTCAGGTGCGGGAGGTGGCCCAGAATCCGAATGTGCCTATACTTGTGATGGGAGAAACCGGAGCCGGGAAAGAATTCTTAGCGCGCGTCATTCACCATAACAGCGCGCGCGCCAAGGGGCCGTTTGTAAAAATCAGTTGCACCGCTCTTTCGCCCATGCGGTTCGAGCGCGACCTCTTTGGGTATGAGCGAGGCGCCTTCGCCGGGGCGGAGAGGAGAAAGCTGGGTCTGCTGGATCAAGCGGAAACCGGCACTCTGTTCCTCGACGAGATCGGAGATCTCGATCTCGTGATGCAGGGCAAGTTGGTGGGAATCGTGCAGGATCGAATGTTTCGTCGTCTCGGGGGAGTCGAAGATATTTCCGGGGACTTCCGCGTGATCGCGTCCTCCTACCGGGATCTTAAGGTGGAAGTGTCGGGAGGACGTTTTCGAGAAGATCTCTTTTTTCGTCTCAGTGCGATGCAGTTCGTCGTACCGCCTCTCAGGAACCGCACCGAGGATATCATACCTCTCACCAAGCTGTTCATGATGAAGTACGGACTGGAGCTCGGGAAAGAGGTGACCGATATCGACCCTAAAGCCGTGGCAACGCTTCAACAGTACTTATTTCCGGGTAATATTCGAGAACTTCAGAACATTATCGAACGGGCGATGATGTTGTGCGTGGGCAAGACCTTGACCAGCAGTGACCTTCCCGGAGCGCATTGAGTCCATGCGATGCTGGTCGGTAGACGCAGGCGTGCTGGCACATGGTCGGCAATATTTCGTGTTTCATCGGAGTATGTATGCAAGCACGTTTCCCTCAGAAATTCTTAGACGATCTCCCGATCCTTCCCAAGCTTCTCCTTATTCCGGCTATTCCCTTTGTCTCTCTGATGCTCTTCAGCATGATGACCTATCTGGATGTCCAGAATTTTATACAGGGCGAAGAACGCCTGACACAACTCTATCTTCTGCAAAAGACGGCAGCTCAATACATGCGGGCCATAGCCGATGAGGAAACAGCATTTCTGGGATATGTCATCTCTGAGAACGACCGATACCTGGCCCGTTTCCAGGAGGGTCGGAGAAGCGTCATGGAAATGGACCGGGAGTTGGAAATCCAACTCCCCTCGCAGCATGAACGATTCGACGACATTCGCGCCTTAGTGAAGAAGTCGTTTTTGGAGAAAGAAGCACTGCTGCAAAGCATGGTGCAGGGAAATCGGGCCGGTGCAATTCAGTATGTTCGGGAGGGGCGAAGTCGAGCGACCATGAACGAGGTTCGGAAATGGATGGCACGATTTGATCAAGAACAACATGACATGCAGCAGCAGGAGCTGTCTCGGTTAAGCTACGATCGAACGTGGACACGTTTTCTCATTCTTGGGGGCGGGTTGGTGACTCTTTGCTTCGTCATCCTCGCGCTGGCCCTCATCGCACATTCCATCGCAACTCCATTAACAGCCTTATCAAAGGTCGTCGGTTCGACGGCCGGACAAACGATTCCCTCCATTCCTGTCTTTGACCGTAAAGACGAAATCGGCGAGCTCACCACCGTGATGAAAAAGATGAGCTCACAGATCCGCAAAGACCTCGATGAAGTCCAGCAGTCTGAAGCCGCCCTCAAGAAGTTGAATGCACACTTGTCCGCTTCCGAGGCGAAGTATCGGGGACTCGTGGATCACGCGCCGCTCGGCATCTTTATGACAAAAGGAGTGAGAGTCACGTTCAGCAATCGTTACAATCAGCAGTTGGCTGGTCTGGATTCCGAATCGGCTGTTGATCCCGAGGCATTCCGCCAACGGATGCATCCTGAAGATCGCGACCGAGTTTTCATGACATTTTCAGAGGCCGTAGCCGCAGGGCGACCCTGCGAAATCATTTTCCGCTTACTCCAGGAAGACGGCAGTGTCCGGACGGTCTTAAGTCAACGTGTGCCGATCATGGATTTGGAGGGCCCCGATGTCATCTATGTGGGTTTTAATATCGACATTACGACCCTGGACAATCTGCAATTGCAATTAAGGCGCGCGGAAAAGTTGGCGACGTTGGGACAAGTTGCGGCCGGCATCGCTCATGAACTCAGAAATCCGCTGGTGGGCATCGGTTCGACGGCCAAGGTCTTGATGGATGACTTCGAATCAGGCGATCCGAAGCGTAAGGAGATCGAGGTAATATTGTCGGAAACTCGACGATTGGATCGGATCGTCAATCAAATCGTGGACTATGCACGCCCACGCCGACCTGTGCCGACACGAATCGATCTTAACCGGCTCGCCGGTGAGGTGTCCAAAATGTTGAGGCTCCGGTTGGAGGATAAGCACCTCACGATCAAGATCACTATTTCACCCATGATCAGCGAATTCACCGCCGATCGAGACCTCCTTAGACAAGTGCTCTTGAATATCGTGGACAACGCCATTGACGCCACCCCGCCCGGCGGTTCTCCCATCGAAATCACGGGACATGAGTTATTCCGCGAGGAAAGGCCCGGTTTGGTGATTCAAGTCAAGGACGACGGTGTCGGCATTCCACCGGAACTGCTCCCGAACGTATTTCAGCCGTTCGTGACATCCGGAAAAAAACATGGAACAGGATTGGGCCTGGCTATCTGCCAGAATATCGTCGAAAGCCATGAAGGGAACATCTATGTGACGAGCGAAGTGGGAAAGGGTACGATTGTCGGCATCTGGTTGCCGTTGGAACAAAAAACCGCATTGGAAAGGGTTTGATCCATGCATACGGTCGTTTTTGTGGTCGACGACGAACAAGTTATTCGTACGGCCATCGTCAAGCGGCTGATCAGGCAAGGACATTTCGCCACCGGCTATGAATCCGGCGAGGTGTTGTTGCAAGAGCTCGAGCACAAACTCCCTGAGCTTGTGCTGCTTGATCTGAAGATGCCCGGCATCAGCGGCCTCGATGCCCTCAAGCACGTGCGTCAACTTGCTCCCTCCGCCATCGTCATTATGCTGACCGCGTATGGAACGGTGCAGGATGCGGTAGAAGCCATGAAATTGGGGGCGTACGATTTCTTGATCAAAACGGTCGATCTTGAAGGCGTGGAGGCGGTCGTCGCCCGTGCGATCGAGATCCTGAAACTCCGCCGCCGCTTGGAATCGGAACTCGATGGACAGACCAACCGCTACCATTTGAGTAACGTCGAGGCTCACAGCCGGGCGATGAAACAATTACTCGAACAAGTACGAGAAGTGGCGGAGAATCCAAAACCTACCGTGATGCTGCTGGGCGAGACAGGGACAGGGAAAGAGTTTCTGGCACGGGTTATCCATCACAATGGGCCGAGGGCGGCGGGTCCGTTCGTGGGAGTCAACTGCACCGCGATTCCCAAGGATCTCTTTGAGAGTGAATTGTTCGGATACGAGCGCGGAGCCTTTACCGGTGCCAATCAGCGCAAGCTGGGATTGCTGGAAAAGGCGGAAGGCGGCACGCTGTTTCTTGACGAAATCGGGGATCTCGATTTGACGATGCAAGCAAAGCTGCTGCGAGTGATTCAAGAACGATCATTCAGGCGGCTCGGGGGCACCGATGATCTCGGGGCGGATTTCCGCCTTATCACGGCGACGAACCGTGAAATCAAGAAGGAGGTGGAGCGAGGAGCCTTCCGAGAAGATCTCTATTTCCGTCTCAATGTCGTCGCATTTGAGATCCCTCCGCTTCGTAAGAGATTCGAAGATATTATTCCCCTCTGCCGGAAAACAATTGTGCGCTTTGCGCTGGAATTCGGTAAACCTGTCCCGGAATTGGACTCAGAAGCTCGTGCCATGTTGGAGCGATATCAATATCCGGGGAATATTCGAGAGCTGGAAAATACTCTCGAACGAGCCATGATTTTCTGTTCGGGACAAACATTGACGGCGAACTATCTCCCGCGAGAATTGCATGAGCATGTCGGGCAAACCACCACATCGGTTTCCCAAGGCGCCGAGCGTCTGATTCGCATTGAGATGCAAGTCGGAAAACATACGCTGGAGCGAATCGAAGAATCCATCATCGAAGAAGTCCTACGGCTGGCGGACTACAACAAAAGCTTGGCCGCCAAGTACCTGGGCCTCACCCGATTCTCGCTCGACCGGCGCTTGAAAAAGCTCACGGACTCACCAAGGTAAAGCTCCTCCAACTTCACCGAGCTGGAGTGGCTATTCTAACCGCGATATCTGACCGAGCGATGACGTCCCGCCGCTTGTGGCTGATCCACAGGGATGAAGCACGGCCTCTCAAGATGATCGTTGAGAATGTAAAGCCGGATGTCGCAGTAGACACTCGCTCGGTCATGTTTTAGAAAATTCAAATGGCCTGCTTCCATTGGCTGCGCCGTTGTCGTATGCTTCAATGCGTTTCCCTTATGATGTTATACCCTCCGGTTCATTGACGGAGACTCTTCAATGGACGATGTGCCTTCACATACCAAGAACAAAGTAGGGAATAGACGAAAGGAGCCTTCTCTGCAGGCGGCATTGCTGCCGGAAGCTACGGCAGACATCATGGGCACAGGCTCGAAATCTCCTCCGCGTCGGACGAAAAAGGGGGGAGCCTCCATCCCGCAGCGGGGTAAAGAGTATGGTATAGCCATCGGCGCAACGCTCCTCGCCTTTCTCCTGCGTTTGTCTCTTGATTCATACCTCAACGACCGTCTCGGCTATGCCGCATTTCTCGTCGCAATAGCGGTTACCACTTGGTATGGCGGGATAGGGCCTTCATTGCTGGCTGTTCTATTAGGTGGGCTGATTGCCAATTGGGTTTTTCTTCATCCCCGTTATACATTCAGCTTTACAGATTTGGAAGATCAAGCCGGGATCGCCGTCTACTTGACCGTCAGTTTCGCACTGGTCGGGTTTGCACAAACATGGCGGTGGGCTTGGAAGAGAACGGAAGAAATGACACAAGAGCTACGAATGGAAATTGATCGCCATCGAGAGACTGAAGAGTCGACGCATATCGGGTCAACGGAAAGCACATCTGTTTCACAGCAGCAGCGCAGGTTGTAACTCAAGCCGCTCCCATTTAGAGAGAGAAGCGCAAATGAGACTTCTCGAAGTGGCTCCTAACATTACATAGCTCTCTGCTATTCCCTCAACCAGTTTCATCATCTGCGCAAATATAGAAAAACGCTGATGCTAAAACCGATGGATGATTCCTACGCCGATGTTGGTGTTGTGATCGTGTGTCTGATGGAAATTCTGCTTACGATTCGCCCGCTGTACGGATAACGTCAGTGCAGTCTGATTGGTCAGTTTGTACAGGAGTCTTCCATTCCCCAGAAAGATGTTCTCATGTCCGTCGTTTCGCTCGTCCTCAGGGATTCCACTCGTAAAATTGTTCCGTTCATAGTGGAAATCCAACTCCAATTCGAGATGCGGCATCAATTCGGCGTCACATCCGACCGCAAAGAAATGATGCACATAAGAAACATCCCCTTCTGCCTCGAATGCGAGCCGGCCGGTGTTCAAGCCACGTTCGTAATGATAGGCGACAAAAAATTTCACATGGTCCGTTGCTCGCCAAAAGATATGTGGACCGATTGTCCAAAACGTTGTATTAAGCATGGAAAACGCATCGTTGTAGATACGCTTGCCTACTCGCCCCTGGAGGCGAAATTCCCAATGGTCGGAGAGACGTTGCTCGAGTCGGATGTACCCGATATGTGAGGTTAACCTCACATCTGCCAAAGTCTCCGTCTCGCCCTCCTGCTCGCCCTTGTGCTTATCGATGCTCCCAAGGAGTTGGTCCGGGGCAGTATAGTAGCGGAGTCGAAGGGCCGTGTTAGGAGTAAACGAGTGCAAGGCTTCGACTGCGACGCTCGCCTGGCTGAATTCCGGGTTAACGGCATAGACGAATCCCTGCGGTTTGATGGAGAAGGCCGTACGTCCCAATCCTGTCGTAATCGCATTCGATATGAGCACCCCGGGCTCGAACACCATATCGGAGCCAAACCCCGTGCGAGACACGTCCAAGACCGGTTGGCTAGGGTCGCCATCGATGTTTGACCGACGGGTGGCTGAAAAAAGAGCAGTGTCGTCGGTGTAATATAAAATACCTTCCCCCTGAGCGGACCATTCGGCCAGGGCTGAAGAGATAGCCGCCAGCGTAGAAATTCCGATCAGAAACAAAACTCTCAGCAACATACCGTTTCCTTTCTATCTCTTCGGCAAAGAATGAATCTCCGGCTATGTGCTGTATCGATATTCTATAAAGGCGGGTCATTACCGCGAACGGCAGTTAAGGCGGGACCAGCATTACCTGTTCGGGAGAGAATGGTTGCTTGACTCCGGCGCTCTGGCTGGAACCAGGTTTCGTCTTTGTCCCTCCATCTCACGATTCTTCGGTCCTAGCTTGAACACATCCTTAAAAAAGAGGTCCACCATGCCAAAGGACCGTCTGAATATCCAAGGAGATTGATTCGACGGTGTGAGACTGCTCTCCTTTTAATGCGTATCTCAATAATTCCCCTCCTGACCCTTGTGCGCACCTGCTTCCTCGATCTTTTTCCAGTTATACGGTTTTTCTCTTGTATTCATATGTGAAACCGAGCGTCTACGCACAATGTACACAGTGCGTTTTTAAAAAGCAATTCAATTTCCTGGACGTTGCTTCACGTTTCTCATCAAATAAAGTTCATAATAACAATACCTTAGACACCGTGCGATTCTGTCGGTAAAGGCGTGCATCTTGCTAATTATTTAAGTACTTCGGCCTCAGAAATTAAGAGAGATAGGCAAGGAGGGCCATTATGAAAGATCCATCACCGGGGGATGCTCGATTCTATCGCGGCTGGGTGGGAAGCTCGTTCATGTTCCTACTCCTAAGTATGCTCGTCACGATGGGATGCGCGACTGTGGTTACTCCGCTGAAACCCAGCGCCATGACTGCAGTGGAAGCGCCTGATCACGGCTACGTGCTCGGTCGAATGAATCTTCAGTGGAATGGAAAGACCCAAGTCGCGGGAAAGTCTCCATTCACGATGACATGGCGGCTGACAAACGAAAAGAGCGGGACGCAGCTGGTGATCAATCAGGTTCCGGTTGACGGTCCCTTCGTGCTGAGCCTACCGGCGGGCTCTTATCAATTGACGGCGGTTAGTTTCGATAATTCGTTGGGTGAGTGGCGGACACCTCTCCCAACTTCCTTCAGCGTTCAGCCTCAGGCATGCACTTATGTTGGAACGTGGGACCTCACGATGCAAACGCAGTTTTTTTCAGGCATGCTGACGCGTCGGGTGCGCGATCAACAGGGGCAGGCTGAAATAGACATGCGCTCCATTATGGGAGATCGGGCGTGGCCTCCGATGGTGACGCAACTGGGGACGTCGGTGCAAAGCCCTCTCGTTCTAACGGCTCAAATCCAGGGCACTCAGCTCACCTCACCACCGTGAGGAGATTGAGCCGTCACTATGACGGCTACGGTAATAATTTTGGATCCACTTCTGTGGAAGGCTGGTCGGTGGGTATCGGGTGCGCGATGGCTTTAATCAATATGCTCTTCTATCCGCTCATCCCCCTTTCACGGACCGTGGCGGCCGGTGCCTCCTTCAACGTCGATCTTCGTTGAGTTTATCGCTTCGAACTTTAGGCATCCAACTGTCGAAAGACGCGTTGCGGCCAAAAAGGAGGCAGGGTGTCTCCGTAAGAAGACGCTTATGTGCTTCATTTTTTCAGATTCCTCATCACGATATCAGCTCTTTTCTGTGTCTTTCCGGCATACCGTGTCGGTCTGTCCCGAGGTGAGGTCCGATATCTTCCTGCATCGATTCCAAACCGTGAAGAGAAATCACTGGAACTTTGCTCATCGATAAGAAGTCAAGGTTCGCTTTCTTCATGGCATCGTGTTTGCTGCTGAATACGTCAGGGTAATTTGGAGGCTCAGTCTGGCTCACAGGAGGACCGGGCTTGTCGCAGATCTTCCATTCCACAAAAGTATCCGAGGGGAAATGTGGGAGAGGCAACAACGAAATGGCAAACAAGAGAGTCCTCGGCACCCGACTTATTTAGAAGATGAGAAGTGAATATGTTATCACCGTCTCTCGCACGGTGTGAATTTCGTTAGGTCGACGGCAGTCAATATCATTACAAGCGAGAAGGAGGAGCTATGCGTTATGTTGCGAAAGCCGTGCTCCTTATCACGGTATTGCTCGTACTCCAAGCCTGTGGGACTACCGTCCAACCCGGTCAACGGGGATTACGCTGGTACCCTTTGACCGAAGGTTTGACCACCGAAACACTGAAGAGTGGATTCTATTGGCGGGCGCCGTGGAATCAAGTCTATCTGTACGACGTGCAATGGCGCAGTTATACCGAAAGCGTCGATGCCCTCAGCGCAGATGATTTGCTGGTCGTCCTCAAGGCCGCCATTGTCATGAGACCAATTCCTGAAGAGGTCTATTTCTTGGCCCAGGAGATCGGATCGGATTTCTACCCTCGCGTCGTCAGGCCGGAATTATTGGCGGCGGTCAGAAGTGTCGTCTCCAATTATCCCATGGTCCATGTGCCGGAAAAAAGCTCGGAAATTTCCAGCAAAGTACAGGCGGTTGTGGTCGAGAAACTTAAAGGGCGCCATCTCGAAATAGCAAGCGTTGCCATGGCCGATATCGAACTGGCCAAGGTCGTGCTGGACGCCGTCGAACGAAAACAGGCGAAAGAACAAGAAAAGGAACAAAAAGAATTCGAGCTCATCATCGCTGAAAAGGATGCGGAGATTGCGCGTCGACACGCCAGAGGTGAGGGCGATGCGATTCGGATTCGGTCCGAAGGCGAGGCCGAAGGTCTGAAAATTCGGGCGGCTGGTCAAGCGAAGGCGCAAGAAACCATCACTAAAACGCTGACACCGGACTATCTCCGGTTCAAGCTCTACGACAGCTCGAACTCTAAGTTTGTGCTGCTGCCGGACAAGTTGAATGTGCCGGTTATCATCAATCCTGGGACTGATCAATCAACGTCCCTGTCACATGAAGACTTCCGCACCAGGCGCTGAGGTGCAGGCATGGATCATGCGCCCAATGGAATACACGAGTGCGGAGTGAAACGGTGCTCTACGGCTTGGTGAAGTGGAGAGCAAAAAGTCGGCCAAGAATTGAGCGAAGGAGGTCGATATGACCGGGTATGGGAAAAGAGTGCTGATCGTCGAGCATGATGAAGGTGAGCGGGACGTGTTGAGTCTGATGCTGGAGAATGAGGGATATAATGTTCACATGGTGTCTGAAGAAGGTCTCGCATTGGAAGAATTGAAACGTCGGCGGTTCGATGTGGTGGTGACCGCTCATCACATGCCTCACATCAATGGATTGCGGCTTGCCTTGGTGGGGCGGCTTGTTTGGCCGGACACCCCCATGATTCTTTTATCGGGGAACGACCAGAGTTTGTCGGAAACGGCCGAGCAAGGCAGGGCATCCGGTAGCCTTCGCAAACCTTATATTTTCGGTGAGTTGCTGGGCCTGATGGAAAATGTCACTCAATTGACCCGTAGGCGTCGATCACACACATCGAAATCCATCATGCTGCCCTTGTGACGGCGAAATATGGCTGCGAAGGATGGCACGCTCAATGAACACCTTGAGCAGATACCGTTTTGACGATCGTGGAGAAAAGGATGATCAATTCGGCGATCCATTTCCCTACGCTCTTATAACCTCTAACCCCCATTCAATGACATCTTGGCAGCCTACTGACCATGGCTTGCGAATCGTACGATTTTGATTTGCTCTGTATCGGAAGCGGGCCGGCGGGGCAGCGAGCCGCCATTCAGGCCGCAAAATTTGGGAAGAAAGTCGCGCTCGTCGAACGTCGACGAATCTTAGGCGGTGTTTGCGTGGAGACCGGCACCATACCCAGTAAAACATTCCGTGAAGCGGTTCTCTCCTCCAATTCTGTAACCCATCATTTCGACCAACACATGGGCTATCGTTATCAAAGTCGCGCAACGGCGGGGCAGCTCCTCGCCCGGGTCGAAGAGGTGGTACGCCGAGAGGTGGAAGTCGTCACCGAGCAGTTGCGCCGCAACGACGTCGCCTTGTTTCATGGTGACGCCATGTTCCGTGATGCCCACACCGTGACCGTCACCGCGGAAGACGGCGTCCGGGCAATCACGGCGGCCAATATTGTGATTGCCGTCGGCACCGTGCCGGCGTTGGCGGACAGTGTGAAGTTCGATGGGGAACTCCTCCTCAGCAGCGACGACGTCCCTCGTTTGAAGCAGCTTCCCCGACATATGGTCGTGGTCGGAGGCGGCATCATCGGCGTCGAATATGCCTCCATGTTCGCGGCCTTGAACATCCATGTCACGGTCATCGACAAACGCACCAGGCTGATGGAGTTTCTAGATTCAGAAATTGTGGAAGAACTCATTCATCAAATGCGAAACCGCCATGTCACGTTCCGACTCGGCGAGGCCGTAGAACGCGTAGACGTGATCGATGGGCCTCCACGACGCGTGGTGTTGACTCTGGAGTCAGGGAAACGAGTTGTTTCCGAGTCGGTCTTGTATGCCGCCGGACGGATGGGAGCGACGGATAATCTGAATCTGAGGGTTGCAGGTCTCACGGCGGGCAAACGAGGTCACTTAAAGGTCGATGCGCAATTTCGGACCGAGGTGCCTCACATTTTCGCCGCGGGCGATGTCATCGGGCATCCCAGCCTTGCGTCGACCTCTGCCTTGCAAGGCCGCCATGTCGCGTGCCATGCCTTCGGAGTGGAAGCCGAACCGACATCGGAACATTTTCCGGTCGGTATATACGCCATCCCCGAGATTTCGATGGTGGGACCGCCGGAGCATGACTTAACAGAAAGGCGAATCCCTTATGAAACCGGTGTCGCGCGTTATCGCGAGATCGCCCGTGGACAGATCCTCGGCGATGACAGCGGTCTCGTGAAATTGCTCTTTCACAGAGAGGGTCGGCAACTGCTGGCCGTCCATGCCATCGGGACGGGGGCGACGGAATTGATCCATATCGGTCAGGCAGTGCTGGATCTGGGCGGCAAGTTGGATTATTTCTTGCGCACGGCCTTCAACTACCCGACGTTGGCTGAATGTTACAAGGTGGCTGCATTGGACGCACACAACAAACTTGCCATGGCGGCGTCCTGCGCGCAAAAGGAGGCCACATGAAATCTAGCCGCATGTATTTCTTCACTTTGTGGGCGATTCTCCAAATACTCACGGCCTGTGCAACCAACGGTTCGGCACCGTCAACCGCCCCTTCCACAGCATCGGCCGTGATGCAGACGACATCACAGATACAGTCCTCAGACCGGATGTTTTATTGGCTCGAGGAAGCCCGAGAGCTCCATGCCATGGCAAGCCATAGAGATCGAGAGGCCGAGTTGATGTTGAAGAAAAAACCAGGACCGGCGACGAACGAATTCGTGAAGCAGATGCGACAGCTCACCCGCCGACTGCATCAAGCCGCCACATATGCGGACGCGCAGGCCAAAGAAGCTGAGCGTGAGATTATGCCTGACATGATCCAGCAATTTCATTCGGCGCTGCGATGACTCGCTGAAGACCGGTCTTAACGAGGGCGATACCCTTCACAGTCTTGAGGAATGATGCCGGGCTTTGATGCCTTCTTATGGGTGGTTTGCTTCACTATCAAAACCGGTCGAATCCGAGGCATCGGGTTCGGTGGAGAGGCGGGGTTTGCCGAGGCC
>JACOEH010000058.1 GCA_024998685.1 Nitrospira sp.
CGTGCCCACCAGTGATTAACCACCATCAGTTACACAGAAAACTTGACACGCCCGAGGCCTCAGGGAGGAATGCCGTCATCATCAAGACGAGCGTAGCGATCGCGAGGCTTGCGTGACCCGTCAACCCATGCCGCAAAGGATTCCGCATGCCGCTCGTTATCGCTCCGGCCTGACGCTGGTGACGGCTTCACAGGTGCTCCAGCGCACTCGCTAGGTGTGCAGGACTCTACGCGGTTTCGTGATGAGCGCAAGCCCCGAAGATGGCTCTAGCTCATAGATCCGTTCGGGTCTTCCGGCAGGACGTGCGGTCTTACAACAACATACTCACTGAACGGTATTTTCAAGAGTAAAGCTGGCGACCATTTTTTGAACCGAGTCACGCTAATCGTCTCCGTGTAATCCTTCAGAACCTGCACGGTCTGGTTAGAATCGCTCGGATCTCTAAGTTCAGACGTAAATTGATGGTATACAAACATTTATGACAACATCGGCGAATTGACGATGGCTCATTGGGCAGGAGGGTGCATGGCAAAGAAGAGCTGTCCTTCCGTGTGCCTCAGGAACGAAGCCGGAGGACTTTTTAAACATCCTGCCGAGTCTATTCGTTGGGTTGCTGAAGAGGTTGCGCGGCCCCTTGTTCGTGGCAACCGCTCCAAGTGCGAATGCTTTGGTCGCCGACCTCGACGAGCAGCCGAAGCACCTCGGCGATTTCCGCCTGTCTTTTGAGGAAATACCGGGCCGAGGAACCCTTTTTCTTACCGATCCTCACGGTGAGAATGCGGGCATCTCGCAGGGCAAAGACGTCTTCATCGGTGACATCGTCTCCCACGTAGAGCGCCGCGCTGCAGTCCAGTCGGCGCATGTATTCCAGCAACGCCGTACCCTTGTGCGACGCCGTCGGTGGCATCACATTGACGACGGATTTCCCAAGGACGATGCGGGGAGGAGGAGACAATTCGGCAACGATTCGTGAGATCAGCGCCCGCGCCTTGTCTCGTTGATCCGTGGTTCGATAATGGAACGAGAGCGAATAGGACTTATTCTCGACGACCACACCGCTTCGAGCCAGCTCGTCACGAAATCGGTCGTTGACCCATTGCAGCCATCCGTGACTGGTCTCTCGGACTTGCTGCATATCCTCTTGACGGGTATGAGGACCTTCCGAGCCATGGTTCCCGATCAAGTGGGACGCGGCGGTCCCGACACGTGATCGCAAATCCCCCACAGAACGTCCCGATATCACGGCGGTAGGCGCCCGCTTCCCCAGTTCCTCGAGCCAGAAACGGATGGGCCGCGCCAACCTGGCGGCGTGATGATCTCGGACGATTTTCGCCAAGGTCCCGTCGAAATCAAACGCATACAGAGACCGTACTGTCAGAAGCGCCCCCAGGTCGCTTCTTCCTGTTTCCGTCAATAAATAGTCCATCGTCCGTCCATCAATTCAGCAGGCTCGGCCGCCGCCGCACATGTTTCATGACGCGCTCCTTTTGTCTCATACGGGCCGCATCGATGAGCATACGCCCGGCCCAGCGATACACATTGAATTCCTGGATCAGTCCTCGCATGCTTTGCATCCTGGCCCGCTGCTCCACCTTCGGCATCGTCAGACCAAGGTGGAGCGCGGCCGCAAATTGATCGATGTCGTAGGGATTGATCACGACCGCCTCCGTCAGTTCACGAGCGGCTCCGGTGAATTGACTCAGAATCAACACTCCCTGCTCGTCGTCCCGGGCGCCGACGAACTCTTTGGCGACCAAATTCATG
This sequence comes from Nitrospira sp., assembly GCA_024998685.1. GTDB lineage: Bacteria > Nitrospirota > Nitrospiria > Nitrospirales > Nitrospiraceae > Nitrospira_D. The sequence goes on from JACOEH010000058.1 coordinate 1,765, forward strand.
CCGTCATGGAGGCTGCTGACCACGCACAGGTCTGCGCCACGGTAGCACTCATGAACCTGTGCCGGCTCATGATGTTGAATCCGCAGGCAGATCGGTTCATAGCCGTCCCGACCGAACCGCTTGTTGATCTGCTCGGCCAAGGTAGAGACCTGAGCGGTAAAATGATGGTATTGCTCGATCATGGAACGGCTGGGGGCCGCGATCTGGACAAACGTAAATTTTCCGATCCATTCCGGTTGGAGTTCCAGTAACCGCTCCACCGCCATGAACCGTTCCAGGATTCCCTTTGTATAATCAAGGCGTTCCACCCCAAGGCCGACGAGACGATCAGGAGTCATCCCATAGGCCTCCCGAAGTTTGGTTCGGCATTCAGGAATCGACCGTTGACCATGGAGCCATTGCAACGGCCATTCGATGGAAATCGGATAAGGATTGACCGCCGTCATCTTGCCCCCATAGGAGACCGTCGAACTGTTTCGATCGATCCGCGCCTCAAGCAACCGATCGACACTATCGATGAAATTGTTGCAATGAACTCTGGTATGGAATCCCAGAATACTGCTTCCGAGCAATCCTTCCAGAATTTCTTCGCGCCAAGGACAGATGCCGAAGCTTTCCGCGTTCGGCCATGGAATGTGCCAGAACATGATGATCGTCGCGGTCGGCAATTTATCGCGAATCAGCTTCGGAAGCAGCGCAAAATGGTAATCCTGAACGAGCACGACCGGATTGTCGGTCGTGGCCTCCTCATAGACGGCCTGAGAAAATCGCTCGTTGATGGCCACATAATGTTTCCAATCCGATGAACGGAATGTGGGCCGGACATGGGCGATATGACAGAGAGGCCACAATCCTTCATTGGCAAACCCGTAATAGTACCCGGCCTCTTCTTCCCCGGTAAGCCACACACGACGGATCTCGTAGCTGGGATGCGACGGCGGCACAGCAACATGGTCCCGTTTGTCCACCACTTCTCGGTCCGCTGGTCCATTCCCATGTGCGACCCATATGCCGGAGCAAGCACGCATGACCGGTTCGAGCGCCGACACGAGCCCGCTTGCCGGAACCTGTACGACGACGTTCCCGTCTTTCCAATAGTGGGCATAGGGCTGCCGGTTGGACACAATCAACACTTGATCGCCGGCGAGCTGCTCGTGAAGAATCGTCTTGAGGCTGGCCGGAGTCCATGATATCTGGCTTTCATCGCGCATGCGACGATCAGATTCAAGAGCCTGCACCAACGAACGCAAGTCTTTCGCCAACGGCCGGAGCTCCGGGGCATGCTCGTCATGGGTCAGCGGAGTCAAAAGCCTTTCCCCCTTCAACAAGGCTCGAACCCCGGCCATCCATCCTTTCCAGATGAAATGTGCGACCAACACGGTGACCAGCGAGATGACGGCCGTAAGCCCGGCGAATAGATAAAAAACGTACCATTTTGTATCGCTGCTCCGTTGTTGGATAAAACTCATGTCGTGGATGAGCAGGAGACGGCCCAACCGACGTCCGTTTGATTCGATCGAGGCTGACGCGATGTGGAGCGGCCCGCTGCTGAATGACCGAACAGCGGAGGAATTGGGTGCAAGGTCGAGTGTATCTTTACAGGTGACGTCCTGCGGATATGCCTGGGTCTCATAGAGAAGCTGGTGATCGAGATCACAAAATCCCACGGCGTACAATCGTTCGTCCTGCCGAATGCGCGTAAAATAAGCAAGAATCTTGTCCTTTGAATTGGAAACCAACAGGTCCGCAAGCGGCCCCTCCATCGTATTGACCATGATTTTGGACCGCATGTCGAGATCGCGGACGAACCATTTCAGTTCCAACGAGTCGACGAGCGGGATCACCCCATAGGCGACCACGGCCAACAGGATTACCAACGGGAGAACGAACCGAATTGAGAGCCTCAAGAGCCTCATAACACAACAAGTTAGTGTACTTTCAGAGAGAAATCAAATACGGTTCGACGCCGTTTTCGCCGGCAGCCTGCCGTGGAACGACGTGCTGGAGCACCGCAGCGATCAATACGCGCCTTCTCTAACTCCCTTCAAACCCACCCCTGACGCAGAGTACGGATTCCTTGCTTCGTATGTAACCTTGAGAAGCTTATTCAGAATGAATGCCGATGAAGCAATAAAGAGCGGCGGTACCGCAAGCGAGGTATTGTAGCAAGACGCGAAACGCTGGTGGGATTTATCCGACGGCGTCAATCACACTAGAACCGTGCATAGGCGCTGGATCTACCAGAGGGATAACACTGGTGTGTTGAGGGCTCTTTCGGCCGACGCAATTACGATTGTCCGGCGAGATACACATTGGTGCCAAAAGCAGCACTTACACTTATTAGGACTGCTAAGCCCGTGTACATAACATTCGGCAACCAGGGCAAAAACGAGGGAACCACCGGAATGCCCATGCAGCCTCACCTGAATCAGTCTAGGAGAGCCGTTTGCTCAGGCGTTTGAGAGCCTCAATATCACCGCTTATCAGACTCTTTTACTTTTCTGCACTCCAACGTTTCAACTGACGCTCTCGCCTAATTGCTTCTGATTGTGTGTGATACGACTCGGAGTACATTAAGCAGACAGGGCGACGCTTGAGTGTGTACGCCGATGCTCGGCCTACATTATGAGCGTTAACACGATTCGATAGATCTCTAGTGGAACCCACATAGAAGGAGTCGTCGGAACAGCGAAGGATGTACACATAGTACATGAGGTAGGCAGCCCTTCGATCCTTCGATTCACACTCAGGATTGACCCGGCGCTGCGCCGAAGGGTCGACATGCGTAGGGTACCATTCGAATCGCCAACAAGATACTGCTCCAATTCTTTCTTTAGTGGCCAGTTCTTTAGTGGCCAGTCATGGGCGAGCACAGATATGTCGTAAGGAGCATATCCGGCGAGTCGAATGGTGGAGGCGAACCGGGTTATGACTTATTTTCACCGACAATACGTGTTCCCTTGAGGCCTATCAAATCGAGGCCGGCGCTGCAATAAGCAGTCAATCCAGGAAATAGCTGTATGGGAACGCCACCTCGTCCGAAGTACAGCATATTTACTTTACATTCGATCGAAATGCTCACGAGCCGCTTCCTCACAAAGAAAACAGCCGTATAGAGCGGAGAACTGGGGATCAAAGCCAGCTATAGTCATTCCGCACCAATTACACTCCTCAACATTTTCGTACCATTTCCTACACATACAACAAACGTATTCATCATTCAGTGGAATTACACTCTCTTCAGGATGCTCGCAACTAGCACAGTAGGAAAGCGGTGATTCATCTCCATCTCTCGGGTCATAAGGTGGCGTATACTTTTTCAGTACATCATCTAGCGTGATAACACTTTCACAATCTTCATTGTCACAAGACGCGTTGGTCAAATCATCAATATCCGACTCTTCGTTACATTTTGGGCATGATATACGAAGAAAGGATCGCCGAGCTGTACAGACCAAACATTGTCCCTCGTAGAAAGGGCCACCAATTTCAGCTGCTTCGTAAGAATTGAACCCGCATGAGGAGCAATTTATAACTTCAACTCCGGCGGCTAGCTTCTTAGAGATCTCCGACTTGAGGGCAGTGTATTTGGCTTTAAGGAATATCCTGTGACCATGAAGTCGATTATTCAGTTTTCCGATTCTCGCTTGATACTGAAGAAATCGCTGCCGCCAAGGACCTGTTATGCGACCATGAAGGTAAAACCATGCCTTACACTGTTCCGCAGCTATTTCCTCCAACAGCTTATCACTTGCCTTCTTGGTATACGCAGTATGATAGAAATGAACAACCTTATTGCGATGGTCTCGTACCTTCTGAAAACATTGAAGCTCTTCGCCTGTGAAAATATCACCGACAACATTCTGTAATCGCCGTATGGTCTCATCCATTGTAGCGGAATTAAATGTTCCCTTCTGAAACTGAGTGAAAGAAGCCTCATCTGGTTTCTTTAGAATAAGGGACCAATGTTCCTGAAGCAGACGCGCCTTTAAGAAAATCTCTAGGCCTGAACAGAAATGTATGATCGAGTATTTGGGCCGTGTCTTAAAATCACGAATTGAAAACGTGAGAAAATTAATGGCATTTGATACTAGGCTATCAAACAGTGATTTGTGTTCTAGGGAATGTTTACCTCTCGGCTTTTTATTGCCACCAAGCGCTTTTAGCTTAGCCATGTACTCCTGACCTCCATACTTTAGCTTCGAGGTTCGATCCTTGACGGACCATTCCCTAAAAATGATTTTGCTGTGGAGGTTCAACGAAAATGTACTGACTCAGAAGGCTTCGAATGAGTCTGCGAGACACTTTACACAATAACTAGCAACATTGTGACTAACTAAAAAATCTAAATGCTATTTTCAAGAAATGTCTTCCAGGCGCTGGTACTCTTTAAAGAGAATGCTGTAGGTTTCATTTGCCGCCAGTTTGTACAACAACCCTATATTAGAAAGCCCATTTAACGCGCTCCGAGACACTTCTGACAACTCAGCCCTACAATTTTCGCCGGTCGGTTCCCAGTTAATCGAAGCCACATTTCCTTCTGATCCATATCGGAGGTAGGACTTGATAGCCCCTATATTGGAATGGACATCTTCACTGAAGAGCCGATATGCAGTATTGTAGACAGTTCCGAGGTTTACCGCAGAAGCACAGTCAAATATTGTCTTCTGCTTAGATTGCTCTCTGCGAGCCTCTATAGATGTCTCAAGCTGACTCACGAGCTCTTTAGTGATAACGGAACGTACCTCGTCAAAATCTCCAGTTTTGATCTGCTGTACGCCTTTCAGAAGCTTCAAGCGCTGACTTTCGGCATATAGCAAGTATGATTCACAAAAATCCGCCGACAGACAAACCCGCGCCAGTAGGATTTCGCATTCAATCGCGATTCGCAAAAGTGATCGTCCTTGTGAAATCATTCCCTGCTTCAATAGAAGAAACGCCCCCTCAAGGTCCCTCAACAGCTTGGCATAAAAGGCCACAGCGTGTAGCTTCTGCTCATCTGTCAAAGGTATCTGTATTTGATTCCTGTAGTTCTTGCATAGAGCTAGACTTCGGTCGGCAAGTACGAGGCATTCTTGATAGGTAGTGGAGGTTTTATGCATTTCACCAACTGTCGCCCCGCAGTGAAACGAGCTTTCACGTATTAACTAATTACCCCGGCCTCAAGCTCTTCTAAGTCGTCAGTGAAATCAAAAATCATTTGAATGGGGTATCCTGTGTTTTGGTTATCATTGTAACTGTCAACATCCGTCTTAAGTTGCCGGCAATCTCCAACAATCTGTTCTCGCCGCTGCTGAAATGCTATGTGCATATGGTTCCGGGTGGCAGTTCGTATGTCGTCCCAAAAGGCCGTTTGAGATCCGGCGTCATCATGCTCCATTACCGCATGCTTAGCTCTTACCTTACGTCCCTGAGGGTCGACTATGTATTCTTGCCGCATGGCTCGCGCCAGTAGTTTGGCACATTGTCTCACCATATCAGATGGCTCTGGCTCCCACCTTTTAATGTGTACAAGCCATTCAGCTATTTCCGTGGGAGTTGCACGGCCATGCTCGGCAATATAGTTGCTTGCTAACTTCTGAAATTGCTCAGTTAGGCTCATAGCTTGTTCTTCCTTATCATACCCCGACCGGGGTCTGTCCCCATCCGTCGGTCAATGTAGAGGTTTTTACTGTGTCTCGTATCTTTTCCAACATACTTCTGTAGTGAGACCAGTGGAAACATTCACGAAACTGCAGCTGCCCAACAACAATCCCTGGATGGACACCCTGAATCCTTGCGAAATCAGTTATTTTCTTTTTTGAGAATAACGGGCCCTTCCTTGCTATAAAGCTCTGAAGTTTCATTTGTGGAATAAGGAACTCTTCCGAAAATAAATCGGCCAGTCTCTCAATTTCAGGTTTATCAGAACGTTTTTGTGCCTTGTCTCCCACAAGATCAACATCAAGAATCACGTTGCCATCCTTGCCGTCTCCATTTTTAGCGTGTCCTAGTTCATGTCCTAAAGTGAACCAAAATGAATCAATACGATCATAGCGAAGAGACATAGCAATAATTGGATGACCCTCCCCATCCCATAGCGTCACGCCGTCTATTCCAGAACCGATGACTAATGGCTCAACAACAACGAACTTTATTCCAAATTGTGCCAAAACTTTAGGAACAAGCCGGATGTCTTCGGAATTACCCATTAGGCTTCTTAGCGATCGAACGACTTCAACAAATGACTCATTCGTAAAACGGTTGGCATTAATGCACTTCGCTAGGTGCTTAGCACGAAACATCCATGCAGACTGCGAGGGCGTGAGTTCTCCTTGAGTGCTTTTTCTTGCTGCATGTGCCAGTTTCGGTTTTTCGTTAAGACTTGGAACACAATAGAAGTCAAGGACTCGCTCTTCAAGCACTTCTATACTTTCAGACGATTCGATCCATTGCCGCCTGATTAAGTCCTTGATTGGTCCATAGCCGTACACTCTCGCTCTTTTTGCTATACCAGCGTCAGCTTCCCCAGCTTTCCATAAATCGTAGTATGACTGGATGTTTATCCACCACTGAGCACTCATCCCAAATGCATCAGCTATTTGCTTAGCGGTCTGTGCCGTAAGGGCTCGCTTGCCCTTAATCCATGAGTTGACCACCGTAGGACTACAGCCAATTACTTCAGCTAGCTCTATTTGGCTCCACCCGCGCGCTTCCAATTCATCAAGAATGAATTCGCCAGGAGGAAATGCCTCTGCAACCTTCCTTTGCGCCATGGCTTTGCTCCTGTTAGTGATAGTCCTCAATTCCAACAATAATTACGATCTTCGAAGTCCCTTCCCCCTTATATTCGACTATCAGTCTCTCCTGTTTGTTCAAACGCATCGAATGTTGGTGTGAACGATCTCCTTGCAGTTTCTCGTAATGTAGGCTTTTGGCCGTATAGAAGTCCCTTTCATCTGGAGCCGTCCGAATCAATTGCATCCGTTTTCTGAATGCCTTGACGATGCCTGGGGAATAACCACAATCTCCGAATTCTCCGATTTCAAGCCGGTCTAGGTTCTCATCGGAAAATTCGACCTCCATGCTTTTGAACAAACCTCCATCGTTGGATGAACTGTAACCTCCAATTGTTAATTTGTCAATATACTAATAAACGGTATCTGTATATTTTGCATTTGACAGTTTAAGGTCATTTGAGAATAATACAGCGGAGTCGGGAACAACCTTCCGAAGGGTAAGCCCTCCACTCCACACCAGGACTCTCTAAGGGAGGAGGCAATGGTCTCTTTTAATTTTACGCAAAAGCAACGGCAGGCTATCCGTCGTAGTCTAAACGACGTAGGCCTGGAGGATGCTATCAAGTGGCCAATATATCTCGACTCCATCGAGCGTGTTGTGCAAAGAGCGTTGCATAAGTCCAGGCGCGACGCGGAGGAGCCGAAGCTTTATGCTCAGAAAGCACATAAGAGACTCGCGGACCTGTACGAAGCACTTAATACCACGATCCAGCACTATGAAAGTCTGGGTGGCGAGCTTCAGCAGAATCTTGACAGCTTCTTATTGCTCGACCCCCTCCTGAATGCATCCTTTCCTGCCTCAGCGCGCTCTACTGCAGAACTTGTCCTGTCGAGCGGACGACTGCCGCACGCACTTAGAAGCCTCGCTGAAGCAACGAACCAGTGTGCCGTTTCACTTAACCACCAGAACGATCTCTTTCCTAAGACTGGCGCGCCCAAAAAATATGTTGCCTTCCATAAAGCCGTGGAAGCGCTCATGTTGATTTTTCGGGAGGCCACAGGGCAAACGCCAACTGTGTACAGTAACGAGCATAGTGATGCGAGGTACAAAGGCACCTTCTATCCGTTTGCAGTCGCCGTACTAGGTCCAGCTCGGCTCGTACCGGACAAACAACTCGGGTCCAACCTACTGACGGCGTACAAAAAGTTCACCGCCTTTCTCTATAAACGCAAGCCGATGAGGAAGAAGAAAAAAAGTAATAAACCCCCTGCCTAGCGCCTGACCTTCCCTTCTTATACTTACCGTTTAAAACTAAGTTACGCTTTCATCATGGAATATGATGAAAGATCGAACAGCACGACGCCTGCCGACCTACGCGCGGCGATCGCCCGCTCCGGCCAGCATAAGTATGTCATCGGTGCCCGCTGTGGAGTACATCCCGTCCGCTTGTCGAAACTCCTGCACGGCAGAGAACCACTTACCGACGAGCTCGCACGACGCATCCTGTCAGCCGTTCGTGCAGCGCGGAGCGAGTCATGAAGCCTGGCCTTGCCGATCAGGCCCCGCAGAATCCCCCGCTGCCGAAAGCCCCTGCTCCGCTGTCGCCTGCGCACGTGGAGCTACTGAAGCTTATCGCGACACACATTGTCGAAGATTACATCGCTGAGCGGGATAACCTGGAGGAACTGTGAAAATGTCCTTTGAGGTATTGGCATGAGAGCTGAACGATTTGCTCAACGGCTCCGCGGATCGCAGCAGCACAATGACACTTGGCTAGCATTCTGTCCCGCTCATGACGATCGCGAGAAAAGGTCACTTTCGTTTTGCGACGCAAGTGATCGGCTATTAGTTAAGTGCTTCGCTGGATGCAGGATAGAAGCCATAGTGTCAGCGTGCGGCATCACGATGCGGGACCTTTTTGACGAAAATGATGGAGAAGAAGTAAACCCAGGTCGGCGCATTGAGTGCGAGTACGATTACGTCGATGAGAATGGAGTCCTTGTATTTCAGGTTGTGCGTTTTGAACCGAAGGATTTTCGGCAGCGACGACCGGACGGCAAAGGTGGCTGGATCTGGAACGTTAACGGAGTTCAGCGAACTCCTTATCGCCTCACTGACATAAAAGCTTCGCCCGATAAAACGATAAATTTTCACGAAGGCGAGAAGGCCGTCGAAGCAGCGATTAAGGCGGGGCTACCGGGCATTCACACGACGACAGCAGGCGGCGCTTCGAACTGGCACCTCACAGATCTCTCGATTTGCAGAGGGCGAAAGATCGTCATCTTTCCTGATAACGATGCCTCTGGCGAAAAGTACGCAACAGGCCTCGCAGCACATCTAGTGAAGATCGCAGCCACGGTCAAGATTGTTCGTTTGCCTGACGTACCGACACACGGTGATGCTGTTGAGTGGATCGATCTCGGCGGAACTCCTTCGGAATTTCAAGCGTTGTGTGACGTAGCGCCGCTGTTTACTTGTGTAAATCAGGTCACTCCCGTTAAGCCGAATCTCAGGCAACGCAACCGCACCGACGCGGGGAATGCGGCTCGCTTCGCGGATCAGCACCGAACGCGAATCCGTTGGTGCCAGACATGGAAAAAGTGGCTTGTCTATGACGGCAAATGCTGGGAAGTGGATCCCGGTGAGCTGGCCATGCGATTGGCCAAGCACACTGCAAGGAGCATCTTGGAGGAGGCGTTGGCAATAGAAGACGAGGACCGAAGGCGCAAATTGGTTTGGTGGGCAATGCGGTCCGAATCTGCGGGACGACTGCAAGCAATGCTGGAGATGGCAAAGAGCGAACACGGTATACCTGTGGAGCCCTGTGACCTGGACCAAGATCCCTGGCTGCTCAACGTGGCGAATGGGGAGATTGATCTTCGGTCCGGCGAACTCCTCCCGCATAATCCCGCGCACATGATCACGAAGCATGTGCCGATCAAATATGACACTCATGCCAAATGTCCAACCTGGCGGGCATTCCTTCTGCAGATCATGAACAGCGACGAACAGCTGATGGACTTTCTTCAACGGGCAGTTGGTTATTCCTTAACCGGCTCTGTACGTGAACAGGTCCTGTTTCTTCTCCATGGGGATGGTGCGAATGGGAAGAGTACGCTCATGCGTATCTTATTAGCCCTCCTAGGCGACTATTCTCTTCAAACCATGAGCGAAACCCTGTTGATGAGCAGTCGCACGGGTGGCGTGCGAAATGATCTGGCCCGCCTCGCCGGAGCGCGGCTTGTAGCGGCACTCGAATCGGATGCTGGCCGGAAGTTAGCGGTGGGTGTAATCAAACAGCTCACGGGCGGCGACGTGATGGTGGCACGTTTTCTCTTCGCCGAGTACTTCGAGATTCACCCCACCTGGAAGATTTGGTTTTCCACCAACCATCGACCGACGGTCAACGACGATGGCGACGCGCTATGGCGCCGCCTCCGACTCATTCCGTTTGCAGTACGCATCCCCGATGACAAGCAGGATAAAGAATTACTCAGCAAACTGATGGCTGAGCTGCCAGGTATTCTGGCGTGGGCGGTGCAAGGCTGTCTGGCGTGGCAGCGGGAAGGCTTGGGCTGTCCTGAGGTCGTGCGCGTTGCGACGACTGAATACCGTGAGACCGAGAATGTATTCGATGATTTTTTGTCTGAGTGTTGTGTGATCGGACCAGAGGAAGAAGTCCTTTATGCGACGCTAAGAACGGCTTACATGGAATGGGTTGAAGTGAGAGGAGACAAGCCTATATCTGGCAAGAGCTTCGCTACTGAGCTGCAGGCACATAAATTCACACCAAAAAAAATCCGAAACGCACGCCATTACCGTGGTCTGCGACTCCGCAGCATGGCCGATGAAGTCGGAGAGGCGGTTCACCGAACGCATAGCGGGGTAGTTGATGTCGACCTTGACGATTGAAGTCCTAGAATCAGTGACAATCAAAAAAAATGGCCAGGTCGAGTCCTGGCATCCGGGACAGCGAGTCACCTTGCCACCTGAGCAAGCCAAGCGGATCATGGCTCAGATAGGACACAAGGTCCGGCTGATTGACGACGAGGCTATGGACGAGTGGATTGGCCGCGCCGTTGCAGTTCCTACGGAATTTAAGAGTGCAGACGGAAAGTTGGTCGAGGAACTTGCGCCGTGGATCGTTGAAGACGTGTTCCTTGTGAATGAGCCCGGGTTAGTCGCCGGGCGGTGGTTACTGCTGAGTCACGGATCAGAACGGCGGTTTCGCGTTGAAGCTGGCACGAGGTCCTACAAGTGTCCCAAGTGCTCCGGTTCCGCCTGCTGGTCGGGTGAGCACACCGTGCAGTGTGTCGCTTGTGTGCCGCCGACCTGTCCACAGTGGGGTCGCTTGTGGCGCCAACTGGCAGAACTGACTCATGGGATTCCGGATGGACCATTCCTTCAAGCCGCATGGGATGCGTGCGACGAGGCGAGCCAGCGTGGCAACTATGCGGCGTTCCAGACTGCGATAAATCGGGTGCGCTGGACTGTGAGAAAGCTTTTTCAGCGGTGATGATTGAGGCGATTGTGACATCGTTACTTATGTGTTTGGTAAGCATGGGCTGGATATAGCTGAAGAAGGAGGTAAAGCGGTCGAAGTAGTAATGGTAACGATTGGTAATGATTTTTTATGAACCTCACACGTAAAGGGAAAATAGAAAAGTTGTGGAAACACCGTTACTGACCATTACCATTACCGAGATCGTAAGTAGTGGCATTAGTAAGGCAGCAAATAGAGCGCCTAGTGTTAGCCAGATCGATTAGGTCAAATGGCAACAGAGGGTAAGCCTGGCTCGAGGGTCTGGTGAGGTTTCTAGTAAGCATTAAAAACGGAAGTTGAAATAACATAAGAAATCAAATGCTTAAAGATGCAATGCAGTAGCGGCTTACCGAGTTTTAATGGTGCTGAGCTCGATTTTTTGCGGTCGAAGGAGAAATGAAGTGGCGGGGAAGCTCGGTCAACGTAGTACCAAAGCCACGCAGTTACCACGGCGATATGCGCAGGACTACCTCCAAGAGATGGATCGTCGCTGCCGAGCAGCTCGTCATCAGCGTGACCTGTTCAACGCCTTAGTTGAAGAGTGTGGCGGCATGGAGGGATTAGACCTCACCGAGCTGGAAACCATTCGGCGCCTAGCACACCTGTGCAGGCGAATTGGACGGATGGAGGAAGCGGACGTGGTTGGTGAGCGTGTGGATCAGGCGGCCTTAAACGATTCCACGCGGTCCTGGCTCGGCCTGTTGCGCCATTATCTTGCCATCAAGGCAAGACGGCGGGCAGGAGGGGCGGACTCTATGGCGGCTCTATTTACAGAAGAGGCGGAGTCGTGAAGAACCAGCAACGCATCGTCCGAAGCTGCATGGCCTTCTTTCACAAGCTACGGTGGATCGACGGCACGCCGTTGGCCATCGAGCCATACCGGGAACGTCTCTTTACCAGGTTCTTCGACGAGCGGCGCGAGGACGGCGCCTTACGGTACAACCTTGGCCTGTTCGGCAGAGGCAAGAAGAACTGGAAGTCTGCCGATCTGTGCTTCGGTGCATTGTGGAGCCTGATGGAGCCGACGCCAGGTCAGCATGAGGTCTTGCTCGTCGCCTTTGACGAAGACCAAGCCTCCAACGACCTCCAGTTGATCAAGCTCATCATTCGGGCCAATCCGCCACTAGAGAAGCTGCTCACGGTCCGAGACAACATGATTGCTCGGAATGATGGCCTCGGGTTCATCAAAGTCTTGCCGGGTCAATCGGCAGCAGGCGAACACGGCCGGACGTATCGCTTTCTCGGCATCGACGAAATCCACAATCAAAAAACATGGGATTTGCTCGAAGCGCTGCAACCTGACCCGACCCGCGCCAATTCGCAAGTCTGGATCACCTCCTATGCCTCGCTGTTGCACAAACCGGGCGTGCCGCTGTTCGACCTCACGGCGATGGGCAAGGCAGGCACCGATCCGCGCATGCTGTTCTCGTGGTTCGCCGCCGACTACTGCACGGACCCGGAGTTTGCCGAGCTCGAGCCGGAACTCCGAGCCAATCCGTCCATCGGGTCATGGCCTGATGGACGCGCCTACCTTGATCAGCAGAAGCGCCGTCTCCCCGCGCATAAGTTTCGCCGCCTGCACTTGAACCTGCCAGGTCTGCCGTCGGGTTCGGCCTTCCAGGTCGAGCCGGTGATCAGTGCCATTGTTCGCGGTGTCACGATACGGCCACCGATAGATAGCCTCTCGTACTCGGCCTTCGTGGATATGTCCGGTGGAAGCTTAGACGATGCGGTGTTGTGCATGAGTCATCTTGATGAGTTCGGCCATGCCGTCGTGGACCGACTCGTCCATCAAGGCCAAGTTCCGCCCTTTGATCCCATGAAGGCAGTGACTCGCTTTGCTGCCATCTTAAAAGAGTATGGCTGCTTCACCGTGATTGGCGATCGGTTCGGGGGAGAAACCTTTCGTGCCGCGTTCGCCAAAGAAGGCATCACCTATCAGCCCACCCGCCTAACTAAGCATCAACTCTACGAGGCCTTTGAGCCACACCTCAACGCCCGCAAGGTGGTGCTCCTGGACGTGCCTGAGGCCGAACAACAACTCCTCGGTCTGGTCTGGCGAGGCGGGCGCATTGACCACCTCCCCGGGGAACACGACGACTGGGCTAACGCCGTCGTCGGTGGGGTGGAGATTCTTCTCAACCTGCGCTATGTGCCGTTGGACATGCTGGACACGACTGACCCTCGCACGGCCGTGGAGATCGAGGAAGCACATGCCTATGCGGAGCAACAACGGTACGAAGAAGGCGTGCAATGGTTGCAGGAGCAGGTGACCCGCATGGACGGCTGCTATTTTCCCGGTGATTAAATGGAGGGACGCATGGCACGCACACCGGCCCGACGACCACAGGACCCAAAACCACCGAAGCGGGAACTCTACAGTCCCACACGACCTCAGAATCCAAGCACGCCAGGTCCACGAATGCCGAGATTCCTGAGTCACATCGTGCTCAAAGGAGCGTGCCAATGACCATGCTGGCTTCGATCCATAAACATGCGCATGGCGTGCTCAAAGGGATCTCGCGAGAGCAACGCGAAATCCGTTTTGTGGCCACGCGGCTGGAAGTGGACCGAGACGGAGAAGTCGTCGTCCCATCCGGCATGGATACGGCCAATTACGACAAGAACCCCACCGTCCTGCTGCAGCACGATCCGTTGAGCCCAATTGGACGCGTGGTGTCCTTGCGGCTGGGGCTCGTCGATGGCGTACCCGGCTGGATCGGGATCGCGCGGATTGATCCACCGGGCACCTCTGAGGCGGCCGACCGCGCGTACAGGCAGATTGCCTCTGGTTCGCTCAACGGCGTGTCGATTGGCTTTATGGTGCAGGAGGTCAGTCCACGAGCGCTGCTACCCGGCCAAACTGGACGGACGTACACGAAGACCTCCTTATTGGAGATCAGCTTGGTCACGATTCCGTCATGCGCAAGCTGCGTGATCCTGGAAAAAACCTTACGAAAGGAGACGGCGATGCATGACTGTACCTGCCAAGGAATGGACATCGATTGGCACGCCATCAATGCTCAGATGTCAAATACAACTGAAGTGGACGTGAGCGAGGCCGATGTGCGCCGAGTCATTCGTCACCTGATGCCTGCCTTGAAGGCAGGGATGCTCGCGGGGCTTCAAGTCCAGGCGAAGTTCGCGGTGGACGATCTCTTTCGCCGCATGACCGGACGGCTCAATTAATCAAGGAGGACCCATGTTGGATCTATTGAAACAGAAGGCGGGATTGAGCGGTGAAACCGTCCCCGTGAGTGAGCGGCCTGCGGTACTGGAGGCCACGGGGATGCGTGATGCGGACCGTGCGACACGCGATGAGGCGAAAAGATACCTTGATCAAATTGAACTCGTGCTGGCCCCCGTGACGGACAGCGCCTCTGTCGTGAAATCACACGTGGACGAAGCCACGATCTTACGGGCATCGGCGGCGCTGCCACAGGCACGACTCAGTTACTTGGGGGCAGAAGCACAACTGAAAGATTCGGAACGGGAGTTACAACGAGTTGTCCAAACTGAAACACGGAACGTGACAGCAGAACGCGGGGCCGCGAGGCGGTCGCTGATCAAGGAGCTCTTCGGGCCACTGGATATCGCCGTGGCGATGGCGGAGGAGATCCAAGCCTATGACGACGAAACTAGGCGGTTAGGCGGCGTCCCACCACCTCATGCCGTCCCGGAGCTACTCAGTGATACCTACCGACAGAATTTCGTTGAAGCGAACAGATCTGTCTTGATGAAAGAAGGCTGGCTCTAGGTAGGGAAGTCAGCCGCAGGGGTTGATGACCCGCAGCATAGAGGCACTCCGAGGTTCGGTTCATGCATTCCCTCCATGCCTGAGTCGAAAGTAAAACCAGCGCCTTATGGATGCCTTTCATGAGAATCCCGAGCAATAGTGATTGCTCCGCTCTCCTAATCGGCGTATGGTCCCTGGCAACAGGAGGTGGGGGTTATGCCGTATAATGCCTGGCTTAGGTGTCAACCCTTGGTTTTGTTGATGGTTTCTGGCAGCTTTATCTGTGTATTGGGATGTGGAGTTTCCAGTAAATCGGTGTATCCAGGAACTGGAACGACATTTGACTTAACAGAACCAGGTGTTCAGGTTCTTGGGAAGGTGACTTCCTGTCAAGGAGGGTACTGTAGGAACGACGAAACGGGTAAAATGGAATGGCCTATCAGTTTACAAGCTCCTCCACCCGCAGCAACCTATCAAGCTGCAATTCGTAGAAAAGCAGCGCGTCTCTATAATGTCCCTGAATCTCAGATTGTGATTGGAGAAATAGATGTAAGTTATAGGTCGGAGATCGTAGGGACAATTCGCGGGTGGAGTGCTACTGCCACCGTTGGAAGAAGAAAGGAAGAGAAGTAACTGCCCAATGCACCAGCAAAATGCCAATAATCATATCCGGGTTCCAGTAGGGGTTTACTTTACTATTACTTATAAGTAATAATGTCAGCTATAAGAAACAGACTAGCGGTTCGCCTTAGACAGCTTCGCGAAGAACGGGGGTTAACGCAAAACAAGCTCTCCAAACGATCGGGTGTGTCACATGGCTATCTGGCCCGTTTAGAGATTGGTATGCATGATCCGTCTCTCAGGACGCTGGCGAAGCTGGCGAAGGCACTGAAGGTGACGGTTGCGGATTTAATAAGGTAAACAGCAATGCGGCGGTGGGCCAAATTACACGATTGTTGCAAGACCTGTGGCACTCAACAAACAAGACATGCTGGCAAAGGGCTCTGTGTCTCCTGTTACTCAGCTGCTACAGAAAAGCGTCAGAAGTCACATGTCACGCGAAGAATCGGAACTCCTCTCCCGGACCCCATAACTAAAGAGGACATGGAGCAGCGGTACCATTCCGGCCAATCACTCAATGACATTGCCAAGCACTACAACTGTACCCGCCAGTACATCTATAAGCTGATGACATACTATGGGATTGGTAGAAGGACGAACAAAGAAGCTCGAATTCTTGCCATCCAGCAGGGGAAGGTTTCGTACGCTTTAGGTGATTCTTCATCTGGCTCGTCCATTGTCCTACAGAGAAGAGTAATTGACGAGTCGTTTTTTAAGACCTGGACACCTGAGATGGCATGGGTCCTTGGCGTGATTTACACAGATGGATGTCTGGGGAAACCCAATAGAATTAGCAAGTATCACCTCCGCATCGATCAAAAGGAGCCGGAGCTTCTTGAGAAGGTTTTAGTCCACCTCAAGAGTAATGCCAAAATTAGTTTCAGTCCCAGAAGAGGTATAGCGGGTGCTCTTTACACTATTCGTATTAACAATTCTGAAATCTATACCGACCTTCAGCGGTTGGGTCTTACTCCAGCTAAAAGTTTGACGCTGCAGTTTCCATCAATACCGTCTCCATATGTACGACATTTTATCCGAGGATGTTGGGATGGGGACGGCTCAATCTATTTAGAGAGAGGCCACATTCCCTCTGCGAGTTACGTGAGCGGATCAAAGGACTTCATCGAACGGTTCGTTGGCCATTTGGTGCATCTCGGATTGCAAGACCGAACAGTCTACAACACAGTTCGCAGCAAGAATCCTTCCTATTATATTCGATATACCAGACCCCAATGCGTCGAACTGTTTCATGTTCTCTACGACGGCGTTGATGCTTCCATGTATCTCTCGCGGAAGCATGATTGTTTTAAAAGGATTTGTGATGGATGGGATCCTGTAACTCGGGCGTTTACAAATGTCTAACAGCTCCACCATGGCAAAGGGAAAGGAAGATATGGTCCTCACCTGCGCGAGGAGAATTGAGCAATGAACGTCGCGTTGTATGCACGGTTTTCAAGCGAAAACCAACGAGAGCAGAGCATCACCGATCAGTTTCGCGCCTGCGAAGACTATGTGGTTCGTCACTCCGATTGGGTCATCACACACCGCTATAAGGATGAAGCAATCTCCGGCACCCACGACGCGAGAGGTCGGGCCGGATACCGGCTCATGCTCGACGACGCCAAAGCTAGAGCGTTTGACGCGCTGGTAGTGTTCGATCTCTCACGGCTCAGCCGCGATTCGGTAGAGACAGAACAGACACGTCGTCGGCTCGTTCACTGGGGTATACGTCTCATCGCCATCGGCGACGGCGTGGATAGCCAGAACGAGGGCCATGAACTCATGAGCGGGTTCAAGGGCCTCATGAACCAGCAATTCTTGAAGGACCTAGCGCGGCACGTACGCCGAGGCATGGCGGGGCAAGTGTTGAAGGGCTACCATGGCGGCGGCAGGACGTACGGGTATCGGCTTGTTCCTGAATACCATCCGACCGAGAAGGACCCCTACGGTCAGCCTCAACGCATCGGGTCACGGCTGGAGATTGACCCTGAACAAGCTCGCGTGGTGCAGCGTATCTTCCAGGAGTTTGTAGAAGGCGTGAGCCCGGTCAAGATCGTCGAGCGGTTGAACGCCGAGGGAGTTCCCCCGCCAGGCGTTGCCTTTCGCCGTCGCTCGATGTTGAAGCCAACATGGTGTGCGTCAGCCCTCTACGGAAATCCACGCTTTGGTTTGGGACTGTTGAACTGCCACACCTATAAAGGGGAACTCATCTGGGGTAAGTCGAAGTGGCCGAAGGACCCCGACACCAAAAGGAAGCGGCGGTTACTGTGCGATGAGTCTGAATGGATAAGGACGCCAGCGGAACACTTGCGCATTATCGATGACACCCTTTGGGGGCGCGTCAAAGAGCGCCAAGCGTCCATTAATCAGGCGAGCGCCGCGATCCGTACGGCGTTGCATGCGAATGCCCGCACCGGGCGTCGCCCGAAATACCTGTTCAGCGGGCTCCTGACCTGTGGCATGTGCGGGCGGAAGTTTATTGTGATCAGCCCTACAGAATACGCCTGCTCAGGGTGGAAGTATCGGGGGCTATCCGTCTGCCAGAATACGATCAAGGTCTCCCGTCAGGTGGTGGAGTCGAGACTGTTAAGCGCGATCCAGCACGACTTGTTCACCGAGGAGGGGTTCGCCATCGTCAAACAGGAAGTCGCCAGGCTGCTAGCCGAGCGGCGGCGCCAGACGCCGGACATTAGCCAGGCCAAGGCGCGCCTCACCAAAGTGGAGCAAGAGATCACCAATCTGGTGGAGGCCGTTAAGCTGGGCGTGGTCACGTCGAGCACGAAGGCCGAATTGGTCAAACTGGAAGCAGAACAGCAGCGGTTACAGGATACGTTAAAGCGTACTCAGTCCAAGGCGGATCAGGTGACCGCTTTTCTTCCGGATGTCATCAGACGGTTCAAAGCGGCTGTAGAGAATTTAGCGACGGTGACCCAGCACAGCGTCGATAAGACACGAGGCATTCTACGGGACTTGATGGGGGCGCAGATCGTCCTGCACCCTACGGCGGACGGGTCAACTCGCTATCTGACTGCAGAGGTATCCGGCGACTATGCCGGGTTGTATCGGCTAGTCACCGGTAAAAATAAATTTGGTGGAGGCGAGGGGAGTTGAACCCCTGTCCGAAGATCGTCAGTGCACTGTGTCTACATGTGTAGCCGACAATTTAAGCTTCGCAGCCATCCACGCCCATCGGCAGGCTTAGAACAGCCGCTAGCCCAGAAAGTTCTCGTCCTCGGCCGTTGAGCACCGGCTTGGGACCAGCCCGCTGCATCACGCCATTCCACCCCCGCGGGCCTCAGATGGAACGACGTCTCAGCCTAAATTAGGCTGCGAGTGCCAGTTCTTGATTGGCAGTTGCATTTTCCCGGAGGGTTACGAGTCCCCGAGAGCTCGACATGCGACAGTGACCTCAGTATCCCCGTCGAAACCGGTCGCCCCCTTTCGTCGGATGTTGAAAAAGGCTTCTGGCTGCGTTCTCACTTCGCTCCGAGGCTCGACGTACCGAACAGAATATGCCTCGAAAGCACTGGGCGCTCACCAACTCGCGCCCATCCGCAAACGTGACGCTCATTATTCTTCGTGTCGCGGACCTTGCTGGACGGCCATTTTGAACAACCTGCCATGATGGAGCAGGCAACACTAGCCTCTCCAGCTATAGACAGATACCCATGATACCGCACAGGTCAATGGGACGCCACTGTCTGTCCAAAGCATTTTCTCGAAGATTGCCGTCACTATCCGCATGAAAGCTCTACTCATCCAGGCTCGGACGGACAAGGTATCGCCCATAGTGAAGCGCAAAGAGTACATAGGCCCCACTCCAACAGAGCGCCGATAGACTGAGTATTGTATAGGTGAGCGCCGTAGGCGTCTCGGCGTGCGGGGAGAAGATTCGCAACATCGCTCCGATAGTGACCAGTAGATAGATCATCACGGTGAGCCGATCCGCATGGCGTACTCGCCCTGTGTGACCGAGACTGGCGCGGGTCATTACCGCCAGCGTCATCGTCCCCATGGCGCCGGTGGTAAGAAGATGTACCGCATTCTCGATAGAGAATCCAATCCCGAGGATTGCTGCGCCGAGAGCCATGAGAAACAATCCCACCCATCCATAGCCCATGTGTAAAACCAACACTAACGGCTCTTCCCAGGTTCGCCACCCTTCCCAACGCAACAGGCGCGCCACACTTACTACTCCGGCAACAAACAGCATGGTTCCTGCCCATACACTCTCCGGTTGAGCGATCCAAGCAATCGCAGCTATGAGAACCATCACGATGGTCGCAGCATCCACCGGAGAAAACACTTCCGGCAACCCCGTCATGTTCCTGCCGGCCAAAAACTCTCGCGTAAAGATGGGCGTGAGGCGTCCACCGATGACCGTCAACAACAGTGTCATGACCGACAGCGCGACGCGCTCGGAGAAATCCGTGGGTGCACCGCGCAATGCTGATAGATGAAAGAGAATATTGGCAACGGCATAGAGGCTCACTAGAATGCCGATCGGTGCGCGATTCCAGGTTCGTGCAGCAATGACTTCTCGCCAGACATAGACTGCCAAGAGGACCAAGAACGCTCCGTCGATAACCACGCCGGTGGAGGCCCCAGCTAGTGGTGCCGTCATGAGGAGCCGTCCCGCCAGCCACAGCAGAAACATCACCAGCAACGGCGTACCTCTCAGCGGCATACGGTCGGTCCAATTGGGCATGGCCGTCAGGAGAAATCCGGCGATCAACGCCGGTATGAACCCAAACAGCATCTCATGGACATGCCATTCGCGGGGAGGATAAAGAAACTCCGCCTGCACACCGCCTGCGAACAGGGCAACCCAGACAAGGATTGCCGAACCGCCGAACACCGCCGCCCCCAGAAAGAACGGCCTGAATCCATACGACAAGAACGCAGGACCGGCATAGGGAGAAAATGTGGGCTCGTCATCACTCTCGCTCTGAGCCGCAGCCGGCCCGCCGGCGATTGGGATTTCTTTGGATGCCATAACGGAATGATTCTCGGCGGCGAGCCGGAGACTTGTCAACACATCGTGACTGTGATCGACAAGAACAGGCCAAAATCGATCAGTCTGACAGTCCTTCACAGACATAGCCCTGTATCATTTTGTCTCTCGGAGAGTATCGCTTGAGATACGATCTCCAAAGGAGTCTTCTCCATAGGGCCTGATTAAGAAAACCATGGAAGAACGCCCGGATACCGCACTGACAGCCGTCAACCCTTGTACGCCATCACCGATTTTATCGTGGCACCATCATTGCTTCAGCACCCCAATCAAAGTGGGCAGCACGAGGCATGAAGCCGACCGTTTACGTAAGGAGGGTTCCTATGACATGTACCAAATGCAGCGGGCTCATGGTCAAGGATCATTTGCTGGATATGAAAGAGAGTTATTTGCCGATGTGGATGCAGGCCCTGCGGTGTCTGACATGCGGCAATATCGTGGATCCATTGATCCATTATCACCGTACGGTTCAGCGCGCTCGGATGGCCACACGGCTCGGAACACGGTTGGCGCAAACGGCGGTTCGACCGGTACAGGCGGCATAGCGGTCAACGAACGGCCGACGTGAGGCCTGGGAGCCGCATGACCTTTCGCGTCTCGCGCCGCCACATATAAGTTGCGTCACGACACTTGTCAGCTGTCGTTCAATAGAGAGAATCCTCTCACGGGAAGCTGAGTCGATAAGCTAGCGATCTCCGTTGACTACGTCCAACACCCGCCGGCCATAGCGTTCCGCCTTCATGTCGCCGATGCCGGGAATCTCCAACAGGGCTGCGGGCGTGACGGGCTTCGCACCGGCAATGGCCTTCAACGTTTTATCGTGAAAAATGATGAAGGGCGCCACGCCCTCTTCCTCGGCAAGTTCAGTGCGGAGTTGCCTGAGCCGTTCAAAGAGTTGTCGGTCCGCAGACGACGCAGGAAATGCGCCCGCCAGGGCGGCACTCGTACGACGGAGACTCTTTACCGATCCATCGGTGAGACGGCCTTCTACAGGCGTCGCCGCCAGGGTGGAAATTCCTTGCAGCACCTCTCGTCCTTTGCGGGTCACATTGAGCGTAGGGTACTCCGTGCCTTCGACCTGAAGATATGCTGAATCGATGAGGTCTTTCACCAAACCGGCCACAGCCGGCTTCGTCTGGGCACAGCAGAATCCGTAGGTCGGACAGTCTTCCACCCCATAGGCAAGCAGCGCTTTCGAACGGCTTCCACGAAGAATCTCGACGATTCGACTCATACCGAACCGCCCCATGCACCAGGACACGGTCTCCAATATCGCCTTTGCGGCGACGGCGGAATCGTGACCGACTTCTCGACTCGACCGTCGCGCCGACGCAATACAACGATCACACAGGCCGCAAGATCCCAGGATCGGCTCGGCTTGATCGCTAAAGTAGTGAAGAATGGCGACTTGCCGACAAGTCGATACCGACACGTACCCCAGGATTTCCTGCAGCAGTGTCGTCATGCGTGCTGCGCGCTCGGCGCCTTCAGAATCCTTGGACGCTTGCGCAATGAAATAGTCCTGCGTGGCCACATCGCGTTCATAGAACAGCAACACACAGGCAGCGGGCTGTCCATCACGGCCGGCACGCCCGGCCTCTTGGTAATAGGCCTCCAGACTGCCTGGAATGTCGAAATGGAGCACCAGTCGGACATCGGGCTTATCGATGCCCATGCCGAAGGCATTCGTCGCGACCAGGATTCTCAATGTCCCTTGGCGGAAATCCTCATGCACGAGTCGCCGTTGCTCATCTGAGAGCCCGGCATGGTAGTAGCCGACCGACTGGTGGGATTGTCCCAACCAAGACGCCACCTCTTCCACCGTCCGGCGGGTCGCACAATACACAATGATCGTCCCCTTCTCCGTACTCTGAACCAAGCGCTCCACCATCACCAGTTTCTCCCTGAGAGTTTGACAACGATGGACGGACAAGGCCAGATTCGCCCGCCGAAAACCCTCGACTAATCGAAACGGATCACGAAGCGACAATCGCCGGCACACATCCGCCTGCACACGAGCGGTGGCCGTGGCCGTCAAGGCTAAGCAAGGCGGATTCGTGAGCTCCCGGCGCAGGTGACCGACCTTGAGATAGTCCGGCCTGAAATCATGACCCCACTGGGAAATGCAATGCGCTTCATCGACCACCAGTAAGGAGACCCATAGGGAACGCAACAGTCGGAGAAACCCTTCATGCTGCATCCGTTCCGGCGCCAAATAGAGGAGTTGAACTCGCCGCTGCTGGAGATCCTGCATCACCAGGCTCTTCTCGAAACCGGTGAGGCCTGAGTGAAACGCCGCCGCAGCAATCTTCCGCTGCCTCATGGCCGTCACCTGATCTTGCATCAATGCGATGAGGGGAGAAATCACCAGCGTCAGTCCTGGTAGAAGGGTCGCCGGCAATTGATAGCAAAGCGATTTCCCCTGCCCGGTCGGCATGATCGCCATCGCATCGCGCCCGGCCAATACGGCGCGAATGACGTCCTCCTGGCCCGGCCGGAACGCCGCAAACCCGAACCGTTCGTTGAGTTGCCGAGTCAGATCATCCACGTGAGGTGAAACAGAAAGATGGAGTGGTGACACAAGTCAAAGCGAAGGCAATATAAACCACTACCTGTGGGCAAGTCGAGCTACCACCCTCACCGTCTCTGCCTCTCCTCCCTATGGGCAAGCATTGGGAGCTGCTGCTCTCCCCGGAAGTTTAGTATCCATGAACGTACTACGCCCGGCGAGGTAAAACACGCCGTCAGTATCCAGTTCTGTCGCATAAAACACGTCGTTTGGTCCAGCAGCGAATTGCACAACCTGATTTTGACAGGTGCCGGTAGATTGAGGTGGGCAGGTGGGGCAGGTCCTGATTGTCGCAGTACTTTGGCCGAAGATAATTGTGTCCCAGAAGGCGCAAAACGTGATCGTGGGCGTCGCCTTTGGCGCTCCCGGGCATAGACTTAAGACCGATTGGTCCATGACGTTCTTGCAAATGTTGGCGGGAATCGATACTTCCAATGATACCGGCACATTACAGCTCAGTCCCGCAGTGGTGGCAAAGCCGCTTGCTGTCACATGGAACTCACCTGGAAGCAGGTCTACAGTGGTTGTGGTGATGGTGACCGGTGGCGCGCTCGCAGCGGCACGGCTCGTGATGTTGCCGGTAATCCCTGTTTGGAGAAATCCTTTCTCAATCAAGACCCCCCAATCTGCATTTTGATGGCGAAATCCGGTGGTGGGATCGAACGGGATCTGGTTCCCCTGATCCAACACCAAGCCGATCTTGAGGTGCTGATCGGACCCGACGGCCACACCGGTGAGATGGACGGGTCCACTCAATAATCCGGAGATCATGTCCACGATGCTCTTGGACGGAATAGTAATCGGCGCCATCGCGGGAATTGTCTTCGCCTGCCCTCCCGAAGTCGTCGGTGGAATCATCTTGCCGTTCACACTGTCGAGAACACCTTGCAAGACCTGGGCAGAAATCATGTCGTAGTTCCGGCTTCGCTGACCGGAGTTGCAGACGACGTTTTCACTGAAACCTTTATCATAGAGTTCATGGAATCCAAGTTGGAGCGCGACGCCGCTGCAATCCGTATCGCTTGAATCACAGGTAAGCAAGCGGCGGCGCTCAGTCAGATCCGCCACGGTCTGGGGGGAAATGACGTGAGGAATCAGCCTGAGGCGAAGTGGCTTCTTTGTCAGGCAGCGAGTGAAGCGGAAGAAGCAGCCTGGTCTGCCAGGTTCAGGGCTTCGAGCCGGTCGCTCTTTTGATGACAGACATTCACCTTGCGCATGATCATCGCTCTCAAATCTTCATCAAGATGAGCGAGTGCTTCTCGCACTCCTTCGATATCTCCATCCTGCGCCAGATGGGCGACAATCCCGATGAGCGGCAAGACTCCGGCATCGCCCATGACCTTGGCAATCTCGATGGCGCTGGACCGATCTCCGGCTTTGACGAAGACTTGAGGCAGCTCGAGATAGAAGTGACTCGCCAAGAGCGACGGATCAGGACATGAGACGATGGTATCCTTCACGGCCTGTACATTTCCCCGTTCGGACTCGACGAACAGCAGCATTTGCCAGGCTTCTCTCAAATACCGTCTGTCAACGATCTCATTTGCAGTCTGTCGCGCCCCTTCGATATCCCCCGCCAGCGCCCGCCTGATTGCCTGGTCCTTTAATTGTTCATCTGTGAAGGTTTCAGTCGGCATCATCTCTTTGCTCCTCTCTGAAGTCGATCAAAGCACCAAATGGGGAATCAGAACACCTGTTTCGGAATGTAGCCGTGAAAACCGTTCTTGTCGATCTTTTCACGCTAAATCGACAGACCATTAGCCGTCCATCGACATGACAGCGTGAGCCACCAACCATTGCTTTAACGGTCGGGCCTTTTCTTGAGCTGGAATCAATCCGTGAGATAGAAGAAAGAATGTCAGTTATCCTGAACCAGGTAGTCCAGGTTCACGACCCGTTGAAGGTCAGGCTTCGCGGAAAGAATGCTAGAAGGTTTAACTCGTTGTCTTTCTTCATACTCGCAGAAAACCCGAATCCTAAGAAATCCATTCTCTCTCTTCACTTGCGCATCTGAAATGACCAGCTATACTTCCCCTGATGCATTCCACGAAATACATCATCGTGCAAGAAGGAAACGGATGGCGCGGTTATCTGGAGGGCTACCCCGAGCATGAAGCCTATGGAGAGTCGTTCGAAGATCTGCAGATCAAGCTGTGGCAACTGCACCAAGATCTCATCGCCCAAGAATCAGAAGGGAACCAATACTGGCACCACAGTCGGGAACATGGCCAATACGTGAATGAAGAGCATGATCGGCCTCATAATCATACATCCACGATTTCCCGTCACACTCCCACGATGCCTCGCCCCCTGTCGCGCGCCCAGATCAAACGCCGAGCCCGGGTGGAACAGCTCCTCTTTGCGATGATCAGCAATCGCTGAGCCGTCAAGCTCCCGGCATCCGACTCTCTCGCATCGCCAAACCCGGATCGGCATCCGAACAAGAGCCCCTGCACCCGTAAACCAGCGGATTCCCTTATCGGTCATTAGGCAAACCCCGTGTTCTCTTGACCCAGAAAGAATCGCGTGTTGGAATTTATGTATGGAGGGTTTGGGAAGGGCCGAGTACCAGCGCGACTCTTCAGCCGTTCACTTCCGTTCTGCAGACGAGGTGCTTTATGAAAGCGATCAAATATTTCTACTTGGACGATGAAAAGCAGTGGCTCGGCTATCTGCCGAATTTTCCTGACCATTGGGCACAGGGAGAGACCTTCGAAGCATTACAAGCCAACTTGTACCGTTTGAACTTTGACCTGACGCTGCTGGAAGCGCTGCGAAAAGTTTCTGAACTCAGCCTTCCATAAACGGCCTTAGAGAATGCTCGGCAACGCGAGCCAAGGCATCCGAACGGCGATCACGGGCATTGGTACCTCCTCATTTTTGACAGGGACTAGGGCGTGTCATCAATTAATTTTCAGGATTCACAGGTGAGTCCACTTGTGC
>JACOEH010000059.1 GCA_024998685.1 Nitrospira sp.
ATCTAGCTGGCCGCTTCCATGCTGTGGATGCAATGAATGTCAACACACCCTAGATCTTAAGAACGAACCCATCAGCAACGAGGCACTAATTACTGATGTGCAGCGCGTTGCCAAAACTCTTGGAAGGGTGTCGCTCCGATACCACGAATACAAATCACAGGAGAGGTTTTCACCCAATACGGTCACGCGGCGATTCGGAGGTTGGAATAAAGCCATGGAATTGACCGGCTTGACCAAGGTTCGTCAATACCGAATTTCCGATGAAGAACTCTTCAAAAATTTGGAAGACATTTGGATTCGGCTTGGTCGCCAACCGCGACGCGAAGAGATTTCGAAATCGAACTCTAGGTACAGCGGCAGTGCATACGAGTATAGGTTCAAGACATGGAATGCAGCACTAAGAGCCTTCGCCGCATACATCAATGCTCCTGAAAACTCTACGAGCGTTGAGGTCATACCACAAGAACCCGTTGGTACGAGGAGCCCACGCGTAGTGTCTGACCGACTTCGCTTTCGAATTATGAAGCGCGACCACTTCAAGTGCCAAAAGTGCGGTAGATCTCCTGCGACTGATCCAACGGTTATACTTCACATTGACCATGTTAAACCGTGGTCCATGGGAGGTAAAACCTCCGAAGACAATCTCGAAACCCTGTGCTCAAAATGCAATCTTGGTAAAGGGAATATCGAATGAGCTCTCGAAAGAACGGCGCTTCGGAAAAAGTTGAAAAGGAATGACAACAGACGATCTCCGAGAGAAACAGGAGAGAAGCTTCTAACCGTTGGCTCTTGACGAGATACGTTTCACGAGCGACGAGATTTACAACTCGCGGATTGCGCCCTGGAGGACGGTGATCTGCGTGGTGGGATCGCCCGTCGCTTTCAGTTCGTTGCGGATCTGATCCTTCAGGTAGGATGAATAACCCACACGGTCGATGAGGAGATCCAAAAATCGTTCGGCCGGCAGGAGGCTTTGCTCTTTGAGTTCTTCTACCGTGTCGTCACTCACCGGCACATACGTACTGCCGATGTGGAAGACAATATTGTAGTGACGTCCGTTCGCGATCCGCTCAAATCGTAGACCCTTCACAGGTTCCTCCAGGCGCTCATTCTAGACAAGATCTGGTCGTGAAGACAAGGGTACCCTCTCGATCCCTGTGGTGGACAGGCATCGCGGCGGGCATTTATCATCCTATCCCTTACCCGAATGAAATGGAGAAGAGATTTCCGTCTTCATGACTGCAACAGAACTCATCGAATTATGGATCACGCGCCTCGAAGCGACGCACGTTCATCTGACTGAAACAGGGCAGGATGCTCCTGTCGTGGCGTCGCGAGGCCATTTGGTCAAGACGATTGGCGAACTCCATCTGTATGAATTTATCGTGCCTGCAGACGTCCAACTGTCCGTTGACCTGCCGGTATCCGTCATTCCCTTCGACGAGACAGATGCGACGGAGGGAATCGTGCTGCGGCATACAGGCGACAGCCTTCTGGTCCAACTGGTCGATGCCCTCGGTCGCGACGTTCCTTCTGTTACCATTGTTCCGGATCAAGCCGGCCTTGTCGGCATGACGGCTTCCCGTCTGAGAGACATGCTGGCGAAGCCGAACCTGTATCACCTTGGGCCCGCCGAGCGATTGACGTCACTGTTGCGGATGCACGAAGGTGAGACCGCCGCATTACCCTCCGCCTCCTCCGTCTTCACAACAGTGTGGTCGGATGACCGATCATACCGACGTCAAAAACTCGGGAATCTGGCAATGGAGCTCATTCGCGTCAACAAACGTATCCTCCTGATCAGTGCAGATCACCAAGAGTGCGATGAGATTGTGGGAATAGTGGGGCGTACCATGAAGGCCGGCGGACTGAACCACAAAACGTGGATGACTCGGTATGAACTCCCGATCGCCTCGCACGCCGGCGGTGTGGAGCTTCACGAATTGGGGTTCGAAGCGCAAATGCATCAATTCTATGCCAAGTCACAAGGCGACAAGGCCTCTTTGAAATATAAATACGACCGCTTCCGCGAGCTCATACCTTTTTTGTCCCAGAAAGAAGCGAAACAGAAAGATCTAGACGAAGTCCGCCTATTGGAATGGCGCCTCGTCACGCAATTGCGAGATCTTCAGGTGAGGATAGCCGATGTCCGGAAGACGCTCGAGGAATTCGAAAACCTACCACTGTTTCAACGTCTCACGATGCAGGCGGTGGGAAAGAATGCGGAATCCCTCAAACAGTACTGCGCGCTGTATCAAAATCAAATGGATCAAGTGAACAAAGAACTCGATGTCGCCAAAGGGCGCATTCAACAGCTTGCACCGGAGGCGGCCGTGCCGAGGGGGACGAGGGCCGAGTTTGAGGATCTTAAAGAGCACGTCACGAAGTTGGGCGGCACCAAAAAAGTCAGAGAGTTATTGGCAGCTGAAGAAAATCCGAACCGTCAGGCTTTCATTCAGAATCGGCGAGTCGTTGCTGCCACCCCAACTCGAGTCGCAAGCGATCCCTTGTTCGGCAGGGTGCGCTTCGATGTCTTAATGGTCGATGAGGCCCCGAGGATTGCCGCGCCTTCACTTCTGGCTGCGGCAGGACTCGTACGTGAACGCATTATCGTCAGCGGTGATCCACGTGAGATCGTTACTCTTGGGAACTGGGCCATGGCTCAATCGGGCTAGTCCTGTCGCACAGTGAACAGTTGGACCGGCGCTTGCTTGACGCGAGCGAGGAAAATTCAGGATAATCCAGCTCCTTGCGGTGGTAGTCTCTGGGATGTTCAAAGGGCCGTTCAACGAGCACGGCGCGATGAATAAAGAGCGCCACGTTTGTGCGCGCCGGCGAGTCGGTGAGCGGGCCGTGTCCCGTGAGCGCCCAGAGTCTTCCAGACGAGGCGTAGGGGTTTTCACCCGCCCATCCAACGCCTGGGGGAACAGGCGTTGTCCCAGGCTGGTATGTCGAGACCTTGAGCGAAACGAGAACGAAGCTGACGGGCTTTTTGAGCATCCCCAAATGCCGAAGTGGCGGAACTGGCAGACGCACTAGATTCAGGGTCTAGCGCCCTCACGGGTGTCCGGGTTCAAATCCCGGCTTCGGCACCATAAAACTACTTAGCCACGTAAATCACAGGGTTTCCCCAGCGAGTGGCCTTTGGCGGCACTTTGCTGAGGAATCTTGGCTACACGTTTTCCCACGTCCCTCTCGTCCCCAAGAGATGCAGCGGCGTGAAGGTCGATATGGGTCAAACGGTCACGGCGCACTCCCGGCAGTACCTGTTCAGAAGAAGATATCGTCCCCGCTCATGTCGAAGGTGATACCCGACTTCCTCAAGGCGCTGGAGCGAAGGTCACCAGCAACCATCTTGGCCAAGAAGAACGTCTTTAATCGGTTCCTGGCCATCATTGGGGACAAGCCAATCTCATCGATCGCTGACTGTGACTTGCTCCGATATCGCGACACGTTGGAGCGATTGCCTACCAACATGACGAAGCGGTTCCAGGGAAGACCGTTGCTGAAGTCTTGAGGCAATTCAGGGGAAGCACATTGACCGTATCTCGTTGGCGACGATCAACGTGGATCTGACTCACCTCAATCACTTCTTCGGTTGGTCGATCTCCAAACCGAGGAAATATCTTCAAGAGAATTTTGTTGATGGGTTGTTCCATGAAGACGTGGAGCCAGAGAGTTACGAGCCATATACTGATGAAGAGGTAAAGATCCTCCTCACGAGTGAAGAATTCAAAGCGCAACGGAAGAGTGATGTGGCTTGGTATTGGTTGCCACTGGTGTTGTGTCTGACTGGTTGTCGTTGAGAAGAGATCGCCCATATCACTCTTGCTGACATCAAGACCGAGAAAGACATTACCTACTTCGATATCGCACCTGATCCGGGATGAGACCGACGGCTAAAGACAAAATCATCCAGACGCTTTGTCCTCGTGCACCCCGCTCTGATCTCACTGGGATTTCTTCAGTACGTTGCCGAGCGGGTTTCACGGGGTGAATGTCTGTTGTTCACCAAAGAGACCAGTCCGGGGCGTGGCCCTGGGCGTGCCACCGTGGGCGATGCCGTTTCAAAGTGGTGGAGCAGACTTCAGAAGACGTACGGTATCAAGGCCACTATTGGAAGAAAAAAAGCTCTGAAGAGCTTCCGGCCTACAGTCATTACAAGGTTTCATGCAGCTGGCGTTGATGGAGAGACGCGTAGACAGCTCACAGGCCATTACGGCAAAGATGTTCATGAACAGGTATATCTCAGCCCGTCTCTTCCAGTGCTCAAGGCAGCGATTGAGAAGTTACAGTATCCTGACGTGGTGAGGTTGCTCCTCACTCATCCTTGATTGGAACACCGAACGGTATGCTCAGTTCACGTACCGTGTGTTGCCGCACAATCTCTTGGAACTTTTCTCGATATTCCTTTGATAATAAGTAGATTTCAACGAGTCTACTCAAAGCCTGATCTTTATTTATAGCCTTTACCAGACGTTCAGCGTGTGCCCTAGTATAATCCTCAAAGGTTTTAATGTCCTTGTCTTCCATCGCCTCTCCCTCCTTCTATTCATCATAGAGGAAGGTCAAGGCGCTGTCTGCTGAATCTTGTATTTTCTTCGTAGATACTTAATCGCCTTCTTAAGGCACTCTCTACTTGATCGGGAGACACCCGCTCGTTTTCTCTGCCTGTACCTACTTCACGTCTATCCGAATGCACCGTAAGCTGCTCTACGAGGTTGTATCCCCTCATGCTGCCGCTTATGATGCGCCTCCCTGAGGGGAGCGAAGTCTACGCCACAACACTGGAAGGGAGGGCTTTGGATGCAACTTGCCAAGGATATCCAAGCGTTTTCTTCAGCTTGCGAGCACATCCTCTCCGCCGTCGCCATGAATCGGCCTCCCACTTCTGATGAGGCAGCCATGCTTGAATACTACTGTGTGGAAATCTTAGCCAAGATTGCTCCGCATCTGCCCAAACCTACAAATCATCATGGCAGAGAACCGGAGCGAGTGACCCCACAGGCTGGCCTATAGAGACACCCGCTCGATACGCTGCTGAGATCTCTACCGATTATCCGTTCTGATTGTTCCGCTTCCAGTCAACTTGATCACTCGCTGACGCTCGTCCTCTGACACGACCTTGCCAACCGTTGGATCAATCTCCTTCTCCAACGTGACAGCTTCCTTCACCAATGGTCGTTCGTGATACTGCTGAGACTCCCCGCCGAGTAAGTCTACCTGCGTCGTGCCGCGTGTCTTGTCGAAGGTCGTTCGTTGGTCCCTGTCCTCAGGGACTAGTTCTACGATCACCGGTTCTGCGTCTTTCTTGGCGCGAGTAAGTTCTTCTTCGAGGGAACTGATTCTGTCTGCATGACTCATGATGGTTGTTTCCTTTCAAGTGTAGTGTTGTATGCGATGTTTGTTCGGCAATGAAACAGAGGTTGGCCTGGGCGGACGCTCGCCGAGGTTCCCGCATGGGTTGCCGTTGGCCGGGTAGACACAAGGAAGAACACCCACCAGGGGACACCCCACCCCATGCAACATCCAGTAGAGAAGCATAAAGGTAGCCTGTGAGGTCCGTTCAGGTTGCTCAGACAGACGGCCACAGGGTTGCCTCATGGCTGCCCTTGGTTGTTGCCTTGGTTGGGGTGGTAGGTGGGTAGTTCCGGCCTTCGAGAGTTGCCTCCAAGGTGTTGCTTGCACAGGTGGGTACGGGAAATGTGACTTTTCATATTGCTTGTTGTATGCTTCTATCTTGTGGAATCCATTGCTGATTGTTCTCAAAGAACGTCTTGATAGCTCGGTTCCAGGCCGATTGGAGACGACTGTCAGACAGTATGAACACGCCCGAGAATACCCGCTCTGCATTGGACAGCGGTAATGTGGCCGGTGGGATGAGGCAAATAGGGGATAACGATTATTATTGGTGACTTCAGCGGGTTGAGACCTTGAAGTGATCGATTGACCTCAGATGCGTACTGTTCCTGATGAAAACTTCGGGGAAGTCCTATAGAAAAATCCTCATCACGACTTCGAGTGCGTCACCTTCACACACATTGGAAAACTTCTGAGCAATGGTGAGCAAATAATAAAGAATAGCGTCCCGTTCCATTTCACTTAGTTCGCCTGGGTTCACGGTGAAGCTGAGGATCTCTTCCGAAGCACTCATAAAGTGTTGGATCTCATCCCGCAACGGCTCCATGACAAATCCTTTCCGCCACAATGAAGCGGTAGAAATAAAGGAAGCGGTAGAAATAAAGATTCCACGTTAACACACCATGACGCATTCACAATGAGGGGCTGTACTAGAATTCCATTGTTGATCTTACTAGGTTTCCAGGTACCGGAAGAGGAGACATCTAAGCGGCTGAAGATGACCTCCGGTATGGCTTCACCATCTGCCTTAGCGTATCCCGTTGTACCTCACTCTTGAGCCACATCGACTCGACCAAGTACCTCAGATTGGGATCTGACAAGACATGTTGACCAAGGGACACAGCTTGGCCGGTAGACTCCACTTCAGCCAGCTTCGCCTTGGAGACCATCGTTCGGGACCGTGAACTGTTTCACCATGGTTTCAACTACGGGAGACTTAACGCTATCTAACGGGTTAGATCCATTAGATTGCTCCTGACGCCCTGGGAAAGGCTCCTGACACTACTGCCCGAGGCCACGCAAGTCATGTTGGAGAGATCGCAAATTATTTGACCCTCGGCATGATGCGGTTGCCGAACCACACAGCACAACCAAGGATGAGCGCACAGGGGATAGCGATAAGGTGATACACCAAATATGTCTCCTTCACTTTTGAATAACCGCCAGATAGACAGTGTTGCAGATCCTCAATTGCTTGAGCATATAGCAGCCATGTCGGGAGAGGTTCATACGAACAACTATTCTTCTTGCGCTGGAGCGCACTAGTCTTCATGCGGAGTTTCCGTCGTCATCGATATCTCAACGCGATCGTCCGCTGGCGGCGTTCGTGGTTCGACAGGCTCGTTTACCGACCCTTCTCGGAGTCGGATGCCGTTCAATATGGACAGCGCCGCTCTAGTAATTGGACGTATAAGAAATCCTCGTCGTATATCAAAGCCTATGTGAGCAAGTTGAATGCCATGAGAGAGGCACCGTCGGGAAATATTTGGACAACTTGTCTCCACTTAAAATTCATTAGGTTTATCATGAGTTACACTAATTAGTTGTTCATGTCGCCAAGAGTGCGTCTACCAAAGTAGACGATGAGGTGTAGGATGGAAGGCCTGTCTTGTATGGTGTCGGAACTAGGACCTCTGAGATAGAAACCACGGAGGGAGGAGGAACTCGTCTCGTGCTTCTCTGTGTTGCATACCATGCCGAAGAGTGCTCTAAGTGGTACCTCCAATATCGATGAAAGCCGGGGGCTTCCTCCAGGTGTTAGTAGGGTGTTACAGTTGGCGCCAAAGTCAGGGACCGATAAAGAGAGACAAAGAAACGAGCGGGATTGAGTATTCTGGAGCGAGAAGTGGAGGAATTGTCGCTGCCGACAAGACGTTTCCCGATTCCTCCATTACTGTCCCGACTTCAGCACCAAACTTGTGTCTCAAGAAAGCTACTCAATATGATCGAAGATGCAACGGCAATAGAGAATAGAGGAAGACGCGAGCAGGGAGCGCTTGTCTCTCTTTAGGGTGAAGGCTATGCATTTCGACGCCCGTGCGGTATGGCTGCCGACCCCTAGCCAGCCGGCACGCTAGAAACGGTTCAATCAAAAAGCTGGCGGCCCGACGAAGAACATAGCACATACGAGCGAATTCACGAATCGCGCTTCTGCAATGAGACAATCCTCTGATGCTCTGGTGAAACTCTCCGTTTTTCTCTACAAACGCTTTCGCCGGGTCTCGTTGACGCTCTACAGAAGAAACGTTCCGCCTTCAATGCTCAATATCGTCCTGTACCCGACGTATCTCTTTCAGTTTATAGCAGCGCATCACAGGCTCCCGATAAGACCGGCCCGGTTATTTAATGATTTCCTCTTTCAAGTGAAGTCCGGGGCTGAGCTGGAGGGCTCGTTACGAAGACGCGTGACCGACAAGGAGTACGGCAAGCTGTATACGGAGGAAAGGCTCGGTCCGGGAACAACCACTCCAACGACCCATGTCGTGCGGACGGCGGACGAAGTTGAGCGGTATAGGCCGCCGGCATTTCCTTGCGTGATTAAGCCGACGAATAGCTCCGGAAGGGTGATCATCGCGCGCTCGGAGGATGAATATATTGCGGCGCTATCCAAGATTAAGAATTGGTTTCATGAGGACTATTTTCTGTCCGATCTGGAAAAGAACTACGCCACCCTTGAACGGAAAATCATCTTTGAGGAATACATCGACGACTCTTTTTCACTTGAGGGATCAGTGCACTGTCTGAGGGGCGAGCCCAAGCTCGTCAGCCTGATCGATCGGTACACCAAGGCGCGGCAGACGTTCGGCATAGATGGAACACCTTTAGGAGTAAGCTTGTTTTACCCCCTACAAGAGTTCGAGCCGGCTAGCTGGGAGTTCTTGCCGAGCTTATTGAGCCAATCGCGAATTCTTTCTGCTGAGTTCACATATATACGAGTAGACTTTTTTACCGATACGAAGCGGGTGCTTTTCGGCGAGCTGACGAATTTGCCCGCAGGAGGGATCGGTCGATTTTATCCAGCGGATGGGGAGAAGATATTTTCCGAGGTATTTTTTCGGCCTGCGCGCTGACAAAGTCCAACGGCCAATTCACCGTCAAACACGTTTTTCGCTGGGTGATCCCCAAGATGCCGTCGACCTGAGTGATGAGATTCTTTTTGGGAACGGAGAAACCAAAAAACTTGAGCATCCAGGTATAGAGGTGCTCTTTGTCTCGAAATACCCATTTATGAATGACGGTCTGCCTGCTGATCTTTCGATATCCGGCCAGCTTCACCATTTGGGCGAAATCAGTTTTAAGGTAGTTTCCGACATGGCCCGTCGCAGTATGTCGCCCCACAAAACCGTCAAGGAAACGGCTCGTGGGCGAGTCGGTTGTCACCTCCACCATTAACAGCCTTCCGCCGACTCTGAGAGCCTTTCTGGTGGCTGCGATGAATTCAAACTGTTCCTGATCCGTAAGATGATGGATCCCTGCAATGGAGATTACCGCGTCGAAATAGTTCCTCCGTATGCCGGTCAAACTGAAGTCTGTTTTGAGAATATTCCACCTGCGCAAAGCCGCCGGCACAACGAAATCCGCGAACGTGACCTGCTCATTTGTCGCGACGCTCTTTATGAGACTACCTTCGAAGGGGACATTCAGGACCCGTCTGGCTTTGAGACGCTTGATCAGACCATAGAGATATTGAATTTCGGACGCACGAGGAGAATTATCATTGGCGTAGGCATGGATAAGGTCGTCGTTATTCCCGAATCGTTCTTGGTACGTCGTCGGCATGGATCACCTCGATGGTCGTTTCCCCAGCTGGATTGCTTCGCTGCGTCCTTACCGGCTGATCGTGTACTTATCAGAGCAAGCCGATTGCTACAACTCAAAAGGTGTCATGCCAAAGTAGGGGTTATAGACCAAGTGGCAGACACTGTGGGTTCCGCAGATATACGACCGCTCGGACGGGAGAAGCGTTGCAGCGGATGGAAAATACACGAGCGAGTGAGCCGGTGGCATTGGTCCGGCGAATGGGATGGCGGAGGTTCGTGGCATAACAATAATTGACAATACCGCGGTCTTAGTCAATAACAAAGACGACCGAACAGTGCTCTGTGGGAGCAGCGGCAATGAATGAAATGGTTGTATTGTAATAGAACAGAGGCATTCTAAATCCCAAGGCCGATGCTGAAAGGCAGGTATACGATGAGGCTAATCGTGCTCCTAGGTGTTTGGATCTTGACCGGTGCGTCCGTCACGGCGACAGCGGAATCGTTACGTAGTGATTCGAGGAAAGTGGTACCCCTGTCCGGGGAGGAGCCTTACGAGGCGCTGAAGCGCGGAGATTTCAGGCTCGCGGCGGGACTCTTTTACCCCTTGGCGGACAAAGGAGATGCACGGGCACAGTACAATCTCGGACTGCTATATGCCAGCGGTCTGGGCGTCACGCATGACTACCAGGCGGCGTTGAAATGGCATCGCATGGCTGCGCAGCAAGGTCACGCGGGAGCGCAAAACGAATTGGCGCAAATGTATGCCAAGGGGCAAGGCGTTCCACAGGACTATATTCGTGCCCATATGTGGTACAGCATCGCAGTGGAATCGTTAAGCGGCGGGTCGAAACAAGTGCTGATGAAGGATCGGGAAAATGTGGAGTCACATATGACTCCGGATCAGGTCCAGAAAGCGCAGGAGCTGGCTCAACGCTGTTTAGAGTCGAAGTTCAAGAAGTGCGACGAGAAGTAGAGCATGCACCAAGATGGATGTTCCTTTTCCAGTGACTGCGCCCTACCAGATCAGTCGTATCGTCGTGGAATACATTCCTCTCGCGGAGTTCTATCCAGTAGGTTGACGTGGTGGTTCACCGAACCAACTCCACCGGTGGACTCTCATCTTTGTCGAGATATAGACTGTAAAAGGTAATGCGGCGGGAATTTTCCGAGTGTTCCCGCATATCTCTTTGACTGAGAGTCATTGAGATGGGGCGCACGATGAGAGTATTGAGAACCAATAAGGTCCTATGGTGCAGAATTGCTCTCGTTGTAGGAATGGCGCTTTGTGCGACCCCGCTGCTGAATCTTGGTGCCGAAGCTGACGGTCCAGCTCTGGAGCGCCCAGGATTCTCGGTTATCACCCGGGATGGTTCAGGCGATGTCGGACAATACACTTCCATCGCCATCGGGGCTGACGGCCTCGGCCTTATCAGCTACTATGATGCGACAAACCGGGATCTGAAAGTGGCGCACTGCTCGAACCAGATGTGCACCTCCGCGACGATCAGCTCCTTGGACCGAACCGGGGATGTCGGCCGGTACACCTCTATCGCGCTTGGGAGCGACGACTTAGGCCTCATGAGTTACTACGACGCGACGAAAGGAGATCTGAAGGTCGCTCACTGCGTGGATATCGCCTGTACGTCGGCCACGCTCAAGACCCTCGACCATAGCGGAAACGTCGGTCAGTACAGTTCCTTGACCATCGGCATCGACAAGCTTCCCCTCATTACCTACTATGATGTCACGAACGGCGACCTGAAGATTGCGCATTGCACCGATGTGGCCTGTGAGGCTGCGACAATCACTGTCCTCACCTTCTTACAGGCGGAAGAGAACGTCGGCCAATACACCTCCGTCACCATTGCCGGAGGGCAGGGCCTCATCAGCTATTATGACGCGACCGATCACTACCTGAAATCGGCGCTCTGTCCTGATTTGCCCTGTACGGAGCCTACTCTCACTACGACTCCCGATAAATCAGGTGATGTGGGCCAGTACAGCTCGGTGACGATCGGAATGGATAGTCGCCCCCTCATCAGCTATTACGATGCCACGAACGGCGATCTGAAAGTCATCCATTGCGAGGAGGTCGTGTGCGTCTCCCCGACGCGCACCGTCCTCGAGAGCGAAGGGAATGTCGGCCAATACACGTCCATCGTAATCGGTAGCGATGGCTTGGGCCTCATCACCTACTATGATGCCACGAACGGGGATTTGAAGGTCGCCCACTGTGTCGATGTCACCTGTATTTCCGCCACACTCGCCACGCCGGACAGTACCGGCAACGTCGGCCCATACACGTCCGTCGCCGTCGGGACAGATGGTCTGCCTCTCATCAGCTATTCCGATGTTACCAATGGGGATCTGAAGGTTGCCCATTGCGGCGACGTGGGCTGCACCGACGCGACCGTTACTCCGTTGGACGGAGCAGCTATTAACGTAGGTGCATCCTCTTCGATGGTGTTGGGAACCGACGGCAAGGCATTGATCAGCTACTACGATGCGACGAACGGCGACCTCAGGGTGGTTCACTGCGCCGACCTCGCCTGCGCTTCTGCCACGCTGACGACCGTTCAGAGCCAGGACAATGTTGGTCAGTACAGTTCTGTGACGATCGGCTCGGATGGGCTTCCCCTCATCAGTTACTACGATGCAACGAATGGGGATTTGCGAGTCGCGCACTGTACCGATGTTGCTTGCACCAGCGCGATGGCCGTTACGTTAGACCAAGCGGATCAGGTCGGTCAGTTTACGTCGATAACGATCGGGACGGACGGGCGAGGCCTCATCAGCTATTACGATGCGACGAACGGTGATCTGAAAACGGCTCATTGCGACGATGTCATTTGTAGTTCAGCCAACATTACCACCTTGGTCAGCAGGGGCGACGTCGGTCAGTTCACCTCGATTGCTGTAGGTACCGATGGGCTGGCGCTCATCAGCTATTATGACGTTACGAACGAAGACCTGAAAGTCGCGCATTGCGTGGATGTGGTGTGTGGGTCTGCGACAGAAAGCACGCTGGACAGCAGGGGCAATGTCGGGCGGCATAGTTCTGTGACGATCGGGTCAGACGGATTCGCGCTGGTCAGCTATTACGATGCCACAAACGGCGATCTGAGAGTGGCTCACTGCGCCGACCTTCCATGTCGCTCCGCCAACGTGAGCACGCTTCAGAGCGATGACGACGTCGGCCGATTCACTTCTATTACCGTGGGGCCGGACGGTCGGGGTCTGATCAGCTATTACGATGCGACGAACGGAGATTTACGAGTCGCTCATTGTGCTGATGTTGATTGTCACTCGGCGACCCATACTGCCGTTCAAAGCCAGGAGGACGTCGGTCAGTTCACGACGATTACCATAGGAACGGACGGCTACGGCCTCATCAGTTACTACGATGCCACGAACGGCGATCTGAAAGTGACGCACTGCTCCAACAGCTTCTGCGTTCCCTATAGCCGGCGTTGAAGCGGAGCCCTTCCGATATCAGCTATCAGTCCTCCGCTTGTACCTGACGCTCCTGTCTATGAGGAGCGAAGATTTCGGATCTCTTCCAAAGTTGTTTCGATGTCCTGCGGTGAGTTCAGGAGGCTCGGTGCGAGCCTGGCATACTGCGTTGCGTACGGTGTCACGCTGCCGACGATCTTACGCTGCCGCAGCTTCGTCACGATTTGACGAGGAGTCATTCCCGCCGCTTCGAAACAGACGATCCCGGCGGAAAGATCCTGTGATAGCGGTGTGTGGAGAGTAACATGAGGCATGGCGGCTAAGCCCTGCTTGAGCTGTTGATTCAATTCGTAGATGCGCTGTGTCACGTTCGACTTCCCGATGGTCTGATGAAACGTGAATGCTTCGTCAAGTGCCCAACGATGTTCGAACGAATGAAATCCGCCTGGCGTCATGTAAATGGATTGAGGAAGATCCTTCGATGACCCGTTCTTCATCCAGAGTTCATAGGCCTGCGTATTGAAAGTCGGGATGGTCGCCTGTGCAATCGGCCAAGCCTTAGGATGACCCCAGACGAGACCGGTTCCCCGCGGACCGAACATCCATTTGTGGGTTCCGGCGATCAGAAAGTCACAACCGAGTTCGCGGAGACCGAAATCCTCCACCCCCAGAGCATGAACTCCATCCACACAAAAGATGATTCGATCCTGCTCACCTCGTGAGCGATTGATGGATTGAATGGCCTGAGCCATCTCCTGAATCGGCAGCTTAAGCCCTGTGCTGGAATGAACCCAGGTGACGGCCACAATGCGTGTTGCGGGGGTGACACCTTTTCGTAGGGAATCGACGATCTCGTCACGGGATACTGTTCTGAGTGAACGGTAGAGGGCGATCTGCCGCACGGCGCCGCCCGTGCGTTCGGCACGAAGGCGCAAAGAAATCTCTGTCGAATAATGGTCGTGTATCGTTGTCAGAATTTCCTGTCCCTTGCGAAGTGCCAACCCCCCATAGAGCAAACCCAAACCCATGGTCGTGCTGTCGGTCAATGCGATATCGATTGGTTCAACGCTCAGATAGTCGGCCGCTGCACGAAGGACTCTCGCTTCTTGTTTTTCTTCCTGCTCTTGCCAATAGCCGATAGGATCGGCATCAAGACCAGCGCGATGCCGTTCGATTGCTTCACGCACCGGTGTGGGATGGGACGCGAGAAAAAACGCCGCGAGATGGATGAGCTGAGGAGACAAGGGAAACTGCGCCCGAAGATCATCCCAATTCTTGAACCGGCTCTGCGGGGATTGAGATTCCTGATCGGCAAATGCGTGAGGGTAAGCATTAGCCAAAACCGTTGCGCCCAAGACCAATCCCGTCCGTACAAGGAAACCGCGGCGTCCAATAGCGTCCATATGAATCTCCGGGCCAGAGCTGACAGCGTTACTCTACTGTTTGTCCAGGAAGACAGGCAAGGAGCGGCATGACCATTCCAGCGGACTAAGGGACAGCAGCAATAAAGAAAACGATTCTGCTAGGGCTGATAGCTCTCCATGGGAGGACAACTGCAGACGAGATGGCGATCGCCGTAGGCCTCGTCGATGCGGCTGACGCTCGGCCAGAACTTGCTGATTCTGAGCCAAGGGGCAGGAAAGACCGCTTGTTCCCGGCTATAGGGCCGATTCCACTCCGTCGCCGTCACGATCGCGGCGGTATGAGGCGCATTCTTCAGCACATTGTTCGTTCGCGGTTGGCGTCCGTCGACAATCTCTTGAATCTCGGCGCGGATGAGAATGAGGGCTTCGCAGAACCGATCAAGTTCGCTCTTGGATTCACTTTCGGTCGGTTCAATCATGAGCGTGCCCGCCACCGGGAACGAAACGGTCGGCGCGTGGAAGCCGTAGTCCATCAATCGCTTGGCGACATCCATCGCCTCGATACCGGCGCTTTCCTTGAATTCACGCAGATCGAGGATGAACTCATGAGCCACCAGTCCGGAGTCTCCTTTGTACAAAATGGAATAATGCTTTTCCAACCGCTTGGCCATGTAATTGGCATTGAGGATGGCCACCTGTGTGGCTTTGGTCAATCCGTCACGACCCATCAACGCAATGTACATCCAGGAAATCGGAAGGATGCTCGGACTGCCGAACGGGGCTGCCGAGACAGGACCGATGGCTTGAGGCGTACCAAGCTGGACCACGGGATGTCCAGGAAGAAACGGCACGAGATGCCGTGCCACCCCGATCGGCCCCACGCCAGGTCCTCCACCCCCATGGGGAATACAAAACGTCTTATGGAGGTTGAGATGGCAGACATCGGCCCCGATGTCGCCTAGACGGCAGAGGCCCACCATGGCATTCATGTTGGCCCCGTCGATATAGACTTGACCGCCATGAGTATGGACGATTTGACAAATACGTCTGACGCCGGCCTCAAACACCCCATGGGTGGAGGGATACGTGAGCATCAGGGCCGACAATCGCTCTCGATACTGAGCGGCCTTGGCCTCCAGATCGTCGATATCGACATTTCCATTCCGATCGCACGCGACGGCGACAACCTCCATGCCGACCATGGCGGCGCTGGCGGGGTTCGTGCCGTGGGCCGATACGGGGATCAAGCAGACATCTCGGTGTGTTTCCCCCTTCGATCGATGATAGGCTCGGATCACCATCAGGCCGGAATATTCGCCCTGGGACCCCGCGTTCGGTTGAAGCGAGAAAGCCGCAAATCCGGCAATCTCCGCCAGCCACGATTCGAGCTGTTCAAACAAGGTCCGATAGCCAAGCGTTTGCTCAGCCGGCGCGAAAGGATGCAGGCGAGCGAACTCCGGCCAGGTCACCGGCAGCATTTCAGCGGTGGCATTGAGTTTCATCGTGCAGGAACCCAACGGAATCATCGAATGGACGAGGGACAGGTCTTTGGCTTGTAACCTGTGAAGATAGCGGAGCATCTCGTGCTCGGAATGATAACGATGGAAAACCTCGTGTGTCAGATATTTACTCGTCCTCGCTAAGGTGGAAGAGTAGTTGAGATCGATGGCTGCAGCCAAATCAGAGAGGTGGAACGGCAAGTGATCATGACCGACAAAGATGTGCAGGAGGCGCCGGACTTCCTCCTCGGAGCTGACTTCGTCGAGCGAAACGCTGAGCGAGCCGTCTTCATAGCGCCGGAAATTGATCCTTTGTGCATCCGCGCGCGTCGCAATCTGATCCGCTTGGGCCTTGGATAGTGGTACACGAACCGTATCGAAGAAGACTTTCGGCAGGACATCGAATCCAAGCCGACGCAGTCCTTCAGCCAACAGCAACGTGAGACCGTGCACACGTTCGGCGATCCGTCGCAACCCGTCCGGCCCATGGTACACCGCATACATGGCGGCCATGACGGCCAACAAGACTTGAGCCGTACAGATGTTACTGGTGGCTTTCTCCCGTCGAATGTGTTGCTCCCTGGTCTGAAGCGAAAGCCTAACGGCCGGTTTGCCGGTCACATCTTTTGAGATACCGACAAGGCGACCCGGGACTTGCCGTTTGTACTCTTCCTTGGTAGCCAGAAACGCGGCATGGGGGCCACCGAAGCCGATCGGAACACCGAACCGTTGTGTCGAACCGACGGCAATATCGGCACCGAATTCCCCGGGCGAGCGAAGCAAGGTCAGGGCGAGAAGGTCAGTCGCAACCGCCACTCGAACACCGGCCTCATGAGCCTGCGCGGCCAATGCGCTGAAATCACCCACATAGCCGTCCGTAGCCGGGTACTGCAACAGAATGCCGCAGAGCTGAGGACGCGAACAATCAAGGGACGAAGCGACACCGGTCTTGATGACAAGACCCAGAGGTTCGGCCCTGGTCTGCAACACCGCCAAAGTTTGTGGATGGCAGTCGCGCGAAACAAAAAATTCCTTTCGTTCCTCTCCTGCGTTACGGGCGATCGTGTAACACATCGCCATCGCTTCGGCTGCCGCGGTCGCTTCATCCAGCAGCGAGGCATTGGCCAGCGGCAGACCGGTCAAGTCTGCCACCATGGTCTGGAAGTTTACGAGCGCTTCTAAGCGGCCTTGGGAGATCTCGGCTTGGTATGGGGTATATTGCGTATACCATGCCGGATTTTCTAGAATGTTTCGTTGAATCACGCCCGGAGTGACGCAATCGTAGTATCCCATGCCGATCAGCGATCGATAGACCTTATTTTGGGATGCGAGGCTTTTCAGGCGGGTCAGAACGGCCTGTTCGCCGTCGCCGGCCGGAAGGTCAAGGGATCGACGAAAGCGAAGGTCGGGGGGAATGGCCGCATCGGTCAACGTGTCGAGTGAGGGAAGGCTCAACACGGCCAGCATCTCCTGAATATCGGCCCTTGTGAGACCCAGATGCCGGTGAACAAAATCATCAGTCGGTTGGAGCCAATTCTGAGTGGTCATGGAGCCGGCTACCCTTCTGTTTGCTTCGCAGAGGTGGTTGAGCAATACCCCTACCAATAGGGGCAACGTACCACGCTATCAGCTCTTTTTCCAAGAGACCAAGATTCGCTTTTCGGAGATGATTCCATGGTAGTCGTAACAATAGCTCGGTTGCGAGGAAGACCTTGTCTGACGCAGCCGCCGGACTCGGCGGCATACATCATCTTGCAAAGCAGCCGGCTTTGATTGCTTTTCGCATAATTCACGCTATTGTTAGCTCATACCTCAATCCGGAGAGGTGACCTCGGTTGTCACGAAGCCGGGCCTCGATAGAAGAGAAGAGAGGGAATACCGCAGAGATCTCCATGGTAAAAGCTATCATCATGGTGCTTGTTCTCGTGACCGTGGTGGGCATCGGATACGCGGGATACGCGATTTTCAAGAACCAGAGTCTGGTGACGAAGCTTGTGGCTCCCCATTTACCGACAAATAAGCCCAGCGTGGATCCCATGGATTCGCGGTCGAAGCCTTTTCAGCCCGATGTCCGTCTGACTCGGGAAGGGATCGACCTTCTTCTCAACGCACTCGACGAGGCTGTTCGACGAAAGGATGTCGACGGCGTCATGCGCCACATGGCTCACGACGCGACCATCACCATTCATCTGAAACACGGCCCCCAACAACAGATGGCTCTGCTGACACGGGAAGAATATCGGAAGACCCTCGCCATGAGTTTCGCCTTTCCCAGCGCCAATGACTTTTCTCGTACGAATACGTCCATCTCGTTGGCCTCGGATGAGCGAAGCGCGAAAGTGTCCTTCAAGTCGACGGAGACGCTTCGGCAAGCCAATCGTGAATTCAAGACAGAAGGCGAAGAAACACTGGTCCTCAATATCCGCGACGGCAAGCCCACGATTACCTCTCTGGAACAGACCTTCCCCGGCGATTCGACCTAGTCACGGCTTCGTAAACGATCGAAAGTAACCGTACGCTGCAAGATTCACATCCATCGGTCTGGTATAATTACGCCGCTATTCAATATGAGTCGGAGTGTGTATGCGGGTGCTTGTCATAGAAGATGAAACCAAAGTCGGCTGTTTTATTAAGCGAGCGTTAGAAGAAGAAAGCTA
Organism: Nitrospira sp.; assembly: GCA_024998685.1. Lineage (GTDB taxonomy): Bacteria > Nitrospirota > Nitrospiria > Nitrospirales > Nitrospiraceae > Nitrospira_D. Next base: position 18,375 of record JACOEH010000059.1, read on the forward strand.
TGCCGTCGATCTTTGTGAGGATGGAGCCAAAGGGTTGGAGATGGCTCTGGCGGTCAACTACGACCTCCTGGTCGTCGACGTGATGTTGCCGTCCATGTCCGGCCTGGATGTGCTGAAGAATATCCGAAGGGAACGGATCCACACTCCGGTGTTGATTCTTTCGGCTCAATCCCAGATTGATCAGCGGGTCAAGGGGCTGGATGCCGGCGCCGACGATTACCTGACCAAACCCTTTGCGATCGATGAACTCTTGGCGCGTGTTCGGGCGCTGTTGCGACGTGGGGCATCTGAAAGTCCGGGAATCCTCCAAGTGGACGATCTGATTCTCAACCCGGCGACACGTGACGTCACCCGGGGGGGACAACGCATCGATTTGACGCTGAAAGAGTACGCATTGCTTGAATATTTGATGCGCCATACCGGCCGCGTGCTCACCCGGCCCATGATCTCCGAACACGTGTGGAATCAAGACTTCGATACCTTCACCAACGTCATTGATGTCTATGTAAATTACCTTCGGAATAAAATCGATCGAGGCCGAACCAAGAAATTGATCCATACCATTCGCGGTAGCGGGTATATGCTGAAGGCCGACCAGCCACATTATTCATGAACGCTTCTATTGCAACCGCCGCTGCGACAAGCCGCCATGCGGCATGCACGGGCTAGCGCTATGCCGAAACCGCCGGCGCTTTTGTGCGTCGTCTTCCGGTGCGTTCAACCGACAAGAAGGCTCTGCGACGGCATCATGTCGTCATCAGCGACCAGGAGCTGACCTATGCCCCTACGCGTTCGGCTGACCCTTTGGTACGGGACGGCCCTTGCCTTGGTCTTGATGATTTTCTCCGTGGTTCTGTACGCTATAACCGCACGAAATTTGCGTGATGCCGTCGATCAATCCCTAGAAGAAACGGCGACGACGGCTGTGCGTTCACTCGAAGCCCGGGGGTTTCTCCCTCTGATCAATGAAGAGGAATTGCTCTCTCAATTTCCTGAACTGACGCGCATCGATAAGTTTTTCCAGATCTTCAGCCCCTCAGGCACCATATCGATCCGTTCTCCCAACATTAAACAGCATGAAGTTCCGCTCAGCCGGACCGCCCTCGATACCGCGTTTGCGGGACAGAGTATTTTTGAGTCGGCCCAATATCCCAATGAACCTCCATTGCGGCTGATCTCCGTGCCGATCATGTATCGTGGCAATCTCTTGTATATCGTGCAGGTGGGCACGTCGATGGAACCGGTCGGCGAGACTCTCCGTCGATTCCTGATTCTGCTTGTGGTGGCGATCCCGATCGCCCTGACCGTTTCTCTCGCCGGGGGATGGTTTTTGGCGGGACGAGCGTTACGTCCTGTCGATAAGATTACCCTTGCCGCACAGCGCATCGCCGCGGGAGATCTCAGCCAGCGCCTCAGCATGCCGGCGGCTCACGACGAGATCGGTCGCTTGGCCGCCATCTTCAACAATATGATCGGCCGGCTCGATGTCTCGTTCCGCCAAATCCGTCAATTTACTAGTGACGCGTCGCATGAGCTGCGGACCCCTCTCACGGTGATGAAAGGCGAAACGGACTTGGTTCTGCGGCGACCTCGTGCAGTCGAAGACTATAAGTCGGTGCTAGAGAGCAATTTGGAAGAAATCGATCGAATGACCAGAATTGTCGACGAACTGTTGTTCCTTTCCCGTGCCGACATGGGAGAAGTCAAAGTGGAGTCGTTGCCTGTTGCGATGGAGTCTCTCGTCGACGATCTTCATCGCCAGGCCACGCTGCTCGGACAAGACCGAAATATCGAGGTTGTACTGGGAACAGTTATGCCGACGGTTGTGAAAGGCGACGACTTGCGGCTTCGCGAGTTGCTGCTCAACCTCGTCGAGAATGCGATGAAGTATTCATACCCCGGAGGAAAGGTCGAAATCTCGCTGTTGAATGACGGTCGAGAGGCCAGACTGTCGATCACAGACCACGGGATCGGCATCGCCACGGCGGACCACAAGCGGATTTTTCACCGGTTTTTCCGTACCGATGTAGCCCGCGCGCACACAAAGAAGGGGACGGGTCTCGGCCTCGCCATCTGTGCCTGGATCGCGGAGTTGCACAAGGGCCGGGTAGAAGTCAAAAGCGATCTTGGCCAGGGATCGTCCTTCACGGTTGTGCTACCGCTCGCTCATCCCGCTGCTTAGCGGGCTGTTGAAAAAGTCCGTCAGCGACGTTCTCGCATCGCTCAGAGGGCTCAATGTACCACCGGGCAAGAGCTGCCGGAGCAGCTCGGGGCGGGGCGGGTGAGATGATTACGCCTCGCCTCTAAGACACTGGGCGCTCACCGACTCGCGCCCGTCCGCAAACGTGACGCTCATTCTTCTTCGCGTCGCGGACCTCGCTGCGGCCTTGCCGAACGGCCTTTTTGAACAGCCTGCGCGGGCCCTACCTGTTAGCGAAGTTTAATCCCCCATTAATCTCCTTTTCATTACCGGTTGTTAGCTTTTGTACTCGAAACCGGCAAGCACCCTTGCAGTCATGAACTCGTTCTCTGTCGGTTATGTGACCCACAGCTTCACAAGGAGGAAGTCATGTCATCGCATCCGTATCGTACCATCGGTTCCGTGATTGGAATCGGTCTTGTGAGTGGTGCCTTGATCTGGGGCGACCACTCCCTCACGACGTCCTATGCGTCCAATGCTTCGTCACCGACGCCTATGCCTGTTGTCGTCGCTCCACCGGCGAACGGCTTTACTGAGGTGGCGAAGCAGGTGACTCCGGCGGTCGTCAACATTACGACGGTCATGACGGAGAAGGTTTCGGACGGATTCTCTGTTCCGGACGAGTTACGAGACCGAATGGAAGAATTTTTCGGAAAGCCCTTCGGGCCTCGTGGGCGGGGACCATCCGACCCTTTTGAACATCGAGGGCCTCGGAGAGGACAAGGGTCGGGCGTCATCATTTCTTCGGACGGCTATATCTTGACCAACAATCATGTGATTGCCAAGGCGCGTGAGGTCAATGTCACGCTTCCGGACAAGCGCGAATTTAAAGGGAAGATTGTCGGGGCAGACCCGAAAAGCGATCTCGCCGTTGTAAAGATCGACGCACAGGATCTTCCTGCCGTATTGTGGGGCGATGCTTCAACACTGCAAGTCGGTGAGTATGTGTTGGCCGTCGGCAATCCATTCGGATTGAATTCCACGGTGACCCTCGGAATTGTGAGCGCGGTCGGCCGGGGTCATATGGGAATCACACAATATGAGGATTTCATTCAAACAGATGCCGCCATTAACCCGGGCAACTCAGGCGGCGCGCTGGTGAATACCAAAGGAGAGCTCGTCGGTATCAACACCGCGATCTTCTCCCAGACTGGCGGATATCAAGGCGTTGGTTTTGCCGTATCCACCACGATGGCCAAGCCCATCTATGAGAGTCTCGTCAAGGGCGGCAAGGTTGTCCGTGGCTTTCTCGGCATCGGCATTCAGGACCTGAATCAGGATCTGGCGAAGTCCTTCAACATCAAAGATTCGAAGGGTGCCCTCATCAGCGACGTCAAGGAAGACAGCCCGGCCGAGCAGGCCGGACTGAAGCAGGGAGACGTGATCATCCAGTATGACAGCATCCCGGTGGAGGATGGGGTCGCCTTGCAGCGGCTGGTGACGAAAACCTCGGTCGGCACTAAAGTGTCGTTGAAAGTGATTCGCGACGGTCAGGAACGTGAGATGACGGTTAGGATCGGCGAGCAGCCGGATGAAACGAAAGTCGCCAAAAAGGTAGAACGAGCCGAAACGGACACTGCCTTGTCCGGCTTCGCCGTCGAGGATTTGGATCAGGAGACTGCCAAAGAACTCGGTCTCAGTGGCAAGCGAGGTGTAGTGGTGACAAGGGTGGCTCCGGACAGTGGGGCTGACAAGGTCGGGCTCATGCCGGGCGATGTCATTCGAGAGATCAACCGACAACCGATCAAGTCTGTGAAGGATTTTGAGAAGGTCTCTTCGGATGTGAAGAAGGGAGGCAATGTATTGATTCTGGTCAATCGGCGTGGCAATTCGTTGTTCCTATCGGCGAAAGTGTAACTCTGCAAAAGAGAAAAAGGAGCAGGTCGCCCGACCTGCTCCTTTTTTAACACCCGTTAATCGAACACCACCGTCTTTCTGCCGTAGACTAAGACACGCCGTTCGATATGCCGCCGCACCGCGCGCGCCAGGACAATCTCTTCCAGGTCCCGTCCTTTGCGCACGAGATCGTCCACCGTATCCCGATGCCCGACGCGAATCACGTCTTGCTCGATGATCGGCCCTTCGTCCAAATCTCTGGTCGCGTAGTGCGCCGTGGCTCCGATGATCTTCACGCCCCGTTCATACGCCTGACGATAAGGATTCGCTCCAATAAAGGCCGGAAGAAAAGAATGGTGAATGTTGATGACCGGGCAGCCGACCTGTGCCAAAAAATCCGCGGTGAGGATCTGCATGTAGCGGGCCATGACGACGAGCTCCACCCGGTGCTCCTTCAGGAGCGCCAAGACCTGTCTTTCCTGTTGCGGCTTAGTCTCCTTCGTCACTGGATAGACCGTGAAAGGAATCTTGAAGAGATCGGCCCAGCTCACGCAGATGTCGTGATTCGAGATGATGACGGGAATATCGATGTGTAGTTCGTCTCGGCGGTGCCGCTGGAGCAGGTCGGCCAGACAGTGATCTTGTTTCGAGACCAGCAAGCCGACACGGGTCCGTCGACTGGACTGATGCACGTCATAGTGCATGTCGTACACTTTCGCAATCGGGGCAAAGGCGGACGGAATGTCGTCTGAGGGAATCTGGAATCCCTCCGTCGCAAATTCCATTCGCATGAGGAAATCGTTCGTCTCCTCGTCGGTATGATGGTCGGAATCGAGAATGTTTCCGCCGAAGTCATGGATGAATCCAGACACTCGCGCGACGATGCCTTTACGATCTTTGCAATGAATCAACAAAATGATGGAGTCTTTTCTCTGCGCCGTCATCCATTTGCATCCTATGAGGTGGTAATGGGTTCAGTGTAGCAGATCGGAGTAAAGGATACTCAGGAGACAGATTCTCTGACGACGCGTCCAACGAGATCATAGGTTGCTGCATCGGTGATTTCGACGCGGCAGAAATCGCCTGGCTTGGGAGAAGGCATTTCGGGGCGGGGATGGCGTACGTGGGTGTGCGAGGTCGAGTCTTCGTCGATATAGACGACGCCGTCGATTTCAGGGGCGAGTCCTTCATGGCGTCCTTCCAGGACGCCCTCCGTTTCCGTGGATCGCCCATCGATGAGCACGTTGAGGATAGAGCCGACTCTGGTTCTTCCCTTGGCTGCTGCAATGGATTCCTGAATAGCAAGAATCGCATTTCGTCGTTCATCCATGATTTCTCGCTCGACCTTGTCGTCCAAGCTAGCCGCTCCGGTTCCTTCCTCATCCGAGTAGAGAAACACCGCGACTCGGTCGAATTCAGTCCGTTCCACATAGTCACGCAGCTCGGTGAAAGCAGCGTCGGTTTCTCCCGGAAAGCCGACGATGAAAGCGGTGCGGAAGAATACGCCTGGAATGCGCGTACGGATGCGCTCGACTAGTGCCTCAATGGCTGTGCGGTTCCCCAGCCGGTGCATACGGTTGAGCATTCGGTCATTGATGTGCTGAAGAGGCATGTCGATGTACTTGGTGATTTTTTCTTCCCCGGCGTAGAGGTCGAGCAGGTCATCCGTGACTTGCTGGGGGTAGAGATAAAACGGCCGGATCCATCGGAGGCCGTCGACTTTGACCAACTCGCGAAGCAGTCGGACCAAGCCCTGGCGTAGGCCGAGATCAACTCCATAGTTGATCGTATCTTGCGAGATCAGGTTGATCTCTTTAACCCCTTCAGCGGCTAGTTGATGCGCCTCAGCAACAATGGATTCAATCGGTCTGCTGCGCTGCTTCCCGCGCATCAGCGGAATGGCGCAAAACGTACAGTTGCGGTTGCAGCCTTCGGCGATCTTTACATAGGCGCTATGCCGCTTGCCGAGTCTCAGGCGAGGTGCGAGTTCATCGTAAAGATAGGGAGGTTGACTGATCCAGAGACGTCGATGCCGTTTTTTAGGAGCCAACAAATCTCGGCAGATCTCTGCGATCTTGCCGAATTCCCCGGTGCCGACCACTGCATCCAACTCCGGTAACTCTTTCAGCAAGTCCCCTTGATAGCGCTGGGCTAAACAACCCGCTGCAATCAAGACACGGCAGGTTCCCGATTTCTTCAGATGCCCGTGTTCGAGGATGGTGTTGATCGATTCCTCCTTGGCCTCTTCGATGAAGCCGCAGGTGTTGACGATCACTACGTCGGCTTGTTTGGGATCACCGGTCAGTTGAAACCCCTCGGTCACGAGAGACCCGAGCATGATTTCCGAGTCGACCTGGTTTTTGGAACAACCAAGATTGACAAATCCGATGGTAGTCCCGGCATTGAGGCCGGCTCCAGGCGTCTTCTTGGGCGAGGGCCGGTGCCCGTCACCTTGGTCGGAGTGAGGACGTCGCGGAATAATCAGTGGCTGAGACATGAAGGCAGTCTACGGGAGGGGCAAAAAGTCTGTCAATTAGACCTTGCGGGAGCCAATGTCCTTACCCTACAGTGCCCGCATGATTCGAACCTTTCAGGGCATCAAGCCGACCGTCCCACAGTCGTGCTTTATCGAAGAAACGGCCGTGGTGATCGGCGATGTCGTAATGGGAGAACATTGCAGCGTGTGGTTCAACGCCGTGATCCGAGGCGATGTGAACTACATTCGAATTGGAGAACGGACGAATGTCCAGGACCTTTGCATGCTCCATGTGACTCACGATACCCATCCATTGATCATCGGCAACGAGGTTACGATCGGCCACAATGTGGTGCTGCATGGGTGTACAATTCAGGATCGAGTGCTGGTCGGAATGGGTGCGATCATCATGGACGGCGCCGTGATTGGAGAGGATTCTGTGGTGGGAGCGGGAGCACTGATCGTCGAAGGGACGGTCGTACCGCCGAAGAGTTTGATTCTCGGATCGCCGGCCAAGGTCAAACGACCGGTTACGGAGAAGGAATTGGCCTGGATTAAAGAATCGGCGGAGAATTATGTGAAGTATGCCAGGCAATACATGGATGATACAGCCAAGAAAACGGGTTTCGAGCTCTGACCTATCTCAAGCATTTGTCCTGTACGTCTCATCCCTTACCAATCTTGATGAAGCAGATCGGATCGCCGACGAGCGCTGTGGAATATTGTCTCCGCTCTACGCGGTAAGGAATCTTATGTCTATGGCACCAGTCCGCAATCCAGATGACTTCCTCGGTCGAAGTGGTCACCAGGCCTGGCAGCCGTAACTTTGGCATGCAACGGTTCACGATAGATTGAACAATTCGGCGCTGCTTTCGAAATTGCACCGGATCGAACGTGACCGGATCAGCGCGGCCATAGGATAACGGCGCCAGATGGGGAAACCGCTCCGGATCATTCAAGACACTCACGATCCAGAGATGATCGAAGGAACCGGTCGCTGAAGAGGCGTCCTGAGCTCTGAACCTTATGGGTAGTGATCGACAGGCGCGATTGAGTATCGCTACTTCCGACCGTCGGAGATTATAGGGCTCAACCTGGCGCTGAAGCTCAAGCACTTCCGCTAGTAAGGCAGGCAGCTCCGTCACCCCGGCTCCAATGTAAAGACTTCGGCCGCCGGACGGCAACTTTCGAAGGAGAGCCTCTGCGACTTTAGTTCCCAACCGTCGGCAGGGTTCCCGCTTCGCCCGCCAAAACTCCTCGCCCCCTTCATGACAGTAGACGGACTCCAGCCGTTTGTAATCGAGTTGCTCGAACACCTGGGCGATTACACGCCGAGTTGAGTTGCGGATTAGTTTCAAGGAATGTGCTGCGTGGCCAGTGAAGGCATTACCCGGTGGTCTGAAATTCAACCGTACGTGTTTCAGTGACACGCTTTGACGCATCCAGAATCTCGATGGAAACGAGATTACCCCCGGCATCATAGTCTAGGATCACGCCAGGCTTGTCCTCGTCACTCTCGGCAATAGGCGTGTTGTCCTTCAGAATCATGCTCAACGTGTCGGTTTTTTCGTCATACGAAACCTTCATGGTTTCCTCCAGTATTTCTGAATCCTACTGGTACTATACGCGGTGACAACCTCTGCAGGGTGTCGATCTATATCTACGAAGACACGAATGAGGAAGGCCTTTCCGGGTTGCTCAGAAGAGATCTTCGATTGAAGGACATCACGTCCCGGTCGAACCTCAATTCGTTGCTCTGGTGCGAGAAGTATCGCACGGACCATCTCTTCACTCAAGCCTCGCCGCAGTATCTCGAGCCGGGCATGATCAGTGAAGATATAGTCAGCAATGGGTTTCGGTCTCACTTACAATTCTCCCTGGAACGCGCGGTGGAGCATGGAGTGGAACAGGTCATCGAGACGATCGCGGGAGGCGGCTTGCTGGGCTTCCATCTCCCTGATTCGATGACGTGAGCGGAGCATCAAGCGGGTTAAGACAATGGCAGTTTCACGGTAGTTCGTTCGCCGGTCGCCTCATTCTGGAGCACGAGCTGTCCCGCATCTTCCCGAGCCAACTGAACGTTGGCATTGAGCAGTTCGATCCCATACACGGTACCATCGGGCGCCAGATCGACATTAATCTCGTCGCTCACGTGAATGGTCTCAACGTCAGCCGTCTTGGCGTGCAGACGGAAATACGCAACGTTATAGCGGGGGTCGTAGGAGAGTTTCATACAGCCTCCTATCATGCACGGCAGACTTAATAGTAACGGGTGACCACCGTAATCACAAGCCAATCTTGCCCTTCACGCACCGCGAAGGCCTCGACCTGTTTGATCGCGTAGCGCCGATCCCGCCAAATTGAGTCGAAGTTGAATTGCGCCGAAACCCGGTACGACCGAACTTGGCGGGAAACGACTCTCCAGCCTGAACAGTATCGATCACTTCCTGTTCGGTCGCCCCGCGCTCAGCAAGCCGTTCCACAGCATGGGGATGAAAACGGACCGTCATAGTTCGCCTTGGAACGCGCGGTGGAGCATGGACTGGAACAACCATCCAGTTGGCGGTGGGAGGCGTGGAATTCCCCGGTGCGGTTCTCTAAAACCCTACTAAGCGCATCAGCGTTGATACTGCACTTTGGCTATCTTTGACAAGTCGACGAGGTTTGATAAGAATGTCGCAGCCTAATTTAGGCCGCTTTGATTAGGGCGTGTCATCAATTAAGCCATGTCATTGAAGCAGCGAGATAGATCGCG
>JACOEH010000060.1 GCA_024998685.1 Nitrospira sp.
TCAAAACTCTCAAGCCGTGAAATGGCAATTATTCACGCAGGATTCAGGTTCAATACTCCGGAAGGTTCTCCTGTAATCGCTGCTATATATGGAGAAGCCATTTCGAAATCGTCGGCATAGTGAGCGAGGATGCGATCTAGATCGCGGCTGTTCCAAACAGCGACCCACTCCTCGGCGAACTGTGCGGCAAATTGAGGTGAGATCATGAATTACCTCTCTTCAGGTGGGATGACGCGTATTCCTCTATCGTTTATGCCTCCCTGACCGATCGCGGCAGTCGGCCACGATGCAATGTCCTTATTCGGGCACAATAGCCTCGGCCTCGATCTCCACCAGCATGTCCGGGTCAATCAATCGCTTGACTTCCACCATCGTAGCCGCAGGCTTGATCGTTCCGAATATCTCCCCGTGCGCGCGGCCGACTTCCGGCCACTGATCGATGTTGACCAGATAAATGCGAGTGCGCACGACATCGGCGAGCGAAGCCCCGGCCTGCTTCAACGCCGCCTCAATGGTTCTGGCGGCTTGAATCGTCTGTGCATAGGGGTCTCCCTTGCCAACCAGGCCGGATGGCGTCATGGCGGTTGTGCCGGACACATACACCGTGGAGCCGATACGCACCGCCCGTGAGTACCCGATTCTATCTTCCCATGGACCGTCCGTTGAAATATTCCGTCGCGTCATGGTGCTTTCTTACATCACGTGAATGAAGTGCAGAAGTTGAGATGATCCGAGTTCAACATCAAGGTTTCTCTATCATTTCGATACATGCCGGCCATGCGTTGATACCTGTCGGACCGATTGGTTGCGGTCTGACTTTGATCGACTCCGGAACCGCGCCGGTGGAAGACCGAACTGCCGTTTGAACGCGCGGTTGAATGAGGGTTCCGATTCATAACCGACCTCGCCTGCGATCTGCGCGACGCTGTTACTCGTTGATTGGAGGAGTTGCGCGCCGAGGGAAAGTCTCCACCGTATGAGATACGACATCGGACTCTCGGAGAGATACTGCCGGAATCGCTCCGTCAGCGAGGATCGTGAAAGGCCCACCTCGTTGGCGAGAGAGGCGATCGTCCAAGGATGAGCCGGCTTGCGATGCAGCAAGGCCAAAGCTTTTCCGATGTCCGGGTCACGGACACCGGCCAACCAGCCCTTCTGCTCGGGAGAGAGCGCCGCGATATACCGCCGCAGCGTTTCGATGAACAAGACTTCTGACAGTCTCGCGAGCACTGCCTGACTGCCGGGCTGTGACCGATCCGCATGATCCACCGAATAGCGGATTGTTTGCTCGAGCCATTGGTTCGATACGTCAGTGCGCACATTGACTTTCAGCATGGAGGGCAACCCGCCCAAAAACAGTTGGCTGAGTTGCGGATCGCAGGCCATGTACCCGCAGATGAATCTCGAGACCTCCCCGCCTCCACCCATGCGAGAGATCTTCAAACCTTGAGCGAACGCTTGTCTCACCTATTCCGCGTGATCGGTCGGTTTGATGTACGGCCCGTTTCTCAATGCGTGAGGATCACCATGCGGAAGGATGACCAGATCCCCTGCACTGAGCGGGAGCGGCCGGCTATTGCCCTCGACCTCTGCATAACCATGACCGTCGGTTAGTAGATGGAAGATGATGACATGCTTAGAACCCGCGGACAGATACGGCGCGAGTACGTTGGAAGGAGGTGAGCAAAAACACCAGGGCGCTGAAAATTCCGCATTGTAAAACACAGCGCCGTCGAGTTTGACAGTCTTCAAGACTTCGGACAAGGCATCCATATCATTGTCCGCCGCAAAGCTGGCATTTTGGCAAAGCTTCCTGGCGACTCGATCAAATCAAGCGCAGTCTAGCATGCTCCCATCAAGAGAATCAGTCTCTCGGATAAAGCAATAGTCAGCCGTTCCCCTTACAGTGTGCAGCGGAAGCACGACACACGTTCAATCATCAAAATTACTCACAGGAGGAGGTCAAGGTACGCTCTCAAGGAAGTATAAGGAGCTGATCGCGCTCGGCGTCGCGTTCACGACACAGTGCCCCTATTGCATGGAGGTCCTTACGAATAATGTGCGTGAGACAGGCGCCTCGGATCCCGAGATTGCGGAGGTCGTGCTCGTTGCGGCTGCCTTGCGAGCCGGAGGAGCCATTACCCACAGCACGCATGCTTTCAATGGGGCATGAATGCTGACCATCGAGGGTATCAACCGGATATAGGGAGGGAACCATGAGCAACTTTGATCGATTTGCATTCAGTGCCGATCCATCGTTCGACGAAGCCAAAACCCGCGAGGTGTTTTCGCATGCCGTCCCGCTCAAGACCTTGGTGATTTATTGTTACGATCCACGAGCGGCGGACATTCCTAACGCTGTGGCACAACTCTTTGGCAACGAGATCTTTCCCGGAGAAGTCATTCTCGATACCTCTGGCAAGCGTGTGGCATCGACCGCGACCATTTTCCCCGTGATCGTGGCAGGAGGGCGTGCGATCGATGCGCTACGCTCCATCACGGTCGCGCAGCATCTGTTCGGCATTGAGAACATCGTGGTGGTGCACCATTCCTATTGCGGTGCGACTACCTTCACAGCCGACGGCATTATCGACGCTTATGAACGGGAGCAGCATGCCGACATCTCCGATGTCTATGACCGAGGGAGTATCTGCATTGAAGATTATGAAGCGTCGTTGAAACGGGATACGGGACTCATTCGTGCCCATGCCGGAACACCGAAGCATGTAAACATCTTCGGGTATTTCTACAACATCGATACTGGAGAGCTGACGGAAGTGGTGAAGGACGGGGCGGAGGCTACTTTGAGAGTTTGATGAGAAGACACTATCTCGAAGGCCGCCGGCCTCGATCTGGCGGCTGCCGAATTGATTAACAGCATCAACGTCTGCTGTAAAGCCATCAATCATCAGTTTATCCGCCAGTGCCGTGGTGCGTCCTCAGCAATTCGTGGCGTCTTGATCAGCTGCAGATCAGCAGTATAATAACCGCATGGACCGGATGGCTATCTATCTCAGTATCATAATCGGAACTGTGTGGCCAATCCCGTTGCTCGCCGCTGCGGAGGAGCCACCTCAACAGCCGAGCGCGAAGGAACGGTTAAATCAAGTGCTGGGTCCGGAAGGTGGTATTCACGTCTACAAAGACGATCAATGGAATGTCGAAAGCACGATCGTTCTGCCTAATGGTGAGCGAATCATCAAGGTGCAGCCGCCGCAAAGTCCTGGGTTCAACGTTGGCCCTCCTCTTCAATTGCACAATCAGACGTTTCAGCTTCCTCCTCCATCTCCCGCTCCGGCTCATCCACCCGCTCCAGAGTTTCCACAAAGGGCGCGGTAGAAGCAACTCAGCACGGGGAGATTGGGACTGCATTCAAATGTCGATTGCAGGTTTAAGCCATTACTCGAACAGAGGTCTTATTTGCCTTGATGCTCTACAATTTCTTGGCCACAATGTATACATGGTTCAACGGGTACTGATCACGTTCAAGATGTTGAATTGCGCAGCCGCCTAGACTGAGGATTCGGACAAACTCAGAAACCCCCAGCGAGCTATACTCAAATTGCTTGCCGCCGAATTCTCCTTGAATGCTTCCTGGCTCCTTCCCATCGCCGCATGTGAACAGCAACACACCATCCGGCGAAAGCCCCTCACACAATTTCAGCAGTACGGGTTCCTGGTTTTCCAACGGGAGGTGGAACGTACTGTCCCAGGCTGTAATCAAGTCATACCGTCGAGGCAGTGGCCAACCGCAAATATCACCGACGACGAACGAAGCTTTCGGATAACGTTGCTTTGCCAATGCGATCATTTCTCGCGAGATGTCAAGTCCGCTGCAATCAAATCCTCGTTCCAAGAGTATCCTCAGAAATCGTCCCTCACATCCACACCCGACATCCAATGCATATCGCCCTGCCCCGACGAATGTAATCGCGCGCTCAAGCGCCGCCAAGCCGTACGTCGAGTCTTTCATTTGTTGAAGCCACCATGACGCGATGGCATCATAGTTACGAGCAGTTTGAGTTGGGTCCATCAGCAATAGGACAACGTTATCTGTGAGGGCTGCTCTATCAGCACGATCGTCATGACCGCGAACGAACTACTGGAATTGCCGACCACTGCGCAGCCCATCCAAGCTGGCGAGGAGCGTCTCCGCGAGGACAGCTCGATCCCGGACATCCTGGCTCATCGAGTCTTTAATGACTTCGGCTAAGTCTGCCATTTTTCTCCTTGTCAACACGCGCCGAGTTGTGATTCTTGCGCGGCTCTGAGTACTTGTCAATGCTCAGCGCCCCTTCGCGATTGCCTTTCATCTTTTCTATCCGACTTGATGACCGAATGCGTTCGTTCCTGCTATAGTGAAAAACCTGGGACGGAGGTTTTTCTACTCCAGCAAAGGAGGATGCTCATGCGACGAACGACAGTCCAACCATTGATTCTTGCCAGCGTGGCCACGACACTTTTGTCGTTGAGCGGCTGCACAACTAAAGCCACACTTGAGCAAATCACCGACACGACCTCGAACATCACCGGCACCACGTCGGGAGCAGCCTGGTGGAGTGAAGACGGCCAGATTAAGCCGGACTTCAAAGCCACGGCGTTTGTGGCATTTAATCAGGCGAATCTGAGCCAGGATCTGGCAGCCGGGAGTGGAGAGTATCTTGGATCCGTGAGTCGGCTGTTGGGTGTTCCAACCGATCGAGAACCGGCATTTTTTTCCGCGGCCCAAGCCGATTATGCTCAGATGATCGATCGGAATCCTGAAAGCGTGCTCAACCTTTTGCGCGAGACGTCAAAACCGTTCGTGTACTGACCAGTTGAATTCATGCAGGCTGGCGGACTATTACCTGGCTGGTGTCCCCGGCAGCAGCCGGCGACGAGTCGCCCTGCCGTCCAACCACCGTGCGGGAAAGTATGCCGTCCATGAACACCAGAAAATTGGTCGACACTGCCGGGACACGAGGGCCAGGGAGAATCACTCCGGCGAGGTTCAATGGGTCTGTGGCTGACAGTTTGATCTCGTGCTCCGTCCCAGCGGAGGGACTCTTTTTTCGGATTGTTCGCAGGGCTTCCACCGCTTCCGGCAACGCAAATTGTTCCCCGGTGAATCCGTTTACGAATCGGCCGCTGCGAACTTCTCCGGCCATCTCCATGCGCCGATACTGCACCAGCAGATCCCGCCACGACTGAACCAACGATTCCCGCGCCAACACATCGCGAAACACCACCCCATAGCGTCGCAAGAGTTGACGGGCAACATTCTCAGACTGTGCTGAGTTTCGATCGTTTAACGATTCACGCTTCACGTTTAACGGCTCCGCTCCGCGGAGCAATGACCATCGTCCGGCTGCATGCCGAGGCCGACGAGTCCGCTCACGGCCTTCAGCGCGGCGTCGATGGGGATCCATGAGGGCGCGCAGATTATCGAACCCATCGGCCGTCACCAGACCGGCCGCCACCAATTCCCACAGCCCGTTCTCGACCTCTGTCGGAAGATGGTTGGCCATGCGCACCAAGTCGGCGAAGAAACTGGCGCCTTGTTGCCGTAAGGCACGACACAAATCCTGTGCAACCGCACTCAGCTGAGAATGGTGATCAGCCGTAGCGGTGGTCGTCTCATCACGGACAACATTCATCAACCATTCACTGTCTTCACGGAGAAAAAGACTGATAGGGGCGAGACTTGTCGGAACAATGCGCCGCCGATCCGTCTCCCCTGCCTGCGAAAACCTTGGATGAGGAGAGAGCCGCCCCCAGCTGACCGCCCCACTGAGACAGAGCCGGTCCAGGAGTGCCGGCTCATATTTCGCCATACGGGTCCGTAACAGATGCGGTTCCCACGCAGACGCAGCGGCCTCATATCCTGCGAGTTGTCCGATCACTTGCAGCAAACCTGCTTCTCCATATTGACGCGATCCCGGCACGACATGCTGCCATTGCATCAAGAATCGCATGAAGTCTGATGCCGTCACCGGCTCCACTTCTTTGCGCAAGATGCCGACCGTCAGGCGATGGATACGAGCCAGCAAACGGCGGTGGCACCATTCCGTCGAGTCGGCACCCGATAGGCCTGAGGATTGAGGACTGAGTGCTGAGGATAGCCGGAACCGGCCGCGGAGAACTTGGCCGGAGGCTTCGAGGCGAAGCATCGCATGATCGACGTGCTCAATGGAAAGATGGAGCCGAGCAGCGAGTTCGTGTGCCGTCGTCGGGCCGATGCTCTCCATCCAACCGAGCACTACGGCATCGAATGTTGAATCATCACCAGTTGTGAACAACTGTTCAAGTCGGTCCCTATTTTCTGTTGCCGCCCATCCCTTCACCCTGTAAGACGTGAGGGGTGAGGAGTGAGGGATAAGAGGAACAACTCGTCCGGATTCGATCAAGACCGGTAGGTGCGCAGACCAGTCAGCAGGGATCGGGTCAGGCACCCAGACCAGTGTCAGCAGCGCATCATGCAGTTCGTCGGTATCGCGCACGACCGGCCAGGATTCGCGGGCGACTTCCACGATCGCCGCCGGATCGAGCGCCCCGACCTCTCCGAGTAGATCAGGCGGCAGGGTCCGTCGTAGCTCGACCGCCCGAGCCCGTCGTTCCTCCAGGGGCGCATCGTCTAGGAAGGCGTAGGGATTTGCGTTGAGGATTTCGTGCGAAAGGACGGACGGCGTTGGCGTATCGATCGCGATACAGGTGATCGAACCGGATTCGATCCGTCGCAACACATTCGTGAGGCCCTCAAGATCCATCGCTTCGGTCAGACAGTCTCGCAGTGTTTCCTGGACGAGCGGATGATCAGGAATCTGTCGCATCATCCGTTCACCGGTCAAATTATCCTGACAGGCGATCGCGTCGGGAAATACCGAGGCCAGTAAGTCTTCCGCTTTCATCCGTTGGATCTGCGGCGGAACTTTCTTGCCATTTGCGAAGCGCAGCAAGGCCAACGATCGTGATGCGTTCCAGCGCCAGCGGGTGGCGAACATCGGCGCGACCAGCACCGCCTGGGTCAACACCTCGCGCACATGATTGGAATGAAGATAGCCGAACACGGACTCCAGCGGAAAACTGTGCTTCTCACCGAGCGAAATGACGAGCCCATTGTCCGTTGCCGCCGCCTGCAGCTCAAAGTCGAACGTCACGCAAAACCGCTTCCGCAAGGCGAGCCCCCAGGCTTTGTTGATGCGCCCTCCGAACGGCGCATGAATGACCAGCTGCATCCCACCGCTTTCATCGAAGAACCGTTCGGCCACGATCGTGTCCTGAGTTGGAACCACTCCCAACACCGTCTTTCCCATCAGGACGTATTCGATCGCCTGTTGGGCGCCACGTGGATCGAGGCCGCAGTCCTGTTTGAGCCACTGAAGTACTGAGTGCTGGGTGCTGAGTGCACCAGGTGAGGATTCAGAGGAACCAGCCCGTTCAGCAATCAATTGTCGTAGCTGAGCCACTTCCGCAGAAAGTTCCGCCGTGCGCGACGGAGCTTCCCCGCGCCAGAATGGAATATTGGGCGGCGCGCCATGGGCGTCTTCCACTCGCACTTTTCCCATCTCGACTCCCTTGACGCGCCAAGACGTGTTGCCCAGCAGTATGATGTCGCCGGCTAGGCTCTCCACCGCAAAATCTTCATCGACCGTGCCGACCACCGTGCCGTCAGGCTCCGCCACCACAGCATAGTTGGCGGTGTCGGGGATTGCTCCTCCAGATGTGATCGCCGCAAGTCTCGCCCCTCGCCGCCCTTTCACGCGATGGTGAATCCGGTCATGATAAAGATAGGCCAGTCCTCGGCCACGATTCGTGGCGATTCCCTCCGCCGACATCCGGACGATACGGTCGAACGTAGCACGATCCAGTTCACGATAGGGACCGGCACGGCGGATCAGAGAAAAGAGTTCTTCTTCCGTCCAAGCTTGCGTGGCTGCAGCGGCCACGATTTGTTGAGCCAGAATATCGAGCGGTGCCGTCGGGACCTCGATACGGTCTAACGTCCCGTCCTTGATCGCATGGATCAAGGCGGCACACTCGATCAGTTCATCCCTGGTCGTGGCGAACAGCCGGCCTTTCGGAACAGCCTTGATCCAGTGGCCGGCGCGACCCATCCGCTGTAAGCCGGTGGCGATCGATCGCGGCGACCCGATTTGGCAGACCAGATCGACTGTGCCGATGTCGATTCCGAGTTCAAGCGACGCCGTCGCCACGACCACGCGGGTCTTGCCGGACTTCAACCGTTCCTCCGCCGACAGCCGAATCTGCCGTGACAGGCTGCCGTGATGAGCCGCCACCGCGTCAGGTCCGAGATCCGAGAGCCGTTCTTCAAGAAAGTGAGAGACCCGCTCCGCCAAGCGGCGTGTGTTGACAAAGACCAAGGTCGTGCGATGTTGCCGCACCAGCTCAGCCACACGGTCATAGATGTCCGCCCAGACGGCATTCGTCGCGACGGCGCTCAGCTCATCCTTCGGTACTTCAACGGCAAGATCCATCCGCCGTTTGTGGCCCACATCGATGATCGTCGGCGTCGAACGGTCGCCGACCAGAAATTGCGCGATCGTTTCTATCGGCCGCTGCGTGGCTGAAAGGCCGATCCGTTGCGGCTTCGTCAGCGTGAGGGCTTCGAGCCGTTCCAACGACAGCGCCACATGAGCCCCGCGTTTATTCGGCGCGAGCGCGTGGATTTCATCGACAATGATCGTCCGTACGGTTTGCAACAGACGCCGGCTCTTGTCGGCCGTCAGCAGAATGAAGAGCGACTCGGGCGTCGTCACGAGGATATGGGGCGGACGCTTGAGCATCTGTTGCCGGTCGGCCATCGGTGTGTCGCCCGTCCTGACCAGGACGCGCAATTCGGGCATCAACAGGCCGTTCTGCAACGCCATCTGCCCGATTTCTGCGAGCGGCTTCTGGAGATTCTTCTGGATATCATTGCTCAGCGCCTTGAGCGGCGAAACATAGAGGACCTGCGTATGGTCGTCGAGTTCACGGGCAAGGGCTTGTTTGAAGAGCTGATCGATGCAGGAAAGAAAGGCTGCGAGGGTCTTGCCTGATCCGGTCGGCGCCGCGATCAGCGCATCCGCTCCTGACTGGATTGCAGGCCATGCTTGGATTTGAACGTCGGTCGGCTGACCGACGCGTGAAGAAAACCATTCGGAGATCGTGGGATGAAACCGGGCGAGCGGCATCGGCGGCATCTTACCATGCGTGCAATCCCATGAGCGACTGCCGCCTCGACTTCGAACGCTGACAGAACCCATTTCCCAATGCAGAGCATCTATGGCATCATGACTATCGTATGCGCCTCTCCATTGTCATCCCGGCGTTCAATGAAGCCCGTCTGATTGAACGCTCTCTGCAATCCGTCGCTGTATCGATCGCTGCCAACCAGACGTCCGGTTTCACATCCGAGATCATTGTTGTCGACAATAACTCCACCGATAATACGGCGGAACTGGCCAGGCAAGCCGGCGCAGCCCATGCCACCGGCGATTGGTTGCTGTTCCTGGATGCGGACAGTCTGCTGAGCCCCGAGCTGTTGGCGGATATTGTACAAGTGATCGAGTCAGGGAAGTACGTGGGGTGCGGCAGCACGTTGTGTATGGATGGGTTGCCCTGGTGGGCCAACGTGACGTTGCTGCTCTGGACCGGCACCTCGGTTCTTTTTCGCTGGGCCGCCGGGGCGCTCATCGTATGTCGTCGTGATGCGTTTCAAGCTGTCGGCGGGTTCGACCAGGACCTCTACGCCTTAGACGAAATTCGACTCAGCAAACAGTTGAAGCGCTGGGGACGCCGGCGAGGCCTTCAGTTCACGATCTTGACCAGCCATCCCCTAGAGACATCATCGCGTAAAGTTTCACTCTATTCGGGCCGGGAAATTGCCGCCCAGATCTTCCGAATCTTTGTCCTTCCGAAAAGGACGTTGCAGGATAAGAAGCACCTCTCCGTGTGGTATGACGGACGGCGGTGATCATCATGCTTCGCTCAACAAAACTTGGATCTGCGGCTCCGTCTCGCCGCAGTCTCTCGCTGATTTCGGCGTGCCGAAGAAGGCACGCTCGTTGATCAGGTTACGCCCGTCAAATCCCGGCATACCATTCATATCCTTGATCCTCCCAATATCCTCCCTTTCCACCTCCGATGCCGGCCAGAGACTCGACCAGCTCGATCTTCATGACATACTTCGCCTGTTTGTACCCGAGCTGTCGCTCGAAGCGTATCCGGAGCGGGGCGCCGTGTGGAACATCCAGCGGCATGTCATTGAGCTCATACGCCAGAATCGTCTGAGGGTGATAGCAATCCGCCACTGCCATGCTCTCGTAGTAGGCGGTCCCTTCGTCATCCACATCGGCACAGTGGAACACGGCATAGCGGGCATTTGGTAATGGTTCGACTTGCCGCATTAAATCGCCGACCGGGATACCGGTCCATTTTCCAATGGCGCTCCAGCCCTCCACACAGTCATGCCGAGTAATTTGTGTTCGAGAGGGGAGTTCTTTCAGCGAAGCCAGCGACCAACTTCGCGGTACTTGCACCATGCCGACCAGCTCCAATGTCCATTCAGAAAAATTCTGTGCGACATGCTCCGCGTATTCTGCCGTGCCGGGATCGGTATTGCCGTTCGCCGGAAAAATCTTTGAGATGTCAGCCGCAACGTATTCTTTTGCCAAAGCGTCTTTCGGTGTGATCGATCGTTGTACAGCTTCGGTCAGTCGTTCAGCCTTACTGAGAATAGGTGGAAACCAACTACTCTGCGTCAGGTTATCGCAACCGGAGAGCGCAACCAGGCTCACGGCCCCGACTGTTCCCTTGAGAAATTCGCGTCGTTCCATCGCATGTTCACGCGTCATGGCTCACTCCTGCATGTTTCACGATGAACCATCCGGTGACCATGGATCGGATGTTGTTGAAGAACCCGGTGATGAACACTTGGAGGATATGCACCATGATGAACCCCACAAACGAAAAACAAGTGATGAAGTGAATCGTTCTCGCCGCTTGGCGACCGCCAAAGATAGTTAAAAGCCAAGGGAACGCCGCATCGATCGTTGGTGACATCGCAAGCCCGGTTAGCATGATCAGCGGTGCCAAGATGAACACGATACTCGCGTAGGCCAGCTTTTGGAGCACGTTATACTGCTTGGCTGCTTCACCCGTAGGATGTCGGAAGACCAGATGGTCTCTGATTGACTTGCCGATGCCTCGCCAATCTTTTCCGGTTGGAGCCAGGTCGCGCGTGATATGCCGACTTGAGAAGGCATAGACGGTAAAAATAAGACCGTTGATCATAAAGAGCCACGCAAAGAACAGATGCCATTGCCGTCCCATCGCGAGCCACTTGGGGCTTGGAATGGTCGCCCAGCCCGGGAAGGCCCGACCGGATCCATTGGAGTAGCCGAGCACACCAGTCGTATCGAATGGATGTCCCAAGATCGTCGTGACGCCTTTTATGTCACCGCTGTTAGTTCGCACAGGTTTAATCGAGAACAACGGCCGGTCGCGATCGGACCGATCACCCCAGTAGAGCGCGGGATGGGCATTAAAGATCTGCAAGCCACTCATGATCAGGATGATGAGGAACGGAACATTCAGCCAGTGGCTGATCCTCACCGGCAGCCGATGGCGGTACATCCGTTCGATCGCGGGAGGAGAAGAAATCCTATGGTCACGTGCTCCCGACGACGCCTCAGGTGTCAACGGCTCTGCAATCGGCATCTGCTCCCCTTCCCGACTGACAACCTCTTCAGATTCAACAAGCAACGCCATGATCCCACCTCCCACGCAGCAGATACGCAACCTAGCGTTTCGTCGAAAGTACAGTTGGTTTCTTACAGCTGATGGATGATGGGTGTGGAAAAACGAAGCGGCCTGCGGTCGGGCGAGCCGAGCGCAGGCCGTGGCAAGAAAGACTGTGAGTGGGCTCTCTATTTAATTAATAGCCCATGACTCCCTTCATGTCGCCTTTCATCGCATCTTTCGTGGCTTTCATCTCGTCTTTCATGGCATCCTTTGGCGCATTCATCGAATCCGTCTTGGCCTTCATCTCTCCTTTCATCTCACCCTTCATCGCACCAGGCTTTCCTTTCATCGCATCAGTACCGGCCTTCATGTCGCCCTTCATGGCGTCAACATCGGCCTTCATCTCGCCTTTCATTTCGTTGGCCATCTTTCCCATCTCGCCGGCAAAGACATAGACGCTTGCGCACATCACACATGCGGCCGCTGCAATTGAGACCATCATCTTGTTCATTGGAAACCTCCTGGTTGGTATTGGTGAATTGACATGATCATGGAACTGTATTCCGTTATTCCTTCACTATGGTCTGCTTCTGAACCTCCGGCCAGTTGACATCTGCCTTCTGAATATAGCCTGGAATATCCGAGAGCCACCGAGAACGGACAGTTTCACTATAGTTGAGGTACAGTTTATCACCGACAACCGTAAAGGCTGCCGGATCAATCGTAGCCTTGTACCCTTTGGCCGTCCCATAGGCGCAGTACCCACCATACTGCGGGGTGTACTTGGCGGGATTGAGAGCAAAGGCATCCCGATGGGCGGCTGAAACGAACTGGAAGGTCGAGCCTTCAAAATCAGAACGAAACTGCGTCGATCCCTTCACCGGCTTCTGTTCCGTAAAATAGGCGACCGGATCATAACCGTCGATTGCCAGGTTGTTCCGCTCAAAGAACTGGCCGGCATGGACATTAACGGACCACAGCATTATTTGGTAGAGAGTTATAGATAGTAATATAAAGTATCGCTTCATGATATATGCTCCCCTGACCATCCAAAAGGTGAAGTCAATTGAAGAACAAAACTCTTACACAGACATAAACGAGACAGCAGCGTAGAACATCAACCGCCGGATGGTGATGGACGTGCTCGCGCAACAAAGGCCCGGCGCAATCGGTGAGAATCGGGCGATTCTTCAACTGTCTTGGGCAGTAATCCTACTACGTCCCGAACCGTTGCGATCTGTTTCACATAGGTCTCACAGCCGACACAGATGGCCAAGTGCACAGCTATCTGACGCTTCCGCTCGTCCCCGACATGTTCATCGAGATAGGCCGAGACCCACTGTGCGATCTCTTGGCATGGTATCTCTGAGAGAGTCGCCTGCCCCTCTTCCTGTGCCATCGTAAAGACCTCCTTCAGTACTTATGATTGGGTCGGTCCTTACCGCGTTTTCTTACACAGCACATTGTCGCCCCTCCAAATAGATCTCCACCGTCTGGCGCACTCGCTCTCTAGCACGATGCAGCCTGACATACAGGTTTGTTCCGGTGATCTTCAAAATTTCGCAGACTTCCTTTGAGTCGACTCCCTCGACGTCGCGCAGGATCAAGACGTCTTGCAAGGTCGGCGGCAATGCCTTGATCGCCAGATTCATGACGTTGACTGCCTGCTGTGATGCCAAGAGCGTCTCTGGTGTCTGCTCGTCCCACGGTTGAGGCGGAAAGGCCCAGTGGCCGGCCCACTCGCCGGACTGGTGAAACCGAGATGGGTCAACTGTTTCGTCGCCGTCGTCATCGATAGATTCGAATGCTGAGAAGGTTGTGTGCCGTTTCTCGCGTACTCCACGGTCCTTGGCCTTATGAATCATGATCCCGAAGATCCAGGTTCGCAGCGACGATCGTCCTTCGAAGCGAGCAAACCCTTCGATGACCGCCATCCAGGTATCCTGAACCACCTCTTCCGCTACTTCCCGATCCGCCACATAGCCCATCGCCATTCTAATCAAGGCACTGTGGTGTCGCGCGACCAATTCGTCGAACGCCCTTTCATCTCCCTGCCTGAGTCGAATCAAGAGGGCCACGTCCTCTTTGAGCACAGCGGCTGATTGACTCGGCTCCGGCTTCCGACCCACAACCATCCGATGACTCAATGACTCCGTGACGGTAACGGCATCACTGTTCATAACCGGCCTCCAATCTGGAGCAACTCCGTCATGAAGGTGGGAGTGCTCACTAAGGTGACGTGTGAATGGGGTAACGCCTTCAGAACTTCGGTTCCTCGTACGTCGATGTACTCGACATTCGAGCAATCCAAGAACACGGCTTTGCGCCTCCGCAGATAAGCGCGGCATTCCCCATCAAGCAGGGCAGCCCATTGCTCTGTAATCTTACCTTCCAGCTTGAGCAGGACGTCGCGCCCGCTTTCCTGCATTTTTGTGATTTTCAACATCGTTGCATCTCCTCTGCTCTCAACATGATGTCCGTCTATTGAGCAACCGAAATGCCACGCGCGGCACGGGTCTCTGTAAGCAAACTAAGTCATTGATGTACTGATTTAAAATGGTGGATATGCGAAGAACGAAGTCAATCTGTGGATGGTTCGAGAGTCCCAACCCATTGGAACCGTCCCAATATGTTGGGAAATCTATTGGGATAGGAGCGGCGAGATGAAGGTTTGGCGATTGGACTGCGTCAGTCCAACAGAGCGGCTAGCGCCGCGTAGTCGATTGAAGATTTTGTCCTGTCAAGCCAGGCGTTGCGCGCCGCATCTTCAGAGCGCTGAAGCATCTCTTCCTCGCTCTGCACTGACACCGATACGGCAATCACTTGGATCTTCCCCGGCTGATTCCGGTTGGGAAATGTGGGATCTATCTTATAGGCAAGCGCCTGCTCTGCCGAGCCGGGCTTTAGGTTGGTCAATTCATAAGCCGCCTGCAACGCATCTCCCTCCAGTGCGGCGCGCTCCATATGGTCCTTGCGGATTTGGTCGGCATCCTGCAACAAATTCCTGGCCTGGGTGCGTAATCGAAGCGTCGTCATTGCATGATCGCTCGCCGCCGCTTCTCTCTCCAATCTGCGACTGTGCTCCCGTATCTCGCCCATTTTCCCCTGGTCATCAATGCTGAGTTCTTGCAGCCGATCGACCCGAGCCTCCATCGCTTTGCGGGCGGAGCCATCGGTATCGGCCCACACCGCCGGCATCGCGAGTTGTTGAGCCGTAAACGACGCCCGATAGACGCGATACTCGTTGAGCAGTTTCGTGAGGTGCGCATCTCGTGTTGCATCTCTGGCTTGCGCTGCGTGAATGTCCGCAGCCAATCGCTTCATGTTCTCCACATATTGATCGGCACCGGCTGGATCGATCTTCCTCCGTAATGCCGCAGTTCGGTCGATCATGTCCAGGTCGGGTGCTTTGTGTGAAGCTTTGGTGTTGCGCCAATCAGCCAAGGCCCTTTCACGGGCCGCACCCACCCGATCGAGTCGATCCCCCAGGGTTTGAGGAATCCACGGCAGACGCCCATTCTTCGAGATGACAACCCATCCGTTGTATTCGGGATACTCACCCATCGTGCTGGTCAGTTTTGGAGTCTCATCCCGGCCCATGAACATGTCCTTCGAGACATGGTTGAAAAACATGTTGATCCTACCGATCGATCCCGCCACAAGATCGGCCTCGGGGATAATCCCACATTCTCCTTTCCAGAGCCCGATACCTACCAACGATTGCTCTGGATAAGCGCGGATGATCAACCGCGAGTCCATTGGTCCATAACGGTTAGCAGCCATCGTGACCCGCATGCGGACTGGGACCGGTGGATTCA
This sequence comes from Nitrospira sp., assembly GCA_024998685.1. Lineage (GTDB taxonomy): Bacteria > Nitrospirota > Nitrospiria > Nitrospirales > Nitrospiraceae > Nitrospira_D. The sequence continues at coordinate 15,540 of JACOEH010000060.1, forward strand.
GGAACTCCTGCGACCGTTTGATGATGGTTTCTGCGGTGTTCATGGCCTTGAGGTGATGCGCCCATCGTTTATCGGTTATGGGGCCTTCGTTCTGACGCGGTGCCCAACACTGGGTCTGTGCGTGGACAACGGTTGTTGTGCCGAGCGCCGTCAGCAGGACTGCCGGGAGAAAATGGCAACAGATGAGACGAATGAGAAACGGAATAGGCATGGGTTCCGGGTTCGTCAAGGAAAGTCGTCGCGTTTAGTTAGATGACGCTGGTCGAGTGATCCGTAGTTTCTTCATGCGGGCTTCAAGTGTAGTCGGCTTGAGTCCCAAGACGGCTGCGGCACCACTGGGACCGCTGACACGCCAGTTGGTCTGTTCCAAGATGGCACGGATGTGCTGCCGTTCCACTTCTTCGAGCGTCAGGGCTTTCCCGTTTTCGGAGACCGTACCGCTTGCAGGCGACAGCCAATCGATCGGCTCCAATTCCGGTCCTTCGCTCAAAATCACCGCCCGTTCGATCACATGCTCCAGCTCGCGGATATTGCCGGGCCATGGATATCGTTGAAGGGCCGCCAGCATCCGCTCCGGAATCTTTTCGATTTTCTTGCCGAAAGCCGTCACGAACTTGCGGACAAAGTACTGTGTCAGCAAAGGAATGTCACCGTCACGTTCTCTCAGCGCAGGCAAATGAATAGGAAACACGTTAAGGCGGTAATACAGATCGGGCCGGTATTGGCCTGATTTCGTCAGATGCTCCAAATTTCGGTTTGTGGCGGCGATGACGCGGACGTTTATCTTGAACGTCTGTGTGCCCCCAACCCGTTCGAACTCACTTTCCTGCAAGACACGGAGGAGCTTGGATTGTAAATCCAGCGGCAACTCACCGATTTCGTCGAGGAAGATCGTTCCCTTATCCGCCACCTCGAAGCGACCGATCTTCTTGGTCAACGCGCCGGTGAAGGCGCCCTTTTCGTGACCGAAAAGTTCGCTTTCAATGAGGCCGGCCGGAATCGCCGCGCAGTTGACCTTCACCAGCGGCTTGTTTTTGCGCGGGCTCAGATTGTGGATCGCCCGTGCAATCAGCTCCTTGCCGGTGCCGGTTTCTCCAGTCACGAGTACCGTCGAATCCGTGGATGCCACACGTTCGACATTTTTCAAGACCTTCTTAAGTGAAGTCGATGAGCCGATCAGTTCCTCAAAATTGTGGCTTCCCTTAATTTCTTCCTGCAGGTATATGTTGGTCGCTTCGAGCCGCGTTTTTTCCCGCTCCATCAACATCTGCTCGGTGATGTCGATGAACATGGTGCGGGTGTATGTTCCGGTAGAATCGGGCCGAGACCACCATCTGATCCACAGAGGCTTGCCGTTATCCTTGCGACGGAGTTCGAGTACGACGCCGCTCGTATCGATTCCTTCGCCGATGGAATCGAACGCCTCTTTGAGTCGGCGTTGGGCTTCCGGTGTATCGGGGATAAACGACTTTCCGTAGGTCCCCTCCACCTGTTCAGGCGTTATACCCAGGGTTTTGAGCGCAGTCCTGTTTGCGCGGATGAATTTCGAATCCAGTCCCTCGTTTACGTAGGCGATCGGCGCTTCGTCGAACAGATCACGCAGCCGCGCCTCATTTTCCTTTAGGACGGTCTCCATATACAGCCGCTCTAATTCAGCGCCGGCCCGCACCCCAAAGATCTTAAAGACGGAGAGCACGCGCGGATCGTGGTGCATCGGCTTGGTATCCATGACAGCCAGATGCCCCATCACCACACCGGAGTGATCGGACACGGGAATTGCCAGATAACTCTCAACACTCAGTTTGGCGAGATCCTCACGATGGTCGGGAAACAAATCCTGCACTTTCTCGGGAAACAGACACACTTCACCGGCCAGCACACGTTCACAGGGTGTATGAGAAAGATCGTATTCGAAATTGTCGAGAAACCCGTCACTCTTCCAGAAAGCCAAGGTCCGGACCCGCGTCCTGGTACCCTCGACGAATTTAGAGACGAATGCATACTTGGTGCGCAGCGCCTCCGCCAGATTTTGAACGAGTGATGGGAAGAAAACCGCTCCTGTGGCCGCAGCGGTACCCTCGTCGATCTTGCGCAAGGTCAGGTCGCTCTTACGCAGAGCGCGCTCGTACCGGAGCCGCTCGAACTCCGCGGAGGCGCGCATCGCAAAGATCCCAAGGATCGACGTCGCTCGTGCCGGATCCGGCATAGGTTTCGAATCCATGATCGCCAGATGTCCAAGCACCCGGTCTTGCATGCCGACGACCGGCACCCCACAGTAGCTCTCGACCTCGATCTCCTGAATCAGTTGCACTTGGGGATACAATGCACGCAGATGGGCCGAATGATGCACGCATTTTCTGGTCAGCACCGTTTCACAGGGGCCTTTCACCGGCACATCGAACGGTGGAAGCGGACTTCCTTTCCCCCAAGCCGCTTTCGAGCGAAACCGACTACCGTCGTCACTAAGCTCGGAAATGTAGGCGTAGTCTACACCTAGCGAGGTCGCTAGTTGTTGCACGAGCGATGGAAAGAACTGTTCACCGACATTGGCTTCCATTCCCTCAAGAATTCGGCGAAGGATTGTCCCAGTCTCCGTCGTCTCGTCAACGGCAAGGTGCTGGGTTGGCGTGGATTCACGTTCCGAGGGCGGTATCATAACTTACCTACCGATGGAGTGACCGGGGAAGGAATCACGGGGACAGAGTCTAACACCGAAAAGGAAAATGTGGCAACGCGAGCGCTTACGATCAGGGCATGGGCCTGCGCTCCCATTCAAGAGTCCGACGCGGCCGCGCTGTGGCCAGTGGTTCATAGCGAAGAGTCAGAACGCTTCAGCTTGGGAGTTCCGACATGCTAAGATGCGTTTCGTGATGAGCGCACATTCATGCCGACAGTTCTGAGGGTTGGTTCCTACAGGTTCTTCTTTTACGCAGGCGATCGAGATGAACCGCCTCACGTACACATCGAACGGGAAGACAAGGTGGCGAAGTTTTGGTTTGATCCGATCCGGTTACAAGAAAGCGGAGGATTTTCACGTCAGGAAATCGGCCGCATTCATAAACTCGTAATCGAGCATAAGGACAGCCTTCGGGAGGCGTGGGATGAATACTTCGGCGGTTGAGATTTCGGTGCCGGTGGCGGAATCAGTCATAGTGACGGATGACACACTCACTGTGGAACTTAGCGACGGAAGGAGCTTGTCCGTGCCGCTCGCCTGGTTCCCTCGACTCGTCTACGCGACACCGGCGGAACGCAAAAACTGGCGATTAATTGGCCGTGGGCACGGTATCCACTGGAGTAAGCTTGACGAGGACATTAGCGTCGAAGGCCTCTTGGCCGGCAAGCCATCCGGGGAAAGTCAGGCCTCGTTTAAGAAATGGCTCTCTACACGCAAGTCCAGTGGTATACGTGGTTCTGCTCGACGTACCAAGAATGGCCGTCACTAACTGCCCGTACCAGCCTCCCCTCCTTGATTGCGATCTTTTCCCTAGCCACATACAGCAGGATTTTCTTCGCCTGAGGATACCAGCTTATGAGCCAGTGTTTACGTGGAGCATATGCCTCGGAGTCGACCAGGCCGCTTTAAGAAAGTAGTGAATTTCGAATTGCGCTAGTCCCGGGTACAGGCAAACAGGAGTTTCTAAATGTCGGTGATCTGTCTGATATTACGATGATGGGAAAGCTTTCCGAAATAAACCAACATATTAAGGTCGAATAATTGGCCGGGTTTCGAGGCGCGCGGTGGGCTAGACCCGGGTAACTAAGTCGTCGCACCATCCTGAATACGGTAGCGCTGTTTGATGGCAGCCACCGTTTGCTTGGCTTCTGCTTCGTCAAGGCCTGCGCCGAATCGATAGGTTTTTGTGCCATGATCAAAGGCGATCACCCCCCCGCCGATCCCCCATAGTTGCAGAATAGATGAGATCTCCAATGGATTGAACCCAGCTGGTCCCACGCGAAGATTCCGCATCTGTAGCAGATCGTATTTCTTGTCAAAGCCGAATCGTCCGATGCCGTGCCGAATTTTGAACGTCTGTCCGCGCATGGTGACAATCTCTTTTCCAAACACCTGCCACAACCACGCATAGATGGCCAACACCCCACTGACCGTCCAGACTCCAAACCATGCCAACATAAAAAATTCCCCCTCAGGCGGGGCATCTCCGTTCAAAAACTGAATGGCGACCATGACTTCGGCCACTGCCCAACCACAGATCCAAAACCCCAGCAGGCAAATCACGAGCCAACTGCGTCGACAAGGCATGACGATGTACAACTCCTGCGCAGTATCCGTGATAGTGATTCGAGAGTCGGTTGGTCGTGTCTTTACCATCAGGTATTCACTCTGAAGAGGGCAGCATTATTACCATGGATGGTTGATGAGTCTCATAGGAATGGTGAAGGGGAAAACTCACCTCTCTTCAAGTTCCGCAACGCTGTCACCTGAATTGTGACAGTCACCTTCCATGATCATAGCCTGTTCGACAAACATTTCCGATACATGAAAATCCAGCTCCCGGCCCCATCCAACAGGTCTTGGCTCATCCAAAACCTGCCGACTCAATAGCACGACGGGGGAGCCGAATTCGGTCGCGTAGGTAAGGATGTCGGTTCAGCGAGCGGCGATGCCGGGACCGATTTTTTCCAGAATGACCTGTTTAATCTGCTTGGCGAAACGTTTGGAGACCTCCAGGTTCCGCAAGGCATGACCGGACTCCGACACGTTGTACGTGGCCGATGGGACCTGTGATGTGATGGTTGCTTCAAAAACCACTGCCAGCGTCTTGCTGGGCTTTCCTGTCTTTCGATCGATCCCATAGGCTTCCTTCAGCGAGACTTTCGACAACACTTCGACATCGGCGCTCGCCGCGCCATGGGGCTTTAACAAACCTGATCGATTCCCATTCTCCTCGATCAGCCTGATGTTGGGATCGGCCTCCAATTCATTTCGAATCTGTTCCGCCACGGCCCCTTTTGATCGCTCCGCCTTCTGCATGTGCGCATCCAGCACCGGTGGGGCGAGGCTGACATAAATGGGATCCGACTGCTGCCGCTTCGTGCTGAGTTGTTCTGCGATCTCTTGAGCGGTAGGTTGTCGTTTTGCCATCGAGTCGTCGGTATCCTGGATGGCGGTTTTGCCGTTTTGGTCCGTTTCGTATATGAGCGTCTTTGCGCCATATTCATCAACACGATAGACCTTCTTCTCGCCGTTTACATCGGCCGTATGGTAACCGCCGGAGCAGGCGGCAATCGTGAAAAGGACGGCGGCGAAACAGGTGGAAATAGTCATCTGTATAGTGTGAGGAACTTTGACGGCCATGAGATGTACTCCTTTTCCTCTCCCCGTGGATGAAACGAGCCATGAAAGTCTTATGCAATGAAGTAAGTGTAGCAGCACCAAAACCGCCGCCTAAACGATGTGGCTATCATCCCCAATGGACTCAAGACAACACCGGGCTTGCCGATTCTTAGAGAGTTCGAGCGGGTTTGGAGGAAGTCTTTGACAGTTTCTTTATTGCCACGTAGCCTGGGTTGCATAACCTCTACTTGTGACGTGGAATTGTGTCTAAGCCCACCGTTTTATTCGTACCATGACTCGAAAACGTATTGTCATTATTGGGGGCGGGTTTGGAGGCATGACGGCGGCGCGCTTCCTGCGCGATGCCGAGGTCATCCTGATCGACCGCACGAATCACCATGTCTTCCAACCCCTGCTCTACCAAGTGGCCACCGCCGCGTTGTCTCCGAGCGATATTGCCTGGCCGTTACGTACGCTTTTCCGCTCGCAGCCGAATGTCCGTGTGGTGATGGATGACGTGGTGGCGATCGATCGGGCCGCTCGAGTGGTCCAGCTTCGGGACAGCGCCCCTATTGCCTTTGATGCCTTGATTGTCGCTCCCGGCTCACGCCACGCTTATTTCGGACATGATGAGTGGGAAGCATCGGCTCCTGGACTCAAGACCATGGCGGATGCCGTCCATTTGAGAGAGCGGATGTTGCTCGCATTTGAGGTCGCGGAACGGCAACGGGCCGAGACCGGTACGCAGAATCGCCTCACCTTCGTCATCGTGGGAGGAGGTCCCACGGGAGTCGAGTTAGCCGGTTCGCTTCTCGAAATCGGCAGAAAAGCCATGGGACCGGATTATCCTCACCTGCGTTTGGAAGATCTCTCCATCATTCTCGTCGAGGCTGGCCCGCGTATTCTTCCGGGATTCGATGCCAAGTTGTCGGTAAAGGCGTTGACGGTACTTGAACGTATGGGCGTGACGGTGAAACTCAATAACGCGGTAACTGAAGTCTGTCCCGATGGGGTCATGGTCGGCAACGAATGGGTCGCGTCTAGCAATGTGATTTGGGCGGCGGGCAACAAGGCGTCGCCTCTGCTGAACACGCTGGCAGCTCCACAGGATTCGTGCGGTCGGGTCAAGGTCCAACCGGACCTGACGATTCCGGAGGAGCCCTGGATCTTCGTCATCGGCGACGCCGCCCATTGTCTTGGCCGCGACGGCAAACCATTACCAGGAATCGCTCCGGTTGCCATGCGAGAAGGACGATATGTTGCGGATCTGATTAATCAGGACCTCGGTTCAGATCAACGTCCATCGTTTACCTATACCGACCGTGGCATGTTGGCTACGATCGGCCGCGCCCAAGCTGTCGCTCAAATCGGCCCCATCCACACATCCGGCCCCCTGGCCTGGGCCCTCTGGTGTATCGTCCACATTTTCTTCCTCATCGGTCTCAGGAACCGGATACGGGTGATGTCGGAATGGACATGGTACTACCTCACCTTCAAACCGGGCGCGAGATTGCTCTGTGAACAACCTTCCGGTCAGCGCGATAGGCCGATCAAAGATCATGTACGCGACACCGCCGTCGAGAATCGCTCGTCATCACGTCGTGCGGCGTAACGCCGGGAACTGTCGGACCAGATCGCTCTACACGTATTCATCTCTGATTGTTCGTTGGAAGCACTCTCCGTAGTCCTTCAGTAGCATCGCCACCGATCCGAATCCAATATTGTCGGATTGTGACTCTCTTAGGCTTTCTCTATTATGGGTAGGCACGATAAAGTGCACGGCATGGCTGGAAGCTGGGAATCTCGTCGGCGTAAGATTCGACAGCCGGCTTTACGATTTTCTCTTCATTGCCCACTCACGCGCCGTCGAGGCAAAACAGGAAACGAATAATGCTGGAAGTCCGACATGGCTATACATTGTGGGGATGTTATGTCCTTCGTCGTCAGCGTCCGGAAGATAGACATGCACCACAACAAGCCGACAAGATCATATCTTCGCTGAGTACGATAGCATGATCGGCAAGCAAGTCGTCATTATCGGCGGTGGGTTCGGAGGTTTAACGGTTGCGCGATCCCTATGCCATGCCGAGGTCACCCTCATTGACCGCACGAATCATCACGTCTTTCAGCCCCTCCTCTATCAAGTAGCCACCGCAGCGTTGTCGGCCGGTGATATTGCCTGGCCGTTACGTACGCTTTTCCGCTCACAGCCCAATGTCCGTGTGGTGATGGATGATGTGATGGCGATCGATCGGACCGCTCGAGTCGTCCAACTCAGGGACAGCGTTCCCATTTCTTTTGATGCCTTGATTGTCGCTCCGGGCTCACGCCACGCCTATTTCGGCCACGACGAGTGGGAGTCGTTTGCGCCCGGACTCAAGACGATGACCGATGCCGTCCAACTTCGAGAGAAGATGTTGCTCGCATTTGAGGAGGCGGAACGGCGGAGAACCTCGACCGGCGTTCAGAGCCAGCTGACGTTCGTCATCGTTGGAGGAGGGCCGACCGGGGTTGAATTAGCCGGTGCGCTGGCCGAGCTCGGCAGAAAGGCCATGGGACCGGACTTTCCTCACTTGCGCTTGGAAGATCTTTCCATCATTCTCGTCGAGGCTGGTCCACGCCTTCTGCCGGGGTTCGATGCCGACCTTTCCAAGAAGGCAGCCGCTGCGCTGACTCGCATGGGCGTGATGATCAAACTCAGAAACCCGGTGAGTGCCGTCCAAGCCGACGGTGTGAAGATTGGACAGGAATGGATTTCCTCGACGAATGTCATATGGGCGGCGGGCAATCGAGCGTCTTCTCTCCTGAACACTCTCTCGGCTCCACAAGATTCCTTTGGCCGGATTAAGGTCGGACAGGATCTAACGATTCCCGGCGATCCATGGATCTTCGTCATCGGTGACGCGGCACATTGCGTGGGGCACGATGGGAAGCCATTGCCGGGAGTGGCCCCTGTCGCAATGCAACAGGGGCGGTATGTTGCGGACCTCATCGATCGGGACATCGCTCCAGACCAACGGCCTCTCTTTGTCTACGCAGACCGCGGCATGCTGGCGACGATCGGCCGAGCGCAAGCCGTGGCGCAGTTCGGCTTGGTGCATGTTTCAGGACTCTTCGCCTGGCTGATCTGGTGCGTTGTGCACATTTTCTTCCTGATCGGCTTCCGGAACCGATTCCGAGTCATGTCGGAATGGATTTGGTATTACCTTACCTTTAAACCAGGAGCGAGATTGATTTTTCAGCGACCTTCTACCGTTCGCCGCATACCGTCGACAGAGCATAGGCATGAATGAGTCGTTAAAGTCCGCTTACCAAACAAAGACGAGAGGCAATCAACGCTCAAGCTTCTATTTCCCTTTCAGAATAATATTAGTTGTAACATTAAATAGTGATCATAAGATATTGTAAATACAAAGTAATATAGATCAGAATATCATGCTAGTGTCCAACGATAGAAGAGTCACGGTGAATGCCTCTTTAGTTAGGTTCTTCCACCTGCCAGGATAGTAGCTCTCCCTCTCATCCTGTATTACCGTTTCCCCACCATTCAGACTTTCCATGAAAGGAGAGAGCATGCCTCCAGGACTCCTACCAAAAATCGGCATCGACTGTGTGCTTTCAAAGGGAGCGGAGGGCCTCATAGGCGATGGCTGCGTGTATGAACTATCGTCCTCTCACCCTGCCATCCTAAACCCTGAAACGCTACGCCCCGGCGATTATGTCAGACTCCGCCTGTGGTTCCCCGATGAAGACGTGTATAGCGTGTTCAAATTAGCGGAGGTTCAGTGGGTCAAGAATGAGTGGATCAAGATCGACCTTCTTCTCGTTTCACCCAAGGACCAAGCGCGGCTCAAACAGTTCGTTACTTCAGAAGGAAACCCCTTGCCGACATCGGCCAGGATAGGCGAACACATCATGATTCGCGCCTGACAGCGATTGCTACGTTCAGCAGCCGTCAGACTAGGAAAATTACGACCTTGTCATCTGCCAAAGCATTTGATGGAATAATCTTGGGTGAAGGTAGTTGCTTGCGGATAGCCCACCTGCGAGCAGCAAAAGATTTCTTCTCCCTCCAGAAGAAATCTGCCTTCACCCAATTTGGGCCTCTGGGAATCATTGGTTGATATGAACCACGTACGGCTATGCACAGCTGTGAGCCGAAATCGATTATTCACTCGCACCGCTGTAGCTTTATTCCGTTAATGGACTGGGAGGTGGATAATGGAGAAGCAACTCAACCGACTAGGACCTATCCATAAGAACCTTCATGGGAGAGCATGTCCCTTCTGCGGAGGAAAAACGTACCAACTTGTCCTTCGAGCTTCCGGGATTTCTGATGACTCGAGCGTATTCGTTCGTTGTCGCCAATGCGGCCATCCACGGAGCCTGGATACGGATTTCAGGAGCATCCTGTGGACCTGACTTCGGCAGCGGGGTTTGGCTCATGAGAACGGAGGTCATTGCATGCTGCTTCATCAATTTCAAATTTATAGAGCACGCACCCGACAAAAACGGAAGGCCCTTCGCATGCTGGCTCTCAGCGGTGTTGTACGACCAAGCCACGTCGAACTTCGCTATGCGATTCCGTTTCTGACTCTTGAAGACCAATCCGGCGCATTTCAGGAAAGCCCTGTAACGGCAGTCCGACCAGCGCGTCTCCTGCAAAAATTCTTCGAGCTGATGAGCCGGCCACGAAAGGGAAGAGTTCACTCGAGCAAGTGGGATCATCCATACGCTGCCTGAGTCGATGTTCTGTCGAACGACAGAACATCGAAACCAGAGCTCACTCCTCTCGTACATCTCCTATAGGCTGAGGTATGAGGTTGCGCAATTCTGCCTGAATGCGGGTTAAACAAGATTCTTAGGTTTTACACCTCTGGAGTCCCCAGCTTCGGAGAGATTCTTCTTACCGTGTTGGTTCCCCAATGGGTGGTGGAGGGTACTCCACAGTCCCGAGCGGTTACAAATTTGGTGATAGCCATAGATATCCATTGTCTAAGGGTATCCCGATGTCTTAGGGAGATTCTGCTGGTATAATCACGAGGTGATGCCGAAGAAAACCGCGAAGCCCAATTCCTCAGTCAAACCGGGATGGAAGCCGCAAAAGGTCTATGTCCCAAAATCGAGCTCGAAGCCGGTCCCCGATACCAGCTGTATCCCATGGTTGAGCCCAGAGGGCGTGACCACTCACAAGACTCGCATTGTGACCCGAGCCAAAAAGTAATAGTTTCCATCATCCCAGTAAGGCATACCTATCAACGTCCCACGTCTCGAATGGACTCTTCTCCCTTCTTATAATATCCCGTGCCTCGCTCCACGGCGGTGTCCCATGCCTCTTGCCCCATATCAAGTAGATCATCCTTCGCACGATTGGCATAGTCGCGCAGACGACCGCGCAGCTCTGAGCCCTGTTGAGGAGCCAGGAGCATGGCAACACCCGCCCCAATCAATGCTCCAGCTAAAAACGCAAGAACCTCCTTGCTTCCCTCGTTGCTAGAGGTTCCGTTGCGCATAATGTCGTCCTCCTCCGGTGCGTAAAGAAAGTTTGAGCCGGCTCGTGCAATCCTAGGGCCTGTTGACAATTACAGCACCCATTGCACAGAGGCGGCAAGATAGATG
>JACOEH010000061.1 GCA_024998685.1 Nitrospira sp.
AGGTCTATCAGTATGTACATTGTTCGCTCACAAGCGCCGCAGGATTCAGGTTGAAGGGAAAAGCCGCAGTGGCCGCCTATTGGGCCAAGGCCCTTGCGCGACCACCTACAGTGCGCTTTGAACTCCATTCGATCTTGGTCGGTGCTGAAAGCGTTGTTATCTACTACAAGGGCGTGAGCGGAATGGTGGCCGAACTCTTTAGCTTTAATCCGTCCGGAAAGGTCAGCAGGTCCTCCGCTCATTACGCGATGAACGAAAAGGGGATCGACCTTCCATCCGCGTCGTAAACTCCTATGAAGACCGCCTTCATCATCTTTGATCGTATGACGAGGGCTTTTGAAGAGTTGAAGCCGTACTGTGCACAGGTGACTGAGGATCGTGTGGTAGACGAAGGAGATGTCGTCACGGCGCGAGGCGTGACGTCCGGTATCGATCTGGGACTTCATCTGGTCGAGCGAGTCGCCGGCGCAGAGACACGGACTCGCATCGCAACACAAATGGATTATCTCCGGAATGGATATGCCGGCCGACTTGTCGATCGAACAAGCAACAAACGAGGTTTTCGAATCGATCGCCGGGCTGAATGTTGTTACTTTTGCTGAATTTCCATAAACTTGCTGCCGGAATCTTTGCAGTCCATGCAGAAAAATCTGCGGAATATCGCAGAGCGGTCGGCACAGATCCTGATCTGTGTCGCTCATTTGATGTTCATTGATGATCAAGAGGGCAGATGATGAATCTTGAGAAAAAGTTACAAGTGGCCATACTGTTGTACGACGGCATGACGGCGCTTGACGCGATCGGTCCCTACGAAGTCCTTCAGTCGCCGACACTCGGTACCGATGTGCGCTTCGTGGCACGCGAGAAGGGTGTGAAGCGCACCGACTTCGGAAGGCTCCGCTTGACGGCGGACTATACGCTCGATGAAACCATCAGCCCCGATATCCTCGTAGTGCCGGGCACGGCCTTTCCACAAGCAGTGATGGGAGATCAGCTGGTCCTGGAATGGATGGCGCAGGTGCACCGTACGACCAAGTGGACCACGTCGGTCTGTACCGGCGCCTTAGGTCTGGCAGCCGCCGGCGTGCTTCAGGGGCTGAATGCCACCACGCATTGGCTTGCCTTCGACATCTTAAAACAATTCGGTGCCATTCCGACCAAACAGCGTGTAGTGCGTGACGGCAAGGTCCTCACGGCCGCCGGCGTTTCGTCCGGGATCGACATGGCGCTCAAGTTGGTTGCGGAAGAGTTTGGTGCCGATGCAGCGCAGCTCACCCAACTGCTCATCGAATACGACCCTCAGCCACCGTTTGACGCCGGGAGTCCCGACAAAGCGCCGTCTGCAATCGTGAATGCGGCACGTGAGAAGTTCAGCAAACTGGTTGTCATGCCATAAGCCTCTGAATGGTTCACTGGGACTGCTGCTCGCAACGTTACCTTGTGAGTAATTCTCCCTCTATTGCTTGTCGCTCGCATATGGCCGCCAAGAGGCTGCCTCCACCACACAGATAGTTTAAAAAGTCTTGTCGGCACGAGCTCGCTAAAAGCGGATCGCGTCCTCATTACCCATCGTCATGTGGAGACGTCCTCGAGTCCCTTGCTACGATCCGTGCATCGGTTTAGGATTGAGTTCCAATGCATGGACAACCGGACCGGCGTTCTATCTCTACATCTTTGTCATAATCTCGTTTGTTAGGATAGCGATCTGCTATGAGTCACCCACTGGATTTCGTCACCGTTGAAGGACTTCTTGCTTATGGTCGCGCCCTTGCTCGACGAGCGTCGGAGCGGGGACTCGTGGAGCCTCCGCCCATAGAAGCTTCCGGCGATGACCTGGATCGCGTCCACAATAAAATGGAACAACTCCGCTCGTTCATCAAACGCTCAAAGTCCGGGTTTGCAACAGCTGAAGAGTACCGGTCGGCTCGCGAAGGCCTCATCGATGATCAGCTGGTCTTCTTTGCCGCCTGGAACAGGCTCCTTGCCGAAGGCTCACTCCAGCCGTTACTTCAGACCACGATCGGAGCAGTCGCCAAACCGACCTATCGGCGCCCTGTCGCCATCGTGCCTCGTACGCAGCTCACGCCTACGCTGGCGGAAGGCCGCATCGTCCTGGAACTGGGCGACGACCGGTTTTGGTTATTGCCTCGGGATTTGGGCGAGCGAACGTTGTTCTTCACGATGCGTCACGGCGTGTCACAGGTCGACAGCAAGACTCATCGTGTCGGATGCCGCTTGCCGAACCACTTGGACCGCGAACGAGGGGTCGCCAAAGCCGACACGGTCGGGGCAGCGCTCGCCCGCATGATCGGCGTGGTGGGACAGCAGCTCGATTTTTTACATCTCACCAACTACCTCGATCCACGTACGTTCCTTCATCGCATCAGCCGTAGCCCAAACACCAGGCAACTGTACGAACGAGTGTCGGCAGCGCTACAGCAAGGTTCCTCTACCTCCGAACCGATCGCGGAGCAAGCTCTCGAATCGTCGGATTTCGGTTGGGTCACGGGATTGGAGAAGTCCCAAGAGGTCGAAGAAGCGGCGCGCGCGTTCAACGTCGAGACATCCACGGCCAAGCGGCTGATGAAAGATCCGCTGTATTGTTATCCGGGCGGCAATTCTTTCTTCGATCTCTATGTCGATGTCATCGACGGCCTCCACCGCTTAGGCGTTGCGCAAAAGGGTAAAGTCGCCTGCCTCTATACTCACAGTTCCACCTTGCGGGCTTTGATGATCTATTTGGACCCGCGTCCCTTCCATGAAGCTTTCAGCGAGTTCAGCGACTACAAGGAAAGCCAAGACAATGTCGTGCTGCTCACAGTCGAACAGGGACGGATGTCAGGCTATTCAACGGCGGTCGGACTGTCCGAGCGGGAGCGAGTAGCGCGCAACACCTGGGTAACAGTAGAGAATGCGAGAAAAGATCGCGTGACGCTCAAGCCACGAACTCTTAAACGGATCGTGGCCCTCGTGTCAGGAGGTGATTTCGCCGGGGCGGGCGCCGCGTTAAAAGAACTGCATGTGGCCGGCCAACGCACGGGGTTGGAGGTCTATTTCGTCCGGCACGGTTATCTCGGCCTTGCCAATAATTGGATCGAACGAGTCACCGAAGAGCACACCCGCGGCATGAGCAGCCATCCAAGCAGCCCCATCGGCAGCAGCCGTTTTGAGGACTTCAAACAAGAGACAGTCCAGCACGTGGCAATACGGCACCTCGAACCGTATCTGCGTGACGGTGTATTGGTTGTGTTGGGCGGCGACGGGAGCATGCGAGGCGCTCGGGCGATTTACGAAGGATTCGGCGTACAGGTGGCCGGCATTCCAGGCAGTATAGACAATAATATAGAAGGAACGATCTCTCTCGGATTTCAATCCGCGGTGGCGCTGGCGGATCAGTCGATCGAATCGCTTAAAGCCACCAGCGCAGCGATGGGCACGGTGTTTTTTGTGGAGGTCATGGGTGCCGGATCAGGTCATCTTGCGTTGGCCTGCGCCTATCAGGCCAGAGCGGAGGGGTTGTTGGTCAACGAACATCCCGACCCGAATGCCTATATCGATGAGGTGATTCTCGGGACGCTCAAACGGACATTGGGAGTGCCGAACAAAAGCCACCTCTTCATCGTTGCCGAACGAACGCCGCACCGGCATCACAAAGATGGTGGAGTCCATGGCCTCGTCGAGTATGTGGCCGACGTCATCACCCGATGGCCGGAACGGCAAGCGCGGCCAGGTCACTATCCGCTCACACTCGCCACCAAAGCCACCATCCTTGGTCACACGCTCCGAGGTGCCAGACCGATACCGGAAGACAAAGCCATTGCTCAGCATCTGGCTCATGAAATGGTGCACCGACTGATCGAGTCGCCCGATGACATTGTCGGATGTCTCTTGGCCTACCGTGAACGGGGATCGATCGGACCGATTCCGCTCCATGCAGTGACACCCAAGCAGTTCGACTGGGATGTTTTCAGTCGAATGCACGGCAACGCTCTCCTCACGTAACTCTCAGCCACCATCTATACGCAATCATCCGGTCGGCCTTTCAGTATACCGACCGACGGTACAGTCTCCGGCAACTCGCGCCCTCGCTCTACCACACCATCATATTCACCATGCCGACTATTTGCCCCCGGACGATATGGATGTTTTGATTGCAGCGAGGACAGTCCCGCTGGCAGCGGCAATGGGTTTCAACGCGCTGCGTCGCCGATCCCCGCATAGCTGACATCTAAAATCTTAAAATCAGTTGCCTGAAAACCCATCTCGCGATACCCATAACGGAACGCCGGTTTCCGGCGTCAGACAGAGTACGACATAGGGAGGTGAGTCCATGCATTTCGTTCTGGTATCAGCAGTGACTGTGGGGTTGGTGTATTTGCTGTGGCAGATCAGGCCATAACGCTCGTCTCCGCATGAACGCACCGAGCGTACTCCATTGAGTGCGGGCTCTTGTGCGGCCTCCAGCGGACAATCTACTGGAGGCCGTGGTTTCTTTGCTCCATTGCCGGAAACACAACCTTAGGACAGCTCTAGGCTGGACACCGGTTTCCGGCGTCGCTCACGGTGACACAATATTTTTCAGGGAGGTTTATCCATGTGGTTCATTCTCGCATCGGCAGTTGTATGCGCATTGGCACTCGAAACGTATGGTTTGGCCATGGCGGAAGAAACCTCAAGCTTTGAGTCGGAGCTGAAACAGGAGATGGGCTCAATGGCCGGCGAGGTCAAGGATGAGATGAAGGTTGAGCAGGAGCAGATGAGGGATAGCTTCAAGGCTAAGAAGGATCAGATGAAGGCCGACATGAAGGCCAACAGAGCGCAGATGAAATCGGAGATGAAGGCCAAACGAGATGCCCTGAAGGCAGAGAAGCAGGAAATGAAAAAAGCGGCTAAGGCGAAGAAAGCCAACGCCAAGAAAAATGCCAAGCAAGCGACCGAATCGCTGACGCCAAGCGCCGACTGAGCCGACGGTTTTCGAGCGATTCCTTCCAACACGGCCTCCAGCTGATATCCTGGAGGCCGCCATGTTTAGACTCATATGGGAACTAGGATCTCAGAAGGGCCGTATCGCTGACTATGAATAGAACCCGATCGCGTTACACGGCTTGTTCGCAGGGCAGCACAAAGACATGGAGCGGGAAAACACTGTCGCCCTTGGCTGCCTCTTGCTTCAATCGAAAGTGTGTAAAGGCATCGATGAGACGGTAAGCCAATTGATCGGAGACCGCCGTGAGAATCATTCGGTTGGTCATCGGTGCCAGAAAGAACTGGCTGGTGGGGCCGGTCGCTCCTTTTCCGGCCACGTTGTGCAGCTCGCTGAAGGCGCTCACCTCGTAGTCGTTCAACAACGCATGCACCTGTTCCACGAGCGATTCCCGAAAGACGATCACCAACATTTTCATAGGCAGCTCTCCTGTATACGGGTGGGCTGTCACCGAACATGCGGATACCGGCCGGTGTTCGATCCATTCTCGGAGGAGATATCGACAAATACAAGGTCAAAGGGATCTTCTTGCACCACGTAGATAGACCAATGAGTCTACAAGAACCTAAGGCCCGGCTCGACAAGAGCAGCGGCGATACGCTATACATTATCTACCCAACGGCCTCGTAGGAGCATCAACCAGGACGGCCTTATGCAAGAGCAAGAATACGCGGCGTATTACGGCACTGCCTGTATCGTCTTTTCCGTCTATCTCCTCGTCAAGGGGTTCATTGCCGCGTCAAAACAGCGCAGCGAAGACCACTCCACGACGTTGGTTCCCGCCTATGTCTATGGGATCCTCGCGTCCATTCTGCTGACCGTTGGGTTGGGATTTTTTCGACCGAGCTTACCCTGGTGGGGGTATCGAATGATTTTTCCAGGTACGACGATGCTCTTTCCTGCCATCATCTATTTCGTCGGTCGACGTTCCCCGAAACCCACTCTCGATCGGGTCGACGCATAACCGAGGTTCCCCTCATTCTCATTCATAGACAGCGGAATGTCTCGCCCTATTTGGCGATAGTAATGCTCGGTACGCCGGCGCGTGGAACCTCAGTGACGGTCATCTGAAATAATTGTGACAAGAGCTTGAATGCTTCTCGGTTCCAGCGAGCCTGTGGTCCGATCGTGTTGACGGCGTAATATTGCCCGTGCGATTTCATCACGAGATCCAATCCCGTCGGCACTGACGGTGATACGATCAAGTCCAGCGTCTTGACGGGATTCTCCGCCACCTCAGGAGTACGGGGATCTTTGTCGACATGGTACTCCGGCTCTTCAGCGATGGATTGCCCCAGAAAGTTCAACATTGCGTTGAAGCTGCGCAATCGAAAGTCGCCTCTGATCGGCCAATCGCCTCCAAGATGCCCCGGGCGAATATCAAAGGTCACGTCGTGGCCGAGCCCCTGTTCGTTCTCATGCTGCAAGCGGAGCCGTTCTCCCTTTGATAGCGAATCGGGGTCGTAATTGGTGATCAGCGTGCCGCCTTCAATCTGTTTCCGCAATGTGTACGTCTTGTTCTGCCTGTTATACTCCACCTGGTATTCCTGTTCGAGCGCTTTGAATCCTTCCGCCGTGACCGAGTCGGCAGGTATGGTCCAGCTTCGTTCGATCATCATCGGCTCCACATGGAGGCTGTTGTGATCTTGAATGGCCGAGAGATGAAGGACCTCTCGCCGGAACATCTCATAGCCGACCTTATCGGACGGATCATTCCGATAAGCAACAACTCCGTCGTTTTGTTTCACCCGGAGCTCCTTGGCCATCAGTCGGAGGAGGAGATCGATATCGACGCCCTGCCGTAGGAGCAGCGTCAATTTGGATTCTTGGAATGGGGTGAGCAAGCGCTTGGTAAAATCTTCCCCCTCAATCGGCGCGATGCTGATGGTCGGATTCTCGGCCACGCTTCCGCTGATGATCGGCAGGATCTGCGTATTGGCCAAACCGGCGAGAGCCGGGGTGGCGCCGGCCGTGAAACGAAAATCGAAAGTCGCGGCGACATTGGAGACCCCGGTAAAGTGAATCGGCTGATGGTGCTGCGCTCTGGCGATGTTCACAAGCAGTTGCTTCGATTGTGACTCGGTAATGGCGTCATCATAGGCGATCACGGCTCGAGTCAAGGTGACCGGCGAGAGACATCCTGACAACAAGGTCGAGTAGATGAAGGCAAGGAAGATGATGGGGACGGAAAGGAAGACATTGCTTGTCATCATCGAACGGTCCTTTCTCACGCACTCGGACGCGAGTTGTACCATACCGATGAGAAGATGCCCAGTACGGAGGAACGGATCCGAGCAGAGCGATCTAGGCGTGGACGGGAATCGACTCCGCGATAGCAACCCGTTGAACGATCATCTGCACCGGAACATCTGGGCGTAGCGTCATGACGGGTTCCGGTTGAATTGCCTGACCATCAACCAGACGCAACCGAAATTTGGACGCAATCGTCGCCAAGATCAATAGTCCTTCCAACTCCGCAAAGGACTCTCCGAGGCACCGACGTCCACCGGCGCCGAAAGGGATGTAGCTGAACGGTGGGCGGAGCCGATTTGCCCCCTCTGAAAACCGATCGGGATCAAATCGGTTGGGATCCGGGAACCATCGCGCATTGCGGTGCAGACTCCAGGGGCTGATAAAGACCCACGCGCCCGACGGCAGTATTGCGCCGGATGGAAGGTGGTCCTGGGTGCGGGCAAGACGGGTATGGAGGGTCCAGGCTGGAGGGTAGAGGCGCAATGATTCGTTCCAGACCATCTTCGTATACGGCAAACGAGGCACATCCGCGGCAGTTGGAAGACGGTCACCTACAACCTCGTTCAATTCGCATGTAAGCCGTTCCCATACCGATCGACATTGCGACAACAAAAACCAGGTCCAGGTCAGCGCGTTCGCGGTGGTTTCGTGGCCGGCGAGCAAGAACGTCATGAGTTCGTCACGAATCTCTTCATCTCTCAGTTGCCGACCGTCCATATCCGTCGCAGCCAATAATAGCGATAATACATCCTCGCTCTGATGAGACGACGCACGCCTTTCCTCAATGAACCGGTGAATCATCGACTCCATAGCCCCCAGTCCGCGAGTGAGCCGGCGATGAGTCGGTGTCGGCACCCACAGTGGGATCAAGGTCGCGAGAAGGGAATCATACTGGAGCTTGATCAAACGTTGACCGACCGCAATGGTCTCCCGTATGGTATCGGCTTCGGCACCCACTTCACGTCCGAAGAGCAGACGCCAGATCACCGATAGGGTGACAGACGCCATTTGCTGTCCGATGTCGATGCTCGTCCCATCGTGCCAGAGTCCCAAGAGGTCTTGAGTCTTGCTCGTTATCAGGTCGGTATACGCGGTCACGTGACTTCCATGAAAAAAGGGAAGCAACAGCCGCCGCCGATGGTGATGCATTTCGCCTTCCGTATGGAGGACGCCCTGGCCGAAGATGCGCGATTCAGCCGGAGCGACCGGAGCCTTCCGATAATTGTCTTGATTCGCCACCAGCACATGCTTGACGTCGGCCGGATGGTTCAGCACATACATGGTGGCATCGCGCTGCCGCAAGAGCAGTTCGCGAACAAGCCCCATCGGGAGTTTGACCACATCCCCGTACGTTTGGCAGTGCAAGAGAAAGCCGAGAGTGTCTCGCCGAAGTTGGGGGAAGGGCCCTCTCCAACGAGAGACGGGTGGGCCGGAAAAGATGGGAGATGGAATGATCTGATCGGTCATGCAGGCTATGCGTCGTTCTTGAAATACAGCACGTTGAGTCTCTACCGTCAAGGAGTTCCGACCTGAACCTCGACTGTTTCTTTCAGCTCTTCACGAATCGTGGACAGTGCGATTAACGACAGGACGGCACACAGGCTGACATACCAGGCTGGAGCCAGCACACTCCCGCTCCGTTCCATCATCACTGTGGCCATCAACGGTGCAGTCCCGCCGAACAAAGCCGAAGCAATATTGTAGGAAGTTGAGAGGCCTGTATAGCGCCGGGCGACCGGAAAGAGAACCGCCACGATGGCAAAGAACGGACCCATATAAGCCGACACGAACACCGTAATCAAGACTTGGGCCGTGACGATCAACGCGAAATGGCCGCTGCTCAACCACAAAAAGAACGGGACTGTGCCGAGGGCCAGACCCGCTGCCCCGGAGGCCAGTACCCATCGATGCCCGACTCGATCAGACAGCTTGCCCATGAACGGAATCAGTATCGCCAACAGCGCCATACACATCGTGTTGATCAGCAATGCCGTTCCCATCGGGAGGTCGGTCACTTTTGTCAGATAACTGGGGAGGAATACATAGAAAATGTAGAACCCGACGCCATGCAACAGGACGAGACCTATCACTTGCAGCAGCGGCGCACGGTGCGATCTGAATAACTCACGGACCGGTGAGGAAGACACCACACCGGCTTGTTGCAGCCGCTCAAAAGCCGGCGACTCGGGAATGCGCCGCCGGAGATACCAACCGACCAACGCGATGACACTTCCCACCACGAACGGGATGCGCCATCCCCATTCCTGGAGTGCCTCCGATGAGAGACTCGCCGTCATCAAGGCGCCGACACCGGAACCCAACAGCGCGCCGATCTGCGCGCTGAACCCCGCCCAGCTCCCGATGTAGCCTCGCTCAGTCGATGCCGCATGCTCAACGAGGAAGGTCACGGAGCCGGTGAATTCTCCACCGACCGATAGACCTTGAAGGAAACGTAGAGCCGTGAGTGTCAATGGTGCAGCAAGACCGACCTGCGCATAGGTCGGCAATAAGCCGACCAAGCAGGTCGGCAATGCCATCAAAATAATGGACCAGGCCAAGGCCGCTCGTCGTCCTCTTGTATCGCCCCAGTGTCCGAACAGCAGCGCACCCAGTGGTCTGGCAAGAAAACCGACGGCGAAGACGCCGAACGTGGCGATTAAGGATAACGACGGATCCGAAGCAGGAAAGAAGAGACGGGACAAGACCGGTGCGAAGTATCCAAAGAGGGCGAAATCGTACCACTCCAGCACATTCCCGATTGCACCGGCCAAAACCGTCTTGCGTAATACTGTTGGTCCATCTGAACCCATGAAGACGCACCCTCGTACAGCAGCGCAAAGTCGCGGCCACCATACCATGAATGGCTATCGGCGCGCCCGAGTCGTGTTATTTGCATGAGGGGAAAGGAGCGTGGACTTTTCTCTCTACGCAGGTAATGACGGCACCGTGTTCCGGCCATTGAAATGCGAACTCGCCAAGGTTCCCATCACATGAGAAATTCATCGCCATTCAACAGTTCCAAACCCGGTCTTGCCGAGAAAGACATACATGAGGCTGATCGTTTCGACCGTCTGATCGCGATATTCGACGTTGGGATAGCGGGCATCGCGGTGTGAGACGGCATAGCGGAACGCCACGCCGTGGGAGCCGAAGATCCGGAACGTCAAGGAAGTTTCGCCGCGCAGGATGTTTTCTTGCCCGTGCGGCTCCGCGGACAGAAGACCGCTGACATAGTATTCACGTCCGGTGAAATCGAGCATCGCGCGATCCCCGAAGATCAGCCGCAGCGCGAGGAGCCCTTGACCTGTCGTTCCATAGTGGTAGTCGCGTTCTTCGATACGCTGAATGCTGCCCGCTGCGCCATAGCCGGGACCGGCAAGCGCCACGCCTTGAAGCGCAATCGAACGCGACAGCCAGGATTGCCAGATGGTGCCGAGTGAAAGCGCGACGCTGGAGGCCCGGAACACTTGCGGTGAAATATAATCATAACTGCCGAACAGACCCCACGCTCCACGGGTCGTCTCTGCAAACGCATAGGTCGTACCCATCAACAAGCCCCGAGTATTGATGCTTTCCAGCGTATTGGTCGAGACCGCCGTGACATGAAAGTCAAAATAGTCGAACGGGCGTGTATAGCGATAGCCCGGCTGACCGGGCAGACCGTACGTAAACGTGACATCTCCGATAACACCGTGCTCTCGAACCCCCGATGCAACGTTGTGACTGCTCGTGGAGACGATGCCGCCGAGTCGCAGGCGCAAGAACGTGGCCGGTTGACGGCTCGGGAAGACCGTATCGAAGCGGTCACCGAAGATCAGACGGTTGAATCCCATAGGAGGTGAAAGCACCGCCGCACCCAGTTCGCGCCAGAAGCCGGGCTTTCCCTCGTCGGTTTCGAGCAACAGACTCGCCATGCGAAAAAGCGGTTCTCCCAGCAAGGTACCACGATGGGAGTGGCGATCATGTCGTTGATCGAGGGCGGTGTGGTTTCCCCCGCGATCTCCCACAAGAAACTTCCGGCAGAACTAGCGAGCAACGATTCCCAGAAACTGAGCCCTGTCGATCGAGCGATTCCATAATAAATACTGCCGCCGTACGGATGCAGGAACTGATTGACGGAGAACTGATCATTGTCGAAAACCCATTTGGAATCCGTGAGATGTTGCCAAATGGTATCGCCGTCCGTGCGATAGGCGCTCTTGGGGTCACTAAAATGCCGGTCGTATTGATTCAGCAGGAAGAGATAGGCGAGGACCTCGCCGGCGGGAATGAAGTAACTGCGACCGGCCCCGGTTTCCCAATTCAGGACCGTGCCGCCGCTGTCGAGCGCAGTGTGGCGATTATGCGTCTCATGGTCAGGAAGGGTCGGACCGATGAGCGCATCTGTTTGGCTTTCCTTGGATTGCAAGTTGAAGACACCAGCCGAACCGATACTCGGCGTCAGGAGTGTCAAGGCCAGGGCGGCTGACAATAAACGTTCCATGCTTCTAAGACTGGATCCTACACTAGGCCATATAAATACTGGGCATCCCCCTAGGACTGAAGATCATCGTAGCACCGACCTGATCGGCTCAGCGATGGATATTGGCGGGAATCGACCCGGCTGCCAACATCGCAAAGATGCGTTCCATGGCTTTGACTCGCGTGAGATAGATCTTTACATCATGGTCCCCGCAACGCTGATGGGCCAGAAGTCGAAAGTTCCGCTTTGCGTAGTCACGGCCCGCTCCGGCGCCGCAGAGATGGATGACCGCGGCCAAGTCCTGCTTTTGTTGGAACGTCGCCGATCGCTCTCCGACCGCTTTCGTTACGTGACGATCGAGGTACGCTGCGGTCAACTCGATGGCATGGCCCGGGATGACCCTGGTATAGAGGCTGTTGAACCAACAGGAGTTGAAGTTGTGCCAGGGCCCCTCTTCAACAACCACATGGTTATGGATACAGTAACGCTTCCCTTCTTGAAACGTGCCGTCGGTGATTTGAAGCATGCCGACTGCCGTCGAGGCCGGTTGGTACCACTCAAGAGGATTCGACGAGACGAAGCGCCACCGCCAGTAGGTCCGGGCCACGGGATTTCCGGAACCCTCGGCTTGGGCCAAGGCGGCCAGCAGTTCCGGTGTCATAATGGCTGTCGAATGTGCCTCAAACAACGCACCGTATTCTCGCCAGGTCTCGCGGGGACTCTTGGTAAGCGCATTCTCCACCGGAAAGAACAATTCCGTCGGTTTGTAGAATGTGTGATAGGCCCAATTGATGCCCAGCAGGACGACGAAGAGAAGGCTGGCACTGATGGCCAGCCGTGCCGCCGGTGGCGTTCGGCCGACGGCCCAGAGAAATAAGCAGAGATTCTGCCACCGTCGATGAGCGAAGCGCGCCATCGACATCAATGGATGAGAATGGCGTGAGCGGGAACGGGTGCGTCGGCGACGGCGCATATGGGCAGAGTAACAGAAAACAGATAAATTCTTCCTGTCAGAGATTTATGTGATAGAGGTACATCATGGTTCTGTGAAAGGCTGAATGTGTGAACGATCTTGCATTGCCGTCCGGACGGGATCAATATGGCCGAGCAACAGTGCTCACATCATTCGTGGTGAACGGTAGGACCTGGGAGGTTGTATGAAACGACTTGTGGTGCTGAGCCTCGTCCTATGGGCGCTCCTTGTATCCTCCTCCGCATTCTCGCAATCGTTTACCGACAAGGCCAAGAAAGACAATGCGGTCGACATGAGCGACGAGGATCCGGCAATGCAGCAAGCTATGGAACGCGCCAGGGCGGGATTGGAAGCTTTTCTTCGAAAAGCCGAGGCGCCGCCACCCAACACCGACCAGTATTCGGTCAAGGTCAGAGTGAGCGAAGGCGATAACCAGGAATATCTGTGGGTCTCCAATCTGAAAGCGCAAGGAGATCTCTGGTCCGGACGGATCGACAACCTTCCGATGATTCGTTCAGTCAAAAAGGGACAATCGTACTCATTCGCGAAGACAGAAATCGTCGATTGGACTTATATCGATAAGAGTAAGAAGAAGGTTTTCGGAAATTTCACCACATGTGCGCTTCTCACCAAGGAGCCGCCGGGTGTCGCAGAGTCGATTCAGAAGCAATATGGCCTCGAATGCGATCGTTGATATCGCATGTCCACCATTTCGAGTACTCCATCGTTCCGATTCGCAGATCTGTTTCGTTAACCGACTGTCCCGCTGATACTTTTCACGCCATGCTAAGCGTTTCATTTGCCGTCAGCGGGAGGGCGATGGTGTGATATCCGCAAGTCTTAGACATTGTTCTTGTCTATGAATAGGGTAGCCATGACGATCAATAAACCAATACACACAAAGAAGGCGACGATAATGTGCATACTCAAACTCCTTTTCAATTTCCCTTAGGATGAAGAACTCGGTTGTCGCGTCGTGACTTCCACAAGGTCCTCAGTAACTCGCGCCTGCGTCGCCGCTGCGCTTGCCACATACGGCTCCGACCCGCCTTAGGCCTGCCGCCCAATTAGTGTAGCTAACACTTCGAATACATGCGTAAGCATTTGAAATCGTGCGTTAATTTATCAGAGTTCTTTCCTTTCGAATACTCATGGTGAGCGAGCGTCCATCGTAAAGCAGAATCGGTCTCATGCCGCATAGTGCCGTGAGGCCATAGGGATGCTTGCAAGGTAGAAGAGGCCGTACCTATAATGCACGCCGTTGAATGGGTGCTTTAACTATTTGGAGGAAACAGAGTGATCATGAGTGAGCGAACGTTGGCCATCATCAAGCCGGACGCAGTCAAGAAAAACGCCATCGGGGACATTATGCATCGGTATGAACAAGCGGGATTGAAGACGATCGCCATCAAGATGATTCACATGTCTCAGTCGGTGGCGGAGGGATTTTATGCCGTACACAAAGCACGCCCTTTCTTCCAAAGTCTCTGCACCTTCATGTCTTCCGGACCCGCGGTCATCCTCGTGTTGCAGGGTGACAATGCCATCAAGAAGAATCGCGAGCTGATGGGGGCGACCGACCCGGAAAAAGCCGATGCCGGCACTATCCGCAAAGCGCATGGAACGAATATCGAATTCAACGCCGTGCATGGTTCGGACTCTCCGGAAACCGCGCAATTCGAAATTGGATATTTCTTCCCCGGCATGGAGATTTTCTGCTGACCGTTCCTTTCTATGTGGAGGGCGAGGAGATCCTCGCCCTCCACGCTCCGACCAGTACCGTTGAGGGGAACTGCACTGGTGCCGTTCCGTTCCTCGGTTTCAGTTTGCCGACACCTGAAAACCGCTCAAGTTCAATGGCTCACATCGTTCCTTGACAACGCCAGTCCGGCCCACTACCATCCGGAAGAATCTCTCTGGTTAAGGGTACGGCTGAACAGTACTGGCCTTCCTTAATCTCAACCGCCGGCATTGTTTTCTAAAATGGAGCCGACATGATTCCATCCGATTTGCGATTTCACAAAGAGCATGAGTGGGTTCGCCTCGACGGGAAACGAGCGACTGTGGGTATCAGCGACTTTGCGCAGGATGCCTTAGGCGATATCGTTTTTCTGGAATTACCCAAAGTGGGCGTCTCTGTCAAAGTCGGCCAACAGATCGGTGAGGTCGAGTCGACGAAAACGACGTCCACGATTTATACACCGGTGAGTGGAACGGTGAGCCAGATTAATACTGCCCTTAAAGATAATCCTGAGGTGGTGAATTCCGACCCTTACGGCAAGGGATGGATCGCCGTGATCGAGCTTGCCGATCCTGGAGAAGTCAATCAGCTGATGACGGCCTCGCAGTACGAAGCCTTCCTTGCCAGTCAGAAGAAAGGGTGATGCTCCAATCCAAGTTGAGTGTCGAAAATTCCTTTCATAACTCATAACTTCGACCTCGCCTCAACCGTGCTATGTCCCATCAAACCCACATCGCCATTCTCTGTGCTGGACCAGAAGGATATGTCGTGGCCGATGTCTGGGATGATCCATGCCCATCCGACGCTTACTGAAGATGGGATGGAGGCGATGAATAACGTCGGAGGCTCTACCATTCATCTTATTCGGAAGAAGGCAGGCGCATGATCAAATCCCTGCTTCTGAAACTCGGTCTGTTGGCCGTGACAATCGCCGCGGTTTTTTGGATCCGATGGACTCCACAACCGTCGGTTCAAGACGTCCCCTCAGCGACCGAACAACAGCTTGTCGCCTCTCGGACGGCGGAATCGGAAAATCGCGAAAACCGGTCTGCCAGCTTGGCTAGCCGAAATATACCGGGTCCGAACATCAAGGCCGGCGCAGAGACAGGGCCGTCACAAACGGCGATTCATTCCCGGCTCGACCTCAATCGTGCAAGTGCCGGTGAACTGGAGTCGTTGCCCGGCATCGGAGCTGTGCTGGCTCAACGTGTGATCGTTTTTCGAGAGTCCGTCGGACGATTTCAAAAGATCGAAGATCTTCGTGGGGTGAAGGGTATCGGGGCAAAGAAGTTCGAACGCCTTAAATCCTTCGTGATGGTCTCGGCAGCGAATTCCAAACAAACGACGGGGCTCCGGGAGTTATGACTGATATAGACCGGCACCTAGACCTGATCCGGCGTGGGGCGGTGGAGGTGATTCAGCCTGTCGAACTGGAAGCCAAGCTCAAGCGGGCGCTCACGGAGAGTCGTCCCTTGCGGGTCAAGGCGGGATTCGATCCGACGGCGCCGGATCTTCATCTTGGACATACGGTCCTGATTCATAAATTGAAGCACTTCCAAGATCTCGGCCACCAAGTCATCTTCCTCATCGGTGATTTTACCGGCATGATCGGCGATCCAACCGGTGTATCCGAGACTCGTAAAGCATTGACCAAGGAACAGGTGCTGGACAATGCCAAGACCTATCAGAGACAAATCTTCAAGATTCTCGATCCGGCAAAGACCTTGCTTGACTTCAATAGTCGATGGATGAAGGAGATGTCGGCGGAAGGGCTCATT
The DNA here is from genome assembly GCA_024998685.1 of Nitrospira sp. Classification (GTDB taxonomy): domain Bacteria; phylum Nitrospirota; class Nitrospiria; order Nitrospirales; family Nitrospiraceae; genus Nitrospira_D. The sequence goes on from JACOEH010000061.1 coordinate 16,192, forward strand.
CAGCTGGCCGCGCATTATCGGGTCGCACGGATGATGGAACGGGACGACTTCCATAAGCGCTATCAGGAGCAGAAGCCGATCAGTGTCCATGAGTTTTTGTATCCCTTGGTACAAGGCTATGATTCCGTCGTCCTCAAGGCCGATGTAGAACTCGGGGGAACGGATCAAAAATTCAACTTGCTCGTCGGACGAGAATTACAACGGGACTACGGCCAGGAGTCGCAAGTCGTGATCACGATGCCGTTGCTCGAAGGCACGGACGGCGTCAAAAAAATGAGCAAGAGTGTCGGCAATTACATCGCCCTGGAAGACAAACCGGGGGAGATGTTTGGGAAAATCATGTCGATCAGCGATACCCTGATGTATCGGTATTATGAACTGTTGACGACCGAGAGTCTCGACCATGTAAAAACCCTTCACCCCATGGAAGCCAAACAAGCGCTTGCGGAATTGATCGTCGCGCGCTATCACGGAACAGAAGCCGGGCACCAGGCGAGAACTGAGTTTCAACAGAAATTTCAAGCCAGGGAGTTTCCGGACGAGCCCGACAAACGCATCGATCTGAAGGCGGAAGATCTGTCAGAGATCAACATTGCTCGGGGTAGCGGCATAAAACTTGCGCGGTTGATCGTTCGAACCGGCTTGGTTTCCAGCAGTAGTGAAGCGCGGCGATTGATCATTCAAGGCGGAATTGAAGTGGACGGCGTGAAGGAAACAAATCCCGATCAGTTAATCTCTTTTGAACTTCATCAACAGCGCCGTCTTAAGGTTGGGAAGAAAAAGTTCGCCGTCGCGGAATTTAGACCGTAACGTGAATGACCGCTTCCTTGACTTGTGCTGGAACGCCAGCGTACGATCCGTTGCAGCGAGCGGGCGTAGCTCAGTGGTAGAGTCCTAGCTTCCCAAGCTAGTTGTCGTGGGTTCAAATCCCATCGCCCGCTCCAAACAAAGCTTGCTCGTACCGACGGCTCTTCTCATGTTTAGCGTAATTGTCGACGTCGGATAAAAACCTCAAGTGTTTCTGTGATGAACAAGCTCGCCCAGACCGCGGGCCTAGTAACGGCCTCTTTACCATTCATTCCACCACGGTTTTTTCACGGTTCCGTTGGAAATCAGGGCCGCCTCCGCCTTGGCTTGGCCGGTCTCCGAGCTAATCCCAACAGGCTTGCCGAAACTGGCTCCGTTTCGACAGCGGCTTTCAGGTGGGTGGGGGAGAGGTGGGCATACCGCCGAACCAATCCCGTGGTGCTATGCCTCAGCAAGGCCGCTATCGTGCCCTCGTTGTGGCCGGACATCGCCAATCGGCTGGCAAAGGTATGCCGCAAGGTGGGCCAGGTGACTCCATCCAGCTTGAGGCCCTGTACTGCCGGAACAAAGCCCCCTCGTGCAGAAGTTCCGTTGATCCAGCCGCGTGACTGGGTTTTCGGATGGGAATACCCACGTCGACCGTTGCCACGAATCAAACCGTCTCAAGATCGCCTTCGCGTCCTCATTCAAGTGAGCATACTGCACATGACCGGCCTTCGTGTGGGGCAGAGTCAGCATACCCCGAGCGATGCGACACAGGCGACGCTGGTTTGCAGCCGGTGCAGAGCTTGGAGTTCACCCAACAAGGCTGGATTGGTAGTTCCACCTCAGATTCAGATAGTGAGGTGATGCCGATCGATCATCCCTTCCCACACGCCGCCTCCCATAAGCCTTGATTGAGTGTTCCCGGTTCAATGGCAACCCAGTGGCCTTCGCTCGAGTATCCACTTCCGCCAATCACTTCACCCATTCCCATATGTCCATCGAAATCCGTGGCCGCCAGCGTCCGAACACGCCTTTCAGCGCAATCGAATTGCTTGGTGATTGTGGTGGAGTAAAATCGAGTGGGAGAACGGCCTCCCTGCATCGCTTTCCAGTCGATGAGGGCCGACAGCTCGACTACGTTGCCTTCTCGGCGGATAGAACCGGGCTCGATGTAGGCCGTTTGCAACGGATGAGACTGATAGCGTTTATCGATGGCCACCCATTCGGCACGTACCGGGCCGTGAGCCAGGATCAGTACCGTGAACAAGATCCAGAGACCCACCCGATACATGAGCATGGCTGTTCCTCCGTGCGGAGCCTATTGTACCAGCCGCAACTCTTGCGCGTGGGATGGACGCACCTAGACGATTCGGGATGTCGGTCAGCCGGGAGCAGCCTGCCGCCCTCTTAGCATTTATTGATTCTCGGGCGCGGCTGCACCTTTGAACGGAGGTGGTCCAATCGATCAGTGATAAAGCTGAATCGCTTCTTCGGCGGATAGGGGAACCGATAGGCGATCGGCTCCGATTGCGGCGGCAAGTGGTTCATGTCGCGATAGACATTGACCGGCGCCGAATCTGCCGCCAGATGGAACATGGAGCGGTAACCCAGCCCGCAACCGGTAATGTTGAGCAGCTCACCGAACCCATTCTGTGAAGCTCGCTGGATCGCCCGTTGGCCGATCGACTTATACGAATAAAATTGCCCCTTGGCCCACTTGTGTCCCCAGTACAACTGCTCGACGGTCATTTTGGCCGGCTTGTACACGACATGCTCGCCGGTATACGCGGTCCAATTCTCCGTGAGGATCCGCCCGGCGGCTTTGAGTTCCGCAAACTGCTTGGTGCCGGGATAGGGCGTCATAATGCGCCAGAGCGCTCCTGCCAAACCCATCTTCGTCGCCCATTCGGCAGTGCGCTCGAAATCGAAAACATCTTCATGGTCCAAACCGCAGATAAATCCTGCATGAATGTCGATTCCTTGGTCGTGAATGCGCTTGATCATCTCCTCATACAGCTTCGCCTGATTTTGTTTATCGACGGATTTAAGCGAATCTTGATTGATGGATTCGATTCCCATGAACATCGCCGAACAGCCGGCTTCTTTCAACGTCTTGAGCAATTCAGGATGGTGAGCAACGTACGTGGCGCTCATCTGGCTCATCCATTTCTTCCCGAGCGGTTTCATGGCCGCGCAGAGCTCACGCGTATAGGTTGGGTCCGACAACAAGTCATCATCCCAGAACATCACCATCGGTCCGTTCATCTTCTCGACGAGCTTCACGACATCGGCCGGTGGTTTTTTCCGAAACCCATACTGACCGCCTCCTAAAGCCAAATGAATGGAGCAGAAGGTGCAGCGGTAATTACACCCTCTGGTCGCCGTGAGCGCGTCCCGAAACATATAGCCTTGAGGCAATAGGTCCCACCGGGGCGGTTTCTCATCCCATTGCTCGACCATGTACGGCATGCGGTACTGCGGTTGCATCTTGCCTTTTTTGAAATCCTCGAGCAGCCGCGGGACGGTCAGCTCTCCTTCCCCGATGACGACCGCATCAGCATGTTTGACGGCTTCGTCGGGCATGGTCGAGGGATGAATGCCGCCGAGTACCACTTTGGCTCCCCGTTCCCGGAAAAGCCGCGCGACTTCATACGCGCGAATGGCAACGACGGTTGTCACTGTGATGAACACCAAATCGTAGTCGCGTGTGAAATCCAGAGGCCCGACGATTTCGTCCTGGATTTCGATGTCCCACTCGTCTTCCGGAATAAGAGCGGCGAGGGTAGGGAGGTTCAAATTGGGCGTACGGAACAGTTTCCAGACCGAATCCCATTTCTGATCTTCAGGATGTGGAATAATGAGACCGATCTTGTGATGCCCCATAGTTGCCCTCCTCCAAGTGTTGAGGTGAATGCCTCTATTTCTAAAAAATTCATCCTCGATAATTCATCCGTCCGCTAGTTTGTATCACCTGGTCATATGTGTACTACCTGGCAATTCCCCTAGGGACTCGACTTGTGCAATGTGTGGTAAGGAAAGTGAGGATGCCGGTGAGTAGGATTCCATCGCATACCAACTGAGCCGATGGGCGCTAGACTAGCTCGTTCAAGCGAATGGAATCAAGTGCCATGATGACGATTGGGAAAATATACGAAAAATTCCAACGGACTCACCTAATCTCATGGAGCTTCAGCAAGTTCGTGCCGCCTATTTGTGCCGCCATCGTCCCGGATACGATCACAACCCGATCCCCTTTATTGACCAGTCCTTCTGCTTTCAGCCGCTGTTCGGCTTCACGGATGTGCGGATCGGTCTCCCCGATACGCAGCATGATGAACGAACGGACTCCCCAATAAAGCGCCATGCGACGTTTGATGGCTTCGGCATGAGTGAATGCCAGGATCGGGGCGCTCGGTCGTTGCTTGGAGATCAGCCGAACCGTGGTCCCGCTTTCGCTGAACGCCACGATCGCGGTTGCATCGGTTGTCCTCGCCGCAAAAGAGGCTGCGGCACAAATGGATTCTGAGATCGAAAGATGTTCCAAGTCGGCTTGGCGCTTGAGCATGACCCCCGGCTCAGCACCTTCTTCTGCCGCGCGAATAATCCGATCCATGACTTGAAGCGCTTCGATCGGATGAGCGCCGATGGCTGTTTCAGCCGAGAGCATCAGGGCGTCCGTGCCGTCGAAGACGGCGTTGGCAACGTCCGACGCTTCCGCTCTCGTCGGACGAATGGTCTGTGTCATCGATTCCAGCATCTGAGTGGCCGTGATGACCAGACGCCGCCGACGATTGGCTTCTATGATGATCCGCTTCTGCAGAAGCGGCACGGCTTCCGGCCCCATCTCCACACCCAGATCTCCTCGCGCAATCATCACACCGTCCGCCTGCTCCAAGATATCATCCAATGCAGCCACGGCTTCGGCCCGTTCGATCTTCGCGATGATCGGTGTAGTGCTCCCGTACTCCGCCAGCACAGCTCGTGCGGCGCCGATGTCCTGAGGACCACGTACAAAAGAGAGCGCTATATAATCCACACCCTGTTCGGTCCCGAAACGAATGTCTTCCCGATCCTTCTCGGTCAGGGTAGGGGCACTGACTTGGGTGTCCGGCAAATTGATGCCCTTGTGCGAGGTAATCGTGCCGCCGGCAAGAACAGTGCACTCCACACGATCATCCACGATACGCTCGGTGATGAGTTCAATAAGTCCGTCATTGATGAGCACTCGCGCTCCTACTCGGAGATCGCGCGCGAGCGACGAATAGGTAACCGGAATTTCGAGAAAAGAGGGGGGCGCGGCGGGTGGTGCATCACGGTGCCCATGAGATGGAGTCGATGTTCGTAGGTATACCGTCTGATCTGGCCTTACCTCGATTCCTGCCTTCGGAACTTGACCCACTCGGATCCTCGGGCCTTGAAGATCTTGGATAATCGCCACCTCTGATCCGCGCTGTGCGGCTGCGTTTCGAATGGCGGTGATGGCTGTCGCATGAGATTCATGGGTGCCATGAGAGAAATTCAGTCGGGCGGCATCCATGCCGCGCTCAATCAATCGATGTACGACGGCCGGCGAACTACTCGCCGGCCCGATGGTGCAGACGATTTTGGCCTTTCGCATGCTCATGTGGAAGCGCCTCCACGCTTTCATCCAAAAGAGAGGAAGAGAATATCACAGATCTATTCGTCGGATACTCCAGGGCAGGGGTTGATAGAGGGAAGCGGACGTTTGGAATCGTGCATTTCCTTTTCTTTTGTCTACCAGCCGGTACAATGACTTCGTAACGAAAGGAAGACACGGTGGGAGCGCTCATTTCGGTGGCATCCGGCAAGGGCGGCGTGGGCAAGAGCGTGGTTTCGGCCAATCTCGCATTGGCCCTGGCGAAGGGTGGGAAGCGGGTCATACTGGCCGATCTCGACGTGGGCGGAGCCGATGCCCACATCATGTTCGGGGAATTGAATCCGTCGGTGACCTTGACGGATTTTCTGAATAAACGAGTCAGCCGGTTGGACGAAGTCGCTATTCCTGTCACTATTCATCCGAATCTCAGGCTCATTGCCGGCACCGGGGATACCTTGGCGACTGCCAACATGGTGTATGCCCGCAAGAAGCGGCTCATGAAACAGTTCCGGGATCTTGAGGTCGACATCGTGGTGATCGACATCGGAGCCGGCACCAATTACCATGCCCTCGATTTTTTCTTGATGGCTGACATTCATGTGGCCGTGGCCACTCCCGAGCCGACGTCTGTGCTGGACCTCTACCGATTCATTAAGTTGGCGGCGATCCGCCGTGTATTGGCCTGTTTTCTTGCGGGAAGCCCCCTGTCGGATGTTCTTTCCAACCGAGACTTCACGAGTGTGGAAGAGGTGATGGAAGTTGCAGGTGCCATCGACGCAGGGGGGCGTAACGCAGCGGCGGCCATGCTGCAATCGTTTCGACCAGGGCTGATCATCAATCGGGTGTCCGACAGCTCACAGGTCAATGTTTTGTACCTCCGCAAGATTCTCCATCAATACGTCGGCGGCGATCTGATGATGCTCGGCCACATTCCCGAAGACCCGGCCGTAATCCAAGCCGTCCGGAAGTTCCTGCCCGTCATCGAAGCCGCTCCGGAGTGCCCCGCTGCCAAACACCTGTTGGCAATCTCCGCTGTCGTTGGGCAATTAGTTCCGGTGTCTGCAGATAGAAGCCCAAAGGAAAGGAACCAATCAAAAGAGAAAGAGACAAGAATCCTGTTATCCAATCCGACATTTCCCCAAGGTTCTCACGCCTCTTTTCCTCTGAATCCGGAGGTTCCTCCTGCTTCAAGACAACCTGCTTGCGCGAGTACCATCCGACGTACCAGCGGACGAGTTGCTTAACAAGGTGAGGGAGAAGGCACAACCGTACTCTCACCCTTAATTCAAGGCGCTGTCTGCTGCATACCCTCAGGATTGTCCCGCCGTTAGCTCGGAATAATCTTCGTTATTCCGGTGCTGCGCTTACCTTTGTCCCTTCTTTCACCGGTGGTTCTATTGTGATGTTCGGACCCTCTACCTTCGGAAGCAGTCCTGCCCCTGGCTTCTCCAATAAACGTTCGTCGTTTTGGTTGAAGAGCAGGTCTTGTTTGGAGCGGCTGTCGTCGACGAGTGCTGCATTGTTGAGAGCCTCTCGGCCTCCGGCGTTGGCTTGTCCCGGATCATTCGCCAGTGATTGGCCTGTTACGGGATCGACGGCTTTGCCCATCGGATAGCCGGGATGTTTGGGTAACATGGTCGGATTGGCGAACGTGAGAGAGACCGTCAACGACACAAGTGCAATCACGACAATCACGATAGCTGAGGTTTTCATGATGGAACCTCCTTGCTGGGTGGGGAAACAACAACGCCCTCGTAAAGCACAAGGCCATCGAGGGCGTAGACATCGGAGCGGTATGTCCTTAGGAACGCAGTGGCGGTTACCCCGGTTCCATAAATACCTCCGGGATACCTTTCAGCATCGCTCGCAAGAGGGTGAGAGTCAAGGCAGGTGGAACCGGCCCATGGTGCGGCTTTATACAAATCAACAGGAAGATCGGGAGTCTTGAGTATAGGATCAGGGAAGCTCTAAGCCGATCGGAAAGGTCGCTGCATAGCTACTGTTTATTGCGGAAGGATTCAGCAGTAATTGTTCACCGCCGTTACGAAAAATGAAGTCGTGTTGATTCCGTACTCGACGTCGTCCTTTCGACGAGTAGGGAAGACTCCCATGAATATGATCCGTCAGCTCATCGGGAAAGTACAATTGCGATGTAAATTCGAAATCTCTCCCGGCCACAGGTGCGGTACGGATCTTAAAATGAATGTGCACCGTTCTGATCGGATACCAGCCCGGGTAGATCGTCAGAAAGCGCGCGCTGCCTTCTGCGTCGGTTATTTGATATCCCCGTAAGAACTTCTGACCCAACGTCTTGAACCCAGGATCACGCACATCCGAGTAGACTCCCATGGCATCGCAATGCCACACATCGACTTGCGCGTCTGGTATCGGGCGACATTCTCCGGCATGGACGCGCATCACTTGAAACGTCAATGCCAACAGCGCACCGGGCGTCACTTGCCCATTAGCCGGGTCAGTGCGAATGTCGGACCGATGCAAACGTTCGTCCACAAAATACGGACCCTCGGTTTGTTCCGGTCGGACAATGCAGGGAGATCGAAGTGTGCTGGGAACAGCCCGGGCCTTCTTGGGCCATCCACCTACCAGCCAACCGACACCAGCGGCCCCCATCAACGCCAGCGCTTCACGGCGAGATAGAGGTGGGCCAAACCACGAATTCTTTTTCATCTGATTCGGCTTCTTCTCATATCGGAGTATTTGAGTACCGGTGACTACCTTCTTCTCCTGAGATCTGGCGGAACGCTTGGCGGAGGGTGCGGCGGCGATGATCGTCCGGGAGAAAACGACCTTGGCCCGAAATAGTAGGGGCGATAGAAACCGGGTCCACCCCAATAACTGTATGGGTAGAAACCACTATAAGGGAAAAACCCGCCCCAGCCATAGGGTGGATAATAGGAACCATAGTATAAGCCAGGGTTTCTTGGCCTTTGGGCCGCAAGACTCTTCCAGTCGATAATATGTTTCACTTCGAGGACCGGATAGACATAATCGCTTTCATCCAGCTGTCTTGTTGTCGCGCCTTTCACGGTGCCGATGACCGTAATGGGCGAGCCTTCAGGGAGAATGGCGGGATCGAGAAACGCTTCTCGGACTGCCAAGAACCGACCTTCGGATCGGAGACGATCTTCCGTCAATCTGCCTTCTTCCCCGGTCGGCCGTTGCAGAATCTCCAGTTCGGTGCCCTCCTTTGTTCGTTTCCCTTTGATGACCGTGCCGCCCAGCATGACCGTTCGCCCGACATAGTCGCCGGGAGCTTGTTGCAAATCCGCAAAACGTACCGACCTATCAATTTCGTTCTCCAACTCAAGAGGGATGCCGAGCGACTCTGCAGTTCGTTGAACTTGGTGGATGGATTCAGCGCAGGCAGACAAGATCAAGAATCCACACAGCAAGGAAGAAAGCTCGCTCATGCGGGACATGGACGGTCTTCTTTCTTAAAAGTGATAGGACAGCCCGCCAAGAATATGCTGTGCTCTGTAGTTGCCGCTGACGCCACCTAAGTCGCCGAATGCCTGGTCAAATTTGAACGTCGCGCCTGTGTACTTATACTCTCCAAAAACGGCGATTTGGGGCGTCACGAATGCGCGTAGACCAGCCAATACATTCCACGCAGCAGCCACATCCGTATCGCTTCGCACAGTAGCAGTATCTCCGATGTGGGCAATCGCCGCGCCTATTCCAGCACCGACATAGGGTTGAAAGGTACGTCCAGGGTACCGTGCAATAAAGTTAGCCCCAACAGTCGTCACTCGAAAATGGACGCCGGACGCGGGGTCAAAGTTCGGAGTACTCGGATCGTCATTAAAGCTTTTCCTATGGGGCGTTGTGTTAAACACTTCGCCTTCAATTCCGTACCAACTGCTTCCAGGGAAATATCCAATTTTTCCGCCATAGGTGATTGAGTTTTGAAGATCCCAGTCGTCCAATGGACCAGGAACGCCAGCCAGAGGGCCGGTTCCCGCAATGCTGTTGATGCGATCGGCAAAGTTCACGCCTCCATACCCAGCGACATACATTTCTGCGGAAGCTTGGTGCGGGATACAGTAGGTAGTGAATGAGACCCCTGTTATCAACAGGCCGATCGTGAATTTTCGCATGTGCGGACCTCCGACGACATCTTACCAAAAATAGTGCTTCCGGGTTCTCCGTGGGTAAGCGGAGCGGCTAATATGGTTGGCCAAGGAGGGACCGACCATGCAAGACACCGCGCTCTATCAGTACCTGCTAGGCCTGCAGTCGCCGTGGACCGTGCGCCGCGTGAACCTGGATGTGAACGCGCAGCGCGTGGACGTCTGGGCTGCACACGCGGAGGATGCGGCATGGGCGTGCCCGCACTGCTCGACCGTGCTCCCACTGTACGATCATGCCGAGGAGCGTGCGTGGCGGCATCCGGACAGTTGCCAGTTCCAAACCCACCTGCACGCGCGCATCCCACGGGTGGCCTGTCGTGAGCACGGGGTGGTCCAGGTCATGGTGCCGTGGGCGGAACCGCGGTCGCAGTTCACGCTGCTGTTCGAGCGCCTCGCCCTCGACGTGCTCCGTCAATGCGACGTGAGCGGGGCCACGCGGATCTTGCGGATCAGCTGGGATGAAGCCTGGAGGCTGAGGGAACGAGCGGTGACGCGGGGCAGGCAGCGCAAAGCGCGCACGGTCGTGCGTCGGATCGGTGTCGATGAGAAGGCGGTGGCCATGGATATGTGGGAGCCCTACATCCAAGCGACGCGGGCGCAGGT
>JACOEH010000062.1 GCA_024998685.1 Nitrospira sp.
GCCTGCCTCATCTGCCATCGGAACCTATGAGGTCATTTTGTTACGCGCTCTTAATGTCTGCGACTGTTCGCATTCAACAAATTTGACTTCGATTTCGGTGAACGTTCATTTATGACAGTGAGCCGCAAATTTGACGCCGTCATCATCGGGACCGGCCAAGCCGGTCCGTCACTGGCTGCGCGCTTTTCCTCGGCGGGTATGACGGTCGCCATTATTGAACGGCATAAGTTTGGCGGCACCTGTGTGAATACGGGATGCATACCGACGAAGACGCTCGTGGCCAGCGCGTACGCGGCCCATGTTGCCCGCCGAGGCGCCGAATATGGTTTTGCTGTCAATGGGGATGTCCGCGTCGACATGAAACGTGTGAAAGCACGCAAGGATGAAGTCTCCGGACGGTCGAACAAAGGCGTGGAGGAATGGCTGCGAGGACTGAAAAATTGTACGGTCATCCAAGGCCATGCCCGCTTTCAATCGTCCCACACCGTCGTGGTCAACGATGAAGTCCTGCAAGCCGACAAAATTTTCATCAACGTTGGCGGGCGCGCCTCTGTTCCCGGGATGCCAGGGACTAGGGATGTCTCATTCCTCACAAACTCATCGATGATGGACGTCGACTTCTTGCCGGAGCATCTCATCATCGTCGGCGGAAGTTATATCGGGTTGGAATTCGGTCAGATGTATCGCCGCTTCGGGAGTGAAGTCACGATCGTGGAGATGGGACCGCGCCTGATTGGTCGTGAGGACGAAGATATTTCCGAAGCCGTGCGCCAAATTTTGGGTGCAGAGGGGATACAGATTCGACTAAATGCGAAATGTATCACACTGGCGAAGAGCGACAGCGGAATCGGCGTCCGCATCCAGTGCGACGAAGGCCCGCCTGAAGCAGTAGGCACTCATGTGCTTCTAGCGGTGGGACGTGTTCCCAACACAAACGACCTAGGTCTCGACCGGGCAGGGGTTGCAACCGACCAACGAGGCTATATCCTCGCTGATGAGCAACTGCAAACGAACGTGCCCGGTATCTGGGCCCTTGGTGACTGCAACGGCCGCGGTGCCTTTACGCATACGTCTTACAACGATTACGAGATCGTTGCGGACAATCTCCTGAACGGAGACCACCGCCGCGTGTCAGATCGAATCCAGACGTACGCGTTGTTTATAGATCCGCCGCTCGGCCGATGCGGCATGACCGACGCCGAAATACGAAAGTCCGGGCGCGCTGCCCTCGCGACGAAATATCCCATGAGCCGGGTGAGCCGGGCCGTTGAGAAAGGTGACACACACGGTTTCATCAAGATTTCCGTTGATGCGGAAACCAAACACATTCTGGGTGCTGCGATTCTCGGGACCGGAGGCGATGAAGTCGTTCACGTTTTGCTGGACGTCATGTATGCGAAGGCGCCGTATACCGTAATACAGCGCGCAATGCATATTCATCCGACGGTCGCGGAATATCTCCCTACCGTCTTGTCCAAACTGGAAACCTTTGCGTAGGAGACAGGAAGGGCCTCGAACACTTCCAGAGTAAGACACCGGGTACGGCCTCTAAGGCGTTTGTTCAGGACCCTGCTGGAACGGAGTGGACTCTCGATGACCCGGGGATTACGATCATAGGGACGAGACCCTTCTAGTCGCCTTTAGCCCGGGAGGTGACTCATGCCCTGTGCACACGCGTCTGCTCTTCAGTCCGTGACTGCCCGCACTCAAGGCTGTGAAGAATGCCTGAAAAGTAAATCGTCCTGGGTTCATCTCCGTCTCTGCCTGACCTGTGGCCATGTCGGCTGTTGCGACAGCTCGCCCAATCGCCATGCCACGAAACACTTTCAGCACACGAGCCATCCGGTGATGGCCTCGTTCGAGCCCGGCGAGCGGTGGGCCTGGTGTTACGTTGATCAGATCGATATGGACGTGCCGGCGCGCGTCGCGCGGTCGTTGCGCTCGTGAGCGGAGTCGGAGCCATGGCCGATCTGGACTTGCACAAGGTTGCGTTCCCCACACTCGACGACGCCCACGTCGCCACGCTGGCCAAGTTCGGCACGCGCCGGGTGCTGCGCGACGGCGAGCACCTGTTTAAAGCAGGGGATCGCACATACAAATTCTTCGTCGTCGAGCGCGGCGCGGTGGAGATTGTCGAGCATTCGAGCGGCGAGACGAAGAAGGTTGCTTTGCATGAGCGGCACGCGTTCGGCGGCGACGTCAGTCTGGTAACCGGCCGTCCTGCACTGGTCAGCGCGGTGGCACGCGGCGACACCGAGGTCTTCGAGATCTCACCCGGTGACATCAGGCATATCATGGGCGAGCGACCAGCGCTCGGCGAACTGCTGTTTCGCGCGTTTATTGCACGGCGCGAGTTGCTCGTGGCGTCGGAGTTTCAAGGACTCCGAGTGATCGGGGCCGGCTCATCGCGTGACACCCTCAGCATCCGTAATTTCCTGGCCAGGAACCAGGTGCCGTTCACCTGGATCGATCCGGAGCATGACCCTCAGGTCAGCGCCCTGCTGCACAGCTTCGGGCTCACCGAGGCTGACATGCCTGTGGTTGTCTTCGGACCTGAGCCGTTGCTGCGGAATCCATCGACCCGAGAATTGGCCGATCTGATTGGAGTCAGACGGCCGCTTACGCAGCGGAGCTACGACTTGGTGATCGTCGGCGGAGGTCCGGCTGGGCTGGCTGCGGCCGTGTACGCATCGTCGGAAGGATTGGCCACCGTCGTGATCGATGCATGCGCCCCAGGAGGACAAGCCGGCACGTCCTCGAAAATCGAGAACTATCTCGGCTTCCCGACAGGCATTTCCGGTGCCGAGCTCGCGAACCGCGCCATTCTGCAAGCCCAGAAATTCGGCACCCAGTTCTCTTCTCCCTCCCCCGTTGCGCGCCTGGAGTTTGAGAAAGACACGACCCTCGTGTGGTTTGACGGTGAGCATGTCTCCACCCGATGCCTGTTGATCGCAACGGGCGCCGAATATCGGAAGCTGGAGGTTCCACAGCGCGAGCAATTCGAGGGCTTAGGCGTCTACTATGGAGCAACCCCGACGGAGTTGCAGCTCTGTCACGGTGCGGAGGTCATTGTGGTCGGCGGAGGCAACTCCGCCGGACAAGCCGTGATGTTTCTTTCGGAAGAGACCCTGCGCGTGTATTTGTTGCTCCGTGGTGGCGAGTTGCGTAAGGGTATGTCCAGCTATCTGGCGGACCGCATCGAGAGTGCCGACAACATCGAGGTGCTGGTCGACACGGAGATTTCCCGCATGATCGGGGAACAGCGGTTGGAGGCTGTCGAGATCAAAAACTACCGTACCGGCGAGACACGAACGGTCCCGACCCCTGCTGTCTTTACCTTTATCGGCGCGATCCCCTGCACCAACTGGCTGCCTGTCGAGATAGAGACTGACTCGAAGGGTTTCGTGAAAACTGGGCCACTGGTATCAGCTTCGCCGCACTGGACGGCTGAGCGGGAGCCGTTCTTCCTCGAGGCCAGCCGTCCCGGTGTCTTTGCAGCCGGCGACGTGCGACTCGGTTCTACCAAGCGTGTGGCCTCTGCGGTGGGAGAGGGGGCCATGGCGGTGCAGTTCGTTCACGAATACTTGAGGCTCATGGGAATGAGAGGCGCATGAGCCCTCTTGTCTCCTTCCGACAGGTTTCCGCTCGCATCGGCCAGAAAGAGATTCTCGATAATATCAGTTTTGATGTGGAGGCCGGAGAAACCCTGGTGCTCCTGGGTCGTAGCGGCTCGGGCAAGACCACCTCGTTGAAAATGGTGAACGGGTTGCTCCTGCCGAGTGCCGGCGAGGTCTCAATCGAGGGTATCTCCACTACCGCCTGGGACTTGATCCAACTGAGGCGTCGGATCGGGTACGTGATTCAGGATGCAGGCCTCTTTCCGCATTTCACTGTGGCCGCCAATGTCGGACTAGTTCCGCGGCTGGAAGGTTGGCCGGTCCGCGATATCGAAGCGCGGGTCGAGTCTTTGCTGGGCCAGATCGGGCTTCCCTCGGCGCAGTTCGCCACACGCTATCCCCGCGAGTTGTCCGGCGGTCAACGCCAACGAGTGGGAGTCGCCCGCGCGCTGGCGGCAGATCCTCCCATGCTGCTGATGGACGAACCCTTCGGCGCGCTTGATCCCGTGACGCGTGTAGAACTGCAGCAACAGTTCCTCGACCTGCGCCACAAACTCGGCAAGACGGCACTGCTCGTCACCCACGATGTTCGGGAAGCGTTGCTGCTCGGCACCCGCATCGGAGTGCTTCACAATGGCCGATTGGTGTTTCTTGGCGGGCGCTCCGAGTTCCTCAAGGCTCACGAGGAAGAAGTGCGGGCCTTTCACACCTGCCTCGAGGAAAGGTGGAGGGACACAATCTGATGTCTTCCGGGTTGGGACAGGAGATCCTCGAGTTGACGTTCGAACACCTGTTCCTGGTGAGCCTCTCCATGGGGATTGCCGCCGCAATTGCCGTTCCTGCCGGCATTCTGCTCACCCGGCGCGCGTTCCTTCAACGATGGGTGCTGGGATTTGCGAACGTCATGCAGACCGTGCCGAGTCTGGCGCTCTTCGGATTTCTGATTCCCCTTCCGCTCCTCGGCGGCATCGGTACACACACGGCGATTGTCGCGCTCGCGCTGTATGCGCTCTTGCCGATCCTGCGTAATACGCTCACCGGGATTCTGAATGTGGACCCCGCGGTTCGTGAGTCGGCGATCGCCATGGGTATGACGGGACGGCAGCTTCTCTGGGAGGTCGAGCTCCCGCTGGCGACGAGGACGATTCTGGCGGGCCTGCGGATCGCCACTGTGACGACAATCGGGACGGCGACAATTGCCGCAGCCATCGGCGGCGGTGGGCTGGGGGTATTTATTTTTCGCGGCCTGGCATCCGTCGATACGACGCTGCTGCTGGCCGGTGCAATTCCGGCTGCCTTGATCGCGATGGCGGCGGATCGAGGACTCGAATGGGTCGAAGAAAAATTGTCGCCTGTGTGATCCTTGGACTGTGGGCGGCAGGTCTCGCCGGCTGCACGAAGGAACACCCGATCACAGTCGGCTCGAAGAATTTCACCGAGCAAGTCGTCCTCGGTGAGATAGTGGCGCAGCATCTGGAACATCGCCTTGGCCGTCACGTTGATCGGAAACTGAACTTGGGCGGGACTATGTTGGCGCATCAAGCGCTCGTGCGCGGAGAGATTGACCTGTATCCCGAATACGCCGGGACCGCGCTGACGACGATCTTAAAGTTACCACCCACCAGAGATCCGGCTGCGGCCATCGCGCTCGTCCGAAGCGAATATCAGGCGCGATTCGGTCTGGAATGGATGGATCCGTTGGGCTTCAATAACACGTTCGCGATGGTGATCCGCGGCGAAGATGCTCGGAAACTCAAGATGGCGACGTTGAGCGATGCGGCTCGGTATACTCCCGGTTGGAACCTGGGCGTGGGGTATGAATTCCAGCAGCGACCGGATGGATTGACGGGTTTACTGAAGACCTATCATCTTCCCCTCCGGGGATCGCCGAAGACCATGGATCTCGGCTTGCTGTACAAGGCCCTCCGGCAGAGGCAGGTCAGCATGGTGGCCGGGAATGCGACCGACGGCCAGTTGTCGGTTCTGGATGCAGTGGTCCTGCAGGACGATCAGCGGTATTTCCCTCCGTACGACTGCGGCTTGGTCGTGCGTGCCGGAACGCTGAAAGACAATCCTCCCTTGCGGGAAGCCCTCGTCGAACTGGCCGGACGATTGACCGACCAGACCATGCGCAAGTTGAACCATCAGGTAGACGGCGAACATCGCGCAATACGGGACGTGGCGGAGCAGTTCTTACGGGAAGCCGGCCTGCGTGGTTAATCGGCGGTCAACAGATTTTCGGCAAAGGTCCATTCTGCATCGATCCATTGGGCTTCGCAGTGAAATCCCGTCCGTCGAGCCAGAGCAGGAATATCCTCGACGCGGAACTTGTAGCAGGCTTCCGTCCAAATCGTTTCCCCTTCTCGGAAGGTACAGGCGAAGTCCGCAGCCGGAATCGATACGGTTTGGTTCCTGGTCGATCGGAGATGCATTTCAATCCGACGCTTCTTTTCCTCATAACGGACGTCATGTTCGAAGTTCCGTAGGATAAAGTCTCCTCCAAGCTCGCGATTGATCCGAGCGAGTAGATTCAGATTGAAGGCGGCGGTGACCCCCGTCGGATCATCGTAGGCCGACAGCATCTCACCGACCGATTTCTCCGCGTCGGTCCCCAGGAGCAGTGCGTCGCCGGGCTTCAAGTGCCGGCGGATGTCGCGCAGAACATTCTCTGCTGCCGGAGGATCAAAATTGCCGATGCTGCTTCCAAGGAACAAGACCAGGAGGGTTTGATCCGGCCGGCGGCGGGCCGCCGCTTCCTGAAGTCCTTCCAGATACGAGCTTTCCAACCCGACCATGCTGACCGAGCCAAGATTTCCGAGTTCTTGGCGGCACTTCAGAAGAGCGGCCGCCGAAACATCGATGGGGAAATACGTTACCGGCTCCCGATCCGCGAGTGCTTCCAAGATCCAGCGAGTCTTTCGGCCGCTGCCGCTTCCCAGCTCAACCACGGCCACAGGGGGGGGAAGATGTTCGATCATGGCTGCGGCATGGCGGCTGAGGAGCCGCAGCTCGGCACGTGTCAACCCATATTCCGGCAGCACGGTGATCGCTTCGAACAGCGCCGTGCCCAGCTCATCGTACAGATACATAGAAGGGAGTTCGCGTTGGCCGACCTTTCCGAGGCTGTCGCTCACGGCTTCGGCGAACTCGCGGAGCACGTCGGTATGCACAGTGTGTACGCGCATCATGTTAATCCTCCACGCACCGAAATCCGGCATAGACGTAGGGGAAGTTGGGCCGGAACCAGTTGCGAAACGATCGGCGCAGCAATCGGGCGTCCGTCCGCGCGGATGCACCCTTGAGCACATAATGTTCGCCATCGAAGAAACGAGCCGAATAACCGGGATAAAACGGGAACGGCTGGAAGCCGGGCAACGGATGGAAGACTGTCGACGTCCACTCCCATCCGTTGCCGACCAGTTGGGAGATTCCGAATGCGCTGTCTCCAAGCGGGGTCGCGGTCACGGGGACGGGATCCCATCGGTTCCCGTCAAAGTTTCCGAACCGGCTATCCGGCCGGCCATCGCCCCATGGATAGAGCCGTTCTCCTTCACCGTCCACCGTCCCATAGGCAGCCCGATGAAACTCCACTTCGGTCGGCAATCTCTTTCCGGTCCAGGCCGCAAAGGCGGACGCCTCTTCATGGGTGACGTAGACCGGCCAATCCCATGGCAGCGGGGTCTCTCCCCACATGCCTCGCCAGCGCCACCGGCCCTCGTGCCACCTCCACAAGTGCGGCGGCTTGGCGCCGGCGCGAACGAATTCAAGATAATCCCCGTTCGTGACCTTGTACTTGCTCATGGCAAATGCCGCGACCGGTACCTCACAACTCTCGAACTCATTGTCCCATCCGAACTGATCGCGCGATTGACCGAGCGTGACCGTACCGCCGGGAATTTCCATCATCGCGTGAATGGGAGCGGGGCTCGGCAGGTGTGGCGCTGCCGACGGGATATTTTTTTGATTGATCGAAAGAGCATGGAGGAGATAGGCAAAGGTCTCGGCGTGCATCAGCCGATGCTCCAGTGCAACGGCGAGTATCTGCTCCGATATCCGGTTCGAGACATCATCGAGGGTCTGCCGGACGCGAAGATTGTATTGTCGGACCTCCGCGGCTTCGGGCCAATCCGAGCGCTCGTCCTGTTGCGTTTGCCCCGGCGTCGGATCAATCCCGAACGCAAAGAGTCGGTCGAATTCCGGGCGGAATGACGGAACCTCTGCCGCTTGACCGATGAGATTCCAGTCAAAGGCATCGAGATGACCGAGATAGAAAATGATCCGGTGGCGCTCGGGAACCGGTCGTTCATAAAAGGCCTCGGGCCGAACCAGGTCGAATAGGGCATCGGTCCCTGCGCGAGGTCGAGCGAGCATCTGCGCGAGATGAGTTGTCGTAGTCGCCTTCACGATCCCTCCCCCTCTATCTAATAATCCTGTCAATCTGACATCTCCTGATACCGTAAACAACTAGTGGCATCCCCGGGCTGCTTGCGGTGGTGACCGTTGGGGGATAGGACACGGCTGTGCACCCATCCCCGTCGATGATCAAACGATTGCAGAGCTTCAGAAGGCAGACCAGCTCCGATGTGGTCGAGAGACGCACGCGGGCTCAAGAGACCAGCCAAGTGGTGAGCAACCGGCAGAATATTCATGGGTTGCTCGCGGCGCTGCAGGAGCCATCACAACATTCCGCAATGTTCTGTTTCTGCTAGAGATATTAGTTTGGAATCTCCGCCTCGACGAGTTTCCCCAGCAGGACGAGCGATTCTTGCCAGCCAAGATAGCATGCCTCGGCCGGAATGACGTCAGGCACACCTTCTTGCACGATATGCACTTCCGTTCCACAAGATCCCTTCTTCAATGTCACCGTCACGCGAATTTCTCCCGGCAGATTCGGGTCATCGAAGTTGTCCGTGTAGCGAATCCGTTCATGCGGCACGAGTTCGAGATACTGGCCGCCGAATGAGTGGCTCTTGCCCGTCGTGAAATTCGTAAACGACATCTTGAAGGTGCCGCCGACCTTGGCATCCATATGATGGACCTTGCCGGTAAATCCGTTTGGCGGCAGCCATTTCACCATGGCATCCGCATCAAGGAACGCCCGGTAAATCCATTCTGGTGTTGCACGAAACACACGATGGAGTCGAATAGTATTCGTTCCCACGGCTCGTTTCCTTTCTCTCTAGATTAGATTGATCGAGCATGACTCAAATTACGGCTCCTTACCTTGTAGTCGAACGGGTTTCGAAAAATCGACACCCCTTGAGCGACCACTGCAATCAGCAGTCGAGAGCGTGGCATTCATCGAATGAGCGACAAACTCACTCTTGTTTCGATCCACCACAAGAGCCTAAGATTTTGCGACATTCAATAGTCCGCACATGTCCATCTCACCAAGGAGGATTGCCATGCCGACCTACGTGAGTCTCGTGAAGTTCAGCCAGCACGGTCTGCAAACCATGAAGGATAAGGGAATCGAACGCGCCGAGATGGTCAAGAAGAACGCCCAAGCGCTCGGCGGCAAGCTGGTCCAGGCCTACTATTGTCTCGGTGAATACGATGTCGTGGCGATCTGGGATTTTCCGGACAACAAGACCGCCATGAAAGCGGCGGTGATGAATGCGTCGCTGGGACACATCCAGATCACGACGATGCCGGCCGTCAACCGGGACGAATGGAAATCACTCCTCCAAGAAACGATGGGGGAAAATAGTCGGTAAGAGCTTGACCGCCTTTTTCTTTCTCTCCGGCTATGTGGATGTGAGCGAAGCCATATCGATCGAGAAGCGGTACTTTACATCGGACTTCAGCAATCTATCGTAGGCTTCGTTGACCTTCTGAATGGGATGACTTCAACATCGGCGGTAATGTTGTGCGTCCCGCAGAAATCGAGCATTTCCTGGGTTTCGGCAATACCGCCGATGGTAGTGAAGACCGACGACGTGGGCTCCAAGCGCATGAGCAAACTTCACGGCCATGTGCCCCAAGCCTCCGAGACCGACCACGCCGACCTTTTTTGCCCTTGGTGACGCCCCGATGACGCATCGGTGAGTAGGTCGTAATCCCGGTGCACGAGAGGAGCGCGGCTCCGGCGAGATTGAGATTGGAAGGGGCTCCGAGAGGCAAGAGATGATATTCGCCGAATGCCGGGTTAAGCAGTCGGCTGCGAATTTCGATCGACCGTTTGGTCATTCGTCCTGGTAGGATGGTATCGGACATGACCGCAGCTGTGGCCATGTAGACCGATCTATGATACCTGAAGCACGTGCCTTATTTGACCACGGAACGGAGGATGTATGTTACAAGATGAGGATCGCTCCAACACAGCGGATCGCGCAGCGAATTCTTCGGCGGAGATGTTGACGTGGGATGATGTGCTCCGTCTGGCTCGTCACGGTAATCCTCCGCCGCCGCGCCGAGTAGAGAAGACTGATGCCCAGTGGCGCGCACTCCTCACCGAGGAACAATTTCGTATTACACGTCTGAAGGGAACTGAGCAGGCACACAGCTCGGACATGTGTCAGGTGTTCAGTCCCGGACAATATCAGTGTCTTTGCTGTGAGACAGTTCTGTTCGATGCGGCAGGCAAGTATCAAAGCCATTCCGGCTGGCCCAGTTTTACCCAACCAGTGGCGTCGGACATCATCGCCTATCACCAGGACGACAGTTATGGCATGCGTCGGATCGAGACGACGTGCAATGTATGCGATGCTCATCTGGGCCATGTGTTTCCGGATGGGCCTGAGCCGAGCGGATTACGGTTCTGTATCAACGCCGTCTCGTTGCGGAAGGCTGAGGGTCAATCTGCCTAAAATAGACGACTTTCTACGTAGGGACAGTCGCACGACGAAAGGAGAATTTCCGTGAGCCGAACTGAAACAGCGATATTGGCCGGCGGTTGTTTTTGGGGCATGCAGGATCTCATCCGCAAGCTCCCCGGTGTGCGGTCTACACGCGTCGGCTACAGCGGTGGCGATGTGCCGAATGCCACCTATCGTAACCATGGGACGCATGCGGAAGCCATCGAGATCCTGTTCGACCCGGACACGCTGGCATTCCGTAGCTTACTGGAAACATTTTTCCAAATTCACGACCCTACGACAGTCGATCGCCAGGGGAACGATCGAGGAACATCGTACCGCTCGGGGATCTATTACACCTCGGAGGCCCAACGCATAGTGGCCGAAGAGACGATCGCCGATGTGAATGCGTCGGGGCTCTGGCCGGGCAAAGTGGTCACAGAGGTCCGGCCGGCCGGTCCATTTTGGCAAGCGGAACCGGAGCATCAGGATTATCTTGAACGATATCCCAACGGATATACCTGTCACTATGTGAGACCCAACTGGAAGTTACCGCAGCGTGTCTGAGTTGCACCGCCTGCGCTGCCAAGAGCACAGGAGTACGATACACGCTTAGCCGGGAGTTCATCAGGAAGCATCCAGCGAAGTTTACCCAGGCGGCACAAAAGGCTGTCTGAGTGTTTCAGAGAAATGACCAAGAAAGGAGCACACCACATGCGTCATCTCATCGTGCCCATGGGCGGGCCCTCAGTCTGTCTATTGAAACGGAGCATTCTTGCTGTCGGGCTTGGGCTGTTCATGCTGTCCGGCGTGTCGGCGCAAGACATCACCGTGACCGAGCAAACCTTTAGCTGCATCCTCGACTGGCCGAAGGTCAGAAATACGTACTTTAAGCACGACGACCCGAAGAAGTTGAAAGAGGCGATGCGGATCTTCCGCGACAGCGTGCCTGACAAGGAATATCCGGTCGGCACTATATTACAGCTCATTCCCTTTGAGGCCATGGTGAAGCATCCGCGCGAGAAGTTTCCCACGACGAACGGCTGGGAGTTTTTCGATCTGGAGGCCTCCAAAGAAGGAACGAAGATCAAGGAACGAGGAGAGAAGGTCGTCAATCATTCTCAAGGGGTCACGTGTTTAAGTTGTCATCAACCGGCGGCCAAGTTTGACTTTGTGTGTGAAAAGGGGCACGGCTGTGCGCCTATCCCCTTTGATGATGAAAAGATTGCAGCAATTCAAAAGACCGACCTTCGCTGCAAGAAGAAATAAGACGATGCACACGAAGCAACCCAATACGATCGATCCTATTGTTGGAGACCATGTGCCTACGAGTGAGGATGGTCCTTCGTGCTGTGACATCCCTGTTCAAGGCAGCAGGATTGCGGGCTCACCACGGAGGTGTGCGTCAGGTCGACGTTACGCCGTGCAGTTAATCTTGATTACCGTTGCATCACGGTGAGCAATGCCTGCGCATCTGGTGATCCGACCTTGCACCGGGCCGCCTTGGCCATGATCGGCGTGGAAGGCGGCATCTTCGGCGAAGTCGTCACAACCGCTCAAGTTATGAGGCGATTCGCGAGGTGAAATAGATCCTAGGCAAGGATATGACAGGGTAAAGGCTCCGCAGTCCCCTACAGCCTCGCGGCCAGGTCGGCCTCGATCGCCTCCGGTTTGCCGCTCGGCGCATAGCGCTTCACGACCGTACCGTCGGAGCCGACGAGGAACTTGGTGAAGTTCCACTTGATCCCCTCGGTACCGAGAATCCCGGGCTTCTCCGATTTAAGGTAGTGGTACAGTGGGTGCGCATTCACGCCGTTCACTTCGATCTTTGCGAACATCGGGAAGGTAACGCCGTAGTTCCTGGTGCAGAACTGCTCAATCTCGGCTTCGCCGCTCGGCTCCTGGTGCCCGAACTGATTACAGGGAAACCCGAGCACCACAACCCCCCGATCTTTGAATTTGTCGTAGAGTGCTTGCAGCCCTTCGTACTGCGGCGTGAATCCGCACTCGCTCGCGACATTGACGATGAGCAGCGTCTTGCCGCGGTAAGCCTCCATCTTCTGAGACCTGCCGTCGATCGTGACGAGGTCGATGTCGTAAAAGTTCATAGATCCCCGATGAAGGTGTATTCTTGGCCAACCGATAGATGCTCACGCTCCAATGGTCCAATACTCCTCTACCATCATCAATATGGGAAAGATTAAAGCATAGTCGGCAGTACACTCGCCACAGTCATTTCCTGCCTGAACAACACTGCCTCACACTCACCCATCGCTCCGGTTTTCAAAACCGGCACGTTCACTGTCCTCCCTACGACGGTTTAGCAACGCTCCCGCCCACTTCGTTTGTCTGACACGTTAGCAGGGCCGCCTCATCCTCGTCGGCAGGCTCGGATCTTCACCCAACGGAACAGCACCCAATGGCACATTCAGCCGCACTAGAAGTTTGACCTTTACTGGCTTATCATGTTTCTATCTATCTGCTTGGAGAGGTCCACATGAACTCCGTGACTACAATTGCACGACACGACGTCAGGTTACGATTACAATCACGATCGGCCGGCATATAAGTATGGGGGTCGACCTGACCCTTTGATCCGTATAATCCGGAGGAACAGGCTGAAAGAGCATCGAACCTCAAGCGTGCCAAAAGCGGGATGAACGTATCATGAAACCGTGGAGTCAGCACCACCAAGCCGTTCCCTACGGGTGGGAACAGGGCATCACAATCAGGAACGGATCGGCCATGTTACCGACAAGGAGTCGAGCATGAGAAGAACCGCATTCTGGATGCCCTTTACTTACACGAGTGAGGAATGCAATCATCATCAACTTCAACTATTCAACTATAAGGAGGGTTGGATGGATCATATCAAATTGATGATCTATGGTTTTATCGGCTTTGGGGCCCTGGTCGCAATCATTGCTTTACTCACACAGATGCTCGGCATCGCCAGAACCTGATGGCAGCGAGCCTGATTTGATCTAGAATCAGGAGGATGAGGTTCATACCATGCTTCGTATGAGCCGCCGGCTATTCAGCGCTAGATCGTAATCGCCGGCGGATATACCTCTTCGATTTCGACTTTCTTCATGAAGGAAGTCGACGCTGACCAATGCCCAAAGCGAAGAGCCCGACGATTTTCTGATCGTCGGGCTCTTTGTACCCCCCAGACGTCAGTCTTCCGGAGTGCGAGTCTCAGGAAGGTCTTTGCCTCCCGGGTCACGCTTGGATAATCTTTCTTTACGCATGCGTATTGCCACCTGGAATGTGAACTCGCTGAAGGCTCGCCTGGAAAAGGTCATGTGGTGGCTGGATCGGGCGAAGCCGGACGTACTCCTGATGCAGGAAACGAAGTTGTCGGATGCCGACGCGCCTGTCACATCATTCAAGCAAGTCGGATACGAGCTGGTGCACCATGGTGAGGGTCGATGGAACGGCGTTGCGATCGCGAGTCGCTGCGGCATCGGCGGCGTGATCACGAATTTTGGAGAGCCGTTACGACCAACGCAGACATCTGAAACCGGTGATGATGAACCGCTGGCCGAGGCGCGGATGGTCAGTGCCGAATGCGGCGGCATACGCGTCATCTGTGTGTACGCCCCGAACGGCCGGCAGATCGATTCGCCGTTTTATGAAGCGAAGCTCGCGTGGTTCAGCAGGCTGGCTCGCTGGACCGACGAGGCCGTCGCTCCGAATACATCAGCCGTCATCGGCGGCGATTTCAATGTCGCACCGGAAGATATCGACGTGTGGGATCCTCAGGCCTGTCATGGTGGGACGCACGTGTCGGAGCGCGAGCGGCAGGCGCTTGCGAGGCTGTCGAGCGCAGGATTCGTCGATGCGTACCGATTACATCATCCGGAACAAGGGCGGTACACATGGTGGGACTACCGTGCCGGCAGTTTTTATAAAAATTTCGGCATGCGCATCGACCATCTATTGGTGACGACCTCACTAACACACCGCGTGATCTGGGCTGAAATCGATCGCGAAGCGCGGAAAGGCAAACCGTTACCCTCGGACCACGCACCGCTGGTCATCGACATCGACAACCCAGGCCATCCGTTCGACGCCGGCTGGGCTTCCGCAGAGTCACGCATTGCGGCGCGCTCGCGGAAACAGGAATGAACCACAAGGTCGGCCGAGACTTTGATGCATCGGATAGCCCTCGTTCATCTCGACCCCGGTTAGTCCTTTCGAGCGTTCTCCACGAGCGTGGCAATCTGCACGAACTCGACGCTGGGTCGTACTCCGTAGAGACCCGTGACACGCTCCAGAAGGGCATCGTTGAAAAACGCCTTGGCTGCGTCTTCTGAGTCCCAGACGTAGAAATTCGTGGCCTCACGCTTTCCGGAATTGACCGTGAAGGCCTTGGAACGCAATCCGGGTAAGCCCTCAAACTTGGCACGTGCGGTCTCAGCGATTTTCCGCACAGCTTGCTCATTAAAACTGTCTGTGTAGCGAAACGTGACAAATACACCGATCATACTGGACTCCCTTCGATGTTAGGTATCGATCTCGCCCGGAAGGCCTGCAACGCCCCACTCATAAGTCATCTGCAGGCGACCCGTGCAACCTAGCACGGAAATTTCGCAATTCAGTTGATGGCAAGTCTAAGAAGAAATCCGTTATTTATCAAGACGTCGCTCCGCTTGGGTCTCCCCGGCTATCCCTTCGACACCGGCTGGACTTCGGCGGATTCGCGAATTGCGGCGCACCGAACGCGGAAACAGCGATAAGTTATGCTCTTTTTCTGTTCCGTGAGCTAACCCGACCGCTTCTGCCACGAGCGGTGGTCTATACATATGAGTCTTCGTTTCTTATGCCATTGCATATGTCCTATATTTAGGACATACTAGCCAACGTGAAGCCGGTTCTCTTTCACCCTAAAGCATTGATCTTCATCCGAGGGGAAGAGCCGGACATTCGGAAGCAAATCGGGGAAGCGTTACGCGATCTGCAGAAAGGCATCAGCTTGGGACTTCCCCTCAGCAGACCCATGCCAACTGTAGCAGCAGGAACTCATGAGTTACGGGTCAGGGGCAAGACCACGGCAATACGGGTCTTCTATTTTGTCAAATTGCCTGAGGCGATTGTGGTGTTCCATGCATTTCAGAAAAAGACACAGAAAACACCGACTCAAGAATTGACTCTTGGTCGGCAACGATTAACCGAGGTGTTGCATGGCAACGTCTAAGTCTCGAAAATTTGTCAAGGTTCGCACCGCCGACGAGTTGGGTCGAGCACTCGATCTATCTAGCAGCGACACGGCTGAAATGGAATTTCGCTCGGACCTCACCGTTTCACTCGCCAAGATCATCCAATCCGGACGGTTCACCCATGCCGACATCGCCAAGCGCGCAGGCACATCGAGAACTCGCGTCACGGCCATCGCAAACGGCAACACTCGTGGTGTATCGACCGATGTGCTCATCCGAGTCCTCGCCGCCACAGGTCACCGCGCCGAACTCCGGGTCAAGAAATCGGCCGCCTAGCCAACGGGGAGAAGGGCTATGAAGCTCAAGATGACGAAATCCAGCGCCAATGTCTTCCGAGACATCGGCTTTCCCCGCGAGGAAACCGAGCATCTGTTGGTCCGCGCGGACCTCATGATTCAAGTGCAGAAGCTCATCACGTCCCGTCGACTCACGCAGAAGGCAGCGGCCAAGATTCTCGGCGTGACGCAGCCCCGCCTAAGTGATCTCCTTCGTGAACGGTCGACCTGTTCAGCACGGATGCACTGATCGATCTGCTCGCGCTTGGGAGCTGCGGTATGTCTCAAAGTCAAAGTGCGACCTGCAGCCTGAAGATCTGCCACGCTAAGTCTGGGTGAAATCGATCGCGAGGCACGGAAGGGAAAACCATCGCCCTCGGATCACGCACCGCTGGTCATCGACATCGATAATCTCGGCCACCCATTCGATCCCGGCTGGACTTCGGCGGGGTCGCGCATTGCGGCACGCCGGTCTTAGTGGTTAGCGCCAGGGTTAGGCAGTGAGACCGCTGGAACGTCATTGCACGGTGGCCGTATGGCTCTACAAAATTAGCCTTTCCCCTCTTTTCTGCTTTCACTTTCCCTGGGACATCTGTCCGACGAGCTTCGCCCAAGCCATGTCGATGGCCCCATAGACCTCGCCAGCCTCCGGTCGCGCATTGTCTTTGAGCATTTCCACCATCAAGGTCGCATAGTCCGAGACGATGACGCCCGCCTGTAGCATGCGCAGGAGCCCGCCTTGCCGCTTCGTCTCGCTAAATGTCCCTGAGGCATCAACCGCAACATAGGCATCAAGCCCTTTGCCTACGGCCGTGATAGCGGGAAATGCCGCGCACACTTCCAGGGAGATGCCCGCGATGATTAGCTTCTTGCGACCGATGGCCTCTACAGCTTTGGCAAACCGAGGCTCGTCGAACGTGTTGACTGTCGTTCGGTTAATAATTGAAATCCCGGGCAGGGCTTCGGTCAGCTCGAGAATGACCGGCCCCCACATTTCCGGCGAGGTCGCGGTCACAATGACCGGCACGTTTAATACCTTGGCCGCCTTGGCCAGGCCGACAACGTTGTGCTTCAACTGCCCGACGTCGATGTCCCTAACCCCGGTATAGAGGCCGATCTGATGGTCAATCAGCAACAAGGCCGCGTTATCGGTTGTTAACCGTTCATAAAAACGAGCGTGGATTTTGGTTTCCATATCTGTCTCCTTTGAGGCTTATTGCTTCATGAACAGCAGCAGAACGAGTCCGTGAAGTACAACTCTCAGCAGTGCTGAGATGTCACACTCCTATTGTTAACGGGTAGAGGACCAAATAGGAAGTAGGCCCAATAATGTAATCTAGGGAAGGTCTGATTAATTCGTAGTTTCGAACAGAAACCAGTCAAATCTCCAGTGTTTTGAGAGTTGGCTGGCTGAAAAACCGAATTAATCAGACCTTCCCTAGTATAGAAAACGATACCAAGGAGATTGTGCGGTGAAGTTGCACACAGAAGACGATCATCCCGATGGCTGCCCTGTCGGGGCAACGTTGGGCGTGATCGGAGGCAAGTGGAAGGTCGTCATACTGTATTATCTGCTGGAAGGCACGAGACGGTTTTCCGAATTGCGGCGGCTAATGCCAGGGTTGACACAGCGGATGCTGACGCTTCAACTCCGAGAACTAGAGCAGTGCGGGATCATCAGCCGCAAGATCTATCCTCAAATTCCGCCCAAGGTGGAGTATTCCGTAACGAATTACGGGAAGACATTGGAGCCGGTCGTGCGAATGATCAGCGACTGGGGCTGGAAGCATCTCGAGCGGCTCGGACGGGATGTCAAAGCATCACCAAAATGGAAGAAAGCCACCCAGTAGCTTGCGGCTAGCGTAAGTAAGGTCAGAAAAGGTACGGGGAGTCTTTTTAAGTGCTTATGGTTGAATCAAAGCTTGTCTTATTTTTCGGCTTCACCGACAGGCTCTCGAGCTGTTCCAATGGATCCAAGAACATTGGCAGGACGATAATCAAAACAAGTAAAGTAAACTGGCTTCTCGTTTCGAAGCATATCTACGATGCTCGAAAAGGATGCAATGGAAGCACTGATGAGTGGATACCCCAAGTCTTCCCGAAATTCATTAGGTGCTGCCGAGCTTTCATCGGCATAGAATCTCCACATGCCAATGGATTTCCCGCTCGCATCAAACAGCCATAGGGTCGCCGCGAATTTGTTAGGGTCCTCAAATGAAATTGCGTTCATATGATAGGTGGCGACCTCGGTTTGAATTACTGGCATCAAAACCCTCCTTTCAACGTGAATAAAATAGTCGAGCCAAATGGGGGTCGGTCTTACAACCAGTCCTTCTGCAATCAATGCAGTCGAACTGCGGAGTGTCGTGTACGGGACAAGAACGACCCAGCGGCACTGATACCCTTATAGGAGGGCTTGGAGCTTGCTCAGGGTCTCTGCAATGACATCGCTCGACGCCGTCCCCTTCTTGACAGCCTTCCGAACTTTCCAATCGAGACTCTTCACCTGATCGGCAAGGACCACACTCGGATGGTCCGGCTCGTCAGCGACGACAACCTCGAACGGATAGCCCTTCTTATGGCTGGTCATCGGACAGCAGAGCATCAGCCCGCTTAACCGATTGTAGGTTGCGGGTGAAAGGACGAGCGCCGGTCGGTGTCCAGCCTGTTCACGGCCCGCTTGGGGATTAAACTGCAGCCAGATAATGTCGCCACGATCCGGCACATACGTACGCCGGCTCACTACAACGCCTCTCGCCCGATAGGGCCGCCGAAATCGACTTCATCATGCAGGTTGCGGGGCGTGATCCGCTTCAACAGATCTTCCAGCCGATAGACTCGCCGAAGATGCGGACGCACCACAAGCATACCCTTTCGTACTTCGATCTCAACTGCGTCCTTTTCTCGAAGTCCAGCCTCTTCGGCAACTCTCTTGGGCACGCGAATCGCGAGGCTATTCCCCCACTTCTGCGCGGTCGTTTTCATCTGTGCATTCTCCCTTTATTATGTAGAAACCGTGTAGATACTACACGTCCGGAGGATGATGAGTCAAAGAGGATTGACGCCCACGCTTGGTTCCCCGCCAGATGCTACTCAACTGTCCCTAGCATGGTTTCATTGTTCAAAAGAACAATGTCATATGTAATTCTAAATTGTATGCAGGTAGGGTACACGAAATCCTGACCGGCTGGCACCGAGAATCCTGCCTGCATTTTTTCCAGAATGGACAACGTAGAGGCTGCGTTGTGAGTGATCAGCAGAGCATCACGCCGCTCCATGGGTATATCAACGCAATGAATCTATTGCTGCAGCTGTTCCATGGTGCATTGTCGGGGCGATTTGTCGGGCCGAAATCGTATCAACTTGGTGCCGTGGCGGAAGCGGCAGTCCGTCACATGATCGAAGCTGACCTCCACGACGAGGGAGACAGCGGCTTCCACTGAGTCGACCGCTCAGTGGACCACCGGCTGGGCGCGCCGGGCGCATTTCCGGTGAAGCCCGGCTCTTGAATCAGCCTTTCGAGTTTCTTCGTCAGCGAGGGCTTATCGGCTTTGGCAATGCCGGACGTAAACCCGACGTGATTGAGCCGCCCCGCGCCATCATACAGGCCGAGCAGCAGCGAGCCCACTTCGTCTGAATCCTTGCCGTAACGAAACCCGCCCACCACGCAATCAGCAGTCCGCATCGGTTTGTACTTCTGCATCACCCGTTCGCCCGGCACATAGACATCCGTAATCTTTTTCGCGACAACGCCGTCGATGAACCAGCCGGAAGAAGAGAGCCAATCCATGGCTTCACTCAGCTGATCCGTCTGGGGTGACAATCGAATGGCCTTTTCCTTGGAGCAATAGGCCTCGTAAAATTGTTCCAACAGTCGGCGGCGATGAGACAACGGCGCCGACATCAGCGTCTGATCGTCTTCTGTCTCGAGAATGTCGAAGATCACAAATGTCGCGGGTTGTTGCTGGGCCAGCATGTGAACACGGCTGGCCGCCGGATGCAGGCGCATCTGCAGATCTGAAAATGAATACCCCTTCTTACCTTCGACCAGTAGTTCTCCGTCGAGGAGAAATGTCTTGGCTGCGAGCTTCCCAAGCAGGCCTACGATGTCGGGGAAATATCGCTCCAGCGGCTTTCCGGATTTGGACCACAACGTCACGGTGGGATCTCGCTTCTGCGCCAAGCAGCGAAAGCCATCCCATTTCGGCTCATACCGCCATTCCTTTCCCTCCGGTAACTCGCAGACGAGCAACGCTTCCATCCGGAATAGGGCTCTTGCCATCATACCGGGTATCCTTACTCTCTCCCCTCCGGCAACTGCTGCTTCGCCGGTGCCTTCCGTGGTGTGCGGCGTTTCATCCGCTCCAGAACCGCATCCATGTGGAATTGGTCGGCGCTTTTCAGCTTGGGGAGTTCGTGCCACTTCAACGGCATGGCTTCCACACAAACAGGTAAACATCCGTGCCCAATCCGAAGCCGAGATTGCGTTGATAAAAACAGTCGGCGTTGACACCGCTCGGACATCTCAACAAACTGATAAGACGATCTCGTATTTCCTCCAAGAGAAAGGGCGCGACGGCTGCATAATAGCGAGCTACCTCTCCTTTGGCGATCGCGCCCTCTTCAAAGACAAGCCGGTCAGGATGTGTGATCATCACACCGTGCAAAGTCAGTGCAGATTCATCGACGCTGATCTTCTTCATGAACCGCCTGTCTAGCGTGGTACTTACTTCGACGCCGGTGCATGCAGGAATGCTTTCGGGGCAATTTTTAGTGTATGTGGCGAGTTGGACGCTGTAGCCTAGCGAAAGTCCCAGCTGCCGCAGAATCTACGGTGACCGCCGTCATCATGAAGGGGAATACGTATCCGTGCAGGATGTCCGATTGGGAACAGATGGCAGGACTATGGGAACGATTACCGCAACGGCGCCCATCATGTTCTTCTTACCAAACGCCACAACGGCAGGCGAATGCAGTCCCAATCAGGAGGTAACCGAGCCTTCCTTCCTCTGAATGAGCATTCTGTAATAGGGTTCGAACCTCCCAAGTCCCCGATCAAGTTCCAACATCTCTTCATAACCGTCCTCGGTGGGAGTCAGCACTTTGCGAGCGGCCATGGCAGGCACGTGGTGCGGCACACGATCCGCAAACATCAGCCGCCTCTCCTCGATGACGATGTGAAACTCATGGATCACCCCCCATCCGTGTAGACTCGACTCACCAGTGCTCCAGTCGCCTCGTCCGGTCCGAGGACAATAAAGACCTGATGCCGATCCCATAAACCATTCTTCGTGCGATACGTCGCAGCCATTCGAAGACTCAGGAAGCGCCCTCCGGCCTCCCAACTTCCTACAACTTCTTTTTGAATGGATCGTTGCTCAATTGGCAAGTCGACTACTCCTTCGAAATGTCCCACAAGGAAACGGACGGAATCGAGTGCCGCGCTGGGCTTTTCCGGTTGATGGACTGGATCGAACCGGAACGGTTGGGCAGTTCCAGCATCGACGAGCACAGTCTTCGCTTGAGCGGCTCGTTGAGCAAAGCCCAAGACAGCCTCCCAGTCTCGATGCTGGACGAACTGAGCAAAGAATTCACATCCGTGACCAATACGCAGTAAGGCTACAGGCGCTTGTTTGCAAGGCCCTTGGCAAGCCGTGGGTGAAATCCGACAGCCGATGCATTCTGCCTCACGTAGTAACACATTGGAAGTGGCATCAAAACGTCTTCGTTGCCGGCAGGGCTCCCCGTCACAGAGAAACAAATGGGCGTCTCCTAGGGCAAAGTGCCGTGTCGCACGCTCAAGGGATGCGTCGAATTCCTTCGCGGTATGCGCGATCCCTTTGGACTCGACATACCGGCGAAGATCTTCGACCGTCTCATCCGTATAGAAGCCAAGACCGCTCACGACCAGCGCAAGGGTGAGACTATCAAGAGACGACGTGTCAGATTGACTGACTACCCGCTCTGACATCACGCTCTCCTTATCTCGTGTGTGCTTCACACAGAATCCTTTCGAGCTGACGAGCAGATACAACAGCAGTCATTTGTTTGCGTCGTCCGGCCTCATCTGTTGCTCCAGTTCGCCCGGCTTGAGGATGCCGCATTGGTTGAGAATGTCGATCAAGGCCTGTGTATAGTGTTCGTAGTACTCCCACGTGGCTCGCTCGGTGCAGGCCTTCTCTTCCCATGCAGCAATGGCGTGAATCAGCTTGTGCCTGAAGTCCTCCCACTCGAAATGTCCCTCTTTAGATAATGCCAACGCCAGACCAAATACCGTGCGTTGCCAATCTTCGCTAAAGAACAGCTTCCCCTCGCTACGCGGTGGCGAATCGGGTTGCCCGAGCATCTGCGTCGCGGCATATTCTTCGAATCGAGTAAACATTGGATGCCTTAGACAGGGGGTGGAGAAGGAACTAGAGCCACTCCCATCATGGCTTCCGGTGTGACCAGTGCGGCGAGTTGTTCCTCGTTCAGATGTTCAGAGTGAGCCGGCCGTTCAGGAATGACAAACCAGCGGATCTGGGCACTGCTGTCCCATACTTTGACTTCCTTGTCTTCCGGAATTGTCACACCGAACTCACGGAGCACAGCGCGTGGTTCACGCACACCGCGAGAACGGAACACCGGATCTTTATACCAGTAAGGTGGTAGTCCCAGCACCGGCCACGGATAGCATGAACAGAGGGTGCAGATGATCAGGTTGTGCACCGTCACACTGTTGGCGACCGCCTTCATATGCTCGCCTTCGGCGCCGGTCATGCCCTGAAATTGAAGCTCAGCGATGGCCTTCGGAGTATCTTCCAGCAATCGCGCTTTGTATTCCGCGTCAACCCATGCCCGCGCCACGATACGGGCACCATTAAACGGCCCGGCAACGGTTTCGAAATGACGAAGCACTGCATCGACAGAATCGCTGCCTAGCACGCCCTTTTTGATCAGCAGCGCTTCCAGCGCGCGGACTTTGGCGGCGCTGGCAGCCTCGCGATCCTTATCGTATTCAAAGAGTGAAGACATGCGAGATCCCTCGCCTACATTGAATGGACAGGTTTTAGATAGTCTTCAAAAAGATCGGCATAAATGACCGTGTTGGGTTCACTCTTATCTGGTCCCCAAATGTCAGAGGCCAGAAACGACACGCAATACACATGCTGCGGCCCATCCAGACCATCCGGCCCAGTCGACACAAAGTATTCGAACGCGCCTGGGTATACTTCGGTGACTGTTCCCTTTTTGTTACGCAAAAAACCCGGCAGCCTGGTGTGATCAGCGGCTTCCGGATCTGCGACATAGACCGTATCCCCCACAGCAAAGCGAACCTCGTCCATGGGCGCGCGCAGACCGGAATCGCCATGATGGAGGTACCGGACCACCTGTTCCTTCAGCACGGGATTGGGCTGCTCGGGTAGTGGGGAATCCGGATGTGCCCGGTAATGTTCCGTCAATGTCTCCAATTCCTTAGCGGTCACATAGCCGCGATCAATAAAAAACTGACTGATACCCATCAGCCATTTTTCATAGTAGCGATATTTGAAATATTCGAACGGCTGCATGCTTTCAGCGCCGATACGCAGCGAAGCCCAAGTCCACGTGTCCTTGAACGTTGTTGGGACTTCCGAGAGTGGATATTTCGGGAGGGACTTATCCAAGTGGACGCTTTCGGCCATCATCACGGTGTGGATGCCAAAGATGCGCTTTTCCCACTCCGCCATGAATACTTTTTTCTCAAAGAAATTAACCGGCCCGAGGTTTTCCAGCCCGCCCAGGTAATGTTGAAGTCTCATGATGCGCTCCGACTACACGACAGGATGGGCGACAGGACGACGAGATACGTCGCGTACGCAATCGAGAAAGCCGCTCTGCAATGCGTTACCATCAAGATGGCGGCCGATGAACACGAAGCGGCTCTGGCGTGCCTCGTCAGACGGCCAGGGTCGGCCCGGCTTCGCGTCCAACAACATGTGTACGCTGTGAAAATAGAACTGCCGCGCCTCGCCATGAAAATTCAGCACCCCTTTCATGCGCATGAGCTGTTGCCCCTGCTGTTGAACGAGTTGATTGACCCATCGATTGAAGCGGTCCGGGTCAAGCGGATCACCGGTTTTAACGGCGCAGGAGGTAATTGAATTGTCATGCTCATGGTCATGTGCGTCTTGCAAAATACCGGGTTCGATGGCGAGCAGATTCGGCAATGAGAACCGGTGCACACCGAGCAGGCTGTCAGCGGTCACTTCGGAGTGAACAGTTCGGACAAAAGTCGCTACCGGGTTGAGGGTACGCAGATCCCGTTCCAATGGTGCGATATCATCAAGGTCCAGCAGATCGACTTTGTTCAGCACAATCAGGTCGGCGAAGGCAATCTGTTCCCGCGCAACTCCATCGCCGATCTGACGTTGGAAATTGGCGGCATCGACCAGCGTCACGACGGACTCCAGTTCGACGCGGGTCAACAGATCGGTGTCTGTCAGAAAGGTCTGTAGCACCGGTGCCGGGTCGGCCAGTCCTGAGGTCTCAACGATCAAACGATCCAGTTGACGGTGACTGCGTTCTAAGAGGAACTTCACGCCTGTCACGAGGTCGGTGCGCACGGTACAACAGATGCAGCCGTTGCGTATCTCTATCAAAGCTTCTTCGTCGGCGACGATGAGGTCACCATCAATCCCCACTTCTCCAAATTCATTGACGATCACGCCGATTTCTCCGCCGGCCTTGTACGCGAGCAAATGATTGACGAGAGTCGTCTTGCCGGCACCAAGATACCCGGAGATAACGGTCACAGGTATTTTCTTTGTAACCATATGACATGAGCTAGAAGAAGCATCACGCCTTCAGGAAGAAGGGACAGCAATATTTTGTGACAGCCGATGTGTAATGTCAACCCGTTGAAAGGTGAAGCGACTATAGCCCTCGACGCAGCATGCTCGCCGGGCGATTAAGCAGATATCCATCCTTCTCCGCCTTTTCATCCGTGAGTACGCAGTAGACCTTCCATCTCTCAAGGTCTTCACAAACGTCATGTCTCACGCACAGCACAAATCTACGTCCTGTCTGTTTTCGAGGCATCCTTAGTCTGAGGGATACTGCTCGCACAACGATACCTCCATGAAGGCCGCACAGTGTTGCGCATGACACAGCCGATGATTATCCTGCTTCACCCGACCGTTGCATGGGCATGGTTCGATACCGTTCGTCCACCTCACATGGCCTGTCGTGCATCGTTGCACTTCACGATAGAAGGGCAGCCACTAGATATACCCGGTGGAGGTTTTGCACCGATTTGAGCAGGTTCCCCACATCGTCGAGTTGCATGTGACTGCGGCTCTCCTTCGACCACTCCAGCTTCGAGCGGTTCAGGTCTTCTAGGGTGACGAGGCTAATCCACCGGCCATCGGTATCCACCTCGCGTCGCCGTGCAAATTCTTCTTTGTCGTCCTTATCGATGCCTGGTGACGCCGACTTACCGACACATGTTACGTACCGGGCACGTGGAACACTTCGGCAAAGTCGGGGTGCAGATGTGCTTACCGAATGGAACGAGTAAGCGATTAATCTTAATCCACAACCTTTATGATAATTTGGTCTCGACCTGCCACATGATCTGTTCGGGCGTCGGTGCTGAAATAATCCCCCATCGATTCGTCACCCGATGGACATGGATATCCACACTGATCGCAGATTCCCGCACGCGATACCTAACACGAGATGGGCGCATTTTGGACCCACTCCTGCGAACGACCGTAGAACGGCTTCCTCGCACGGCAGCATCCCTCCATAATTTTGTACTGTACGTATCGCGATTTCCCGGATATGTCCGGCTTTGACCTCTCGGAACGACGTCCCATGAATCAGCTCTTCGATCCGTTCAACGGAAAGCTTCGTAACATGAGCCGGTGTTCTCGCTATTGAGAACAATCGTCGGGCCGTGGGGACCGTGGTTTCATCCCGAGTTCGGACCGAAATCAAACAGGCCACCAATTGCTCGAACGGTGAAATGAACCCTTCCTCAGCGAGCTGAAACATGACCGCCTTTGGAAATGGTTTTACGGGACGCTGCTTCTGGTTACACAAAATAAGAAAGCCTGCTGCTTTCACCAGCAGGCTTCCTGTTTGTATAGCCAAGCCCTCAATTACTGATGGACATTGCTGGTGAACGTTGGCGATCATG
>JACOEH010000104.1 GCA_024998685.1 Nitrospira sp.
AGCACAACACGATGGCGTTGTGAATCTAGAAAATTAATTGATGACACGCCCTAGTTCTCCAACCTTTTGTTTCAATATCTCTGTATGATGACTCGCCAGTGCTTGACGAATCTCATGTTCAAGCAGGGTGAAAGATTGCCTATCGGAAGCTGACCCCTTGGCCTGTATCAATTGTCGAGACTCCTCAATCGTTACCTCAGCTTCACTGGCCAGGATTGGCCAGGCGAGGCTCTCCTCAAGTTTGTCCAGTGCGACTCTCAGCTCTATCATTGTCGCCTCACATGAGGCAGCTTCTTGAGGGTTGGCCTCAATCAAGTCTAATTTCTCTTCCATTCTTTTCAGCATTTGTTGATTGTCGATCTCATGAAGTATTTCGGTAGTCCGTAGTTCAGTAGTCTGCGCAGCCTGCCTGCGAAGTTCGTCCAGGCGCTTCTTCTCGTGACGCACCTGCAAAGTCAACTGCTCGGCAGGAAGGAGAATTGTAGGCCCTCCGAGTTCAAGACGGCAGTGAAATTCTTCATCAAGTATTGGTATCCAGGCCCGGACCTGCACAAGGCGCGAGGTATCGACGGTGATGGTCACTTCAACATCCATCCCGGCTGGCAGGTCTCGCGTGAGCTTGTCCGCCGACACCTTCAGTTCTCCGATTCGTCTATTGCGATCAGCTCGTGAATACTCTCCTTCGAAGACCGGAACACACAAGAGTGGATCACGCTGCCCTTTCGTCACTGGGAATGCCGTTGCCAACCGGTGAAGTTTACGCGCAGGTAGGCTTGCTCCTTTTTCGATGTAGCGACGGAAGGCATTATTTACCAACCCGACACCGATAGTAGTAATCATCGGCTGTCCTGCAATACCGTGTAGGACGACCTCATATTGCCAGTGGGTGGGAGTAGTCTTACACAATCGGCCCGTGGCATCGCTCAGGTGAATATCGAAGCGGTTGATGCGTCCGGCCTCGGCCCAGAGATTCAGCATAAACGCACCGTTTGGCCCTAAGCTGATTTTCCCACTGCGCCAAGGGGGAACAGTGGTCGAATTGATGAATTCAATCGTAAAGGAACGAAGATCTTCACCGTCTTGGCCCTGCACTTTGCCACCCAGGAGCGGTTCGGTCTCTGGTCCCGCTGGATTGCCACGCAGCGCGAGCCCATATTCACCATGCACTGAGGGATCCACCGGATCAGCTTCCAGGCGTTGCATGCTGCCAAAGATGGCGGCCCCCTTGGCCACGCTTGTCATTGGGTCAAGGCGGAATTCCAAGGGGATCTTTAGCTCTTCCTCCAGCCGTTTACGGAGATAGGGCATACGGGTGGGACCACCGATGAGAAGGACTTTCTCTACGGTATCAGGTCCTAGCCCCTTCCCGGCCAATGCTTGCATGCAGATACGAATAGACCTGAGAATCAGCGGCGCGGCCAGCCGCTCAACCTCTGTGCGGCGGAGTGAATAGTGAAATTCAACCGGCTCGCCCTGGTCATCCTGACAGAGGAAGTCGATGTCGATTTCCGCTGTTTCAGCAGTCGACAGTTGGATCTTCGCCTCCTCGACGGCGCCTTTGAGCTTGGCGATGGCGCCCCGCCATTTCTTGGTCTTTCGACTAAAGTTGGTAACTTGAGACTGCTGTGTAACCGCCGGGATCAGAAGTTCATCAACGATGGCCCAATCGAGATCTTTCCCTCCCAGCTCCTTATCGCCACTATGAGACACGACTTCGATGAATCCCTCTTGAACAGAAATCACGGCGGCATCAAATGTTCCCCCCCGAAGTCATACACGAGCCAGTGGACCCTATCGCGTTCGTTTAGAAAGCCATAGGCTAAGGCGGCCGCGACGGGCTCGGTCAGCAACGCTGTCTCGCGTAGCCCCGCTAATTCGGCTGCCCGTTTTGTGGCGTTACACTGGTCCAGCCCAAATGCGGCGGGAACGGTGATAACCGCCGCATCGGGACGATGCCCGGTCCGTTGCTGCACACAGGCAAGTAGGGTCTTGAGTACTTCTGCAAACAACTCTTCCGGTTTCATCCGCCGGCCGCTGCGCTGGAAGACATACTCGAAGCCACTGCCCATCTGGCGCTTGAACTCCTGGAACGCGTTGTCCGGATCGCTCTCGACTCGCTCCTTGGCCAATCGACCCACGATCAGATGGTTGTTCCTGTCAATGTAGACGGCCGAGGGTGTCGACTCCTGGTCCTCGTTATTCTTGAAGACATTAAGCTTCCCTTCCGAACGTTCAGCAATACTGCTATTAGTCGTTCCGAGGTCGATCCCAAAATCAATGGTTGTCCGTTTCATTACTGTGCTCCTTCGTTCGGGTGTCTTCCGTATAAGGCGTTGAGCCCGTCTATGAGAAACGCTTGTTCTGCAAGGTGTTCCCGTTCTTGCTTTTGTGCCTGGATGATCGATTCCACTTCGTTCAAAGTGGATCGCAGCCTTCTCAAGCGACTGTCGCATTCGGAGATGGCATCACGATCAA
The DNA here is from genome assembly GCA_024998685.1 of Nitrospira sp. GTDB lineage: Bacteria > Nitrospirota > Nitrospiria > Nitrospirales > Nitrospiraceae > Nitrospira_D. The sequence continues at coordinate 2,476 of JACOEH010000104.1, forward strand.
ACCTGGCGCGCTGGAGTGTCCGATCGAGCTCCTGAAGACTGTGCTGGCCGTGCTCGAGCATTCCAAGAGCTGTACCGCAGTTGGTCTCTTCTGCTGTCCTCCGAAGGCGTTCGAAGCGCGCCGTTTCCTCTTTCACCGTGTTGTGCACCTCATCGAGATTCGGAGGTGGGGCCAACTGAATAGTTGCCGTGAACTCCGCGTCCAAAATAGGAATGAAAACCATGCTCCTGACAAGACGGGATTCGTCCACCGCAATCGTGAGTTCCACCTCGGTTCCTGCTGACAAGTCCTGATGAATGTCTTCTGCGCCTACCCGTAATTCACCAATGTGCCGGTTGTGATCTGCTCGTGCCTCTTCCCCTTCATATAATGCCAATGAGAGAAATGGCACCGATTGCCCTTTGACGAAAGGAGTGCGAGTAGAAAACCTTTTTGTGCAACTAGCGGGAAGCACACAAGCTTTTCGAAGGAAAACATGGAAACTGCCGTCCGGTGTTGCGATGCCAAGTGAATGAATTAGTAATTGATCAGGCAGGTCTGAGCCAACCTCATATTGCCAGTAATTGGGTGTTGTGTTGCACAGCGTGCCAGTAGCATCGTGGAGTTCGATCTCGAAGCGATTGAGGAGGCCCTTCTCAGCCCAGAGTGTTGCGAGGAAGGCGCCCTCGGCACTCAACGTGATCTTGCCGCTTCTCCAGGACTGAGCCGCTGCTTGGTTGATGAACTCGATGGTGTAGTTGTGGAGATCGCCGGTGTTCGTACCCACGACCTTGCCGCCCAAGAACGATTCTTGTTCAGGTCCCACCCGTTTCCCTTCTAGGAGCCTGTCCGACATTAGCCCTCACGCCCTTGCGTGCAGATGCGGATTCGTGTATTTACGTAGTGACGAGTGAGGAGGCGGCGCGATGACGACTCGAACCTTTCGACCCTATGCCCCTGAGGAGCGGTGGTTGTTGCCGCCGTCGCCGCAGGACTGGTTGCCGGAGGACCACCTGGCGTACTTCCTGTCGGATCTGGTGGAGGCCCTGAATCTGACGCCCATCCTCGCCACCTATGGCGGGGTGCCGCGCGGCACGGCCCCGTATCATCCGCAGCTGCTGGTGAGGTGTTGCTGTATGCCTACGCCGTGGGGATTCCGGCGTCGCGGCAGATTGCGCGGAAGCTGGAAGAGGATGTGGCCTTTCGGGTGCTGGCGGCGAACCAGCAGCCGGATTTTCGGCCCCTCAGTGACTTTCGGAAGCCGCATCTGCCGGCGTTGGCCAACCTGTTTGTGCAAGTGCTGACACTCTGCCAGCGGGCGGGCTGGGTGAAGTTGGGGCACATTGCGTTGGATGGGACCAAGGTCAAGGCGACTGCCTCGAAGCACAAGGCGATGAGTTATGGCCGGATGGTGACGGAAGACGCGCGACTCACGGCGGAAGTCCAGCGGCTGTTGACACAAGCCGAGGCGGCGGATGCGCGGGATGATGCCGCGTATGGCCCGGATCGGCGGGGCGATGAACTGCCCGCCGAACTCGCACGGCGCGAACAGCGGCTCCAGACGATTCGGGCGGCCACCACAGCCCCCCAGCTCGATCCCTCATCCGAAGGCGCAGCGCAACTTCA
>JACOEH010000001.1 GCA_024998685.1 Nitrospira sp.
TTTCACGCGCTGGCGAAGCGGCGCTGAGGCTATGCACTGGAAAGTTGAATCTGCGATAGCGAGAACGTATTGAGCAATGCGGCGCACGGAACGCTTAAGATCGATATGGATGAATTGAGAAACGTGCAAGTCCCGGTTCCTTCTCCCGAAGAGCAGCAACGAATTGCCTTGAAGATTGATACTCTTTACGCCGAAACCCAACGCCTCCAATCAATCTACCAGCAAAAGCTCGCTGCGCTGGGTGAGTTGAAAAAGTCGCTGCTGCACCGTGCTTTCAATGGAGAATTGACAAAGGACAATGGACAGTGAAGAACGGCGCGCTGCAGACTAAGTCGTTTGCGTTTGCGGTAGTGATCGTAGAGCTGTATAAGCGGTTGCGAACTGAGAAGAAAGAAAGTGTTCTGTCCAAACAATTGCTACGGTCGGGGACGGCCATAGGCGCACTGGTTCGAGAGGCTGAGCAGGCAGAGAGCAAAGCCGACTTTGTCCATAAGCTGGCCATCGCCCTGAAAGAAGCCAATGAGACCGAGTATTGGCTGGAGTTATTGCATGAGACGCACTATCTGGACCCCGATGCGTTTTCATCCATTCATCGTGATGTGGTGGAGCTTCTGAAGTTGCTGACCAGCATTATCAATTCCAGCAAGCGCAGGATATCCCAATGACCGTTGTCTGCTATCCATTGTCCATTTTCCATTATTCCCATGTCTGACGACGCATTGCCGCAATCCAGCATCATCCTCTACCAAACGGAAGATGGCCGCACGCGCATTCAATGCCGTTTTGAGGATGACACGATCTGGCTGACGCAAGCCCTAATTGCCGAACTGTTTCAAGTCACTGTGCCGACTGTTAACGAGCACCTTAAAGGCATTTATACCGAGGGCGAATTGGCTGCCGGGGCAACTATTCGGAAATTCCGAATAGTTCGATCCGAGGGAACGCGGCAGGTGACCCGCGAAATTGAGCACTACAGTTTACCCGCCATTCTCGCTGTGGGCTATCGAGTCCGCAGTCATCGAGGCACGCAGTTCCGCCAGTGGGCGACGGCGCGGTTGAACGAGTATCTCGTCAAGGGCTTCACGATGGACGACGAGCGGCTGAAGAATCCGCCGGGTTCTGGCCAGCGAGATTATTTCGATGAGCTGCTGGAACGCATTCGGGACATCCGTTCGTCGGAACGGCGGTTCTATCAGAAGGTTCTCGATATTTATGCGACGAGTGTGGATTACCAACCCGATGTGGAGCTGTCTCAGCAGTTTTTTGCGACGGTGCAGAACAAAATGCACTGGGCCACGCATGGGCAGACCGCGGCGGAAGTGATCCACCGGCGGGCTGACGCGACTAAGCCGTTCATGGGGCTGACAACCACGCGTCCCGGTGGGATTGTCCGGAGGGACGACGTCTCTATTGCAAAGAATTACCTTACCGAGGACGAGCTGCACGCGCTGAATCGTATTGTGACTGCCTACCTGGAATTCGCCGAACTCCAGGCGCTCAACCGCAGGCCGATGACGATGCGCGACTGGGTTACGAAGCTGGATGAGTTTCTGACATTGTCCGGGCGCGAGTTGCTGAACCATGCGGGGAAGATTTCCGCCGAATCCGCCAAGGCGAAGGCCGAGCAGGAATATGACCGCTATCGAGCACTCATGGATAGGCAACCTCGCCCGGTGGATGCGGACTTTGAAGAAGCCGCGAAGCAGATACAAAAGATGCCGAGGCTCAGAGTTCGTGTCGAGCGGCAACAAAAGAAGCCGAAGACATCGAAGAAGAAGTTGCGATGAACGAAGCCGAAACCAGAGCGGAGCACATCGATCCCACCCTTAAGGCTGCAGGCTGGGGTGTGGTGGAGGGGAGCCGTGTGTTGCGCGAGTATCCCATTACACTTGGCCGGATCGAAGGTTTGGGGCGGCGTGCGAAACCGCTGGTTGCCGATTATGTGCTTGTCTACCGCAATACCAAACTTGCTGTCATTGAAGCCAAAGCCTTGGGTGAAACCCTCACCGAGGGTGCGGCGCAGGCGAAGCACTATGCGGGCAGGCTGGCCGTGCGGTTCGCCTATACCACGAACGGCAAAGGGCTCTATGGCATCGACATGGAGACGGGTAAGGAAGGCGAGTGGCCGACCTATCCCACGCCGGAAGAGCTCTGGAAGCTAACGTTTGCTAAGCAGGACGCCTGGCGGGACCGCTTCGCTACAGTTCCATTCGAAGACAAGGGTGGGTCGCACCCGAGCCGCTACTATCAGGACATTGCTGTGGAGCGAGTGCTGGAGGCTATCGCCGCCGGTAAGCCGCGCATACTGCTCACCCTCGCGACCGGCACGGGCAAGACCTTCATTGCCTTTCAGATTGTCTGGAAGCTCTTTCACAGCCGTTGGAACTTGGGCAGTGCACAATTGACAATGGACAATGAATCCGCTTCGGAAGGGAAGGCCCGTTCTCAATTGTCCACTGTCCATTCTCCATTGCATCTCCGTCGGCCACGCATTTTGTTTCTGGCCGATCGGAACATACTGGCTAATCAGGCCTATAACGCCTTCTCTGCTTTTCCAGAAGACGCGTTGGTGCGGATTGAGTCGGAGGATATTCGGAAGAAGGGCAAGGTGCCGAAGAACGGTAGCTTGTTCTTCACCATTTTTCAAACCTTCATGAGTGGACCAGGCGACACACCCTCTTTCGGTGAGTATCCAGCGGACTTCTTTGACTTCATCGTCATCGATGAGTGCCATCGCGGGGGCGCGAACGATGAAAGTAACTGGCGTGGTATCCTTGAATACTTTGCACCAGCCGTGCAGCTAGGCCTGACTGCCACGCCAAAGCGCAGAGATAACATTGATACCTACGCCTATTTCGGCGACCCAGTCTATATCTACTCGCTGAGGGACGGCATCAACGACGGTTTTCTCACGCCGTTCAAGGTGAAGCAGATTTCCACGACGCTCGATGAGTATGTCTATACGCCGGACGATACGCTCGTGGAGGGTGAGATTGAAGCGAAGAAGCGCTACACGGAGAGCGACTTTAATAAAATCATTGAGATTAAAGAGCGAGAAAAGAAGCGCGTCGACATCTTCATGAGCCAGATCAACCAGCAGGAGAAGACGCTGGTGTTTTGTGCCACGCAGGACCATGCGCTAGCCGTGCGTGACCTCATCAACCAGATGAAAACGAGCGCGGACCCCAACTATTGCCAGCGCGTGACGGCAAATGATGGTGAACTCGGTGATCAGCATCTCCGTGATTTCCAAGACAACGAAAAGACGATTCCGACGATTCTGACGACTTCTCAGAAGCTTTCGACCGGCGTGGACGCCCGTAATATTCGTAACATCGTCCTCATGCGTCCGATCAATTCGATGATCGAGTTCAAGCAGATCATTGGGCGTGGGACGCGGCTGTACGATGGAAAGGACTACTTTACGATTTACGACTTCGTGAAGGCACATCACCACTTCAGCGATCCCGAGTGGGATGGCGAGCCGATCGAACCAGAGCCTAATCCAAAGCCGTTTCCACCTCCTGTGGATCCTTTGCCGGATGGAGTGCGTGAAAGGCCACGCGAATGCGTCAGGCGGCAGAAGATTAAAGTGAAACTGGCTGACGGTAAGGCTCGGACCATCCAGCACATGATGGTGACGACTTTTTGGCATCCGGACGGCACGCCTATGTCAGCACAGCAATTCTTGGAAATACTGTTTGGCAAACTTCCGGAGTTCTTCAAGAACGAAGCTGAACTTCGGGCCATCTGGAGTCTGCCCGATACGCGAACCAAACTGTTACAAGGTTTGACTGAGAAAGGCTTTGGACATGAACAGCTGGCAGAAATACAACGGATTATCGATGCTGAGAACAGCGATCTTTTCGACGTACTGGCCCATGTAGCCTATGCTCTTTCCCCACTCACGCGGGAAGAGCGGGCAGCTAGAGCCAAATTGGAGATCAGTGCCCACTTCAACCGCAAGCAGCAAGCCTTCCTGGACTTTGTTCTCGCTCAATACGTGAAGATCGGGGTGGACGAACTCGCGCAAGAGAAGCTCTCGCCGTTGCTCAAGCTCAAGTACCATAATGCTATCGCGGACGCCGTAGCCGATCTTGGCCAGCCCGAGGAGATCAGCAACGTTTTCGTGGGATTTCAGAAGTATCTGTATCAGCCATCGATTCAAAGAGGCTTGTAAGCACGCTTATAGCGTGATTTAGGCATTATTCTACGGCGACGAAATGCTGAAGGTATCCGAAGCGTGGGTAGAATGAGATTCCTGGAGTTTCCCAACGGTCATGAAGAGAACGATCGCTTGATGCTATGCTTTGGACGCTGAAATAGCATTCTGAAAGGAGAGTGTCACGATGAGCGAACAACAGCTTCTTCAGCGCATCACCGCCAGACCTGAAATTTTCAGCGGAAAGCCGATTATCCGTGACATGCGGATCTCGGTCGAACTTATTCTGAGCCTGCTTGCCCAAGGAGAAACCGTCGAAGCGATCCTAGGCGACTATCCGGATCTGGAGCGAGAGGATATCCGCGCCTGCTTGGCATATGCCCACGCCGTGATCGCTCATGATTCGCTCGATGCCATTCAAGTCGGTGGAAAGTGAAGTTTCTTATTGATCGCTGCGCCGGGCATCGTCTGGCGGAATGGTTACGGCAGCAAGGGCACGACGTTGTTGAGTCGCGGGAACGTGGACCTGATCCTGGAGACCGCACGTTGTTGACATGGGCTGCTTCTGAACAACGCATCCTCGTCACGATGGATAAAGACTTTGGAGAATTCATCTTTGGGGACAATGCTCCTCATCGCGGGTTGGTGCGGTTACCGGACGTATCAACGACGGCCCGTATTGAGCTGATGGAAAAAATCCTCGATCGGCACAGTCGGGATCTTTCGGAATCCTCGATCGTTACGATCAGAGGTGGACGGATTCGAGTCTCACGATCGCCATCGTGATATGAGAAAAGGAACAGGAACCATGTGCTAGGGACCTTAGCCTAAACCTTAATTTCTCCCTTTCGGCACGATCGGGCTCACGGCATTCTGATCTCTTCCCGCCTCATAGGATTTCAGCATCCGTGTAATCGTCGGCATCAGGGTGGTTGTCTGATCGGCCGGCAACTTGATTCGCACACCGCGCCCTTCGTTGCGCCCCAAGGACAAAATGTGCACTTCTAGTATCACGTTGCGCCGGTCGTCTTGATAGGTGAAGGCAAGGCGCTTCGCGGGGAATCCCGCCAGGGTCGCCTCCTGATCCTTCTGCCAGGTGAGCTGAACCTGCTTCTTGTCGTACAGGTCCGTGATGATGCGTCGATGGGCATCGGCGAATTCCTTGAGTGTCTGCCGTCCATCCTGGCTGCGGCCGCTGACCACATTCATGTGGCCGGATAAAGCGACCAGGCTGTGCTCGATCGGAGGGTACAGTGTCACCCCGATCCCGTCCGGCAGAGGGTTGCCAAGGCGCCAGTCGTCCGGATAGCGCACGGAAAATCCGAAGCGGGCATTCGTATAGAGCGTCCAACCGGTCCCCTCGTTCGTGTCGGTCGCTGCGCCCAGAGAAGGCGAGGCCTGTGGAGCGAGACTCATCGCCGCTAGGGTAAACACAAGATATCCCCGAATCATCAGCATTCTCATAAGGCAACTCTATCCTCCGCTACCGAATCGACTTGGCACAGCGAAACCCCGTAGTCGCCGCTCGCTGCGCCGGTGCCGCGCCGCTTCGCGTGGCCGTTCGCAACAGCGGCGGAGCGCTTTTCCATGATCCACCCCGCACCACCTTATAGCGGCTTTGCCCTGCTCCGCTCGGGTTACGGTCAGGCATGGTCGCATAGTAATCGATTCCAAACCAGTCTGCGACCCATTCGGCGGCATTTCCCGCCATGTGATGCAGGCCGTAGGGACTTCGACCTTCTTCGCCGCGTTCAACAGAAGCCACGATGGGTATTTCGTGGACATGGTACTGTCCGAACATCGCTAACCCCGCTGCCGGAGGTTGGTGACCCCAGGGGAAAAGATTGCCCTTCTCTCCCCGGGCCGCCTTCTCCCACTCGGCTTCGGTCGGGAGCCGTTTGCCCTGTGCGCGGCAAAAGTCCGAGGCCTCGGACCAGGTGACATAGAGGGCCGGCCAGCGGGCGAGGGTGTCCGGCGGCACGGCATGGACGGTCATCATGTGGTCGATCAGTTTGCGTATCTCTGCCGGAATGGACCGTTGTTGCCGGTTGAGCCACAGTAAAAATTCCCCAAGGCCGACCTCGTCTCGATCGATCTCAAACCGATCCAGCCACACGCGACGCTGTGGTTGTTCGGTGTCATCGTAAGGAAGATCAAGGCTGTAGAGGTCGTGGCCCGCTCTGGCAGTCCCCATGAAAAAAAAGCCTTCACCCACGGTTACCATGGGGGAACCGTGAGCGAACGCGGCGATGCGATCGTAGGGTGATTCCTCCTGCGCTCTTCCTGTCATCGGGTTCAACAGGAATGCCGTGAGTGCCACGAGAACGAGAAGTCTGAAAGCAATCGGATCAGGCCTCATGGCTTCCTGTACCGAGAACACCTCCAGGAGTCAATGATCAGTGGAGGACAGCGGCATCGCAATCAGCACCTATACATATCCGAGGACGATCGAATACAGGATAGTTGAGGAAGCAGGAAGCGGTTCAGTATGATGACGCGCGCCATTTCCAGCAGGATGCGCTTCATGATGGGTGAGTCTCCCAACATCGTGGTGTACTGTACGGAGTCAGGCAGAGAGTTGCAATGTCATCCGAGCAACAGATCCTTACATCCGATGTGCGGACCCCGGCCTTGATCAAAGGAACGACCATTGTCGCAGTCCTCTTTTTGGTCGGGATGGGCGTCTTGTATTTTCTCAACCTCATGACCGATGTCTCGCTCGACGTGCTCAAAGCCAACCGGGACAAGCTCCTCGCGTTTACCGAAGAACATTACATATCGGCCGTGGCATTGTTCATCCTGGCCTATGTCGCCCACACAGCCTTCTCATTGCCGGGAGCGACCCTGATGACGCTTACCGGAGGGTTCCTCTTCGGGAGTATGTGGGCCGCGCTCTATGTGAATATCGGAGCCACGACCGGAGCCACACTGGCGTTTCTGGCCGCTCGGTATCTATTTCGCGGGTGGGTGGAACGACGGTTCGGCGACCGGCTCTCGTCTTTTCAGGAGGGTTTTACCCAAAACGCCTTTACGTATCTTCTTACGTTGCGGCTCACTCCGATGTTCCCGTTTTTCCTCATGAACCTCCTTTCCGGGTTGACGCGAGTGCGTGTCGGAACATACGTCGCCGCGACAGCGCTCGGCATCATTCCCGACAGTCTCGTCTACACCTTTGCCGGCTGTCAATTGGGTACGATCAATTCGCTCGCCGAACTGACTTCTCCTCGACTCCTCCTCGCGTTCATGTTGCTTGGTCTGCTCCTTCTCATGCACGTGGCGTATCGTAAGTTGGTTCGCCCATCACAATCCGAGCGATAGAGTCCCGTATCCGGGTGTCAGGCCACCCTTCACCACAGGCCTCCACCGCTCCTTCCTTTCAGGCCTATTGGATGAAAGATCCGTCTTCCCTGCGACAGTATCAAACGCGAACCACGCATGGCGATTTCCGCCGCTGATCGATTATGATGAGACCGCATGTACTCCACCCTGGTCGTTCTCCACATCCTTGCCGCCGTGACCTGGATCGGCGGAATGATTTTCCTGTCTTTGGTCTTGGCGCCGTTAGTGAGAGGCCGGAAGGCGGCGCCGGAATTCATGGCGCTGTTTCTGTCCGCGGCGTTACGATTTCGCCCTATTGTGTGGGTTGCCATTGCGGTATTGCTCGCCACCGGCCCGATGCTGTTGTCCATGCGAGGTATCGAGGTGAGCAGCCCGACCTCGTGGACAGGGATTGTGACCGTCAAGTTGATGTTAGTCGCCTTGTTGTTGCTCCTGACTCTCCTCCATGATCTTGTCTTCGGTCCCCAGGTCAGTCGAGTCAGTGCCATACCGAATTCCCAGCGAACGGCGGGAGAGCAGGTGGTCTTCAAAACGGCGCGCTGGCTGCCTCGTCTTTCGCTGCTCATCGGACTGGCTGTCGTGATCGCGGCGGCGATGCTGGCCCGGTCATAGCTCACGGGCGGTGAGTGCGTTCGACTTTCAGCACAGCACTCAGCACTGGGATCTCAGCACTCACTACTTAGGGAAGGCTTCTCGGTGGCTGCGGCTTCACCGGAGGGATGGGCTCCGGTTGGGGCGGCGGAACCGGTGAAGGGGGCAACGGAGTCGGCTTCGGCGGTGGAACCGGCGAAGGTGGTAAGGGTTCCGGAGGTGGGTTCGGAACAGGCGGTGGGGGAATGGGTTGCGGAGGCAAGGGATCAACGTCTGAGACCATGACGGTGTCATGAGGACTAGGCAGAGGAGGATTCCAAGGAATGATCCCAGAACTCCCCACCATGACAGTGAATGCCAAGGACATCATGTGTTTGGACAATACACTCATCGTGACCTGCTTGTACGGCGGCATCTCAGGTTGCCCGACCAACATGCGACACTTCCTATGTACAGGTTGAGCCGTTCCGTCATTCTTGTTCATGCATTCCTTATTCCTGCCCCACCGATTGGATTCCGTCGAACATCAGCAGGGGCGTCACATTCGCTTCCGGGACGACGAGTCAGTGAGAGGAAACTTTGTCCGAACAGATAGGCCCGCACAACGTAACAGAGCCGGGGATACCTAGGTGTGCCCCTAGTTTTCATATTGCGGCCTTTCCCTATACTGCGGCTCCGCAATAAGCTGCGACTCTTCTTTCTATATCCGAAGGCATGCCGAGATAGTCTCGTTTCACTTAAGAACCAGATTTGTTCGACGCTTTTTTATTCGTCAAGGATAGAGCGCGACGTTACTGATCAGAAGGGGAATTCATGAGCCACGGTTCGACAGCATCGACCAGCCTCACCCTGAACCACAATCCCGCTGCCCGGTTCATGAAACGCCGCCTGTTCAGCCGACAAACCGAGTTTAGTCCGCCGGTCCTGCGGGATCACGTTGGCGGCCGGTTTGAAATGGCTGGGGCGAGGTACACGTTTCACGGCTTGCCGCCACGGGAAGGAGATGATTCCCATGTCTGACCCTGTCCGGCCGTCGACACAACATTCAGACGATTTCCTCATCGGCGGCGGCGAGATGGGCAAGGCCGTGCGCGCCAAGGATTGGTCCAGGACGCCGCTGGGACCGATTGAATCGTGGCCGCAAAGTCTGCGCACGGCTGTCAGCCTCGCCTTGGCGTCGAACTTTCCGATCAACATCATCTGGGGACCGCAACGCAACCAGATCTACAACGACGGCTACCGGCCGCTCTGTGGGGCGAAGCATCCACACTCGATGGGCCAGGACTACAAGGAATGCTGGTTGTCGGCGTGGCCGGTGATCGGCGGTGCGTTTGAGCGTGCCAGCGGCGGTGAGGCCGCGTTCCTGGTCAACCAACGCATGTTCCTCGATCGCAACGGCTATCTGGAAGAGACGTTTTTTACCTTCTCGCATAGCCCCATCCGCGATGAGTCCGGCGCGGTCGCCGGCTTGTTTCACCCTGTCACGGAACTCACTCAGCAATCGCTGACAGAGCGACGTTTGACGATTCTGCGCGACCTGGCGGACAACACGACGCAAGCCAAAAGCGTCGAGGATGCCGCACGTCTGATCGCGGAAACACTGAAGCGGAGCGAACTCGATGTGCCGTTTGCCCTCCTCTATTTACTGGAGTCCGACGGAAAGCGCGCGCGCTTGGCGCAGCATGTGGGGTTGGCGCCCGGCGCCGGTCCGCAGCTGGTCGATTTGGAAATGTCGCCGCCGCTCTGGCCGCTGTCCGAGGCGGCGCGATCACGACAAATTATACAAGTCGATAACCTTGAGCAGCGCTTCGGTGTGCCGGCTTGCGGGCCGTATCCGGAAACGCCGCGGTCGGCGCTCGTGATGCCGATCTGCCTGCCGGCGCTGGAACATCCGCTGGCGGTGCTCATCGCCGGGGTCAGTCCGCGGCGGGAGTTGGATGGGCCATACCGTCGGTTCTACAGCATGCTGGCTGAGGCGGTCACAAGTGCCTTGTCGAAAGCGCGTGCCTACGAAGAAGAGAGCAGGCAGGCTGAGGCCCTGGCTGAGATCGATCGCGCGAAGGCCGCCTTTTTCTCCAACGTCAGCCATGAGAGCGAGCGGCGCTTGCGGAACTTTGCCGATACTGCGCCGGCTATGCTGTGGGTTACCGAGGCAGACGGGTCCTGCTCATTCCTTTCGCGAGGCTGGTACGAATACACCGGGCAGACCGAAGAAGAGGGACTCGGCTTTGGGTGGCTCAAGGCAGTGCATGCGGACGATCGTGAAGAATCCAGCCGCATCTTCCTGGAGGCGAATCGTAGACATGAGCCGTTCATCCTGGATTATCGGCTGCGCCGTGCTGATGGCGAATACCGCTGGTGCATGGATGCCGGTCGACCGCGTTTCGAGGAGAGGGTACCTTTCAAGGGTACGTCGGTTCGGTCATCGACATCACCGAGCGAAAGCAGGCGGAAGAGGCCTTGCGCGCGAGCGAGGAGCGGCTGCGGACGTTCGCGGGACAATTGGAAATTGTCGTCGAAGAACGCACTCAAGAGCTTGTGCAGTCCCACGATCGCTTGCGCGCGCTGGCGACTGAACTGAACCTTGCCGAGCAGCGGGAGCGGAAACGGATCGCCACGGAGCTGCACGACCATTTGCAGCAAATATTGGTGCTTGGAAAGATCAAGCTCGGCCAAGGTAAACGACTGGCGGAAGCGGCACCCGTGGCGGCCAAGCTGATGAAGGAGACGGATGACGTGTTGTCCGATGCCTTGACCTATACCCGTACCCTCGTGGCCGAATTGAGTCCGCCCGTGCTGCGCGACCATGGGTTGACGGTGGGGCTCAAGTGGCTCGGCGAGTACATGCAAAAACATCAGATCGCTGTCACGGTGACCGTTCCTGAAGAGGATGAACTTATTCTGCCGGAAGACCAGACGATCCTTCTGTTTCAATCGGTGCGGGAATTGCTGATCAATTCCTCCAAGCATGCAGGGACCGGGCAGGCGACTGTGGTGCTGGAACATCGTGACGGCCTCCTGAGAATCGAAGTGTGCGATGAAGGCACGGGTTTCGATCTTGCTGCTGCGGACACTCCTCATGGAGGGATCTCTTCAAAATTCGGACTCTTCAGCATCCGGGAGCGGATGCGGGCGCTGGGCGGGGCGTTCAACCTCCACTCCGCTTCGGGGCAGGGGACGACGGCAACGTTGACGCTGCCGCTACGAAGTAGTGCAAGTGCTCAGTGCCGAGTGCTGAGTCGTCCGGAACAGCGGCACATGTTCGGGCCGAACACTCAGCACTCAGGACTCCAGCAGAACGCGAAGATTCGCGTTCTGCTGGTCGACGACCATGCCATGGTCCGACAAGGGCTTCGCTCCGTGTTGGATGGGTATGAGGATATCCGGGTGATCGGCGAAGCCGAGAACGGAGAGGAGGCGGTACAACTGGTGAACCAACTGCGACCGACGGCGGTGGTGATGGATATCAACATGCCGAAGATGGACGGCATTGAGGCGACGGGACGGATCAAGTCACGCTATCCGGAGACGATCGTGATTGGGATCTCAGTGAACGCCGCCAAGGAGAAAGAAGAGGCGATGAAGCAGGCCGGGGCCGTCCGGCTGATGACAAAAGAAGCGGCGGTGGAACAGCTTTACGACGTCATTGTTGAGGCGGCGAAGCAGAAGGGGACGGCGGCATGACCGGCGAAGACTCCGTCCTCTCTGTAGCACAGAGCCACCCCCTGAGTCCGAGACTGCGCGAAACGCCTGAATATTTCCGGTAAAACCTTACAGCATTCTCCGGTTATTCGGCTCTCTCCTTGCAATGATTCAGCAGATTGACTCTTGAAAGGAATGAAATGAAGCCAAATTTTTGCCGAGCCGCCGTCATTTTATGGGTCGCCACGCTGGGCGTGGGAGGATGGTTTTTTGTCAAGGGAGTGACGAAAACGGGAAGTGATGGCCGGGTGGAAATAATCCTGGCAGCAGCGGAGCGCGATCAAATCCTCGCTGAAATGCGCTCGCTCTTGAAAGCGGTGGATGGGCTTATCAGGGGACTGGGAGAGCCGAATCCTGATCCGAGACAGATGGAAGCAACGGCGAGGGCGGTCGGGATGAACATGGCCGCGGACACGGAGCCGACGATCATGGCCAAGTTGCCGCTGCCGTTCAAACAGATGGGCATGTCCATCCACAAAGACATGGATGCACTGGCGGATGCGATCGTGCGGCACGAGACATCGCAACAGATCCTGCAACGGTTGTCGAGCATGACGGCTCGCTGCACGGCATGTCACGACATGTATCGATTCAAAGCGAGCTGATAGCTGTCAGCAGTGGGCGACCAGCGGCAGAGGAGAAGTGAAGAAATCAAACTGCACGTGCAAGACGCCTACGACAAGATCAAAGATCTGATCACCGTAGAGTAGCTGGAGTCATGGGTGTGGCATCTCTGTTGCTTTCTGCGACAGAGAAGATTTCCCATCTGTTGCAAGACTCCCCTCAAGCCGTTCACAGTGTAAGGCCGCAGCGTTCAAACTCCTGCATTATCCATAGGGAAGAATCTGATTCTGTCAGGCGGCTTCTCCTTTGCAATTCTTGAGGGAGGGGAGCTTATCGGGTCCAATTCATTCTATCGGCAGCAGGCTTTCCGGTCGTACCAATGGCAAGGATTTTCTGGAAGCTGAGCAGCTGAAAGAAAAGGAGGCGGCATGGCACGTGTGGCGATCATCGGCGCATCAATCGGCGGTCTGCCTGCCGCCTATGAGGCCAGGGCGCTGTTGGGTAAGAAACATCAGGTCACCGTCATTTCAAATGTGAGCTCGTTCCACTTCGTGCCGTCGAATCCCTGGGTCGCGGTCGGCTGGCGCACCAGGAAAGACATCAGCTTTGAGTTGGGACCTGTGTTAGCAAAGAAGGGGATCGAATTCATTCAGGCTACAGCTGATCGAATTGAACCAGAACAGAACCGAGTCATTACGGCGAAAGGGGAGGTGCCGTACGACTATCTCATCATCGCCACAGGTCCAAAGCTGAACTTTCCTGCTGTACCGGGCCTCGGTCCGAGCGGCTATACACAGTCAGTCTGTAATGTGGACCATGCAGAACAGGCCTGGGGCGCCTATCAGAGCTTCCTGAAAGATCCAGGTCCAATAGTCATCGGCGCCGCGCCAGGGGCCTCATGCTTCGGTCCGGCTTACGAGATGGCGTTTATTCTCGATGCAGATTTGCGGAAGAAAAAACTCCGCAAAAAGGTACCGATTTATTTCGTCACGCCGGAGCCCTATATCGGTCACATGGGGCTCGCCGGTGTGGGAAAATCGAGGCGGTTGATGGAGGATGAGTTTGCCGAGCATTCGATCAAGCCGATCCACAACACGGCGATCAAGGAAGTCCAGCCGGGGAAGATGATCTTGGAGGACGGTCAGGAGGTGCCCTTCCGTTACTCGATGATGATTCCGCCGTTTGCCGGAGTCGATGCGGTGGCGGGGACAACGGGCCTGTGCAATCCCAAAGGATTCGTCAATATCGATGCCTACCAGGCGAATCCGAAGTACAAGAATATTTTCGCGGTAGGAGTCTGCGTCGCCATCCCGCCTGTCGAGCAGACGCCGGTCCCGACCGGTGCCCCGAAGACCGGATACATGATCGAATCGATGGTGTCGGCGGCCGTTCACAATATCAAGGCTGATATCGACAATAATACGAAGAAGGAAACTGCGACGTGGAACGCGATCTGTCTGGCCGACATGGGAGATACGGGAATGGCGTTCGTGGCCCTGCCGCAGAGGGCCCCGCGGAATGTCACCTGGGCGAAGAAAGGCAAATGGGTCCACTTGGCCAAGATCGCGCTGGAAAAGTACTTCCTGATGAAAATGAAACGGGGTATCAGCGAACCCTTCTTTGAGAAGGCGATTCTCGATGCGATGGGGATCGGCAAGCGCGAAGTCGGCGGATAATGGCGCTCTCTAGCCTGAATCTTTTGCATGGCATGTGCCTCACACCAGCAAGAGAAAGGGAGGGTGATATGAAACTCAACGAACGTTTGCGATTGATTGCCGGTATCTTCGTGCTCGCCGCGGTGATCCTCGGGGCAACGGTGCACCCCTATTGGAACTATTTCGCCGCCTTTGTGGCGGTGAACCTTATCCAATCCGCCTTTACCGGTTGGTGTCCGATGATGGCGCTGCTCCGGAAGTTCGGTGTGCAGGAATAGCCAGGATGTTGGAAGAAGGTCGAGGCTTAGGTCAAGGTTGAGAGTCGGAAACGTGAACCCTCAGTCTGAACCTCGGGCGTAGCCTTGGTGAACGGTCGGAAGAGTCGACATGATGGGTACACGGTGGTTGATCGCACTGGTGCTGATCTTGGCCGGCTGCGGGTCCAAAGAAGAGCCGGCCGCAGTGGTTTCAACCGCTTCACAGAGAACTATCCAAACTGCGGTTGTCGAGGCTAAGCATACGTCGGTACCGATCCGTGTTGAGGTGACCGGTCAGGTTGCTCCTCTCTTCCAAGCTACGCTCTCCAGTCGCATTCAAGGAACGATAGACAAGTTGCTGGTTCGAGAAGGCGTGAAAGTCTCCAAGGGGCAGCTTCTCATCCAGTTGGACAGTCGCGATCTTGAGGCGGATTTGGCGCGCGCGGACGCCGAGGTCGAGAATACGAAAGTGCAACTCGACCGTATGAACCAGCTATACGCTCAAGATGCGGTGTCGAAACAGGAGATGGAGAACGCGATCAGGAGTTACAAAGTTGCTGAAGCGAATCGTAAGGCGGTGGAGGCTCAGCTCAGCTACACGGCGGTGAGAGCACCCTTTGACGGCATCATCACCGAGAAAAAAGTGGAAGCAGGGGAATTAGCCTCGCCCGGCCAGCCGCTGCTCAAAATGGAAGACCCTCAGCGTCTTCGGCTGGAAGCCACGGTGGCTGAGGGAGATCTCAAATCCCTGTCTCGCGGCGACAAGATCCCCGTAACCATTGATGCCTTAGGAAGGCCGGCATTCATCGGTACGGTCAGCCAGATTCTTCCTGCCGGTGACCCGCAAACTCACACGTTCATGGTCAAGGTGGACTTGCCGAAGACAGCCGGGCTGAAGACCGGCATGTTCGGTCGCTTTCCGCTTGAGAAGGGTACCACGCACGCCATTCTCGTCCCCTCGACAGCCGTGGTGGAACGCGGCGAGCTCAACAGCGTCTTCGTGGTCGGAGAGGATCGGATCGCGCGGCTCCGGTGGATCAAACTCGGGCGGCGCTACGAGAAGCAGGTTGAGATTCTTTCAGGGATCAATGAAGGCGAGCGAATCGTAATGGACGGCAGCCGGGGAGTTGATGGAGCCGCAGTTCAGGTCGTCGAGACCGTGGCGTCGCCGGCGGTGCCGACACAGTGAAGCGTATCTCGCGAGACTGGCGGGAGTCGCGAGAAAAGCGCGACGGGTCGAGGAGGTGGTTGAGACGAGTCCCGCCTTTCGCGCATGTCTCGACTTTCTCGCAAGCACGAGATACGAGCGACGAATGACAACCTACCGACCAGGATTGAGCGGCCGCATCGCGGCTCTCTTCATCGACAGCAAGCTCACGCCGCTCATCATGCTGGGTGTGCTGCTGCTGGGTCTGTTTGCGGTGGTCGTCACTCCCCGCGAGGAAGAGCCGCAGATCGTCGTGCCGATGGCCGACGTCTGGCTGCCTTTTCCCGGCGCGTCCGCCAAGGTGGTCGAGGAACAACTCACCAAGCCGTTCGAGCGCAAGCTCTCCGAGATCACAGGTGTCGAGTATGTCTACTCAATCTCGCGTCCTGGCGGTGCGCTGATCATCGTGCGGTTCTACGTCGGCCGGCCGATGGAACAGAGTCTGGTCGATCTTTACGATAAGTTGATGTCGAACCAAGACTTGTTGCCGCCCGGCGCCGAGCCTTTTCTTGTCAAACCGAAGGACGTCAATGACGTCCCGATCGTCACGATGACGCTCTCCAGCGAGCGCTATGGGGAATTCGAGCTCCATCGTCTCGCTGAACAGGTATTAGAGGATGTCAAGAAGGTGTCCGGCACGTCGGCTGGTTTCATCGTCGGCGGACGGCCGCGGGAGCTGCGTATCCAGATCGACCCGACGAGGTTGAAGGCCTACGGACTGACGCCGCTGCAGGTCGCGAACGTGGTACGTGGCGAGAATCGAGCCTTGTCGACCGGCCGCTTCGACAGCCGTAATCAAAGTTTTCTGGTGGAGACCGGCCGGTTCATAGGGTCAAGAGAAGATCTCGAAACCTTAGTGATCGGTGTCAGTGAGCAACGGCCCGTGTACTTGCGTCAAGTCGCGGAAGTGACGGATGGGCCGGCGGAAGCGACGAGCTATGTCTGGTTCGGCGAAGGAACCGGTAAGGAGTCAGGGGTGAGCGGTGAGGTTCCGGCTGTGACGGTGGCCATCGCCAAGCAGGTCGGCACGAACGCCGTGACCATCGCCGCCGACGTGATCCGTAAAGTCGAAGAAATGAAGGGCGTGACCATTCCATCGGACGTGCGCGTGACGATCACCCGGGATTACGGGGAGACGGCCCAAGAGAAGGCCAACGAACTGTTGTGGCATCTGCTGATCGCTGTTGCGGCTGTGGTGGTCTTTCTCGGCGTGGCGTTGGGGCCGAGGCCGGCTCTCGTCGTGTCCCTTGCGATCCCTCTGACTCTTGCGTTGACGCTGTTCACTTCGATGATGATCGGCTATACGATCAATCGCGTCACGCTGTTTGCCCTCATCTTTTCGATCGGCATTCTCGTAGACGATGCGATCGTGGTCGTCGAGAATACCTACCGGCATCTGAAGCTGCGACTCAGGCCTCATCATGAAGCCACCATTCAAGCCGTCGATGAAGTCGGGAATCCGACGATCTTGGCGACGTTCACCGTGATCGCCGCCCTCCTCCCGATGGCCTTCGTTTCCGGGTTGATGGGTCCCTATATGAGACCGATTCCCGTCAATGCCTCCATCGCGATGTTTTTTTCGTTGCTCGTCGCCTTCGTCGTAATCCCCTGGTTTTGCCGAACCTGTTATCGGCCGGGAGTCGCCGTTACGGGCGTCGATCATGAAGGCGACGAACGAGGGCTCACAGCGCGCCTCTATCGAAAGGTCCTCTCCCCGCTGTTGACCCATCCGCTGCTGGCCTATGCCTTCTTAGGTGTGGTCGGCCTGTTGCTGGTGGGATCGACCTTGTTGTTCTACACCCGTCATGTCGTGGTGAAAATGCTGCCGTTCGACAACAAGAGTGAAATTCAGCTGGTCATCGATATGCCTGAAGGCACGACTCTCGAAGAGACGGCGCGGGTTGCGCAGGCGTTGGGGCGGTATGTGAAGACTGTGCCGGAGGTACGGGATCATCAGGCTTACGTCGGCACCGCCTCGCCCTTTAATTTCAGCGGACTGGTCCGCCACTACTACCTGCGGGAACAACCTCATGAGGCCGATATCCAGATCAATCTTGTCGCGAAGCACGAGCGAACCGCCCAGAGTCATGAAATCGCCCAGCGGATTCGCCCTCCGGTCCAAGAGATCGCTCGTGAATACGGAGCCAATGTAAAGATCGTCGAAGTACCGCCCGGGCCGCCTGTGCAATCGGTTCTGGTGGCGGAGGTCTACGGTCCCGATTACGGCAGACAACTCGCCATGGCTCGTCAGATTCGGAAACTGTTCGAATCCACATCCGGAGTGGTCGATGTCGATGATTATATCGAGGCCGACCACGTGAAATATGTCTTCACGGTCGATCGCGCAAAAGCCGCCCTCGCCGGTATTCCTTCAGAAGAAATTGTAAACACGTTGCGCATGGCGCTCCAGGGGGCGAAGGTCGGGCTGGTCCATATTCCGCAGGAGAAGAGCCCGGTTCAAATCGTACTTCGTTTGCCGCTTGCCGAGCGGACGGGGCTGGAACATCTCGGCGAGATCGGGTTGCGCACGAGTACCGGCGGCATCGTGCAATTGTCCGAACTGCTCAAAATAGAACAAACAGTCCAAGACAAAGCGATCTATCACAAGAATCAAAAGCCGGTGGTCTATGTGGTCGCCGATGTCGGCGGCCCCGGAGCCGAGAAAGCCGAAAGTCCGGTCTATGGCGTGTTAGGGGTCGGGAAAAAGCTGGAGAACTTTCGCCCGGCTGAGGGATACCGGATCGAGCAATACTACGCGTCGCAACCTTGGTCCGAAGAGAAGATCGCCATGAAGTGGGATGGGGAATGGCACATCACCTATGAAACATTCCGCGACATGGGGATCGCGTTTGGCGTGGCGATGTTACTGATCTACTTGCTGATCGTCGGGCAGTTCCAATCGTTCATCACGCCGCTGATCATCATGGCTCCCATACCGCTCACGCTGATCGGCATTCTGCCCGGACATTGGCTGACCGGATCGTACTTCACGGCGACATCAATGATCGGCTTCATCGCGCTCGCCGGCATCATCGTGAGGAACTCTATTCTTCTGGTCGATTTCATTCAGCTCCAAGAACGAGCGGGTGTTTCCCTATCAGAAGCCGTGATCAAGGCTGGTGCGATTCGGACCCGTCCCATCTTACTGACGGCCGCGGCACTGATGGTGGGCGCCTTCGTCATCATTCTCGATCCGATCTTCCAAGGGTTGGCCGTCTCGTTGCTCTTCGGCGTCGGCGCATCGACGCTGCTGACCCTCGTCGTGATTCCGGTGTTGTACTACCACGTGATGGGAAACCCTTTAGAGCCGAAAGAGGCTGAAACGATACCAAACCGAGATGACATTCCTCACCGTGAACATTCAGGCGAGGAAGTGTTAGCGGCCATCGGCGCAAGTGATCCGAAGCTGTAAGAGCGGCGCAGTATTCGTCGACGGTGACCAATCAACAGCTATGAGTTCTTCGCGCAACGAAACCCGTAGCCGAACTGTCGACCGGACGGTTCGGCATTGAAACGAAACGAAGAACGCAGAAATTCCTGAATATAAAGCCAGTTCCCGCCCCGCACGACTTTGGACTTACCCGTCTTCGGTCCTTGAGGATTCTTCGTCGGACTCTTCTTGTAATAGTCATGATCATACCAGTCGTTGACCCATTCCCACGCATTGCCGGCCATGTCGTAGATGCCGTAGGGGCTCTTGCCCAGTTCGAACATCCCCACCGGAACCAACGCCATATGATTCGCCCATTTCTTTTTGCCGAAATTTGCGTGGAGCCTCGTGGGGGCTTCGTTGCCCCAAGGATAAAGGCGGCCATCCGTTCCCCGCGCCGCCTTTTCCCACTCCGCCTCGGTGGGCAGGCGCTTGCCGGCCCATTTGCAGTATGTGGCGGCATCAAACCAACTGACATTGACAACGGGGCGTTTCTGATGTCGAGGCTGGTTCATAATATCCCACTCCGGCGGCGCCTCCTTGTCCGTCGCTTCCAGATACTTGGCATACTGCCCCACCGTCACGTGGTACTTATCCATGTAGAAGGCGTCGAGGTCGACGCGATGCACCGGCTTTTCGTCGTCTGCCATGGTGCTCCCCATGGTGAACTCCCCCGCCGGCACCAGCACCATCGGCGTCTCAGCCGGTTTCAGACTATCCAACACGGTGGTCGGATGTCGGTTCGGGAGTTGTGCGTCCAGCTGTTGATAGACGATTTGCTGCTCATTGTTGAGCCCTAGCTCATTGGCGCCGTCCAGGGCCTCCTCCGCCTTCTTGATCCGGTCGGGGTCAGTCTGCCCGACCGCTATCAGACTCTTCGCTTCCTCCAGCAACCGCCATGCCGTCACTTCCTCCAGCGATCGCCACACTTCCATTTTATGCAATCGTAGTTCCTTGGTCCCTGCCGTCCTGGATTTCGCGTCCAGATGCAACGCGGCCTCGTAATGTTCTTCCGCGCAGGTCCAGGCTGCCAACCCTCGACAGGCCTCGGCGAGGTTAAAATGAGCCCGCACATTCGAAGAGTTCTTCATGATGCCTGCTTCCAGCGCTGCGCGCGCCTCCGCATACTGTTTCTTCTTCAGGAACGCCTCCCCTTTGGCAAAGTCTTGCTCGCCGGTCTCGGCTGCCGACACCGCCATGGAAACAGCGGTCAGCTTCAAACAGATGACAAAACTCAGCATCCCAAGGGATTGCCTCATAAACATGTTCCTCCCAATTGTGACTGCCTCCGGCAGTCCCCGTACAGAAAGCATCGGCCGTCGTCGAAAGCGCGGCCTTCATGGCGGAGAACATAGCATAACGTCGCCTAAGCATAAAGAACCCTAAGCGAGCGGCGAAGCTTTTCGCAGTGTGTGGCGGGCCGAAACTGCGCGATTGAGACGCGACACGTTTGTGAAGGCCGCGAATCGGTAATCGCCCGGAGTCTTCGGACGACGTGAGAAACGAAGCCTGCGGACTCGTGTGCAGCCTGCTAAGGCTTCGGCTTATCCTTGGGCTTATCCTTGTAGGTGCCGTGCTCTATCGGCTTCCTTGCCAAATTGTCACCGGAAACCCGTGTGACGGAAATTTCCCGAGAACTTTCTTCACCCTCGCGCTTAATCTGTAACTTCACCGTGCTCCCGGCTTCTCCGCGAATCATCTTCACCACTTGCTCATAACTCTTTCCCGAGACCGCCGTGCCATCGACATTGATCAACTCATCTCCGTGCCGAAGCCCGGCCTTATGAGCCGGCCCTTCACGATGGACTCTTCCGATGTACAGAGATGCCGGATCTCCCACGCGCTCTGCTCCGATATGAATCGAAATCCCGATCACTCCATCCGGGCCCTTCGCTCCATCTACGCCTGCAGGGGCCTGATCCGGTCGATCGTCGGCATACAACGGGACGCTCAACAAAAGACTGAAGATCATGGTGACGACAACCGCCGTTCTGTTCCGCATAGACATGCCTCCCATTGCAATAGAGTGTAAGAGAAATCATCCGCCAGGTTTGACGACGCGCCTATCGCGACAGAGACACGACGCACGCTGTTGCGAACCGCAACTCTCTCGCATCATCATCGTTCATCTATCTGTAGTTTTAGACGTCTGCCGGTTCTACTAGCTGGATACCTAGGTGCGCTATGCGTGCCGGTCGCCAAGTCGATGCGCAAGTTATGGAGCTGGACACCGGCGATCAAAGATTCCGCAGGGGAATTCTTCTTGCGGCAGCTGTATCGATTCAGGTCAAACTGTATCTTCACCGATACATTGTCCTTATCAAAAAATCAGTACAGGAGCTTGGACAAAGATAGAAAACCACAATAAAACAGTGTTTATGGGTTGATGACCCACCGAGGCGCATCTGTTGCATGGTGCCAACCTTCCATGGATTAGGGTGCTTCCTAGTCATTCGAAAAAAGACGCCATGCTATGTTGTCAAGACATAGAATTTTTTAATCGGCAAACGAGCTGATGACCGAATAGGAGAACCGTATGTCGACATGTACCGTCCAATCTGAGAGTTCTCCAGCCGATCGGCCGAAGATGAAATGTATTCGCGTGTTGCTGGCGGACGATCACTTCCTCGTCAGGCAAGGGTTGCGTAAGTATCTGAGCCATCATCTCGACATAGAACTGGTCGGTGAGGCGGCGGATGGGGAAGAAGCGGTGAAACTGACGGACAGGCTGAAGCCCGATGTCGTCGTGATGGACATCAACATGCCGAGAATGAACGGTATCGAGGCGACAGGCTCCATCATACGAAAGCATCCGCACCTGCCGGTCATCGGCCTCTCATTTTACGTCGACAATGGCAATCGAGAAGCATTATTGGATGCCGGTGCCTGCCTCTTGCTCGAAAAGGGGACGGCGTATCGACATCTGCCTCATGCGATTTATCAGGCTGTCGGCAAAAGCCTTGATGCCCCCATCGGCCGTTGACCGTCTCGTCGCATAGTGGAAGGAGACCAACCGTCCCCGAGTCGACTTCTTCTCGCACTCTCAACCACACAAACCCAGTTCCACTGACTCGGTGCCTTCTGTAGAGGCGGGATCAGGCGAGGCTGTCGGGCGAGTCGGCAAATGCCGACCGGTGCTCGTGCGCCGCGGCGTGATGGGTCGTACGAAAAACTTACGTGAACGAGCTTCTTGCTGAGCGCGATATGCCGGCTGGTGTGAGGGCTGGGGCATCAACCAGCGGTTGGACTCGGGCTTTCCCCAGGACCTGAAGACATGGATGCGTAGTATATTCTCCCGCCCCGCGTCGTCGTTCGGCACAAGAGAGCGAGAGGCCGGTCTTTTCCCCTTCGATCATGCGAAGCCCGAATGAATCGTTTTGAACGTACCTCCACGCCGTTGGTCTATGGCGCGATCGTATTGTCGATCGGCGCCATATTCATCAGCGATCTCTTGAGCAAGCTCGGCATTACCGTCTGGGTCTTTTATCTCCTGCCGCTGGTCTTCTCATACTTGGCGTGGCGACCTCTGGTCCCGGCCTACACAGCCACGGCGACCACGCTGCTGATACTCGTCGGTTTTTTCCTGAGTACTCCCGGCAGCGACCCGTTCATTGCGGTACAGAACCGCGCGTTCGAGATAGCGACCAGTTGGGCCTTGGCGGCGCTGGGCTACCAGTTCATCCGGAACAAACTCGCCGTCCGAAAACAAGAATGGTTGCAATCAGGCCAGACCCTCTTGAGCGAGCGGATGGCCGGAGACCCATCCACCGACCAGCTCGGGACGCGGGTGCTCGGCACGATCGCCGAATATCTCGACGCTCCGGCCGGCGCCTTATTCGTCGAGAACGGCCCGTCGTTTCGGCGGACGGCCACGCACGGTGTCCCGGCCGATGCCCGCATTTCGATGGAAGTCCAAGCCGGCGACGGCTTGCTCGGCCGGGCGCTCGTCGAGCAAAAAATGTTCATCGTATCCGATGTGCCGGAAGGGTATGTGACCGTCGGAAGTTCGCTGGGCCGCAGCGCTCCGCGCCATCTGCTCATCGCCCCGCTGGCCGTGGAGCGCTCCATCAAAGCGGTGCTGGAAATGGGATTTTTTCATTCGGTGGACGAGGCGGACAAGGAATTCGTGACCCGGGTGTCCGAGTCGATCGCGGTCGCGATTCGCTCCGCCCAAGCCCGCGCCCACATCCAAGAATTGTTGGAAGAAACCCGGCGCCAGGCGGAAGAACTTCAGGCGCAGAGCGAAGAACTGCGCGCGGCGAACGAGGAACTGACGGAGCAAAGCGCCAGGCTCCAGGATGCCCACACCAGGTTGGAAGAACAACAGGCTGAGCTGGAACAGAGTAATGCGCAGTTGGAAGAGCAGACGCAAATGTTGGAAACGCAGAAGGACGAGTTGACCCGCGCCAAGAGCAGCCTGGAGACCCATGCCTCCGAGTTGGAGGAGGCCGGCCGGTACAAATCCGAATTCCTGGCCAACATGTCTCACGAGCTGCGCACGCCGCTGAACGCGTCGATGATTCTGGCTCGGCAGCTCGGCGACAATGCGGACGGCAATCTGACCTCCGAACAGGTGAAATATGCCAAAAGTATCGAATCCGCCGGGCGGGATCTGTTGGCGCTGATCAATGAAGTGCTGGATCTGGCGAAAATCGAGGCCGGTCGCATGGAGGTGCAGCTGCAGCCGGTGCGCCTGGCCGCCTTGGCCCTGCATGTGGAAACCATGTTTCAAGCGCTGGCCGACGAGAAGGGTTTGAGCTTGTGCGTCCGCCTCGCGGAGGAAACGCCGGAGACGATCGAAACCGATCAGCAGCGACTGGAACAGGTGCTCAATAATTTGCTTTCGAACGCAATCAAGTTCACGGAACGAGGCGAAGTCCGGGTGGAAATCGGCGGCGCCTCCGATGGTCTGATTTTCTTCGCGGTCCGCGACACAGGGATCGGCATTGCAGAAGACCGTCAGCAGGTCATTTTCGAGCCGTTCTGCCAGGCCGATGGGACGACGAACCGGCAGTACGGCGGCACCGGCCTCGGGCTGTCCATCGTCCGCGAATTCACGCGTTTACTGGGCGGCGATCTCCGATTGACCAGTGCGTTGGGGCGGGGCAGCACGTTCACCGTCCTCTTGCCGGAACGGTATGATGCGGCCGCGGTAACGGACAAGGGGTCTTCCTTATCGGGGGTAAGAAAGGTTCCCGACCTTCACGCGCGAATGGTTCCCGATCCCCCGTTCGTCCGCATGCGACCGGATCAAGCACCGCGTCCGGCGGACGAGATAAAGACGCCTGACTCTTTCTCAGCTCGGATTCCCGACGACCGCGAACGGCTGTCGGGCGACCGACGCGTCGTGTTGATCATCGAAGACGACGAGCCCTTTGCCAGAATTCTCTCGGATCTCGCGCACGAGCAAGGCTTTCAAGCGCTGATCGCGGCCACGGCCGGCGAGGCGTTGGTCTTGGCGCCGCAGTTTGTGCCGAATGCGATCCTGCTCGATATCGGTCTCCCCGACATCTCGGGGCTGTCCGTACTCGACCGATTGAAGATCGATTCGCGCACCAGACATATCCCGGTCCATATTATGTCGGTCCACGATTACACGCAGACGGCCCTCTCGCTCGGCGCCGTAGGGTACATCCTCAAGCCGGTGAAACGCGAACAACTGATCGATGCCTTTCAGCGGATGGAGCAGCGCCTCACGCAACGGTTGCGGCGCGTGCTGATCGTGGAGGACGATCCGGCTCAGCAGGAAGCCGTCACGGCACTGTTGGCCTCACGCGACGTGGAAACGATCGCCGTCGGCACTGCCGCGGACTGCCTCGACCGACTCCGCGCCACGACTTTCGACTGCATGGTGCTGGACTTGAGCCTGCCGGATGAGAACGGCTACGCCCTGTTGGAAACGCTGAGCCGGGAAGATCGGTATTCCTTTCCGCCGGTCATCGTCTATACGGGGCGCGACCTTTCGGCCGACGAAGAACAACGTCTCAGGCGCTATGCCAAGTCCATCATCATTAAGGGCGCCAAATCACCGGAACGGCTATTGGACGAGGTGACGCTCTTTCTGCATCAAGTGGTCGCCGATCTGCCGCCCGCGCAGCAAGCCATGCTCAATCGCTCGCGCCGCGGAGATGCGGCCCTGGATGGTTCCAGGTTGTTGGTGGTGGAAGACGACGTACGCAACGTGTTCGCGCTCATGAGTCTGTTGGAGCCGCGCGGCGCCAAAGTGCAGGTGGCACGTAACGGTCTTGAGGCCCTGGCGGCGCTGGAAGGGTCTCTTCAGCCGGACGGCGCCCCGATCGACCTTGTGCTGATGGACATCATGATGCCGGAAATGGACGGCTTGACCGCCATGCGCGAAATCCGCAAGCGTCCCGAATGGCGGAACTTGCCCATCATCGCGCTGACCGCCAAGGCGATGAAGGCCGATCATCTGCAGGCGTTGACTGCCGGTGCCAATGACTACATGGCCAAGCCGTTGGATGTGGATAGACTGTTGTCGCTCGTGCGCATTTGGATGCCGAAGTCATGAACCATGACGGAGTAGGTTGAAGCCAAAAGCTCGGGTGAGGCAGAGAGGTTGAAGTCAAGGTTGAGGTGACGGGAAGCAGCGGGAAGGAGGAGAGGCCAAGAACGGGTTCAGCAACAAGTCATGGAACCGTTGAAACTGCTTAAACCTACTGCACCCTCCTCAGCCTCAACCTGTACTCAAAGCACCGAGGCGCTCGAAATCGAACTACTGCTCGATGCGCTCTACCGTGCCCATGAGTACGACTTCCGCGGCTATGCCCGACCGTCGCTCACGCGTCGTCTGGCGCAGGCGCGCGAGCATTTCGGCTGCCGGAGCTATTCGCAACTCCAAGATCTGCTGTTGCACGAGCCGACGGCGCTGCCGACGCTGCTCGGCTATCTGACCGTGCAGGTGAGCGAAATGTTCCGTGATCCGGGATATTTTCGCGCGCTGCGCCAGGAGGTGGTGCCGCATCTGAAGACATATCCGTCGCTCAAAGTGTGGGTGGCCGGTTGCGGCGCGGGCGAAGAGTTGTATTCACTCGCCATTCTGTTCCGCGAGGAAGGATTGGAGGACCGCACGGTATTCTATGCGACGGACATCGATCGCGACGCGCTCAAGCAAGCGGAAGCCGGCATCTATGAGTCGGACCGTCTGGCGTTGTTCACGACGAATCATCGGCGGTCGGGCGCGAAGGGATCGCTATCAGAGTATTACCATGCCGGGTCGCGGGCTGTGGTGTTCGACAGGACGCTGCGCAAACGGACGGTGTTCGCCGAGCACAATCTGGCTTCCGACGCCGTGTTCGCCGAGGCGCATTTGATTTCCTGCCGCAACGTGTTGATCTATTTCGACCGGCCGCTCCAGAACCGGGCCATCGGGTTGTTCACGGAGGCGCTCGCGCGAAAAGGATTTTTGGGCTTGGGAGACAAAGAGACCTTGCGCTTCACCGGCCATGACGAGACCTTTGAGCCGTTCGTGTCGAAAGAACGTATCTATCGCAAGCGAGGGAAGCTATGAACAGACCGGATGTGATCGAGAGTCGGCCGGATGCGCCGCCGGGCCGTGCCAAGGTTCTGCTCGTGGACGACCATCCGGTCAATCTGATGGCTCTCGCCGAATTACTGCGCCGCGATGACGTGGAACTGCTGCGCGCCGAATCCGGGGCCGAGGCCCTGGAATTGTTATTGGTACACGACATGGCCCTCGCGCTCATCGACGTGCAGATGCCCGAGATGGACGGCTTCGAGCTCGCCGAATTGATGCGCGGGGTGGAACGGGCAAAATACGTCCCGATCATCTTTGTCACCGCCGGCCTGCGGGATGCCGAGCGCCGGTTCAGCGGATACGAGGCGGGAGCGGTGGATTTTCTTTACAAGCCCATAGAGACGGATATCCTCAAGAGCAAGGTCAACGTGTTCCTCGCGATCGATCGGCAGCGTCGCGAACTCACCCGGTTGCTGGCGGAACGCACGGAGGCCGAGCGCCAGGCCCGGGAGAGCGAAGCCAAGCTGCAGTCTTTGGCAAGCCGCCTGGAACGGACCGTGGAGGAGCGGACGGAAGAACTGGTGGAGTCTCAGGAGCGGTTGCGGGCCTTGGCGGTTGAGTTGAATCTGGCGGAGCAACGCGAGCGGGCGCGATTGGCCACAGAAATGCACGATCATTTGCAGCAACTACTGGTGCTGGGCAAGCTGAAACTCGCCGGCGGCAAGCGGGCCTCCGCGGGCTTGCCCGCCGTGGAAAAGATGATCCATGAAACGGACGGGATCTTTGCCGAGGCGCTGCAATACACGCGCTCGCTCGTGGCGGAGCTGAGTCCTCCGGTGCTACGGGACCATGGACTCGGCGCCGGATTGCGATGGCTCGGCGGCTATTATATGGAGAAGTACGAGATGACCGTGAGGGTGACCGTGCCGAAGGCGGTGGAACCGACGTTGCCGGACGATCAGTCGGTGCTGCTGTTTCAATCGGTGCGCGAACTTTTGATGAATGCTTGGAAACATGCCGGAACCACCGAGACCGCCGTCGTCTTGGAACAAACGGGAGACCGATTACGGATCACCGTGAGCGATCAGGGAGCAGGTTTCGATCTTGCCGCTGTCGCCGTTGCTGAACCGTCTGGTGGGCTGTCATCCAAATTCGGCCTCTTCAGCATCAAGGAACGCATGCGCTCGCTCGGAGGGTCGTTGGAGCTGAAATCTGCGCCGGACAAGGGAACGATCGCCACGCTCACGCTGCCGCTACGAAGCGGTGCTGAGTCGTCCGGAACAGCGGCACATGTTCGGGCCGAACACTCAGCACTCAGGACTCAGCACTCGGGACTCCAGCAGAACGCAAAGATTCGCGTTCTGCTGGTCGACGACCATGCCATGGTGCGACAGGGGCTTCGTGCGGTGTTGGAAGGCTACGAAGATGTGCAGGTCGTCGGAGAAGCGGTGGACGGCCAGGACGCCGTGCGGTTGGCCGAGCAGCTGCGGCCCGGCATCGTGGTGATGGACATCAACATGCCGAAGATGAACGGCATTGAGGCCACGCAGGAAATTACCGCCCGCTATCCCAACATCATCGTGATCGGGTTGTCGGTGAACGCCGACGACGACAATCACCGCGCGATGACGAGGGCCGGCGCGGCCACGTTGCTGACGAAGGAGGCGGCCGTCGGGCAGATCTACGAGACGATGCTCGCGTATACTAAAGGACTTCTGTCCTGTCACATGACCTCGTCATTCGTCAGTTCGTTCCAATCTACGCTGTCTTCATCTCAACCGTTATGATGCGTCTCCATCCGGCGTGACTCGCCGGCCCGGCTTTCCGAACCGATACCGGGAAATTTTAGGTGAACTAGGGATGACCCGAGGTTCCTGCGGAATCCTATCTGTATAGAGTGCAACCTCGGAACCATCGAGAAGAGGAGGAAGAGCTATGACGGCGACCCACATTGATCAAGTCAGAGAGAGGCTGGAGCAACGTGGTACGGCTTGTCCGTTGGAAGAGGTCATGGAACTTTGTCCGGAGTTGACCTGGAATCAGGTCTTTCTCGCCATCGATTATTTGAGCAGAACGGGCCAAGTCCGGGTGACGATGGATGTGGGCAAGACCTATACGGTACAGGCCTATCGTCCGGTTGCGGCAGTCGCCACGACTGCCGCATAACGACGGAGCCGGACGGAGTCAACTGAGTCCGTTCGACGCGGACAAACGGATAACCGGCCGAAGATCTCGATAGAGGGCCGGAACGTCACCTTTCATCAAGTCATCAAGACATGTGAAATGCCCATAAAAACTCGGGCCGTCCAGAACACAGAAGCAGAAACCCGCATCGAAGAAGCGACGTGCGCTCATCGGCGCCTCCTTGATGATATTTTGACCAAGAGCGGGAAACGAACCGGTAAGGTTCGCTGCCTTGAATGTCGGACGATCTTTGACGATCCCTACAAGGGCTTCAAGTAGCGAACCGGTTATCGGCAATAAACGATCTCCCGAACTCCTTGTCGCCTTCTGCGACAGCAGAGTCTTTCCCCCTGTCGCACGTCTCCCCTACGGCGCAGCATTCCTCCCCGGTGTCGTTATTTAACTCCTCAATTTTTCAGAAGATCACAATGGTGGGCGTTCATTTCAGTGGCTCCCTCTTTGCACTCTGTTGAGTCGCGGAAACCCGGAATTCGTTTCATGGGGGTCTCCTACACTATACGACGGCATCGCCAGGTCGGGCTCCTCGCTTGCCTCGTGCTCATCACACTCCTCTGCGGGATGGGTGCAGAAAATGTCCCGGCGGAAGGGCAGGAGACCAGCAGTCCTGAACTTAAGCTGAGTCTGCGCGAGGCCATTCAGGCCGCCGTCGACAACAACGTCAATGTGCGGCTGCTGAAAGAACGCATTGCGTCTGCGCAGGCTCAGGCCAATACGAGTTTGGGCGCCCTACTTCCTAACGTCGGCGGATACCTCAACGGCAGAAACCAAACGGTAAATCTTGCCGCCTTCGGTCTTCCCGCCGACCGGCTTTCCGCTCTTGGCCTCACCCGGAGTGTGACGGATCCGTTCGAGGTCTACGACGCACGCGCGACCCTCGTGCAAAACATCTTCAGCCTCAGTTTGATCCAACGATGGCGTGCGGCGAGATCCGGCGTCGATGTCGCCGGCCTCGAAGCGGAAGTGACGAAGAGAGACGTGATGGCGACCGCCGGATTGTTGTACATCGAGGCGTTACGGGCCGACGAAGCCGTGAAGGCACGTCAGGCGGATATCGAACTCAGCCAGCAACTGCTGAAATTGGCGAGAGATCGCAAAGCGGCGGGCGTAGCGACGGGTTTGGATATCACTCGCCAGGAAGTTGAATTGGAGAACAACAAGCAACGGTTGCTGGTCTCGCAGAATGAGCAAGAGAGCGCGCGCCTCAACCTGATCCGCTCGTTGGGGATCGCCTTCGATGTCCGGTTGGTTCTCACTGATGAACTCAAGTTCGTGCCGGTCGAGCCTCAAGTTCGCGAGCAAGCCCTCCTGACCGCGCACGAACAACGGTTGGAGTTGAGGGTTCAAGAGAATCGTCGGCGACTCGCCGCGCTCACCCTCAGTTCCGTCACCAGCGAGCGAATCCCATCCCTTTCTTTGAATGGGGATTACGGCTGGATCGGCTTAAAGCCGGAGGAGGCGTTGGCCACGCGTTCGATCGGACTGACATTTTCGATCCCCATTTTCGACGGAGGCCAGCGGGAAAGCCGCATTTCCGAGTCCCGCAGCAGGGTCCGGCAGGAGTCCATTCGTATGAAGGACGTGTCGGATCAAGTCACACTGGAAGTCCGGAACGCTCTGCTGACCCTGGAGTCATCCGTGCAACAGGTTGCAGTCGCAGGGAAGGGATTGGAATTGGCGCTCAAAGAATTAACCTTTGCGAAGGATCGGTTTGCCGCCGGCCTCACAACCAATATCGAAGTGACGAATGCCCAGACATCGGTTGCACGGGCACGTGACAACCAGATCGAAGCGTTGTTCCGGTTCAATGCCTCGCGCATCAATCTGGCGCGGGCCAAGGGAGAAATCGAAAAGCTGTTCTGAGCCTGATGATGCGGCGCGACAGGCAAGAGGAGAGGACTCGCGCGATTGGGGCCCTGGCGGCGTTTCGCGCTGGTCTCGCCCGTCCCGCAAGAGGAGATACTCGACGACTGACGATTGATGAAGGGTGATTCTGCCGGCGGACGACGAGAAGAATCGCATGAGCATAGAGACGACGACTGCACCA
Organism: Nitrospira sp.; assembly: GCA_024998685.1. Taxonomy (GTDB): domain Bacteria; phylum Nitrospirota; class Nitrospiria; order Nitrospirales; family Nitrospiraceae; genus Nitrospira_D. The sequence goes on from JACOEH010000001.1 coordinate 30,652, forward strand.
CAGAGACCGATGATCCCAGGGCAGAGCGGTCACGACGTAGGGAAGCCGGCTGCGGTAGCACCCGGCCGCGGGAACCTTCGAGCGCGAGTCCGGGTCATTCTCGTCCTCGGTGCCGTGATCCTGGCCGCCGTCGGTTTCTATGTGCGATCGCAGCCGGCACCGGAGTCAGGAGTCCTCCGCGTCTCGGGCAATGTCGAAATGACCGACGCCGAAGTGAGCTTCAAGATAGCCGGGCGGGTCGCCGAGCGCTTGCTGTCCGAAGGAGAAACGGTCAAAACGGGACAGGTCGTCGCTCGCCTGGATACCAGTGAGCTGGCACAAGAGGTCGCCCTGCGCAAGGCGGAGGTCCAAGCCGCCGAGGCGGCACTGGCCGAATTGGAAACCGGCTCCCGCCCGGAAGAGATCGCGCAGGCGGAAGCCGTGGTTCGGCGTTCGCAGGCGGATGTGATACGGGCGCGGGCGGATCTCAACCGGCTCGAACGGCTGTATGAACAAGACAATGTTTCGGTGCAGGACTACGATGCGGCGAAAACCGTCGTCGCCGTCGCGGAGGCGAAACTGCGTGAGGCGCAGGAGCAGTTGCGTCTGGTCCGGAAGGGGCCACGCGTGGAAAAAATCGAGCGATCGCGGGCACAGCTGCAGCAGGCCAAAGCAGCACTGGCCCTGGCCGAGACCCGGCTGAGCTATGCCATGCTGACCTCCCCACTGACCGGCCTCGTGCTGTCCCATAACATCGAGCCGGGTGAGTTCGTTGCAGCGGGGACGCCTATCGTAACGGTCGGCGATCTTGAACATGTTTGGTTGAGGGCCTACGTCAATGAAACGGACCTCGGCCGAGTGAAGGTGGGCCAAACGGCCACCGTGACGACTGATACGTTTCCGGACAAGGCCTACGAAGGCCGCGTGTCCTTCATCGCCTCCCAGGCTGAGTTCACGCCGAAGAGCGTCCAGACCGAGAAGGAGCGGGTCAAGCTCGTCTATCGCCTCAAGATCACCATCGACAATCCTCACATGGAGCTCAAAGCCGGGATGCCGGCCGATGCCAAGATTGTTCTCGTGAATGGAACGGAGCCACCACGTGGAAGCCATTAAGCTCGTCCATCTCACACGATCGTTCGGCGTGGTTCGTGCGGTCGAGAATTTAAACTTCACCGTGGCAGTCGGAGAAATCTTCGGCCTCGTCGGTCCGGACGGTGCCGGCAAAACCACCACGATGCGGCTCTTGACCGGCGTGATGGAGCCGACGGGCGGCGATGCCTGGGTCATGGGCAAGCACGTGGTCCGGAAGGCCGAGGCGGTGAAAGACGATATCGGGTACATGAGCCAGCGGTTCGGGCTCTACCCGGATCTGACGGTGGACGAGAACATCCATTTCTACGCGGATCTCTACGGGGTTCCCACGCAAGGGCGCGAGCAGAAGGTCCACGAGCTGCTCTCGTTCAGCAATCTCACTCCCTTCAAGAAGCGGCAGGCCGGGCGGTTGTCCGGGGGCATGAAGCAGAAGCTGGGGCTGGCCTGTGCGTTGATCCATACGCCGAAAGTCTTGTTCCTGGACGAGCCGACGAACGGCGTCGATCCGGTCTCGCGGCGCGACTTCTGGCGGATTCTCTATTCCCTTCTCAAGGAAGGCGTCACGATCTTCGTCTCCACCGCCTATCTGGACGAGGCGGAACGGTGCCATCGGGTGGCGCTGTTGCACCAGGGCCGTCTCCTGGCTTGCGACACGCCGGACCGAGTCAAAAGCCTCATGCGGGGCACGATCCTCGAAGTCCGCGTCAGCCGTGCGCGCGAGGCGGCGGCATTGCTCAAGCGGCGCATGAAGGCCGAATCGATCGGCCTCTTCGGCGATCGCATCCATGTGGTGACGATGAACAGGGCGCAGACGGCGCACCAGGTGCCGGGCATCCTACAAAGTGAAGGCTTTACGCTGCATGGAGTGCGACAGATCGAGCCCTCCCTGGAGGATGTCTTTATCTCAGTGCTGACGAGCGAGCAGGTTGCCGTTCAGCAGGAACCGACCCATGTCCTCTGATCGTGAGCCCTATGCGGTCGTGGTCCGCGATTTGGAAAAGCGGTTCGGCTCATTCGTCGCGGTCAACCGGATCAGTCTGGAAGTCAAAGCCGGCGAGATCTTCGGCTTTCTCGGACCGAACGGAGCCGGCAAGTCCACGACCATCCGGATGCTGTGCGGACTGCTGACGCCGACGGCGGGCACCGGCACCGTCGCCGGCTTCGACATCATGCGGGAAGCTGAGCGGATCAAAGCCCACATCGGCTACATGAGCCAGAAGTTCTCACTCTACGAGGATCTGACGGTCGAGGAGAACATCGATTTTTACAGCGGCATCTACCGAATTCCAAAAGAGAAGAAGGCGGAGCGGAAAGAGTGGGTCATCGATATGGCGGGTCTCTCGGAGCATCGACACTCGCGGACCGTCGTCCTCTCCGGAGGCTGGAAGCAACGGCTCGCGTTGGGCTGTGCCATCCTGCACGAACCGCCGGTCATCTTCCTCGATGAGCCGACGTCCGGCGTGGATCCGATCAGCCGCCGGAGCTTCTGGGATCTCATTTACGAGCTGGCCGGACGAGGCGTGACGGTCTTCGTGACGACCCACTATATGGAAGAGGCCGAATACTGTGACCGGCTGGGATTGATCTATCGGGGCGAGTTGATCGCGGCCGGGACGCCGGAGGAGCTCAAGACGCATTTCATGCAGGACGACATCATCGAAGTGCTGTGCGAACAGCCCCAGGAGGCGATGTTTGCGCTCGGGGATGTGGAAGGAGTCAAGGAAGCGGCCTTGTTCGGCAAGGGTCTGCATGTCGTCGTCGAGCGTCGGGCGGGGGATGTCGTCCCGGCGATCACGAACCGGCTGGCGGAGTGGAACTTTGCAGTATCGCGGGCGGAGCGGATCGTGCCGTCGCTGGAGGACGTGTTCGTCTCGTTGATCGAGGCGCGGGATCGGCAGGAGCGGCCTCAGGCCGAGGTGGAGGGATGAACGGGCGGCGCATCTGGGCGGTGACCCGCAAAGAGGGAATTCACATCATCCGCGACTGGCGCAGCCTGGTCATGGGGATCGCCATTCCCATCCTCTTGCTGATCCTGTTCGGCTATGCGTTGACGCTGGACGTGGATGAGGTGCCGCTCGTGGTATGGGATCAGAACGGTACGGAAACGAGCCGACGCTTCATCAGTCATTTTGACGGCTCGCCCTATTTCAGTCTGCGCCGTTATGTGCAGACCTATGCCGACGTCGAGCGGGCGATCGATGAGGGGAGTGCGTTGGTGGCGCTGATCATTCCGACCGATTTCGGCCCGGATCTCGCTGCGGGACGGGTGACACGGGTACAGGCCATCATGGATGGCAGCGACTCGAACACGGCGACGATCGTGCTCGGCTATGTGGAGACCGTGGCGCGGACCTACAACCAGGAGTTGGCGATCGAACAGACGGCGCGCACGACCGGCCGGACCGTGACCGTTCCGCTCGACCTGCGCCCGCGCGTCTGGTTCAATGCCGATATGGAATCCAAGAACTACATCATTCCGGGATTGATCGCGGTGATCATGATGGTCATCGCCGCAATGCTGACCTCGCTCACGGTGGCGAGGGAGTGGGAAACCGGCACGATGGAGCAGGTGATCGCCACGCCGCTGAAAGGGCCGGAACTGATTCTCGGCAAGCTCCTGCCGTATTTCGGCATCGGCCTGCTCGATGTCCTCGTGGCCGTGCTGATGGGCGAGTTCCTCTTCAAGGTGCCGTTGCGGGGCAGCGTTGCGCTCCTGTTCGGCATGGCGGCCGTCTTTTTGGCCGGGGCACTCTCCCTCGGTATGTTGATCAGCATCGTAACCAAAGCGCAATTGTTGGCCAGCCAACTGGCCATGGTGGTCACGTTCCTGCCGGCCTTCCTGCTCTCCGGGTTCATGTACGACATCGGCAATATGCCGAACGTGATTCAAGCCATCACCCATGTGGTGCCGGCCCGGTATTTCGTCTCGCTGTTGAAGGGTATTTATCTGAAAGGGATCGGACTGGAACTCCTCGTCTTGGAAGCGGTACTGCTGGCCGGCTTCGGCCTGCTCGTGCTCTTGGCCGCCAATCTGGTCTTCAAGAAAAAGATGGCGTGAGCAGACGATGTTCGAACGGATCACGCAGATGCTGATGAAGGAATTCATCCAGATCCTTCGCGATCCACGGATGAGGACCGTCATTTTCGTGATGCCCCTCGTGCAGACGCTCGTGTTCGGCTATGCCGTCACCACGGACGTCACCCGCATCCCGACCGCGATCTTCGATCTGGACAACAGCCGGGCCAGCCGTGAGTTGACCGCCCGGTTCACCGGGTCCGGCTATTTCGACGTGGCGGCGTACGTCGATCGCGAAGACCAGGTTCGGGACCTGGTGGATCACGGCACGGTCAAAGCGGTGTTGCAGATGAACAAGGGGTTTGGAGACGATCTCCGGGCCGGCCGAACGGCGGCGGTACAGGTCATCGTGGACGGGACGGACTCCAACACGGCGGGGATCGTGCTGAATTACGCCGGGCAAATCGCCGGCCGATTCAGTGAGACGGTGCTGCAGACACGCATCATCCGGGCCACCGGTGAGCCGGCTACCCCCGCTCGCGTGGCGGTGGAGACACGCGCGTGGTTCAACGAGAACCTCGAAAGTCGTAACTTCTACGTTCCCGGGGTGATCGTGCTGATCGTCACGCTGGTCACGTTGATGTTGTCGAGCATGGCGGTGGTCCGCGAAAAGGAAATCGGGACGATCGAGCAGATCATGGTGACGCCGATCAAGCAAGCCGAGTTCATTCTGGGCAAGACCTTGCCGTTCGCGCTGATCGGCTTCGTCGACGTAGCGCTGGTGACCGTGATGGCAGCCTATTGGTTCGACGTGCCCTTCAGAGGCAGCCTGTGGCTCCTCGTCGGGGCGACAAGTCTGTACCTGATGAGCACGCTGGGCATCGGTCTGCTGATCTCGACCGTCAGCCGGACGCAACAGCAGGCGATGATGAGCGCCTTTTTCTATTACTTCCCCGCTATGCTCTTGTCCGGCTTCGTGTTCCCGATCGCCAACATGCCGGAGGCCGTGCAATGGCTGACCTATCTCAACCCGCTGCGCTACTTTCTGGTCATCATCAGAGGGATCTTCTTGAAGGGAGTGGGGCCTGAGATTCTTTGGCCGCACATGGCGGCGCTCTTCATCCTGGGGACGGCTACGCTATGGGTGGCGACCAGACGGTTCCGGAAGACGGCGATATGACCCAATGTGTCATGTTGAAGGTTCAATGTTGAATAGTTGGATCATCGACTATGTCGCGTAGCACGATCGTCGTCTTCGTCGCAATCGGCGTCGGCATGTGGCGGTTCCGGCGGCAGTTCGGCTGACGGACACGTTGCGTCAATGAGACTGATAGGAAGAAAGGCAAGGCGACGATCGTGAGACAGAAAGCGTCGTGAAATACCTTGGAAAGACACCACCCTTTCGTGGTCCTGATGGCGAGATCCTTGCGAACGGTGTCGCAGAAATCAGCTATCTTCGCCTCGGTGGGTTCGATCAGTGGGTGATGATTCGAGGGGAAAACATCGCCAATCCGATCTTGATCCTGTTGCATGGGGGGCCGGGCTTTCCGGAGATGCGTCTGTTCCGTACGTTCAATGCCGCACTCGAACAATACTACACCGTTGTGTATTGGATGCAGCGCGGCACGAGCAAGTCATTCGACCGGCGCATGCCCGCCTCCTCCCTGACGATCGAACAATTCATCGCCGATCTCGACGAACTCGTGGACATGATGCGCAAGCGCTTCGGAAAGGACAAAGTTGCGCTGTACGGCCACTCCTGGGGCTCGGTGTTGGGCGTACTCTATGCTTCACGATATCCGGAGAAGGTGGCCGCCTATGTCGGCACCGGGCAGATCGGCGAGTGGGCCGCATTCGAAACAGCCTCGTATACGTTCGTTCTTGCCGAAGCGGAGCGTCGCCGGCACCGCAAGGCCATTCGTGAATTGCGTGCCATCGGTCCACCGCTACATGCCTTTTGGGACATGGTGGTGGAACGCAAATGGCTCACGCGCTTCTTCGGCATCATACGCGGCATGTCTTTGTGGAGATTCAGCCGCGTCACGCTGGGCGGACCGGAAGCGTCGATTGTCGACTTGCCCGACATTCTGCGAAGCCAATTCGTCACGCCGAAGGTCATGTGGCAGGAGCTCAGTGGGGTGAATCTCATCAAAACCGCACCCGCATTGCAGATGTCGATCTTCTTCTTTCTTGGGCGCCACGATCGTGTGGTGGTTCCGGAAACCAGCGTGGCGTATTTCGATGTCTTGCAGGCCCCGTCAAAAACACTCATGTGGTTCGAAGAATCCGGCCACGAACCACCGACCGAAGAGCCGGAGAAGTTCAACAGTCTGATGGTTGAAATGGTCCTGCCGGTCGCGCTGGCCTCGTTGTCACGATCATAACCGACTTTGTGAGATGCCTCGGAAGCGCCGCAATTCCTCTCGCGACCGCCATGATCAGGATCATCGACATATCGTCACACGATCGACAACAACTCCTGGTTCCGAAAAAGAAACAGTCTTCTTGACATCGGCTGCGTTCGGCAGTGCGCACCTGGGACCGTTGTTCATCGGAGGGGAAGGCAGTGGGCCGTTTTACCTTTTGCAAAGCATGTATATGGTGTGGGTCGATCTGCTGTTTGGGACGGTCAAGGCAAGACCGTCGTCCGTGTGGCCTTCCGCCACAGTCCTGGTACCTGCGCTGTAGCAAGACTCCCAGATGGCCCTTGGATTGACTTGCTTTTCCGGGATTTGCCGTTGGAAATAATGCTCGTAATGATTCTTGCATGGCTTTAGCAAAGCGAAAAGTTTTGGGTTTGCAGAGAAAGAGACAGTCTCGAAGAACCGCATCGGTGGCAGCCATGCCGTCTCAGGAATGTTGAGTGTGGGGGGAGAAACCGTGAGCCCTCAGGGTACACCTCACGATGATCGAGGACCGGTCGGAGTCGTCGTCGCCGTGCACGGACCGGTCGTCGATATCGCCTGCGACTACTTACCACCGCTCCACCAAGCCCTTTCTTCCTCGCTCGACCGCGAACGCTATATCTTTGAGGTATACCAGCACCTCAATGAACGTCACGTCCGAGCGATTACGCTTCACAGCACCGGTGGATTACAGCGAGGGATGCGGGTGTTCGATACAGGCGCACCATTGCAGGTGCCGGTGTCACCGGACTGTCTCGGTCGCTTATTAAACGTCTTCGGCGAACCGCTGGACGGCGGCCCGGCGCTCAACACGCGGCAGTTTCGAAATATTCTCGGTCAACCGATACCGCTCCACCAAACGATCGGCGCGAGCGGGATCTTGGAGACGGGCATCAAGGTGATCGATTTGCTGTGCCCGTTTATTCGAGGAGGAAAGACCGGCTTATTCGGCGGCGCCGGAATCGGCAACACGCAAAGGATGATGGCGCAGGATCTGCACAATGCTTACCGGCTGGTCGGGCTGTATCTTCGCGAGGGATGATGAAGCGATCTTATCATCGACGAAGTTCGTGCAGGCCTGGCCGGGTTTACATAAACAGATAGAGCGCCGCCACAACGCCGAAGAATTCGGACGTGTTCCTGCCTCTGAGGCTGAACCATGGACCGGCAATAAGGCCGACATGCTGATTGAAGTTGTATTCCACGGCCGGGGCAATCGTGAGCAAATTGCCGTACCCCCTTCCGACCATCGCTGAGTCGCCGTTCACACCGACCCCGGTCGTGCCGGAAAAACGCGTCGCATTGATCGTCTGAAACCCGATATCGAGCGCGAGGACCAAATGTCGCGTGAGGCTATATTCTCCCGCGACGGTCAAGGTAGTCACCGATCCAGGATCAACGCGTCCCTCCGTGCCGAATCCTCCTCCGTAGGTATTGAACCCGCTCACAGTCACGGGCGAAAAGATGCTGTACGTTGCATTCACACGGTACCTGAATACCTGATGGTGTCCCAACCGTATGGCTTTCTGCACTCCGATGCCCAGCGTTGTCGCAAAAGAGCCGCCCCCGGTTCCCCCCAGACCTCTTATGGACGGACGAAGATTGTTGTACTGTCCGCTCGGAAATATTTCCTGGACCCAGATCCGGACATCGGGAAGCCATGAATCGGCGCGGCTTCTCAGTACTTGAAATCCGAGCTGAAGCGGAAAGTCACCGAACCCGGAGATGGACTCGCCTTCGGCGGAGTTCCGGAGCCACTGCGGCGCGATCTCGACATCGATCCGGTTCGTGACGCCATAGATGAAGTAGGTTTGTTGGATGATGCTGTGGGAGACGGGTGCTGATTGGAGACGCCAATTGTCGTTATACAATCCGCCATATCGCGTAAAGAAGAAGTATGGTTCAACAACGACGCGCCCCTGATCAAGCGTCAGGCCTCGTGTCGAGAGCAGCGTCCCGGTGAACCAGGGACCGGCAGGTTGAGGCTGACGGCTGTCGGAATCTCCACCCCACACGGCTTCCGAAGAGCAGACACATGCAATGAGCAAGCTGAGAGCGATCTTGAATAGGCATTGAGGCATATCGCCCCAGGGCGGAAATCTGTATGCTGCGAATGGCGACAATCGACGATTTATTTTTTATAGAGCCGCTCTGTCCAGTCGGGTGCGGTGAAGGTGTACGATTGAGTGTTCAGGCAGGCGACTCATGTCCCGGCATTTGTCTTGTTGTTCGAAGATGGTGTATGTCCTTATAGGCGATGTATGCTCGTGGAAAAATATCGAATCAACTATGACATAGTTTTTGTCACCACGGTGGAGAATGTTCTGCGGACCACCGGGTGCTCGGTACGGAACATTCCGCTGGTTCCCGGACGCCGAAGAGCGGCGGATGGTATGCACACAAAGGAGCCTGCATGAACGATCTGTTGATTAATCGGATTCTCGTCGCCACGGACTTTTCCGCGTGCGCGAGGCGCGCCGTCGACTACGGGCTGTGCGTGGCCCATGCGTGGTCCGCTCACGTGGATTTGCTCTACGTGGCCGAAGTGTTGCGGGGGTTGGATCTCGACGAGCCGCTTGCCGATCCAATGCTGGAGATGAGGCGGAAGGAGGCGGCGCAATTCTTGGGCGACCTGGCGACTCGCGTGAGACAGGAAGGCCTGGATGCGGATTGGCATTTGCGCGAAGGCATTCCCAGCGAGCAGATCGGTCAGACAGCGCTCGAACTGCGAGCCGACCTTGTCGTCGTCGGCACGCATGGGAGAACCGGGCTGGACCACATCATGTTGGGCAGCACGGCGGAGCGCGTCATCAAACACGCGCCTTGTCCGGTGCTGACGGTCCGTGTCGCCCCCATCCACGGCGAAAAGGATGTGGACATACCGCCATGCATCCGGCACTTGCTGGTGCCGGTTGATTTCTCGAGTCCCTCTCTCGATGCGCTGGAGTATGCCATCCAGGTGGTCGATCGCTTCGGAGCGAGACTCACGATCCTCCATGTGCTGGAACCGATCTATTACGATCTGGAATTGGGATTGGGCCGGATCGAGCAGGAGGCCCAGAAGCGGACGCACTGGGAAGCGCAATTGGATGGTCTTGCACAAGTGGTGAAGGAGCGTGGTTTGGCGGCAGGGTCGGTCGTGCTCGGGGGAATTCCATCGGAGTCGATCGTGACCTATGCTCGTGCGCAAGGCTGCGATGTGATCGTCATGGGCACCCACGGACGGCGTGGGCTGTCGCGTCTGCGGTACGGCAGCGTGGCTGAGTCCGTGCTTCGGCAGGCTCCTTGTCCCGTGCTCACGGTCCGAAGCCCGAAGTTCAGCTCTCAACACAGCCGCATGATGCCGCTGTCGGTGGCGGAGCCATAACAATGGCATGCAGCAAAGAGGCTTCCGCTCGATGACGGAACAGCTGCCGCAATCGACGTCGGTCCATGATCACGCCGGATCTTTCGAGAAAGCGTCGAGGTTTGCGCCGGGCTCCGCCGTGTGGTCCGGCGGACCGGACGCATGAACATAAGGAGCATAGACATGGAATCTCGGGACATTTACATCACCAAATTCGACCTCGTTCGCCTCAAGGAACTGCTGGAGGTAGGGATTAGTTTCAAAGAGCGGGACCGCGAATATCTGGAGAGTTTACAGAATGAGTTGGACCGAGCCCATATCGTGGAGCCCACCGCAATTCCCGATAACGTGGTCACGATGAATTCTCACGTTCGCCTCAAGGATATGGAGACGGGCGAGGAGAAACGTTATACCCTCGTATTCCCGTCCGATGCCGATATTGAGAAGAATCAGATCTCGATTCTTGCTCCCATCGGCACCGCCATCCTCGGTTACCGGACGGGTGACACGGTGGATTGGCTCGTGCCGGCCGGGAAACGCAAGGTACGGATCGAAGAAATTCTCTATCAACCCGAAGCAGCCGGGCGCTATGATTTGTAACGGCCGTACCTGAGTCGTGCCGATCATGGCTCGGAAGAACTGCAGACGCTCGTTCGAAAGATCGATCGAACGGATTATTTCCGGTTCACCAGGCCCGGAAGCAGCTGGCTCAAGCCATCGGTGAGAAATTCTATTCCCACGGCTGCCAGTATCAATCCAAGCAAGCGGGTGACGATGTTGATGCCTGTCGCGCCCAACATGGCTCTTATTCGACCCGAAAGGCGCAGGGCGATCCATACTGAGCCGGCGACGCAAAGGACCGTGAGAAAAAGCATGGCCATATCAAACCAGGTGGTAGCCTGGTCGGCATAGATGATCACGGTGCTGATCGCGCCGGGTCCCGCTACAAGCGGAATGCCCAAAGGAACGACGGCCACCTCGTCGCGCACTGCGGCCTCCTTCGATTCTTCCATCGTGTGATGGGTCGGATTCGGTCGAGCTTGCAGCATGGCGATGGCCATCAAGAGGATCAGGATTCCCCCGCCGGCGCGGAATGAGGCCATGCGAATTCCGAATAAATGGAGGATGGCCTCTCCCAGGAACATGGCTGATAGAAGGACGATCACCACTGTTGTGGCGGTGAGACGCGCCGTGTGTCGCCGCTGTTCCTCGGTTTGCCGGTTGGTCAGGCTTATAAAAAGCGGCGTGACCCCGATCGGATTGGCGATGACGAACAATGCCGTGGCATTGTGCGCATAGGTACCCCAGTCATGCATCGATAACTCCCTCGTCCGTGAGTGATGAATGGCGGCGGGTGCATCCGGACTTTAGCCTTCTGTCGAGATGGCTGACAACATGAATCGACAGGAATCGAGCCCGTTCATTCTCACGATCAACGGAGGATCGTCCAGCATCAAGTTTGCTCTGTTTCGGGCTGTGGATTCCTCCGCGCCGGTGACACGCGGCATGGTCGATCGGATCGGCCTGCCGAACAGCGAAATGCGCATCACAGATGTTGCCACGCAGCAACTGAGCCGTAGGACCGTTCTCGCACCGGATCATCGGACCTGCGTCGGGTTTATAACCGAATGGTTGGAGGAGCAGGTCGGTATGGGGCGACTCTGTGCCGTCGGGCATCGTGTCGTCCATGGCGGGAAGACCTATAGCGGCCCCGAACGAGTGACGCCCGAGTTGTTGGCGGAGCTTCGTCGGCTATGCCCCTACAGCCCTGAGCATCTACCGGCGGAAATTACTTTGATCGAATCGTTTCGTCAGTATGATTCGACTCTTGCTCAAGTCGCCTGTTTCGATACGGCATTTCACCGGGACATGCCGCTGGTCGCGCGACTGCTGCCGATTCCGAGGCGGTATGAGAAGCTGGGTATTCAACGCTATGGGTTTCACGGGTTGTCGTATGCGTTTCTTATGCGAGAGTTGGCGAGATTGGGTGCGCCTGATGAGGCCGAGGGCCGCGTCATTCTAGCCCATCTGGGAAACGGCGCGAGCATGGCGGCGGTCAAGAATGGACAGGCGTTGGATACGACGATGGGTTTCACTCCCGCGTCCGGCTTTCCCATGAGCCGTCGATCAGGCGACCTCGATCCAGGGTTGGTCTCATACTTCGCGAGAACGGAAGGCATGACCGCGGACCGGTTTCACAAGATGGTGAACACGGAATCGGGCTTGCTCGGCATCTCGGAGATCAGTTCCGACATGCGGGACTTACTCAAGCAAGAGCAAAATGATTCACGAGCGGCCGAGGCGATAGAGTTGTTTTGTTATCAGGCCAGAAAATGGATCGGTGCGTTGGCTGCGGCGTTGGGTGGGTTGGACACCTTGGTCTTCAGTGCCGGGATCGGGGAACATTCTCCGGCGATTCGAGCGCGTATCTGCGCGGGATTGGAATTCCTGGGCATCGACATCAATGAACCGGCCAATGAAACCGATCAACCGGTTATTTCATCCGAAGAAAGCCGAGTGAAGGTGCGCGTGATCCCCACTGATGAAGAACGGGAGATTGCGGAGGCTGTTGCTCGATTACTCGGCAAGGGAACGTGAATCACCGAGAGGAGACGATGATGAAGAAAGAACATACACCGCCGTTGAATGCCGCCTTACTGAAGCAGATGGATGCCTATTGGCGGGCCGCCAATTATCTTTCGGTAGGACAGATCTATCTGCTCGACAATCCGTTGCTGCGAAAACCCTTGACGCTCGAGCACATCAAACCGCGCCTATTGGGCCATTGGGGAACGACGCCGGGACTGAATTTCATCTATGTCCATCTGAATCGGATCATCAAACGGGACGACCTGGATATGATCTTTATCTGCGGGCCGGGCCATGGCGGTCCCGCGGTCGTGGCGAACGTCTATCTCGAGGGCACCTACAGCGAGGTGTATCCGGACGTGAGTCAGGACGAAGAAGGCATGAAGCGCCTGTTTCGGCAGTTTTCCTTCCCCGGCGGAATCCCGAGTCATGTCGCGCCCGAGACGCCGGGCTCGATCCATGAGGGCGGAGAATTGGGGTATGCGCTGTCCCATGCCTTTGGGGCCGCCTTCGACAATCCCGACCTGATCGTGGCCTGTGTCATCGGCGACGGAGAGGCGGAGACAGGTCCGTTGGCCGCCTCATGGCATTCGAATAAGTTCCTCAATCCCGTCACCGATGGAGCCGTGCTGCCGATCCTGCACTTGAACGGCTACAAGATTGCGAATCCGACCATCCTGGCACGGATCGGTCATGACGAGCTGCACAGCCTGCTCATCGGATACGGCTATGAACCGTACTATGTCGAAGGCTCAGAGCCGGAACCGATGCATCAAGCGATGGCGGGCACATTGGATGCGGTGTTGGCGCATATCAAGTCGATCCAACGAGAGGCTCGGCAAAAAACGACTGAAGGCAAGGAACTTCCCGCTCGGCCACGGTGTCCCATGATCGTCTTGCGCAGTCCCAAAGGATGGACCGGGCCCAAGGAGGTCGACGGCAAGAAAACAGAAGGCTCTTGGCGATCGCATCAAGTGCCGATGGCGGAGATGGTGTCCCAACCGGCCCATATCGGGCTCTTGGAATCCTGGATGAAAAGCTATCGACCGGATGAGTTGTTCGATGTGAACGGCACCTTGATGCCCGAACTGACCGCGCTCGCACCGCCGGGACAGCGTCGGATGGGGGCCAACCCGCATGCCAACGGCGGATTGCTGCTGCGGAACCTTCGTCTCCCCGATTTCCGCGACTATGCCGTGGACGTGTCGATGCCGGGCGCCGTCGTCGGCGAGGCGACCAAGGTACTGGGCGCGTTTTTACGCGACACGATTACCAAGAACATGCGCAATCGGAATTTCCGTATCATGGCTCCCGACGAGCTCACCTCGAACCGGCTCGGCGCCGTGCTGGAGGTCTCGGATCGGGTCTGGCTGGCGGAACGGGAGCCGGACGACGATCATCTCGGTCCGGACGGCCGCTCGATGGAAATCCTGAGCGAACATACGTGCCAAGGCTGGCTCGAAGGTTATCTGCTCACGGGTCGGCACGGATTGTTTACGACCTACGAAGCCTTCGTCCATATCGTCGATTCAATGTTCAACCAGCATGCCAAGTGGCTCAAGACCGCTCATGAGATTTCTTGGCGGCGGCCCATCGCCTCGCTGAATTACTTGCTGACGTCCCACGTCTGGCGGCAGGACCACAACGGGTTCTCCCATCAAGATCCGGGTTTCATCGACCATGTCGTGAACAAGAAGGCCGATGTGATCCGGGTCTATCTGCCGCCGGATGCCAATTGTCTGCTGTCGGTCATGGACCACTGCCTGCGCAGCCGCGATTACGTCAACGTGATCGTCGCCGGCAAGCAGCCGGCCCTGCAGTATCTCGACATGGATACGGCGGTGAAACATTGCACGGCCGGCATCGGGATTTGGGAATGGGCGAGCAACGACAAGGGCGGGGAGCCGGACGTGGTGATGGGCTGCGCCGGAGACGTGCCCACGCTGGAAACGCTCGCGGCCGTGCAGCTCCTGCGCGAATATGTGCCGTCGCTCAAGATCCGGGTCGTCAACGTGGTCGATCTGATGAAGTTGCAGGACAAAAACGAGCATCCGCACGGGTTGCCGGATAAGCATTTCGATACATTCTTCACCACCGACAAGCCGATCATCTTCGCCTATCACGGCTATCCATGGTTGATTCATCGGCTCACCTATCGACGGACCAATCACAAGAATCTGCACGTGCGCGGTTACAAGGAAGAGGGCACGACCACCACGCCGTTCGACATGGTCTTCCTGAACGACATGGACCGGTATCACCTGGCTTCCGACGTGATCGAACGCGTCGGCTTGGGATCGGCGGCGGCCTATGCGAAACAGGCCATCCGCGACAAGCGGATCGAACACACGGAATACATCAGGAAGCACGGAGAAGACAGGCCGGAGATCCGTGAATGGAAATGGGATGTGAGTAAAAGCTTCATGGGAAGGGCGCGGCCGCCGACGAATGCGACCGACTGATCATCCCTTCGCCGCATGCCCATCGCGTCTTTCGTTATGCCGACATGATTGAAGACGCCTCCACCGATCGGCTGTGATGCGCGAGAAAACCATGTGAATTTCCCACCGGAAATATGCTATTGGAAACGCGCTGGGCTTGCATCACACGAGAACTTCGGATTGGAGGAACGGCATGGGTCGGCGAGTTCTGTATGATCGGTGTATCGTCGGGATAGTGGCCAGTCTTTGTCTGCTGGGAGGAAATGTCTACGCAGGCGATTCAAACGATAAGAAGACGGATGATCCGACGATAAAAGAGGTGCTGGATTGTCGGTATCGGCAAGCGTCCGAGCTTTCCGAAGGAAAATCGACGAGTGAGGTATTTCCATCGGACGATCTCTTTCGTCCTCTCTTGGCCGATCCGAAACAGCCGCAATTCTTTGCCCTCTGGCAGTCCCAGCAATCGCTCAATGAGCGGACCTCTACGAGCATCGGGTCGGTCGGCTTTGGGGAGAATTTCGGGTTTTACACCAGGCGCCAAGGATGTAATGGATGGCAGGTCAGCCTCCTCACTGGGATATTCGCGCAGTTTGACTTGGATACGTCGAATACCGCGTTCATCAATGTCGATTTCAATGTCGGCGTCCCACTGACCTGGCGCCATGGAAACTGGTCTGGGCGCCTGCGCTTTTATCACCAGAGCAGTCATATTGGGAGTGAGTTCCTGGGAGCCCACCCCGGTTTTCAGTCCATCGGCCTCAAGTTCGAGGAAGTCGATATGATTGTGTCTTATGACTTCCGGAAATGGATGCGTCTGTATGGGGGAGGAGCCGTGAAGATCAAGGTCGAACCGTCCACGATCGACCGCGGCACAATGCACTGGGGATTCGAAGCGCGGACACCGACACCATGGGGCCGATTCGATGGTTTTGGTCTGCTCACGAATCCGATTCTCTTCACGCCTGTCGCGACGGCGGACTTTAAGTCCGTCGAGGCGCAGGATTGGTATATCAACACCAATCTGTTGATGGGTTTCGATATGTTCCGGGCCGGATCGTTCAAACGCTTTCGAATTCTCTTCAACTACTATCGCGGATACAATCCCTATGGGCAATTCTTCTATTCGCAGAAGACGGAATCGTTCGGACTCGGCGCTTATTTTGCGTTTTAGCAGCTCTCCGGTCGCGATCCGGATCGGTCTACGGAAGGAGCGAGGGCGATGAACAAAAAAGTCTCTTTCTCTATTTGGTACATCCTTCTCGCCGTCATGGCGGTGGTGTTCGTGCATGACTTCATTCTTGCCCTCAACAAAGTCGAAGAACTCCCCTACAGTGAATTCAAGAGGCTGGTGACCGACGGCAAGGTGGCGGAAGTCTCGGTGACCAACCAAGTGCTGACCGGAAAATTGAAGCCTGAGGGTGAATCCAAAGAACAAAAAGCCTTTGCGACCGTGCGGGTCGAGGATCCGGATCTCGTCCGTGAGCTCAACCGACATGGAGTGACTTTTACCGGCGTCATCGAATCCACCTTTTGGCGGGATCTCCTGTCGTGGGTGATTCCAGTCGCCCTCTTTGCAGGCATCTGGTTTTTCATCTTTCGCCGGTTTGGGCAAGCCCAAGGCGGCTTCATGCAGGTCGGGCAATCCAAAGCGAAGATCTATGTGGAGAAGGACATCAAGGTGACGTTCGCGGATGTCGCCGGGGTCGATGAGGCCAAGGAGGAACTGCAGGAAGTCATTGAGTTCCTGAAGACACCGGAAAAATTCACCAAACTAGGCGGCAAAATTCCTAAGGGCATTTTACTCGTCGGACCACCCGGGACCGGCAAAACGCTGCTGGCCCGTGCCGTGGCCGGTGAAGCCGGCGTGACGTTCTTCAGCATCAGCGGCTCGGAGTTCGTCGAAATGTTCGTCGGGGTCGGCGCGGCGCGAGTTCGTGATCTGTTCGAACAAGCCAAGGGCAAAGCTCCCTGCATTATTTTCATCGATGAACTGGATGCGCTCGGAAAAGCGCGTGGCGCGGGGCCCATGGGGCATGAGGAGCGGGAGCAAACGCTCAATCAGTTGCTGGTCGAGATGGATGGCTTCGATCCTCGCATCGGGGTCATTCTCATGGCGGCGACCAATCGACCCGAGATTCTTGACCCTGCGTTGCTTCGGGCCGGCCGGTTCGATCGTCATGTGGTGGTTGACCGCCCGGACAAGATCGGTCGCCTCGCCATTCTTCGTGTGCATGCCAAACAAGTGGCGCTTGGTCCCGACGCCGATCTGGAAAACATCGCAGCGATGACCCCCGGGTTTTCCGGAGCCGATTTGGCCAACATCATCAATGAGGCGGCATTGCTGGCGGTGCGCCGTGGCAAGGATCAGGTCGGTATTTCTGAATTACAGGAGGCGGTCGAGCGAGTCATCGCCGGCTTGGAAAAGAAAAATCGTGTCCTGAATAAGATGGAAAAGGAGCGGGTGGCCTACCATGAGACGGGCCATGCACTCATTGCCATGTCTTTGCCGGGGATGGATCAGGTGCAGAAAATATCCATCATTCCTCGAGGCGTGGCGGCGCTCGGCTATACGTTGCAACTTCCGACGGAAGACCGGTTTCTGATGACGAAATCGGAATTGGAGAATAAGGTCGCTGTGTTACTCGGTGGGCGGATTGCCGAAGAAACGATCTTCGGCGAGGCCTCTACGGGAGCGCAGAACGATCTTGTGAAGGCTACGGACATTGCGAAAAGCATGGTGAAGGCCTACGGGATGAGCGAGAAACTGGGCACTATCACGTTAGAGCGGGAGCGACAGCCTCAATTCCTTCAGCTTCCGATCGCTTCCGAAAAGGGCGATTATTCCGAAGAGACCGCCCGGGAAATAGACTGCGAGGTACGGCGGATCGTTGATGAGCAGTACGGACGGGTGAGGCGATTGCTGGTAGATCGGAAAGCGGCGCTTCAACAAGGAGCACTGCTACTGTTGGAACGAGAAGTAATAACCGGTGCAGAGCTCAAAGCCATCTTGGTGGCGACGTGAACCGAGCATCACGACTCCCGTGCGGCAGTCGGAAATGATTGCGAGTGAACCCGATGGAACAGGCAACCATCTCCGTCAAAGATAATGTGATTCACTGCCGAGGGGCTTGGACCCTTCCCAACTTGTCTCAACTGGAGCGGGGAGGTCGAGCCCTTCGATGGCCTGATACCCCCGCCGTACTCTACGATGCCGGCGAAGTGACCGCTATGGATACGGGCGGTGCGCTCATACTGCAGCGCTGCATCGACGGCATGCGGCGCAAGGGGCAGCAGACCGCTCTCCAAGGATTGAAACCGGAATTCGCCGAATTGCTCAGGAAAGTAGAAGCTCAGTGGTCTCAGCCCGAGCGAGAGGTCTCGGCCGGTACGAGGTGGGTGGACGGTCTCGCGCGTGCCGTGCAGTCTCGGCAAGTGTCCGCGATTCGCGCGCTCGCATTCGTCGGAGAAAGCACCATCGCATTCAGCCGAGCGCTGATACGACCACATTCCATTCGATGGCGGTCGCTCTTGCGGATCGTTGAACTGGACGGCGTGCGAGCCTTACCGATCACCGGCCTATTGACGTTTCTGGTTGGTATCGTGATCGCCTATCAGGCGGCTGAACAGCTCCGCAAGCTCGGCACGAACATTTTTATCGTGGATCTGGTCGGCATCTCGCTCTTGCGTGAAATTGCCCCGTTGATCGTGGCGATTCTCATCGCGGGCCGTTCGGGATCGGCCTATGCGGCGGAAATCGGCACGATGAAAGTCACGGAAGAATTGGACGCCGTGCGTACGTTGGGCATCTCGCCTATGAACCTTCTCGTGCTGCCGAGAGCGTTGGCCCTGGTCATCGCGCTTCCTTTGTTGACGGCATACGCGGATGTCGTGGGCGTGTTCGGCGGCATGCTGATTGCCTTAGGGGAGCTCAATGTGAGTTTCGTAGAGTTTATCGCTCGATTCGAAGAAGCTGTTCCGGTACGACATTTTCTCATCGGCTTGGGAAAGGCACCGTTCTTCGCGGCGCTCATCGCCTTGGTGGGCTGTTATCAAGGATTTCAGATCAGAGGCGGTGTAGACGATGTCGGTCGACACACCACCATCAGTGTCGTGCAGGGGATTTTTTTGGTGATCGTGTTCGATGCGATCTGCAGCATTCTCCTCAATTGGTGGGATCTTTAATGGTGGTAGACATCCGCCGAGAGGTGGCTCTAAATGCCGTCGGCTACGAACATTGAGGCACCGGTGATCGAAGTGAACCATGTCGCGACGAAGTTCGGACAGGCTGTCGTGCATGAGGATGTCAGTCTGTCTATTCGGCGGGGTGAAATCTTCGCGATTGCGGGCGGCAATGGGAGCGGCAAGACCACCTTATTGCGGGAAATTATAGGCTTGATCACGCCTTCGTCAGGCACGATACGGTTGTTCGGAATAGACAGCCGACGATTGGAAGCGGGCGACGGCCATCCGATCCATCGCCGATTCGGTGTGATGTTCCAGCATGGCGCGCTGTTCAGCTCCTTCACGCTGGCGGAGAACGTCGCTGTGCCGTTGCGCGAGCATACGACGTTGAGCACCGGCTTAATCCGCGATATCGTCGCCGCCAAAATTGCGATGGTGGGATTACCGCTAGACAGCGCCGACAAATATCCCAACGAACTCAGCGGAGGGATGCAGAGACGGGCCGCGCTCGCCCGAGCGATCGTCATGGATCCGGAGTTGTTGTTTCTCGACGAACCGACGGCCGGGCTCGATCCGATCATCGCTGCAGCATTTGACGATCTCGTCCTCTCGTTGAAGAGTCTCCATGGACTGACGGTGGTAATGGTGACACACGACCTGGATTCACTGTGGCGGATCGCCGATCGTGTGGCGGTGCTCGGTGGTGGAAAGGTGTTAGGGATCGGCACGATGCAGGAGTTGTCTCAATCGGACGACCCTGTCATCCGTGAATACTTTCAAGGTCCACGCGGGAGGTCGGCAAGCGAACAGGCGATATGGAACCACAGAAGTCGTGAAGCGTGAAACGATGGAAGCGGAGCTTATGGCGTATAGCTGATGGATAATGGCACGGACAAGAGAGGGATTTGCCTGCATTCTTGCCCGTGGCTTTTGACCATACGCCATATGCTATCAGCCATACGCTCTTAAGGGTGCACGATGGAACCCAAGGTCAACTATATTCTGGTCGGCTCGTTCGTGGTGTTTCTTGGAGCGGCTGTCCTGGTTGGGATTTTGTGGTTGGGGAAGACCGACTATCGCGGCTCTTACGACCGGTACGAGGCCTACATGCGGGAGTCGGTTGCAGGATTGAGCGTCAATTCCACCGTCAAATATCGTGGTGTCGACGTAGGTCGGATCAAGACCATTGCCTTGAATCCCACTAACCCGGAGGAAGTCCTGCTGACCATGGACATCATGCATGGGACGCCGATCAAGACCGACACGATCGCCGTACTCGAGACGCAGGGGCTCACCGGTCTCGCCACGATCAATTTGACGGGAGGAAGCCGAGATGCTTCCTCGTTGCAGGCTCAGGAGGGACAAACATATCCGGTCATCAAGACCGGCCCCTCTCTCTTCTTCCGCTTGGATGAAGCCGTCTCCCGTTTACTTTCAGAAGAAGGCCTGGCTCAATTGTTGGTCGATCTTAATACGGCGGCCAAAGGGGCGGCGATGGTCCTGGATGAAGACAATCGGACCATGCTGAAGCGAACGATCAAGGATCTCTCGGAGGTAGCCCAGACCATCGCCGCCCACAAGACTCAGATTGAGCAAAGCTTGAACGGTGCGGCCAGGAGCGCCGACAATCTTGTCAAACTGACGGCGTCGTTGAATGCGGAGGTTCCGACCTTACTCGCCGGAATCAACAAGAGCGTTGCGGCGCTGGGCACGGCCACGGACGAACTGGCTCGCACGAGCAAGACCGTCGGCGGGGTCGTCAATGAAGCCGGGCCCGAATTGCAACAGTTCACTCGACGGACTCTTCCCGAGGCCGGCTTATTGGTGACGGAGCTTCGACAGCTCACGGGAACCTTGACTCGTGTGTCGCGCGAATTGGAGCGAGAGCCGAGCTCGCTCGTGTTTGGACGAAAGCCCCCGTCACGCGGGCCGGGAGAATAATATCCGTGAAGCGTGAAGCGCAAGATAGAAAGTGAATATCTCTTATCGTTGTTTGCGAGATACGAGTAAGGTGAGAAGCAACAGATGAAATATCGAATGGTACAAGCGGTATTCGTGCTGTTGCTGATGACGGTGGCTGGTTGCTTGTCGCCCCGTACGGACTCTTCGGAGATCCATACCTATCAATTGAGCCTTGATGGATGGCCCAGCGAGGCCCATCCCGGCAAGCCTGATGGTCCGGTGCTGCTCGTGAGTCCGCCTCAAGCCGAGCCGGGATTTGAGACGCCGCGCATGGTGTATGTCAAGCGGCCCTACGAGTTGGAGTACTATGCGGTGAATCAATGGGCCGATACGCCGGTGCGCATGTTCACTCCGTTGATGGTCCAAGCGCTCAATCGGAATGGTGCATGGCGTGCCGTGATTCCACTGCCGAGCTCGATCCGCGGAGACTATCGTCTCGATACCCACGGATTTCTGTTACAACATGAATTTCTCCAACAACCCAGTCGCGTGAGGGTGATGGTCCGGACGCAGCTGGTCGATCTGAAAGAGTCGACAATCCTGAGCACGCGGGCTTTTGAGGTCGTGGAGAACACCGCGAGTGAGAATCCCTATGGGGGAGTACAGGCTGCCAACCGAGCGATTGCCGGCTTGCTCGATCAAATCGGCTCATGGCTTCGGCAATGCGTCCGGCATTCGCCTGAGTGCGGTCGTTGATGGGTGCCGACTGCAAGTCGTCTTGAAAGATAATCTCCTCGTCTTCCGCCAGGGACCGATCCACATAAACCTCCAGCCCATACAGACTATCGAACGACGGTATCGATCCAAGACGCAATCTTCGAACAGGTGCTAGGTGGTCCCCTAGGGCCATCATCAGTATATCGACACTCCACTTCTGGTCTTGTTCGTAGGTCTGTGCAGGCCTAGAATGAACTCCCGGCATATGCTTTGGAAAACACCCAGAAGGAAAAGCCGGCGAAGAAAGGGAGCCTATTCATCTGGGCGACGCGCTGTCGCTGACGCGCGCAAGCCGGCGGCTCTCTCGATAATAAACAGAGCGGACGCACCTCGGAATGTTCGCTGGACCGTTACGTCCGTACATTGCTTCCAATTGCCGTTTGGCTATTGACCGTTGACCAGTGACCGATGGCTAGCCACGGTTCCATACGCATTCTGCTCATCGAAGATAACCCCGACGATGTCCGACTGCTCAGGGAATACCTGGCGGAAACGAGGACCTGCCGGGTCGAGGTGACGCACGAGAGACGGCTGTCTGCCGGATTGAACCGCCTCACTGAACAGAACTTTGATGCCGTGTTGCTGGATCTCGCGTTGCCGGATAGCCAGGGTCTGGACACGGTCATCCGAGTGCGCGCCGCCGCGAAGAGGGTACCGCTCGTCGTCTTGACGGAGATCGAAGATGAGGTGCTGGCAGTGCGGCTTACTCAGGCAGGAGTGCAGGACTATCTCGTCAAAGGGAGGATGAGCGGCCCTCTCCTGACCCGGTCGTTACGCTACGCCGTCGAACTCGCGCGGATGGAAGAGGCTGTAGGCGAAGTCGAGCGCCGGTTTCAACAGCTGGCTGACAATGCGCCGGTCATGGCGTGGATGACCGAGCCTGATGCATCGTGCAGCTTCTTGAGCAAGTCCTGGTACGAGTTCACCGGACAAGCACCGGAAACCGGCCTTGGTTTCGGCTGGCTGGATGCCGTGCACCCGGATGACCGAACGGCGGCGCGCGATATCCTTGTCGCAGCCGATGCCGAACGGGAACCATTTCGACTCGACTACCGGCTACGGCGCAAAGACGGAGAATATCGCTGGGCCATTGATGCCGCCGCGCCGCGTGTAGACGGCGAGGGCCGATTCCTCGGCTACATCGGCTCCGTCATGGATATCACCGACCGCAAGAAATCTGATCAACTGGAAGCGGACCAGAAGCGCGTGCTCCAACTCATCGTCAAGGATGCTCCTCTCTCGACGGTTTTTGATGCGCTCATTCGGATGATTGAGGAACAATCGGCCGCTCGTATGGTGGCATCCATCCTTCTCATGGATGCGGACGGAATTCATCTCCGGTCCGGTGCAGCTCCGAGTCTACCGGAGGCGTACAACCGGGCCATCGACGGTATGGCCATCGGCCCGCATGTCGGCTCGTGCGGCACGGCCGCTTACCGGCGCCGGCCGGTCTATGTGTCGGACATTGCAAACGATCCGCTGTGGGCGAACTTCGCTCCATTGGCATTGACACACAATTTGCGGGCGTGCTGGTCCACACCGATCCTCTCCAGCTCCGACCGATTGCTCGGTACGTTTGCCATGTATTATCCCGACGTGCGGGAACCGAATGGACAGGACTTGCGACTCGTCGACGTAGCGACGCGCCTCGCCGCCATCGCGATTGAACGCAAGCGGGCGGAGGAGGTCCTGCGGCTGGCAAAATTCTCGGTCGAGCGGGCCGCCGACGCTGTGTACTGGGTCGATTCGCAGGCCAAGATTTTGGATGTGAACGAGGCGGCAAGCCGTATGCTGAGTTATTCGAAAGACGAGTTGTGCGCCATGACCATCCATGATCTGAATCCCGCCTTCCAGGCGGGCATGTGGCCGGGGTTTTGGGCGGAAACCCAGCGGCGCGGGACGATGATGTTTGAGACGGTCCATCAGGCTAAGGATGGCCGGCTGATTCCCATCGAGATGAGTGTCAATTTTTTTATTCACGAAGGCACGGAATACCACTGCGCGTTCGTGCGCGATATCACCGAGCGCAAGCGGGCGGAGGGACAGTTCCGGGAAATGCTGGACCGCATTCGGAAGCTCTCCCAGCGCCTGGAAGCGGTACGTGAAGAGGAGCGGACCAGGATTGCACATGAGCTGCACGATGAGTTGGGTGTCCGCTTAACCTGCTTCAGACTCGATTTGGCACGGCTGAGGTCGTTCATGAGTTGGTCGCCGGTCCCCCGCGAGGAAATAGAGAAGAAGATTCATTCGATGACCGCCGAAGTGGATGCCACGATCGCCTCGGTGCAGCGCCTGGTGGCGGAATTGCGGCCGGGAATCCTGGACGACCTCGGCCTGGCCGCGGCGGTAGAATGGCAGTGCCAAGACCTGGAACGACGCAGCGGGATCCGCTGTTCCTGTGAAGGCACGGAGGAGCACATTCCTCTCGCCAAGCCGCTGGCCACGGCTGCGTTCCGTATTTGCCAGGAAGCGCTCACGAACGTCGTGCGTCACGCCGAAGCGACCACCGTCAGAGTGCGCATCAAACAGGTGGACGGCCTCCTTCAGCTTGAAGTGGACGACGACGGGATCGGCATTTCACCGGACAAGTTATCCGATTCCCGCTCCTTCGGCTTGCTCGGAATGCGCGAACGCGCGGCAAGTCTCGGCGGGCAGATCGAGATTGCGGGGCGGTCCGAGAAGGGCACGACAGTGACGTTGCAATTGCCGTTGAACATGGGGGGCAGGCGATAGCGAAGAGAGCAGCGGGAAGCTCGAAGGCTGTTCAGCGAAGGAATTGCTTGTTGTCAGCGGTGAGGCTTCTCTTATGCTGAAAGTGCTGATTGCGGACGACCATTCGCTCTTCCGGCGCGGAGTCAAGGATTTGCTTTCTCATGAGCTGGGGCCTGTCACGATCGGAGAATGCGGCGACGCCCACGAACTACTGGAGCTGGTCCGGCACAAAATGTGGGATCTTCTCATCTTGGATATCGGAATGCCGGGTACAACCGGGAGCGAAGCCCTCAAGCGGGTAAAGTCGGAACGTCCGGAACTGCCCGTCATCATACTGAGTATGCATCCTGAGGATCAGTACGCCGTTCGCCTGTTCAAAGCCGGCGCCAATGCGTATCTCATGAAGGCCAGCACCTCTCAAGAACTGGTGAAAGCCGTTCGCAAGGTGCTTGCGGGCGGACAGTATGTGAGCGCCACGCTGGGAGAGAAACTCGTGCTTCTGCTTCATCAGGGCACCGACCAGGCGCCGCACGCGCGGCTGTCGGATCGCGAGTACGAAGTGATGCGATTGCTTGCCTCAGGCAAGACCGTCTCGGAAATCGCCGATTGCCTGTGCCTCGGGACGACCACGGTCAGTACCTATCGCACGAGAATTCTGGACAAGCTCCATCTTAGGAACAACGCCGAGCTCATGCGCTACGCCGTCCAACACGAGATCGTGTAGTCGCTCGTCCGCTCTTCTACACTCCGCTCAACTCTCGCCTTCGGGGTCTTGTCGTTGAGACGAGGACAACGCAATCATGCTCTGCCTGATAGCGTACCGCCGGTTCTTACGCTAAACCTTCTTCCCCATATGGTGCCGTTTGCCGGTGCTCTCGATCTTCAGTCACGAACGGAGCTGAGATACCACCGGATGCCGAAATGGAGATCTCAACCACAGAGGAAATTGCCATGCACGTTCTCGTTCCCAGTTGTTGTTTCTGTGTGAAGGTCCGCGACGACAAAGAAAGCAGGGTTGGACGAGGGATATGGGTTGATGTCGAGACGTATCGCGCCAGGCATCATGTGATCCCTGATAATTTGTGGTTTTCGCCAACGTACTGCGATGATTGCAAGGCAAAGAGATCATTCGATCGCGTTCGGAATGTTCCGTGAAAGCCGTCGCCTGGAAACTCGAGCGGCGAAGTCGGACCGAGCGATTGTCGAGAAAGGGAAGAAGGGAAGGAAGCAAGAGATGGGCGATCACGCAAAGAACCATGATCGGGTCTGGTCGATTGTCCTGGCCAAGGGCGAGGGTGAGCGGCTCAGGCCATTCGTCCAACGGTGGTTGGGCCACCCAAGACCAAAGCAATACTGTACCTTTGTCGGGACCAGGTCATTGTTCCAGCACACGCTGGATCGGGCCGATCGGCTGACTGCTGCGGAACGGAAGATGACCGTGATCGCACGTCCGCATGCATGGGAGGCCTGGCCGCAACTGGGGCAGCGACCTTCAGGCATGGTGCTCCTTCAGCCGGTTAACCGCGGCGCTGCAGCGGCGGTCTTTCTCGCGCTGACGTATGTGAAGGCGCGTGACGCCAAGGGTACCGTCGTCATTCATCCCTCAGACCATTTCGTCTATCCGGAACATCGGTTTCTCGACTCAATCCGGCGTGCCGTCCGAACAACGGAATCGTTTCCTGATCGGCTCGTGCTGCTCGGCGTATCTCCGGACCGTCTCGAACTGGACTATGGCTGGGTGGAGCCCGGTGAACAGGTCTATCGTGCATCCAATTATCGGATTCAGACGGTCCAAGCATTCTTGGAGAAACCGACGGCGGCCCAGGCTGATGCGGCACTCGCGGCGGGGGCGTTGTGGAATACATCAGTGGTGGCGGCCAAGGTGGAGACGCTGTGGGAATCGGGGTGGCAATGTTTTCCCGACCTCATGCCGCGCTTCGAATGTCTTCTCGGTGCGATCGGGACCTCCACTGAAGCGAAAACCATCGAGACGATCTATGATCACATGCCGGCCCATGACTTTTCATCCGAGTTGCTCCAGCTGATCCCCGCGCAATTCGTCGTGATTGAGATGGCGGGGGTGCTCTGGAGCGACTGGGGTACACCGGAACGGATCATTCACACGCTCCGTCTAATCGGACGGCAACCGACGTTTCAATTGAACTGCCTGGACCCGCCTTTCGTGCCGTTCGCGCAAGTTCAGTCGCAAAGCAAGATTCCGGTCGGC
The DNA here is from genome assembly GCA_024998685.1 of Nitrospira sp. Lineage (GTDB taxonomy): Bacteria > Nitrospirota > Nitrospiria > Nitrospirales > Nitrospiraceae > Nitrospira_D. The sequence goes on from JACOEH010000001.1 coordinate 57,320, forward strand.
TTCTAACGCGCGATGAATAAGGAGAACAAGCGATGAAACTGTTTGGTAAATCGGAGTCGCGGCGAAAATCTCGCGTCGTCTCGGCGAAACACGAACCGACGGCCGAGGAGACGGCAGTGACGGGATTATTGAATGGAGACACGGCAGAGGACATCCGCGCACGCATTGCCGTCTTGGCCTTTCAATTCTACGAGCAACGAGGCCGCCAGGACGGCTATGATGTGGAGGATTGGCTCCAGGCCGAGCGGCGTATCCTTGCCGGCTCATGATGATGTCGGTCAAATGTTTGTCGGAAGCTCGCCGACGTAGATTCTCTTAGCAAAGGAAACACGATGACCAACGGGGTGATTCCAGCGCTCACCATCACGATCATCAGCAGGCAGTGTTTCGTGTGGTTGGGCTTGCAGAAAATTCTCGAGAGCCGCGCGACCATCCCGATGGTCGTGCACCTGCACCAGGAGAGGACACCTGAGCGGCTCCTCGCCGAGAGCCGACCAGACGTGGTTATCCTGGATCTGGAGACCGTGCGCGATGCCGTCGATACCATCAAACAGATTCGTGAGGCAGCTCCGACCAGTAAGATCGTACTGTTGTGCGGGCTTGCGGATCAGGGCTGCGCGCGCGAAGCGTTTGCCTGCGGCGTCGACGGCATCATCCTGAAGGTTCAACCGCCCGTCGTCGTGCTGGCGATGATCGAGGCGCTGTATGCCCCCGCGAAGCTTCAGGTCTCCGGAGAGCGAGATGGCGTGATCGGGACGAGCCTGAGGCCCTTCATCAAGAAGACGATCGAAGACGAGCCTCAGCCGCCGGCGTGGCCCGAAGCCTTGACTGAACGGGAATGCGAGATTATCCGATTGGTGAGCCAGGGACTATCGAACAAAGACATCGCCGACAAGTTATCGATTAGCGACCGTACGGTGCGACATCATATGACGAGCATTTTCAACAAGGTCGGCGTGCCCAATCGGCAGAAGCTCCTGATCCACGCCTATCATATCCATTCCACCCGGACGAGTGTTGTATCCCGGAACGATGTTCGTGCCCTGGGTGAGCCTGGAAGAACCGCGTGAACGGAACTGCGTGAAATGACATATCCTTCGACAAGCTCAGGGCCGGCGGGATTCAGCGGATCCTAGCGCTCGCAGACACCCTCTGGACCGCATTGCTTCACCCGGTTTACATGCTGAGCGGCCACCGCCGCTTCCCATCCCTTTTCACAAGGAAGAAGAAGTACGCGAAGTGGATTTGAGAACTGAGCACCCAATCGAGTCCGAACGTCAGTGTCGGCTTCGTCCGCCTCAAAGAAGATCTCGCAGTCCGGCAGTCCACCCAGACCGATACCTTGTGCCTTGAGCAGCGCCTCTTTGGCGACCCAGTAGCGAAAGAATTTCGTAGCCCGCCCCTCCTCAGCCTCCTGCATGATCGCCGTGTGTTCCGAGTGAGTGAAAAAACGCCTGGATAGATCAGAAACTTCGACATCCGAACGAACGAATTCAAGATCGACTCCGACCTCTTGCGCCTTTGAGACGGCAATGAGCGCGCGATCATGGGCATGGGACAAACTGAACGCAATCGCCGACCGACCTCGTAATGTCCTCGAGAGGAAGGGCTTGCCTGTTGCACCGCGATCCAACGCGACGACATCGGGATCGACTCCAAGATATCTGCTCAGCACGGCTCTGAGCCCTCCGTGGGCCAGCATATAGCGCTGCCGGATATCCTCCCGAACAAGACGAGCCGCTCGGTGCCGCTCGACGTCATCCAGCCATCCCGCGCACCGCTCCAGACAGCGTCGCGACCCGTCGAGCTCGATTCCCCAGAGGTGAACGACATTTTCATCAAGACGGATATGACTCTGCCGGCTTGTATCGGCGAGACGCTCAATTGATGTGAACGAAATCAGCACATTGTTACCGTGAATGCCGACATCGCCTTCGATGTTCGGCAAAAGAAAGGAATGAAAATCACGCAGCCCTATTGTTCGGCCGGAGGGGTGTCTCTTGAGAATGTTCGGCGATATAGTGTCGGATGTGGGAGGATACTTCTTCGACATGCGGTGACACAACAAGTTCTGCCGTTCGGAGGGCTGCCATATCGATGGTCCGGCATCCTCCTCGTGCCAGCTCTCTCCAAATATATCTGGTATCGTCGGTGTCAATTCGTTGTGATGCCACGATGTTGAGTATATGTCCCGGATAAGGCCCCATCGTATAGCGGGCGGCTGCATGGAACATCGCCTGGCGGACACGTTTAATGTGCTGTTGTCTCAGCTCGTTTCCGGTAGGACCCTGGAGAATGGACAAGAAAGATTTACATTTACGCTGTATGATCGACAATCGCTCTTGCATCGTCATGTGCGGGAGCTCGCCGACACTGTGCAAGATCTTCAACAGAATTCCCACCGATAATGCGAATAATGCAAACCGGTTCGGGCGGGGGATATCATAGTGGCGGTGATACGAGCTCGGATGCCAGCTATTGATGATACTTAAAATGACCCTTGTGTCCTGCATGACCAGTTGTTGCGCCATCTCATAGGCAACCAGCCCACCGGTACAAGCACCAACGAGGATGTATGGCCCTTGCGGGACGCATGCGCGGATCTCATTAACGTACTGTTGTGCCATCTCCGGCACGGAGCCGAACGGTGCCGCGTTCCCATCCAATCCTCGGGCTTGTAAGCCGTACACCGGATGGGTTTTGCCCAATAGTCTCCCCAACTGAGCGAGCCACAGTACATTGCCCATGACTCCCGGAATCAAAAAGATGGGAACGGCCGATCCGTTCGGCTGCATGGCTACCAGTGATTGCCATGGAGGCGTCCAGTGCTCCTGCGCAAGCACCGACGTGAGGCCGGCGATCGTCGGCGCATGAAACAGTGTGGCAAGCGGTAGATGGCGGCCGTAGACCTGCTCAATGAGATAGAATAACTGAGCCGCTTTGAGCGAATGCCCGCCGAGATCGAAAAAGTTGTCATGGATTCCGACTTTGTCGATCTCGAATACCTGTTGCCACAAGGCCGCCATTTGTATGTCCATCCGATCGCGCGGCGCAACATGGACGGCGCCGCTCGCGAGAGCGGAGTCCGGAGCCGGTAAGGCTTTCCTGTCGATCTTGTTATTCGCGGTCAACGGCATGACCTTCACAAAGACGAAGAGTGAGGGGACCATATACTCGGGAATCTCGGACCGCAGAAACGCGCGAAGTTCCGGCTGACTTGGAGCAGGGCCATCCCGGCAAACTACATACGCCACTAACTGCTTCACCCCTTGCTGATCGTCTCTTGCGATGATGACGGCCTGACGGACGGCTTGATGGCGGCTCAGCGCCGCCTCGATTTCACCGAGTTCGATTCGGAACCCTCGGATCTTGACCTGATGATCCAATCGACCGAGGTGCACGATGCGACCATCCGGGCGATACCGTGCCAAGTCTCCCGTTCGATACAGTCTCGCGAGAGGCTCTTGAGAAAATGGATGAGGAATAAACCGCTCCCGTGTCAAATCAGGCCGCCCGCGATAGCCTCGGGCCAGCCCATGGCCTCCGATATAGAGCTCGCCGGAAACTCCGATGGGAACCGGTTGGAGGAATTGATCCAGGATGTACACTTCCGTATTGGCAATCGGTCTCCCGATCGTGATCTCCCGATCAGTCCGTTCGACCTTCTCGATCGTGGACCAAATTGTGGTTTCGGTCGGGCCATACATATTCCACAGGGCAAGGCTCCGATCTAATAACGACGTCGCCAGATCCGAGGGAAGGGGCTCCCCTCCGCAGAGGATCGTCAGTGTGTTACTGCCCAGCCATCCTGCCTCAATCAGCATTCGCCATGTGGCAGGAGTCGCTTGCATGATCGTCGGCTGAACGGTTTCGCAGAGAGACCGCAATCGTCGCCCATCCATTGCAACAGCGCGACCGGCGATTTCGATACGGGCCCCTGCCAGTAACGGCACATACAGCTCTAATCCGGCGATGTCGAAAGAGAGCGTCGTGACGGACAACATGACATCCTGAGCTGAGCAAGCCGGCTCCTGTCGGATCGACCACAAGAAGTTCACCAGCGCCCGGTGTGGAATTTCCACCCCCTTGGGCTGTCCGGTCGACCCCGATGTGTATAGGATGTAGGCCAAGTCCTGAGGCGTGACGATCAGCGGAAGGTTATGATCGGGCTCCTGTGCGATCGTTCCGGACTGTTGATCGAGGCACAGTGTGCGGCAGACTTGATCATCAAACCGAGCAGCCAGCGATTCGGACGTGAGTACGGTGATGAGCGAGGCGTTCTCCGACATATACCGAAGCCGATCCCGTGGATAGTCGGGATCAAGAGGCACGTAGGCGGCACCGGTTTTAAGCACGGCCATCAACGCGATGACCATTTCCAAGGATCGTTCAAGCCCGATACCCACTGTCGCACCAGGTTTAACACCCAGTGTTTGGAGATAGCGTGCCAGCTGATTAGCCCGGGCATTGAGCTCACCGTACCGCAGTGTTTCTTGTCCCATCGACACCGCCACCGCCTCAGGAGTTCTCTCGACTTGCGCTTCAAACAGCCGGGGAAAACATTCAGACTGCGGATAGTCTCTTTGCGTGCGGTTCCAATCCTGCAACATCCGTCGGCGTTCGGGCGCCGTCACGGTCGGAAGCTCGGACAGCTTGCTGTGGGGATTGGCCAACGCGCTCTGGAGCAGGATTTTATACTGTCCCAACATCCGTTCAGCGGTCTGAGGCTCGAAAAGATCTGTATTGAACGTCAAGTATGCTCTTCGGGAGAACTCCGTCTCGATCGTCAAGCTCAAGTCGAATTGCGCGGCTTGCGTCTCCACCTCGAACGGCACCCAACTCAACCCTTGGACGTTGATTTCCCCGATGGGAGCATTGGGTACATTGAAGAGAACCTGCACGAGCGGGGCGGAGCTATGGTCGCGAGCGGAGTGCATCGTCTCGACCAACTTATCGAACGGGAAGTCCTGATTGGCATACGCCTCTAATGCCGTTGTACGCACCCGTGTCATCAACTCGTTGAATGTCGGATCGCCGGAGAGATCGGTACGCAAGATGAGTGTATTGACGAACGAACCGATGATCGATTCGACCGCGGATTGAGTTCGGTTGGCTATCGGGGAACCTACGGCCACATCGGGTTGCCCGGAATAGCGACTCAAGAGAATCTGGAAACAAGCCAATAGGGTCATGAACACCGTCGCATTGTGTTCGGCGCTGAATTCCTTCAGTCGCTCGATCAACGACGTGGGCAACTCCAGCATGCAATGTGAACCGTTGAATGTTTGCACGACGGGCCGCGGGTAATCGGTCGGCAACGAAAGCTTGGAAAGTCCGTCCAGCTTCTTCTGCCAATAATCCGATTGTGTGCCGAGCCGGTCGTCGGTCAAGCAACGACGCTGCCACACCGCATAGTCGGCATACTGAAGAAGGATCGGCTTGGCGGTAGGAATTTCTCTTCGGCAAAACGCATTGTAGAAGAATGCAAACTCATGCCCGATGATCCCGAACGACCACTGGTCTCCGATGATATGATGCATCGTGAGCACCAGCACATGGTCCTCGGGCTCGATCTCAATCAAAAGGAATCGGGCCAGAGGACCTTTCTCGAGATCGAACGGCTGATTCGCTTCCTGCTCCACGAGCCGAGCCGCATGCTGTCGACGTTGGTCGAGGGGCAGTGCCTGAAGATCCATTTCGACCCAATGAGGAGAGCGAAAGGGATGGACCATTTGGACGGGCCCCTCACCCCTCATCATGAACGTCGTTCTAAATGCCTCATGTCGGCTACAGATGGCATCGATCGTACTCCGGAGAGCCGCTTTGTCGAGCCGTCCCATCTGCCGCGAAGCGAACGGCATGTTATACGCCGTGCTGTGAGGAGCCAGCCGATACATCAGCCACATGCGTTGCTGAGAATAAGAAAGGGGAAGCGGCTGATCTCTGGGCACCGGAACGATCGGTGGCATTACGAAAGTGTTGTGCTCCCTCTGTCGCAACCGCGTCACTTCCTCGGCCAACGCCGCGATCGTCGGTCGCTCAAAAAGCGCCTGGAGCGAGACATCGACTTCAAACAGCTCGCGTATCCGGGAGACGAGCTGAGTCGCGACCAGGGAGTGACCGCCATGCTCGAAGAAGTGGTCGTGGATGCCTGCCTCGGGGACTTGAAGCACGGATTTCCAGAGTTCAGCCAAGGATTCTTCGACCAGATTTCTCGGAGCAATCCTGGTTGCCGCCAGACCGGCTGCTTGGTTCGGAACGGGAAGAGCGTGTCGACTCACTTTTCCGGCGGCATTGAGCGGCATCGTTTCAAGCCACACAATGACGGAGGGCACCATGTAGTGCGGTAATCGCGCGGCAAGATGACTGCGAATCTGATCGACCCTTTTCCTCAGCGACGACTCGCCGGCGACATAACCCACCAATCGATGCTGGTCCGGTTTATCCTGCCGAAGCAGCACCGCCGCTTGATGCACGCCCGGGAAGTTACTCAACACATACTCGATTTCTCCCAGCTCGATCCGATAACCGCGCAGCTTAACTTGTTGATCTACCCGGCCGAGAAACTCGACATTGCCGTCGGTGCGATGGCGAGCCAGGTCACCGGTCCGATAGAGCCTGGAGCCGACTACGTAGGGATTCGCAACAAATCGCTCTTGGGTCAGCTGCGGCCGGTTGACGTAGCCGCGGGCCAGACACTCTCCCGCGATATAGAGTTCTCCCGGTACGCCGATAGGCGTCGGCTGCAGATTTGCATCCAGCACATAGAGCTGCATGTGGTCGATGGGTTTGCCGATCGGGACTCGGGCTCCTGCTTCCTCACGAGTCGTTTGGTACACGCTGCACCAGACCGAGGCTTCAGTCGGTCCATATTCGTTGTACAGCACGGCATGAGGCAGGAGCTGATAATGTCGTCGCACGAGTTCGAGGGGCAAACTCTCTCCGGCAGTGACGATGACACGGAGCGATTCCAGTTGAGCACCCACCGCCTCGCCAAGCACGGCATGGTACAAAGAAGGGACCCACACGACATGCGAGATGCGATGATGCTCAATGAGGACAGCCAGCTCCGTGGGGTCGCGGTGGGCCGCCTCTGATGGAATGACCAGTTCTCCACCATGCAGCAATGTCCAAAATATGCCCGTCACGGACCCGTCAAAAGCCAGGGAAAAAGTCAGCAAAAATCGGGAGACCGGTTCCGGATAGTACTGAAGTCTGGCATGAAGAGAGGTCACCAGACTGCGATGTGTCACGGCCACACCTTTTGGCCGCCCCGTCGAGCCCGACGTGTAAATGATATAGGCGAGCTGATCCGGGGAAACAGGAAGTGCTAGGTTCTCCTCCTCTTTCTCCTCCCCGCCCACAGCCGATGCAGACAAGGCCTCGACGTCACAGATTTGTCCGCCGTAACTCTGTAAATGGTTACGGAGATGCGCCTGTGTGACGACGATGGAAACGTGGGCGTCCTCCAGCATGAGTTGAAGGCGGTGACCAGGAAAGGACGGGTCCAGGGGAACATAACCACCACCGGCTTTCAGAATGCCCAAGAGGCCCACCAAGGCATCGATCGAACGCTCGACACAGAGACCCACCGGCATATCTGCGCCGACCCCTAATTTCCGTAGCGCCCGAGCGACTCGATTCGCTCGTCGATTCAGCTCTCGGTAGCTGATGGATTGCTCTCCACATGTCACAGCGGATGCTTGGGGAGTCCGCTCGACCTGTGACTCGATGAGCGCATGGATTCCGGAGGCCGAGTGAGGCGGCTCGGTCCACGTCAACTGAATGTGTCGTCTCTCTTCGGAAGTCAGCAATGAAAGTCGGTCAAGACGCGCCTCAGGTTTCTTGAGAAATTCCTCGAGAAGGATCTCAAGCTGTCCCAACATGCGGTCGATCGTCGAGTCGTCGAAGATCGTGGAATCATGGAGAAACGCCAAGTCCAAGCCGGCCGCCTTGTTGATCACCATCAAGACGAGGTCGAACTCCGATGCCGTCGGCTCCCAGGGAAGATGAGCGACTTCAAGATCCTTGACGATGAACGCGGACAACGGGTCGTCTTCACACACTATCATCACGTTAAACAGCGGGGACAGCTGACGTGCTCGCTGTAACGACAGCGACTCGATGACCTCTTCAAACGGCAGTTCCTGATGGTCATAGGCGTCCACCACCACCCGACGTACCTGCTTCAACAATTCTTGCCCTGTCATCCCAGCCGACAGTTCGGACCGCAACGCCACCGTATTGACGCAATATCCCATCACGTCTTCGAGTTCTCTCCGGCGTCTGCCGGCCACGATCGATCCAATGACGGCATCCGATTCTTGTGTGTAGCGATGCAGCCATATCGCAAAGACTGCGTACAGCACCATGAACGGTGTGACGCTCTGGCGCTGACAGAAAAGATCGAGGCGGGCGGAAAGTTCCGGTGAAACCGATCGTGACCGCGCGCCTCCCTCGAACGTGCGCACCCGTGGCCGTTGACGATCGACCGGTAGCTCAGCGGGAGGGTGGATACCGTTCAACTGCCGAATCCAGTAGGCTCGATGGATCTCACGAAGGCCTTGATCCAGCCTGGTTCTCTGCCAATCGGCATAGTCCGCATACTGAACAGTCAACGAAGGGAGTCCAGCCTCTTGAGCGTCACCACCGGCTTCCCAAAGAAGGGCCAATTCCTTCCAGAAGATACGAAGAGACCACCCATCCGCGACGAGACGGTGGAATGTGAGCGACAGGACATACACGTCCTGTCCAAGCGCCAGGAGAGTCACTCTAAATAGCGGCCCCTCTCGTAAGTCGAATGGCCGGTTCCTTTCCGATCGTAGGAATTGCGGCACCTGAATGTCTCGCTCCGCGGGGTTCAGTGCTTGGAAATCTTCACATCTGATTGCGATGATCGCCTCAGGGGACACTTCTGCGAATCCGTCGCCTCGCTCCGATCCGAAACGAGTTCGAAGAATCTCGTGACGACGGGTGATTTCCCGCACCGACCGCTCCAACACCTCGGGGTTGACCGGCCCGCGTAGACGCACATCCATGGAAATATGGTTGATCGCGCTCCCCGGATGAACTTGCTCCAAGAACCACAGTCGCTGCTGCGAGGGGCTGAGAGAAATTTTGCCTTCCCTCGAGGATGCCGAGGGAAGCGGAACAAGTTGACTCCGTGTCTCGTCGGAGCTATTTGCGTCCCGGTGCCGGTCATCCGGACTCGTGCTCGGTTCACCGATTCGAGAAGCCAATGCGGACAATGTCGGACATTCGAACAGCACGCTGAGCGGGAGCTCGACGTGGAAGACATCGAGGACGCGCGCAACGACCTGTGCCGCGAGGAGCGAATTGCCTCCGAGTGCGAAGAAATTCGCATGGCGATGCGGAGGATGTCCACCAAACACCTCTTGCCAGATATCCGCGAGTCGTTTCTCGATGGGGGTTTGCGGGATCTCGCTCGGCACCCCGTCGGCTTCAGCCTCCTGCGCCTGGTCCAGCGTGCTCGCGACGACGATAGCGAGTCGGCCGGACACAAAGGCGGCTTTGCAGGCGCCCCGCTGAATTTTTCCGCTGGAAGTTCTGGGGATCGTGCCGGACTTGATCAGCACCACCGTATGGATTTCGAGTTCATATTCGTCAGCCACCGCGCGACGGATACAGCTGACTATTTCCGACAGATCGGATTCAGGCACCTGCTTCTCAATCTCGTGGACCAGCGCCACCAGCTCTCCGGTCTTGCCCTCAACGGAGAAGGCCGCGCCATATCCTCGTCGCAAGCCGGGGTGCGCTTGTTGGGCCGACCACTCCAAATCATGGGGATAATAGTTCCGCCCACGCACGATGATCAAATCTTTGAGGCGTCCGGTCAGGAACAGTTCTCCGCGGCGGAGGAATCCCAGGTCCCCGGTCCGCAAATAGGGGCCTTCTCCGGACCCGGCGAGAGTGGCTTTGAATGTGGCGTCGGTTTCTTCCGGTTTGCCCCAGTATCCAGAGCCGACTCCGGGTCCGGCCAGCCACACTTCTCCCACAACATCCGGCGGACACTCGCCATGAGTCGTAGGATTCACGATCCGTACACGAGTCTCTTCGAGAGGTTCGCCGCATCCGACCAATGTCCGCGTTCCCGTTTTCGATGCCGGAGATTCTTTGACGATCGAGTCAGCCAACGCGTCCGGCTCTACCGGCAAGACGCTCGGTTCCGTTCCGGCCCGCTTCATCGTCGCCAATAGCGTGGCTTCCGCAAGTCCATATCCCGGGGCAAACGCCGCTCGCCGAAAGCCGTGTGGACCAAAGGTATCGATAAACTGCTCGACGGTGTCCGGATGGATGGGTTCGGCGCCGCAACTGGCGACCATCCAGGTGCTCAAGTCAACCTGCCACTCCTTCTGCTGCGGCACAGCCCTGAGACAAGCCTCATAGGAGAAATTCGGTCCCCCGCTGTGGGTAATCGCGAATCGAGACACCGCTTCGAGCCATCGTAATGGCCGCCGGAGAAAGGTAATGGGCGACATCAAATAAGCGGGAATACCGGAATAGAACGGGGTGATGATTCCGTGGAGTAACCCATAGTCATGGAAATACGGCAACCAGCAGAGCGATCGGCTGCGGCTCGACACTTCTCCTGCCAGACTCAAGGCCTTACAGTGAGCGAGGACGTTTCCATGGCTGATCATGACGCCGCGAGGAACGGCCGTCGATCCTGAGGTATATTGCAAGTAGGCAAGGGCGGTGGGGTGAGGCCGTGATAACTCAACCGACTCGACTGAATTGTAGGGTTGATCCGTCGCCAACCACTTGATCGGACTCACCTCGTTCGGGAGAGAACACTCCGAAGACAGAGCTGCGATACTTGCGGTCGTGAGCACCAGCGATACCTGAGCATCCTCGATAATGCTGCGCAGTCTGGGCAGCCCCTGCTTTCGCCTGATTGGATCGGGAGCCGGAGCGGGAACCGGCACGAGACCGGCACAGACACATGCCCAAAAGGCGCATGCGACATCGAGTCCTTGCGGATAGAGCAAAAGGACGTTGGTTCCTGGTGGGACTTCGCGTGCGAGATGGCCGGCAATCGAGCGCACGCTGGGTTCAAGCTGGCCATAGGTCAATTGACTGTCAAGTTCGAGGTTGTCGCGAACAAAAGCATAGGCAAGCTCATTCGGCTGTTGGCGGCATCGAAGTTCGAAGAGATCGGCGAGGTTGTCGATAGCCCGAGGAGGAAGTTTAGACATGGAGGCGAGACATCCGGATCTTCTATCCTGAAAAAATCCGTTCACTCCTATCGACTATCCGTTCACCGATGACTAGAGTAGTGCGCTTGATAACAAATTCAAAGAATTTCTCGGTTTCCAACCGAACAAGAATTCCTCCCGACACTCCATGCGCCGTCGAACCAGATCTTCCTTTATATAAGATCCGTCGTCGTGTTTGCGGCCGGTGTAAGCGATAAAGATACTAACCACTTAACCCTAATTCAAGTGAACCAAGGGTAAGATCTGTAGCATTCCGCGTCATAGGAGAAACGAGCTCTGAGGATTTTTTCGCCAAATCACCCTTTTGCTCCGCGCACGCAATTTGAGTGAGCTATGTAAGCCATTGATATGCAATGAACAAATCATATCGTCGCTGGAATGAATCATGGCATACTGATCGCACGGGTTCGGTTATCAAAGGGAGAAAGATGTCTATCACTGGATCAAGGCTGGTGCTGTGCGCAGTGTTAGCCGGTTTGTCGGGACTGGGGTTCAGCAACAGCGGAGTAAAAGATCTCACGACGTTTCCAAAGGGAGCCGATCCGGTCAGTGGGCGAGAAATCTATGTGAATACCTGCATTCGGTGTCATGGAATCGACGGCAAAGGTGCGCTTGGAATCAAACTTGTTCCGTCTCCGGCCGACCTCACCTCACCCGTGGTTCAAGATCGACTCGACGGGACGTTATTTCGGCGCATTCATGAAGGCAAACCGAATACCGCTATGGGCGCATGGAAACACAGTCTCTCTGATGAAGAGATTTGGGATGTCTTGGCTTATGTGCGAACACTCGGGGTTGAACGAGGCGAGCAACCATAGTGAGTCCAATGGACAGGAGATGTCTCCTATGCGTGTGTGATGTATAAGATCAATGAGGTCCGATCTATGAGTCGACCGGTCATTGCAGGTGTCGTACTGGGGAGCGCCCTTTTGATGACGATCAGCTGTGTGCCGCCTCCACGGGTGAAGGGGAGCGACGAGGCGGTTGCTCGTGCGACTGCGGGGTCCACAGTCGACGCCTTGTTTGCCCCGCCATCGCCTGAAACGATTCCCGGTGATCTGAGAGGCGAGCAGATCCGACTGGGCTACAAGATGATTGTGGACACACAGGAATATGGAAAACGGTATGTCGGGAACGCGCTCAACTGCGCCAATTGCCATTTGGACGGGGGGCTCAATCCGAATGCCGCATCATTTGTCGGTATCAGCACACTCTATCCACAATATCGTGAACGAGCCGGCCGACAGATGACTCTGGCCGATCGGATCAACGAGTGTTTTGAGCGCAGTATGAACGGGAAACCTCTGCCGTCCGACAGTGTCAAGCTTACGGCTATTGTCGCGTACATCGAGTGGTTGTCGGAAAATATGCCGCCCGGCAGTACGGTTCCGTGGCGAGGAATCCCGGGCCTGACCTCGACCCATCAGACTGATCCTCTCAACGGGAAAACGGTTTTTGAGAAAAAGTGTGTCTTTTGCCACGGCTCCGACGGGCAAGGGACGATGGCGGGGCCGCCGGTGTGGGGGCCGCGTTCGTACAGTATCGGCGCAGAAATGGCGCGTGTCGGCGTGGCCGCCGCATTTATCAAGGCCAACATGCCGCGAGGCTGGGGGTGGACGGTGACGGACGATGAAGCCATCGATGTCGCAACCTATATCAATGCGCAGCCTCGACCGGACTTTTCCGACAAGATTCATGATTGGCCGAATGGAAACAAGCCGGCCGATACACCCTATTGAGTGGGACGCCGGCCATTTGTAACCGTAATGAGCGAGGTTAGGTGCGGTATGAAGTTGACGGCGGTCTATCATGGAGGAACGCGTTACGATATTGTGAGCGGCCGGCATCGAATCATCACCGACCAAGCGGTGGAGGACGGAGGGCAGGACGCCGGAATGGGTCCGGTTGAACTGTTCGTCGGATCCGTCGCCAGTTGTGTCGCATATTTCGTAGGGCAATTCTGCGGGCGGCACGGTATTCCTCGGGACAGCTTGAGCGTCGATGCGGAATGGGTGATGGCCGAAGGTCCTCATCGAGTCGGTCGCATCGACATCGGCATCCACCTTCCTCACCGAATCACCACTGAGATGAAAGAACGGCTGTTAAGAGTGGCCCGTGGATGCACCGTTCATCAGTCGTTGACGGTTGTGCCGACGGTGGCGATTACGCTCAATCCACATAGCCATGCAGGAAATCAATCCTCCGAAAAATAGATTAGGCGATGGACATCTCGCGGCGTTCTCTATTCAAAACACTTCTCCAGGGTATGGGAGCCGGCCTGCTGTTCAGCCGGCGGCTCCCTCCGGCGCTGGCGATCGGAGAAGAGCCGGGCCGCAATGAATCGGGACCTTTAATTACGCGCGTCACCAGGCCACTCGATGCGGAGACTCCCGTCCGTGAATTCACGTCCTTCCTGACACCTAACCACCGGTTTTTCGTGCGAAGCCATTTCGGGCCGCCGGCGCCGGAGTTGATTTCCGAGGCGGGCTGGAAGTTGCGGGTCAACGGCTTGGTTGAGCGATCGCAAGAATTCACGTTGAAGGATCTGAAGCAATTGGAGCCGGTGACGATCACAGCGGTCGTTCAATGCAGCGGCAATGGCCGTACATTTCACCGACCCAAGGTCCCCGGTGTGCAATGGGAGAGGGGCGCGGTCGGCAACGCTGAATGGACCGGAGTACGACTGTGCGACGTGCTGGCGAGGGCGGCCGTAAAGGAGGGAGCGCAACACGTGCAGCTGCAAGGCGCCGATCGGCCTGTGATGGCCTCCGTGCCGCTCTTCACCAGGAGCATTCCATTGGCCAAGGCACTGCATCCGGACACGATTCTGGCCTATGAGATGAACGGACGGCCGCTGCCTGTGCTGCATGGGGCTCCTCTACGGGCCATCCTACCTGGCTGGATGGCCGATTCATGCACGAAATGGCTGACGGAAATTACGGTCCAGCCGGAAACGGCGAAGGGCTACTATATGGAGACGGCTTATCGCATGCCGGTGAAGCCGGTAGAGGCCGGTACCATATCGACTGGTCCATCTACTCCGGTGGAAGCGATGGTCGTGAAATCGCTGATCGCCGCGCCGCACGAGGATGAAACGGTCAAGGTCGGACCGGTAACGGTTCAGGGCGTGTCCTGGAGCGGAGAAGCGACGGTGGTGCAAGTCGAGGTGTCGGTCGATGGTGGAAAAACGTGGGAGCCGGCGCGGTTGCTCGGGGAAGACCTCCCCTACGCCTGGCGGCAATGGCAATGGCTCTGGAAAGCTCGAACGGCAGGGCCGACGACGATTCTCTGCCGCGCGATCGACTCGCGCGGAGACACGCAACCGGCGGCGACGCCATGGAATCCCGGCGGCTTCCTCTGGAACGGCTGGGATCGCGTATCGGTGACGGTGGTTGCATGATGGACGGAAAATGCCCGCTCGTCGCGCTATTGGCAATCTGTCTTTCGGGAGTGGCGGTTGTAACGGCGGCACAGGAAAGGGACCTGACCGATGTAAACGCGGCCCTGGCCCGCCGCGGAGAAGGCCTCCTCGTCACCCGCTGTGCCGTCTGTCACAGCCAGGATCTCGTCTCGCAGCAGCGACTGCCGAGGGACCGATGGTTGGCCACGATCGACAAGATGAAACAGTGGGGCGCAGGAATTTCCGAAGAGGAAGCGGACCTGCTCGTGCGGTATCTGTCGGCACGCTATCACCCCGGCCTGCCGGATCAACCGGTGCCGGCCGACAGCGAACGGTCGCAAGCTGAGCCATTGAAGACCGAGCCGGAGGCTGAAGGTCCGGTAATGGGCATCGCGAACAGAGGAGCGTGTCTATAAGGATCCGCGGGTCCAGGTCGGGGCCTTCGATGTCTCGAAGGTCGGTAAATTCGACGTCACCCTTGGCGGTATGGCTTACAAGGCGCACGCCTGTCTCGGATGTCACACGATCGAAGAGAACGGCAAGCTCATCGGTGGATCACAGAACAACGGAGGTTTGAGACATGGCGACATTCATTATTTCAGGCAGTCGAGGGACCGATGACCCCACAATGGCAACGTTGCCCTTCATGGCCGCCAAGACGGCCAAAGAGCAGGGGCATGATGTCGTGCTGTGGTTGTGGAACGAAGCAGTCATGCTGGGAAGAAAAGGCGTGGCGGATCATGTGACGGGTGTGAATTTGACCCCGGTGAAAGAACTACTTGCCGCTATCCAGGCGGCTAATGTGCCGATCTGGGTCTGCGGCGCCTGTGCCGTGGCGCGACAAATCGGCGGAGGAGATCTCGTGGCCGGCGCGTCCATCAAAGGCATGCCGGATTACATCACAGCCGTCGCCGAACGTGATCGGAACGTGATGTTCTGATTTCTGGAATAGATGAGGTACAGGATGATGAAGAAGTATTTGTTTCCATTGCTCGTCATGGTTATGGCCACCTCCAATCCCGTCGAAGCAGCCGAACGACATATGATGCAGCCACGAGTGCCGGCCGATAAGCTGGCCGACGCTCGCGCGCTCAGCAGTCCCCTGTCGAATTCTCCTCAGGTCATTGAGCAGGGCAAAGCGATTTACCACGGCAAGGGCACCTGCTTTACTTGTCATGGAGCGGAGGGAGACGGCAAAGGGACGGCGGCGGCCAAGCTGAATCCTTCACCGCGGAATTTCCAACATCACGGCTTTTGGCGACATCGCACGGAAGGCGAGCTTTTCTGGGTCATCAAATACGGTTCGCCCGGTACTGCGATGACTGGATTCGGTCAAGTTCTGTCGGATGAAGAGATTTGGGCTCTCATTCGGTATGAGCGGATGTTTGCCGGGAGACATGGACCAGGCATGAAGGGGCATAGAGAAGGCATGGGGCCGGGAAGCGGTATGGATGGGATGCAAGGTATGGGACATCGAGGCCGAAGAGGTGGAGTGCAGGAATAAAAGAATGTTTACGTGTCATCCTGACACAGTTATCGACGTTCAACGTACAGCCGCGATCGCATCACTTCCTCCATCGATTGTCGCGTTTTTCCCCACTCAGCCATAGTGCCTTGGGTATTCCTGCATCACATCGACATGGCTCACAAGTGTCGAGCCGTCCGAAGCGCTTTTTTGCTATCCGTCCGTCGTTCACGTTAAAAGATAGTAACGGCATTAAAATCGCACTTAACTTTTCCGAATCCAATCTTGAGAAGAATAGCTCCGAGTCACTACAATTAAGAGCATAAGAGCGAGGATTTTGGAGAGAAGCGAATTCAGTTATATCATCCATCAACCAGGAGGAGTTTTGATGACTACGTTAGCTGAGCCAGGGGTTCCTGCGGGAGGGTTCAAGACGGTGGGGCAGATACGCGCAACGAACGCGGTTGTTTTTCGTCGTGATCAGAATGCAATGGGAATTGCCGTGGAACTTCTGGCCAGTCATACCCCCGGCGCACCGGTCGTCGACGAACGAGGTACCTTCATCGGCTTCATCAGCGAGTTCGACATTCTTCGGGCACTGGAAGCAAAGAAGGATCTCAACCGTTTAACAGCCCAAGATGTGATGGCGAAGGACCACATCGCCGTGACTGAGGAGACGAGTTTCGATGAAGCTGTGAGGATCATGGAGGAGAAACGACTCTTAAACTTGCCGGTGAAGAAGAACGGAAAGGTGGCATATTCAGTCACTCGCCACGATCTTTTGAGAGCCTGGATCGGGCTTGGCGTGTCCATCGAAGATGCGGCCGGCTGAGGACGCACGCTGCTTCCACCGTTTCATGAGGGAAGGGCGATCGCCGTTCTTGACCATCCATCTTGCAGAGTTGCCACGCTGCATAGGCTCGGTCGAAGGGAGGGGGCATGTCAACAAGGATGTGGTTTGTCGGAGGATTGAGCGTCGTGCTTTGCGTGCTTGGAAGTGGGGGAACGGGTCACGCCGGAAAAGAATCAGCCGGCAGTGTCGCGTTGGAAACGGTCGTCGACTATATCCATGCGGTGCTTGAGGCAGACAGGACGTTTTACACGGTCCACGTCGTGGAGCGGATACAGAGGAAAGGCGTGATCAAATCGTCGGAGAAGTGGCGTTCAGAAAGTGCGCTCCCTCTTCCGGCGCAATTTTTTCAGGAGTCGTCGAGTTTGGCCGAGCTGACGGGAAGCAAAGTGCGCTATCGGTTGATCAGCCTCAACCCGATCAACAAGCAGAACGGCCCGCGAACCGAGTTTGAACAGAAGGCACTCGAAGCGGTCATGGCGCGACCCGAACAGCCGTACAAGGGCTTCGTCAAGGAAGAGGGTGGTAGATATTTCCAAGCCGTCTATGCAGACCCTGCCGTTTCGCCCGGTTGCGTGACCTGTCATAACGCCGATCCCCGTAGCGCGAAGCGTGACTATAAGCTCAAGGATGTGCTGGGAGGAGTCCTGATTTCAATTCCGGCACCCGAATGATGGGGGCTTGTCCTCGCAGCAACAGGTCCAAAGTACCGGGATACACGATCTCTGATTATTGACTGCGAGAGGGGTGGCCATGAGGAAGTTGAGCCAGTGGATTGTCGGATTAGGGGCGGCCGCGTGGATCCTAACGATAGCCGTGTTCCCGAGCTATGCCGACGAGAGCCATGGGAAGATGGGACCTGGTAGACACGATGAGGATAAACAGGACGACCATAGTGGGCACTACCTGAAACATCTGTTGAAACATGCCAAAGAAATCGGACTGACTCAGGAGCAGGTCGGCAAGATCAAAACTCTACAGCTTGACTTCAAGCGGGCTGAGGCTCGATTGGAGGCCGATGCCAAAATCGCCAAACTCGAACTGCACGCGCTGTTGGATGATGAGCAGGCCGACCTCAATGCCATTCAGGCCAAAGTCGATCAGTTGAAAAAAGCGGAAGCGGCCTGTCTGTTTGCGGCGATTAAGAGTAAGCGTCACGCCATGGCGATGTTGACTCCCGACCAGCGGGAAAAGGAACATGCCCAGCATGAGCGAATGAAGGCTGGAGGGCAGCATGGAAGTGGAATGGGAGGGATGGGTCACGGTGGGATGATGGGCGGCATGGGAGGCGGCGGTGGACACCAATCCGGGATGGGCGGAATGGGCGGCATGATGGGTGGTATGGGAGGAGGTGGACAGGAAGGGCATGACGGCGATGGCCATGGGAGTGGAGAATCCGGTGGAGGGCAGCAACACCAGCATTAGCCATCGATCTCGACGTCCGTTCTCGATAGCACATTCGTCACCGTAGGGTAAAGTGTAATCGGAGGGTGGTATGTACTTACGTATCGGGTTGAGCTGTGTCGCGATTGTGCTGACCGGATCCGTGGCTTTGGCCCAACATTTCGGAAATCCGAAGAACGGAGAGACAATCTATCGACAACACTGTGTCGGCTGTCATGGAATTTCCGGTGATGGACTGGGACCTGATATTAAAGAATTGATCGTTCCTCCCGCGAACTTCCATGCGGCGAAGTCTCGAACAAAGACGGACATGGAACTGTATCTTGCGGTGAAACAGGGAGTCCTCTTCAGTCCGATGCACGGATGGGCGGATCGGCTGTCGAGTCAGGAAATGTGGGATGTTTTAAGCTATATCCGTATGTTGGCTCCGTTCAATCCTCTCGGCTAGCTCCACTGCACACTGTCTATGCTATTCTGTCGTTTTCTGCGTCAGGGATATTGCGCAATGAGATCGTGATGCCGGAGGGGGGATAGCGTTCATATGAATCGTTTTAGTAAGCTGTCATCTCACGAGTATGTGAGACCGGCAGGAACATAGCTTCGGCAAGGATGCGATGTTGGTGTCGGACGATTTTACCCATGGAGGGTCCATTATGACGTCTCATAACGATGACGATTCGGGGTTGGCACTTGCGCTTGCTTTTCTCGGCGGGGCAATGATGGGCATTATGACGGGTTTTCTCCTTGCACCGAGGTCGGGCGAGGAAACGCGTCGTGAGCTCAAAGGCTACGCAAGAAGGACGGAAGAAGAGGTGCTGGAGAAGGCCAAGGAGGCGCGAGCCGCGCTTGATGAGCTGATCGGGCGTGGAAAACAGTTCGTCGAGGATCGTCGGGCCGATGTTGAAGCCGCTCTGCAAGCAGGCAAAGAAGCGATGAAAGAGAAAAGAGATCGATAGAAGTGTCCAAGGCGATGAGTGTGCGATAAGGAATCCGGTGGAGGTGCTTGTGTAGGTACGACGGAGGCATGCGATGAGTGAGCAGCAGACCGTGACGGCATTCTATGAAAAGGATCACGACCGGTTGGATGAGTTGTTCAAGACGTTTCAAACGTCGAAACGCTCAGACTTTGTCAAGGCCAAGGAAGCTTTCAAGGAATTCAAAATCGGCCTCCAACGGCATATCGTGTGGGAAGAGGAGCTGCTTTTTCCGATGTGGGAAGAGAAAACCGGTATGATCGAGGACGGGCCGACGCCCGTGATGCGATTTGAGCACGAGCAGATCAAGCAGCTGCTTGAAGCCATTCACCGGAAGGTGGAGGAGCAGAATCTCGATACCGATCAGAGCGAGCAGGCGCTGTTCAATCTATTGAGCTCTCATAATCGGAAAGAAGAGCGGGCCCTCTATCCCGCAATCGATAATGTGACTCGTGCGGAGGAGCGCGAAAAAATCTTCAACAGCATGAACAGTATTCCCGCAGACCGGTACGATACCTGTTGCAGTCGGCACTGATGGAGAGCGAATGAAGGTCAAGACTGAGGTTGAACGAAGACCCGCAGTTCGTTTTCTTCTCCATAGCTCCAACCTATTACTGCCGGTCTCATTCAGCCTGCTCTTCATAAGCAACCTGGGAATGGAGGTGCGGTCTCCATCCGACTCTGCCTGGGCTGCGTCCTCGGCATCACAACCGAGCGGCAAATTAAACGGCAATGTGATGCGGGGACGAGAGATATTTAACGGGAAAGGCATTTGCTACTACTGTCACGGCATCGATGGGTATATCGGGAGAAGACCTCGGTTGGAAACCGACACTGCCGCGCTTATCGACAAGCTGAATCCTCCGCCTTCCGACCTACGGAATCCAGAGGTCCTGCGCCTCAAAACCAATAAGGAACGCGCCCGCGCTATCAGAGAAGGCCATCCGGGAACCGGTATGTTTCCAGACACCACCATGACCGACCAAGAACTCGCCGATACACTGCTCTACCTCGCGCTCATCAGAAAAGATCCTCACCCGGAGCAGTAAATCCAAGGTAAGAGGAACGGCCATGCGCAAGAAACTATTGCCGCCTATCCAACCGGGGGAGATTTTGAGGGAAGAGTTTATGAAGCCGCTGAATCTTTCCGCCAACGCGCTTGCCCAACGTCTTGGCATGACGACCGCGCGTGTCAATGAGATCGCGAACGAGCGGCGCGGCATCACTGTCGATACCGCCCTGCGACTGGCACGCTGCTTTTCCACAACACCGGAATTCTGGATGAATCTTCAGCGGCGAGATGAATTAGAAGCGGCGCGCCGAACAATCGGCACGGTAGTGGAACGCAAGGTGGCGGTGCTCGACCTGGCAGGGTAGTTTAGACAAGTGGGACAAGTTCAGCCTGGAAATGCTCATCACGCTTGAGGCGCGGATTGGGCGGAAAATACGCATCGAGTTTGCTGCTTGAACAGTGAGGGTGTGATAAGGGTGTCCGATACCTTCTACCCTCGCTGCAATCCTTCCAACCACATCCTTTGAAATCGGTAGAGCTGCGTGTATTCCCTAGGTATCGGCATTTCGTAAAGGACCAGGAGACTATTTAAAGTGCCGAGTCTTCATTCCTACTACTTGCTACTTCCTTAGACCCTGGATCCTGGCTTAATTCGTATTTTCGCATCCACGACTCGGCAGCCCCGGCCTGGCGGCAATGCGAAGATCGGATTCAGGTCGAGTTCGCGGGTCTTCGGAACTTCTTCACATGTGACAAACGGAGAGGAGGGAGATATCGCGGGAGGAGCTTGAACGAGGATGCATGCGAGACTGAGGCACCCGGCGAAATTGCGCCAAGTGCCTCAGCACGTCGCGTCGTGGCCTACAGCGTACTCAAGAATGCGGCAAGGTCCGTTATTTCATGATGAGTCAAACCCATGCTGAAACGAATATTATAAAACTCCACGGTTTCCTTCAGGGTTGAGGCCGAGCCGTTGTGGAAATACGGGGCTCGTGCAGCCAGACCGCGGAGAATCGGGCCTTTGAACTTCCCGATATCAGCCCACTTTCCTGTAATCAATGCTCGGCCCGGATCGGTGGTCGACACTTCTGTTCCATCGGCCTTGTTGCGCAAGGTGATGACCGGGAGATAATGGACTTCCAAGGGATTTGTCACATCAGCGATACCGATGTTCAGCGGAACTGACTCAGAGTGATTCCCCACGTTGAACGAATCGTGACAGGTGCCGCAGGTGCCTTTGATGAGTGGAAGGCCCATGGCATCGTTGAGCCCTCCCACTCCCGTAATGTTGATGGGGTGAGAGTTGAAGAGCTCTTGTCCTCGGAGAATACTTGCACGGCGGTTTCCATGGTGGCCGTGATGGTCATGCGCAGCCGCATGAGCCCAGTGGTTGGTGAAGAGAGAGAAGACTACCGGTGTGAAGGGCGTCTGAAAAGGGTTGAGCCCCAGCGGGTCGTTGATTCCGATGTAAAACGGTTGCGTTGCGAGGATGACCGGGCCGCCGCTTGCGCCATGAACATCGAGAGCTCCCACGCCGAAATCTATGGCCTGCGCCGTCGTGAGGGCCATTTCAAAGTCCACGATCTTCTTTTGCTGTTCTGCAGTGGGTGGCGTTGAAGCTTGGGCGTGCCCCAGCGTGGCATCCAGCGCCTGATGGGCCAGATCGGCGAGGAGATCGGAGGGATTTGTGGCGAAAGTGATCGGCTTCGTGCCGGTTTGGGTCGACGACTCGCGCCCATCCCACATCACGGTGCTGAGAAACCGCAGGTTGGTGGACGGCAGCGGGCGTCGATACGTGGAGAGCGTGTTCATCTCGCTGCACCCGTAGGGGTTCTTGACGCTCACGACATCAAACTCGGCTCCCGCCGGCACGGCGAGTGCTATACGGAACAATCCACGAGTGCGCAGGAGGCTATAGGCGTTGCGACGGCCTTCCACCGTCGAAGTCTCGATGTCGTGATCGCAATTCGACCCATCGTTGGGACGAAAGATCGGATCTTGGCCGTGCGAACGTTCAAACCGGTCGTCAACGTGCTCCGCTGACACGGACCAGGCATCGCCGGGCTGATGACAACTGGCGCAGGAGCGACCGTTGGTTCCGAGGTTTTGGAAGAAGGGACCGGTCAAATCCAGCTTCCCAGTAGCGTTGAAGGTTTTCAACACGCCGGTGGAATTGGGGAAGGGGAAGAGATTCGGAAGCATGGTCTCGGGTTCCGCAGACACAACCGTGGTAAGACCGAGCAATAGCACGCCTGAGAGCCAGAGACGGAATTTCACCATAGTTCCTCCTTGTATTGAGAATTGGAAACGGCTGCAAATCTAGCAGCCATCAGTTAAACGGGCTAGTGTGGAACCTACATACCAAAGAAGGGTGTTAAGACGAAGAAAACTTCGCGTTTTAGCATGGGTAAGACCAGCGAGAAATCACCGCGGTGACGGACTCTCCGCCAGAAGGTCGAGTTCGCGCCAGTCCTTTGCTTCGAATCAGATTACTGCCCAAGATTGGCCGCGTAGACTTAGTGGGCACTCATATTCGACGAACAGGTCGTTTTGTGCGACAGCGAATCATCGTGGAGGATGCGTCTCACAAGTGCATCGAGCCGAACTGTCTAGGCTTCGACAATTTTCGGACAACTCTTCAAGCTCAACGTGACGCCGCACGAGTTGGACCGCTCGGCGAAGGAGGACGTGATCCATGAGACACAGGCGCATCATCGTGACTCACTACGGTGGGCCCGAGGCACTTCAGGTCATTGAAGAAGAGTGTCCCGAGCCGAAGCACGGTGAAGTTCGGGTGAACGTGCTGGCAGCGGGAGTTTCCTTGCCCGACCTAATGATGCGGGAAGGCATCCACCCCGAGACGCCTCCGTTGCCTTTCACGTCGGGGTGGGACCTGGTTGGTGTGGTGGATCAGCTTGGTGAGGGTGTCTCCGAACTCGAACCGGGCCAGGTCGTGGCCGCGCTGCCGATCTGCGGCGCATATGCGGAGTTCGTCTGCCTGCCGCACCGGGAACTGGTGCCGGTGCCATCCGGGTTGGACCCCGCCGAGGCGGTCAGCCTTGTGCTGAATTACATCACGGCGTACCAGATGCTGTATCACTCCGCTAAGGTCAGAACGGGGCAGCGTGTGCTGATCCACGGTGCTGCAGGCGGGGTCGGCTCGGCACTCTTGCAGCTTGGGCGTCTAGCCGGCCTGGAGTTGTACGGAACCTGTTCCTCGCGAGGAGTGTCGGCTGTTTCAGGCCTGGGCGGTATCCCCATTGACTATCAACATCAGGACTTCGTGACAGAAATTCACCGTCTGACAGGTCACGGCGTAGATGTTGTCTTTGACGGCATCGGTGGAACCCACATCTGGCGTTCCCGCAAGGCTCTGCGTCCTGGTGGCATGGTTGTGGCCTATGGCCTGACTGGCTCACTCCGTGGAGGCCGCTTGGCGTCAGGTCGTTCAGGCGGTCGTCATCGCTTTCGTGCAATCATCATCTTCGGCTTGTACATTGCCGGTGGTTGGCTGTTCCCGGGCCGGAGGCGGGTTGTCCCTTATAGTATCCAATGGCTCAAACGGCTGAAACCGTCATGGTTTCGACAGGACTTGATCACTCTGTTTGACCTCCTCCAACAGCAGAAGATCAAGCCGCTTATCGCGCAGCGATTCCCGATTGCCGAGGCCAGGCAGGCGCAGGAGTTGCTCGGGAAGGGTGGCGTAACAGGTAAGATCGTTCTCATCCACAACGAATCGTAGCTTGAATCGCGAAAGGCATAACAACTTCGTGCAGTGATGGTATTTCACAACGGTGAAGATCCAAGTGTCGGTCCCGTTGAAAGACCAAGGAGAAACGTTGTTCGCCGGGCATGTCGGAGCGGCTTTAGCCATCGGGCGCATTGAGCGGCGCGTGAATGTCGGCCTTTTTGTGACTGCGGCGCTCTTGCTCGACTTCGTGCTTTGGCTGTTTATTCTCTTCGGATGGGAATCGGTCAATATTACCGAGGATTTTTCGACCACACACCAACCCCACTTCGTGTTTCCATCCTCCCACGGTCTCTTGGCAGCAGGAGGCTGGTCCGCAGCCGCTGGAGTACTTACTCTGCTGTTGTCCCCATACCTTAAGGAGGCAAGGCGGCGTGCCGCCGCTCTTGTTGCTGGAGCAGTCTTCTCACATTGGCTGTTGGATGTGCTTGTTCACCGGTCCGAATTGCCGCTCACCGGTAACACCTCGGTTACAGTGGGTCTTGCGCTTTGGAACGATATGCCGGCGGCACTGGCGATAGAAGCTGCCATTGTCGCACTCGGTCTGTGTCTCTTTCTCCCCAAAAGCGGACTCGCGCGTGGCAAATCCATTGCTCTCGGAATCCTCATCCTCATCGTCCTTATGTCCACTATCATCGGAATGACCATTGCCCCACCTCCGTCCTCAGCAGCGGCAATGGCCGGCAGCTCATTAGTGGCACTTGTGGCGGTGTGCGGACTGATTGCTTGGCTAGGAAGGGTCTCGCGTGAAGAACGGTTTAGTACTTCGTTAAGCGAGGATCGGCATGATTGACACGTATTCTTGCATCCACGACTCGGCAGCCCCGGCCTGGCGGCAATGTGAAGATCGGATTCAGGTCGAGTTCGCTGATCTGTGGAATTTCTTCAACGAGACGAGATATCCGCAGCAACGTTTCTTCAAGAGCCTCCAGATCGGCTGGCAGATGTCCCCGATAGCCGGTCAGCAGTCGATAGCCTTTGATTCCCCTGATCATCTCAGCCGCATCAAAGTCGGTGAGCGGGGTGATGCGGAACTGCACATCGCCGAGAATCTCGACGTGAATCCCACCGAGGCCAAACGCGATTAAGGGTCCGAATAAAGGGTCCTCAGTGACCCCGATCATGACTTCCACACCACCGGTCACCATCGGTTGCACGAGCACACCTTCCATGGCATCGAGCTGGTTGGTTTCGGCAAGGTACATTCTCATTGAGTCGAACGCCCGGCGAACCGCTTGCTCATCCTTGAGATTCAACTGCACGCCACCGACCTCGGTTTTGTGCACAATCTGATGTGAGGCTAGTTTGACGGCGACCGGATAGCCGACTCCGCTCGCCAATGCGGCCGCTTCATCAGCCGTCTTCGCCACTCCACCGGCCTGAATGGAAAGCCCTATTGCGTTCAGGATGTTCCGCGTTTCTTCCGTCGTCAACCAACCGGTGCCACGCTGGGATAAGGCAGCGGCACAAATCGTTCGTGCGGCGGCAAGATCGAGATCGTCAAAGTCGGGCACCATGCCGGGCCGTTGTTTCCGCCACTCCCCATAAGACACCGCTTTGCTGAGCACAAGTGCGGGAGTCTCAGGTAGGGGATAGGTCGGGATCGTCTCTGTTCGGACGCTGAATGTACGGTCCATATCACCTTCCGCCATCCAGCCTATAAACACGGGCTTGGTCTTCGCGCCCGCTTTCCGCCCATTTTCAATTCCCGTCAGAATGCCGCGAGCAATATCAGCTGTGTCTCGTACCGTCAGCGCTATATAGAGAATGATCAGCGCATCGATCTCATCGGCCGATAGAAGAGTTGCAATCGTCTTGGCATACTGATCCGGCGTGGCAGACGCAATCAGATCGACAGGATTGTTCAGCGCAGCGACCGACGGCAGAGACGACGCGAGAGTCGCCTTGGTCCGATTGGATAGTTCTGGAACAACTAATGCCCCTGCCTCGCAGGCATCAGTACAGAGAATGGCCGGCCCTCCGGCGTTTGTAACAATTCCTACCCGCCGCCCCGGAGGGAGGGGTTGATTCGAAAAACCAGCGGCCACGTTCAACAATTCGTCGAGTGATTCGGCGCGAATGACGCCGGCCTGATGAAACAGCGCGTCCACCGCCACATCGCTGGCAGCGAGCGCTGCCGTGTGCGAGCTGGCCGCCCTCCGCCCCGATTGTGATCGCCCGGCTTTGACCGCGATGATAGGTTTGCAACGGCTCACACGCCGGGCGATGCGAGCAAAACGGCGAGGATTGCCGAACGATTCTACGTATAAGAGAATCGTGTCGGTTGCAGGATCTTCCTCCCAATATTGGAGCAGGTCGTTGGTCGAGACATCAGCCTTATTCCCGACGCTGGCAAATGAAGAGATCCCGAGTCGGACACGACGGGCTCCGGCGAGAGCGGCAAGGCCCAACGCGCCGCTTTGCGACGACATCGCTACTCTGCCTTGAGGGGGAAACAGCGAGGTGAAAGTGGCATTGAGCCTGATACCCGGATCCGTATTCACTATCCCGAAGCAATTGGGGCCGATCATGCGCATGCCGTGCTGCCGGACTTTCGCGACCAACTGCCGCTGGAGGGCCGCTCCTTCCGCGCCCGCTTCCGCGAATCCAGCCGTAATGATGACACAGGCCCGGATTTCCTTTGCCGCGCATTCGTCGATTACTGACGACACAGAGTCTCTCGGGACGGCAATGACGGCTAGATCAACGGGCTCGGGGATTTCCTGCGTGGATGCATAGGTCCGGATGTTTTTGATGTCGGTCGCCTTGGGATTGACGGGGTAGATGCCGCCTCGAAATCCGCCGGCCGTTACGGCATCGAGCAATCGATAGCCGATCTTGTTTGGATCATGCGAGACGCCGATGATGGCGATGGACTGGGGCTGAAAAAACGGTCGGAGTGAGGCCGTCGTGGCCAGCCGTTCTCGGACCTCCCCGCGCGTGACGGTCTTTTCCGTGGGGATCAGCGACAACTCTACCGCCATATCTTCGCCTTCGTACGCCTCATGGGCGGTAAACCCCGATTCTCGGAAGACTTCGCGCATGGCCAGGTTCTCTGCATGGGTCACTGCCCACAGCCGGATGAATCCATGGCGGATGGCCGGCAGAGCAAGCCGTTCGAGAAGCAGTGTGCCCAAACCTTTTCCATGGAACGCATCATCCACGGCCATGGCGACTTCCGCGGTTTGCTCATCCTTCGCCCAGTAAGATCCAGCGGCAATGATGCGGAGCGTGCCTTTCCATACTCGCGTCACGACCAGCGTAAATTGGGAACGTGGGTTGGAGGAATGACACAAGGCGGCGGTACTATCCGAAGACGGAGAGCTTTCCGAGAAAAATCTGTGGCGCCTCGACTCAGGGGATAACCGATCGACGAACTGTTGCATCATCACGGCGTCGGACGGTTCGGCCGGTCGGATTGCGGCGGTCGAGCCGTCACGCATAATGAGCGAACCGGACTCAGTATGATCGGCCTCAAGAGGAGGAATGTAGAGAGGGCGAACGAATCGCATTGCACTCCGAGAACTTCAACATGAAGGACGCGGGTAGCGCCTCGGACCAGCTATTGATGTCGGGCGGTGACACGGATCTGGTAGAGGACACCACATTCAGCATGTGTTGATTCGTGAGTTTTCCGCGAAAGCCGTGCGTCGGACTGAACAGCACACCGTTCGAGATTGCCGCCGACAATGCGGATATGAGCATGAACGCAGCGACCGGTATCTTACCCGTATTGGATCCTTTCATCTCAAGACGAGCACTGGAGAGGTCACGTGATGCACGACGGCATGGGACACGCTCCCCAAGAGAAAACGAGAAAGGCCCTTGCGTCCATGGGAGCTGACGACCACCAAATCCCTCCCCTTCGCCTCCCGTTCAATCACCGTTGCGGGATTGCCCGTGGCGACGTTCGTGCTCACCGTATAGCGGGGGTTCAAGAGTTTTCCGGCGGTCGATTGGACGAGTTCATCCGCATAGCGTTCCGCTCCCTCCCACCATGTTCCGGTTCCCAGCGCGTCATAGGGGTCACTGACTCCGATCGGAACGAGGGCATGCAGCACGCAGACCTCCGTGGGATCGGTAAAGGGGTGGTGCGTCAGCCACTTCGCGATTCGGTCGGCATCGTCTCGATCCTCGATGGCGACGAGCACCCGTTGGATCTTACGCGCAGCTCCTCGGACAATCAGGACCGGCCGAGTGCCGTGCATGAGCACCCGATGGGACACACTTCCGAGGACAGCCTCGGACAGACGGTTTCGTCCGCGCACGCCGACGACGACCAAGTCGGCTGAGAGATTTTCGGTGCTGTCGAGGATGAGCTGAGCGGGATTGCCGATTTCGTTCACCTTCCTGATCGATGCAATCTCCGTCGGTATCAGGGCGGCGGCGCGATCCAGTAATTGATTTCCCGAATCGACCATCGCCTTGCGGAAATCATCGTACCCTTGCACGTTGCCTGCTTGGGCCACGAACGGATGTTTCAAAATCCCTAAATCGACGCCGTGGACCAGCGTGACGTCCGTCGGATGATAGAGCAGAAACGTCTGGCTGAGGGCGGCAAACGCCTGATCCGACCAATCGACGCCGATGATGACTCTCATACCATGGCCTTTCCCATTTGAACTTCAAAGCAGCAGATCATGATCACCGTTCTCCGTCGAGCCGTCGGCGGTGTCCTCATTATTTTTGCGGTTAGGCGTGCTCCCTTATCATTGCGATGTATCATTGCGATGAGGCTGTTGAGGGATGTGGTCGCTCCTTCCATTCCAACAGCGATTCTTCCGCCAGGTTTAAATACCCCACCACATCGTGATCGCTGACCTGTGCAAAGTCGAGATAGTGGTTCCCCACGGCCCGGAAGAGGTCCGGCACGGCGAGGACGACTAATTCATCCGTCTGTGCGCGGGCCTCTTGGATAGTCTCTGTCGGACCGACCGGAATAGCTCCAATCAGGCGACGTGGTTTGAAGCGCCGGATGGACTCGACGGATGCGAAGAAGGTGGAACCGGTAGCGATTCCATCATCCACGAGAATGACGATGCGGTCGGTGAGCATAGGCAACCGGCGGCCTTGCCGGTAGAGCTCCTGCCGCCGAGCGATCTCTCGTTGCTGCACCTGAACGATCTCCTCCAGGTCCGAGCGAGAAAGGCCGTACGCCGCCATCGCATCAGGGTTCAGATAAATCGTTCCTGTCTCACCCACCGCACCGAGGGCGTACTCGGGATTATCCGGTGCTCCCAGCTTTCGAGCGATGAAGACGTCCAGCGGAAGATGTAGCTCCAGGCTCAACTGGTACCCGACCGCCACCCCGCCACGTGGAAGCGCTAAAATGAGAGCTGCTTCAACCTCGCGATACGGAGTCAGTCGTTCAGCGAGCCTTCGACCTGCCTCTTCTCGATTCTTGAACGTCACACGAACCTCTGTTTGTCTTGTTGTTCTTGTCGCTCTCGTTTGTTTGGTTCAACCGGATAAACAAGATCAACCAAACAAACCTTTCAACCTATGCAAGGCCGCTTATCACACCAACTCCGATCAGAAACATCGCCATGAAAATAAGGATGAGCATGAGCAGCACATGATGATGCGGTCCCCTTTCGTTCCGATCCCAATGGACTTGCCACGGAATTTCAAGATACCGAGGATGGCGGATCATGC
Organism: Nitrospira sp.; assembly: GCA_024998685.1. Taxonomy (GTDB): domain Bacteria; phylum Nitrospirota; class Nitrospiria; order Nitrospirales; family Nitrospiraceae; genus Nitrospira_D. The sequence continues at coordinate 87,065 of JACOEH010000001.1, forward strand.
TGTCTTCCTTTCCGAAAAGAGAAAGAGATGAGCAATGATTCTCTATCTCTCAGGCAATTTTCACTTCAATCGCTTTGGGTTTGGCCCTCTCTGCCTTTGGGAGATGCACTTTGAGCACCCCATCCTTGTACTCGGCATTGACTTTGGATCCATCGGCGTCTTCGGGAAGGGTAAAGCTTCGCATAAAGCTGCCGTACGCCCGCTCGACGCGGTGATACTTCTTGCCCTTTTCTTCCTTCTCGTATTTCCGTTCGCCACTGATGGCAAGGACATCGTCATGGACGTTGATCTTGATTTCCTCTTTCTTCATTTCGGGAATCTCAGCTTTGATCACGTACTCCTTCTCATCTTCCGAGATGTCCACGAGCGGCGACCACTCCGCGACGCTGATGGCCTCCTTCTTGTCGCCACCGGTAGGAACGGATGTGCGGCCGAAGAGGCTCGAAAGCCGTTTCTCCATTTCCTCGATTTCCTTGAACGGATTCCATCGCGTCGTCGGTTCCCATCTTGTCAGTCCGCTCATGACCATTGCCTCCTTGTATGAATTGATTGAGAGTCGAAGTCTCATTCCGATATTTGTGCATCGATAGTGCCAATGTCCCGGAATAATCTCTCTACGAGAAACTGCAGCGTTCTAGGTTCAGGAGGACTGCGCTTAGAGACAAAAGAAGAGGAATCTGGGGCATTACGGGGCAGCGGCATCCACAGGGCTGTTGCCTCTTTCAACATCACGCGAGTGAAACCCCGAGAAAAAGCAGAGTGATAGCGAGGTCGAGTCCTTTTCATCGCCGTGGATCCAAGGCCCAAGGAGAACTTTCTATGATCGGCCTTGTTGCCACTAAAAAAAGGAAGAGCGTGAACCCCACTTGCTACAATCGCTGCGGTGAGTCGACGACCCACGAGAAAGTCTCCTACATCGGACGGAGGCAGGTCCAGAGAGCTCTTCGTAAGTGCTGAGGTCTTGGAGGGACTTTAGGCTTCCCACTCACCGGTGGGCCTGCTCACCGCCCCAGCGCTCGACCTCCATTTCCTGAGTGTTCCTCTCACCGAAACCTCCGCCCGCTTATGAGATAACCGCTTTTCTCGAAAAATCAATCGATGCAATCGACGTGTCTTGATCAGCCAGGCCAGTAACGCACTGTAGCGAAATAGGGCAGTAGAAGCCGGGCGGTGAATCGTCGAAGCGGCATCTTTCGTGTGGTTTGCATGAAGCAGCTTGTCGCACAATAGGCATGGCATACGAGATGCGCAATGCTTGTTGATTAAGATCGCAAGTGGTGGTCATGAGCTCTTCACAAGAGTTCTTCAATGGGGCAAACATGGGAGTCCTTATTCGTTTGTTTGGATGTCTGTCCGGTTATTGACAAGACCGTGCGGTCGAAGACCGGTTGGAAGCCGAGCGGGAAAACCTCAGCTCAATGCAGCGAGTGACAACGCCCGGCAAGGTTGCGTTGGTTGGATCACTACATAAAAGGAGGTGGCCATGAGACGGCAATCGCCCACTGTATTTGCTTTGGTCATGTTGTTGGCGGCAGGAACTCTGGCTGTCGGGGGAGCAGCCTACGGTGACGAAAAAGGAAAGAAAGGAAAGGCGGAGATGGCTGCGGCAGCCAAGGTGACGATCGAACAAGCGATCAAAACGGCATCGGACAAGGTTGCAGGGAAGGTGATCGAAGCCGAGTTGGAGAGGAAGCACCATAAGCTCGTCTGGGAAGTCGAAATCCTCACGGAGGAGAACAAGACGATGGAAGTCCACATCGATGCCGACACAGGCGACGTGATCGACGTGGAGGAAGAAAAGGCGAAGCCGACAAAATCTCCCAAGATGAGATGAAACGCATCGCAAGTAACTGCTCCATCTACGCACTCGTGGGAACCGTTATCTTCCTCTTCCATCATCCTCATCCGGGCAAACCTGGGGGTCCCATAGTAGATGAGCGGTCGCGAGCGAGTGGTGGGACGCAGTCTTGATTCTCTCGCCTTGCAAGAGGGTGGAAGAGTCCTTACCATGGCGACGAGACCGACCACTCAGTTTGGCACAGAGCGAACTGGCATTTGTATCATGTCGATAGCCAGCGAAATGCGCGGCATCCTACCTACAGCGAACCTCCAACGATTACTCGATGCCCTGAGCGCTAAGGGCTATCGAATTATCGGACCTACCGCGCACGATGGGTCTGTTGTCTGGGAGACAGTCCGGTCGGTGTCGGATCTGCCGATCGGTTGGCGCGATCAGCAGGAACCAGGACGCTATCGGCTCGAACAGACCGCCTCTCAGGAAGTCTTCGGGGTCGTCCATGGACCACAATCACTCAAGCCCTTCGTCTTTGCGCCGCGTGAGCCGCTCTTGCAGATCGAGCGGACAAAGGATGGGTTCGCCCCACGTCAGATGATTCCTCAACTGGAGAAGGTGGCGGTCATTGGAGCGCGCGCCTGCGATCTCGCCGGGCTGACGGTTCAAGACCGGATTTTTCTGAACGATGCCTATCGCGATCCTTACTACGCGGCTCGCCGCGAAGGACTTTTCGTGATCGCGGTGAATTGCGTCAGGGCATTGAGCACTTGTTTTTGTGCATCAATGGAGACCGGCCCTCGCGCTAAAACCGGCTTCGATCTTGCTTTGACCGAAGTGGACGACCGGCTGTTGATCGAGGCGGGCAGCGAGGCCGGGTTCGATCTTCTTTCCGATCTCTCTTTGTCTCCTGCTCCACAAAAATTACTCGATGAAGCAGCGACCCGTGTGGATGCTTGTGGGCATAGCCAGGTGAGACGGCTCGAGCGATCGCGCTTGCCGCAAGCTCTCTACGATGCCCACGAGCATCCACGATGGGACGATGTGGCGGGGTGTTGCCTCGCCTGTACGAATTGCACGATGGTCTGCCCGACGTGCTTCTGCCATGCGGCCGAGGAGACACCGGACCTCGATCATCAACAAACTGCGCACGTTAGATTGTGGGATTCGTGTTTCACGCAAGAGCACGGATACATCCATGGCAAGAACATTCGCCCGACGATTAAAGATCGATACCGAATGTGGCTGACGCACAAGCTCGCCTCGTGGATCGATCAGTTCGGCATGTCCGGCTGCGTCGGCTGCGGCCGGTGCATCACCTGGTGCCCGGTCGGGATCGATTTAACCGAGGAATTGTCGGCGTTACTGGTTCCGGCTAGCCGGTCGTCGGTCACTAGCCAACAGGTAGAAGGCCCGTAGCCGTGGATGCCGAAGCTGATTCAATGGCGAACCCCTATGTCATCTATCCCGCGACGATTGTCGGGAAGATTCGGGAAGCCGAAGATATCAACACCTACCGCTTGAGGTTCGTCGACGAGCAGGCGCGGCGGCAATTTCGCTTCAAAGCCGGCCAGTTCAATATGGTCTATCTGTTTGGAGTCGGTGAGGTGGCGATTTCCATCGTTTCGGATCCGGATGAGCCGGCATTGCTGGATCATACCATCCGTGCTGTCGGTCGAATCACCAAGGCAATCGCAGATCTTCGGACGGGCGACGTTTTGGGAATCCGAGGACCGTTCGGACAAGGTTGGCCGCTGGAAGAGGCGCGCGGACGCAACATGGTGATCGTCACGGGCGGCTTAGGCTGTGCTCCGGTCGTCGGGGCCATTGAGTATATTTTACGACGGCGAACGCAATATGGATCCGTCACAATCCTGCATGGGGTCAAGACGCCTCAAGACCTTCTTTACCGCGAGCGATTCGATGCATGGCGGCGCTTTCCCGATACGGAAGTGTTGTTGACCAGCGATCAGCCGGACAAAAGCTGGAGTTATCACATCGGTGTGGTGACGGAACTGTTCGAGCTGGTATCGATCGACCCGCCGAAGAGCATCGTGCTGATGTGCGGGCCGGAGATTATGATGCGCTTGGGTGTGCCGATCCTTATCCGTCGCGGCATTCCGGCGACGGCCATCTATGTCTCGCTGGAACGGCATATGGAATGCGGGATCGGCCTGTGCGGCCATTGTCAGATGGGTCCGTACTTCCTCTGCAAAGACGGCCCGGTCATGCGGTATGACCGAGTCGCGCAGTGGCTGGGACGGACAGGGGTGTGAAACGAGGGATGGTTTGTCTTGTGTGTCTGGTTTGTCTGGTTCAACCAAACAAACCAGAAAAACTAAATAAACTCAGGCGGTGATAACAATGGGCGATCGACTTGTGCATCATGGAGAGGCGACCAAGAAAGCCGCGCGGCCAAGGCTGGCGGTATTCAAGTTCGCCTCTTGCGACGGTTGCCAGCTCAGCATCCTGAATCTTGAGGAAGACCTCCTTGCCCTAGGTCAGGCGCTGGATATTGCCTATTTCCCTGAGGCTTCCAGCGACATGAAGCCGGGCCCATACGATATCGGCCTGGTGGAAGGGTCGATCACTACGGCGGAAGACGCGCATCGTATTCTATCCATACGCCGACAAACGAAAGTGTTGATCACGATCGGGGCCTGCGCGACGGCCGGCGGCATTCAAGCCTTGCGGAACTGGGCCGATGTCGAAGCGTTCAAGCAGGTGGTCTATCCCAGCCCGGAATATATTCAGAGCCTGAGTACATCCACACCTATCTCGGAACATGTCCAGGTGGACTTCGAACTGTGGGGCTGCCCGATCGATAAGGGCCAACTTCTGCGCGTCATCACGGATCTGATCGCGGGGATCCAGCCTCGCCTGCCGGCCGACAGTGTGTGTCTGGAGTGCAAGCGACGAGGAAATGTCTGCGTGCTGGTGGCGAAAGGGATGCCTTGTCTTGGACCGGTGACACGGATCGGCTGCGGGGCGATCTGTCCTGGCATGGGTCGCGACTGTTACGGCTGTTTCGGACCAAGCGAAGGCGCACGAAAGGGGCCGGGCCTTCCACCCAACACGGCCTCGCTCGCGAAGCATTTCCATGGCGGACTACAACTAATCCCGATCGAGATCATGCGGCGGTTTCGTGGCATCAACGGGTATGGGTCGTCCTTTCTCGCTGAGAGTAATGCATGGGAGAAGAAAACGTGATGCGCCGAGACCTCTCTTGCGTGAGCCGAGGATGCAATGTCTAAAGCGTCGGAGCAGACGAGGACGATCGCCGTCGACATGGTTGCGCGTGTGGAAGGCGAAGGCGCTCTCCGCGTCACGGTGAAGGACGGCACGGTCGAGGATGTGGAACTCAGGCTCTTCGAGCCGCCGAGGTTTTTCGAGGCCTTCTTGAGAGGGCGGCATTATGCAGAAGTACCCGACATCGTTGCACGCATTTGCGGCATCTGTCCGATCGCGTACCAGATGAGCGCGGTTCATGCGCTGGAGCAAATTTTCGGCCTGCGCATTGAGGGGGCATTGCGTGACCTGAGGCGGCTCATCTACTGCGGTGAGTGGATCGAGAGCCACGCGCTGCATGTCTATCTGTTGCAGGCGCCGGATTTTCTCGGTTATGACAGCGCCGTTGCGATGGCGAAGGATCATGCAGCGATCGTGACCAGAGGCCTGCGGCTCAAGAAGGCCGGCAACGCCATCATGACGTTGCTGGGAGGCCGTTCCGTGCATCCGGTCTCTGTGAAGGTCGGCGGGTTCTCTCGTGTGCCGCTGCGGGGTGAGCTGGAAAGGTTGAAGGACGAGCTGTTATGGGCGCGCGACGCGGCGGTGGAAACTGTGCGCTGGGTAGCCGATTTCGAATATATCGATTTTGCACCGGACTACAATTACGTCGCGCTCCGCCACCCCGATGAGTATCCGCTCAACGAAGGGCAAATCGCCGCGTCCACTGTGCTGCAGATTTCGCCGAACGAGTTCGAGCAACATTTTGTCGAGCATCAGGTGCCCTATTCCAACGCGCTTCATTGCACATTGCAGGGGGAGCCCTATCTGGTCGGTCCGCTGGCGCGGCTGAACCTGAATCAGAATCACCTCACGCCGCTGGCCGGGCAAGTCCTCGCCGACAAGCGAATCGCGTTGCCACTGCGTAATCCTTTTCATGGGATCATCGCTCGGTCCGTCGAAATTCTGTATGCGTTGGAGGAATCATTGCGGCTCATCGAGCAGTATGAGCCTCCGCCTTTACCGGCGGCGCCCGTCGCGGTTCGACCAGGTACGGGTATGGCCTGCACGGAAGCGCCAAGGGGAATTCTCTATCACCGGTACCAAATCGACGGCGACGGCGTGATTCGTGAAGCCAAAATCGTTCCGCCGACTTCGCAAAACCAGTCTCGTATTGAGCAGGACTTGCGCCAATTCATGCCACGCCTCTTGTCTCTCCCCGATAAGGAAGCGGCGCTGGCGTGCGAGCGGGTCATCCGTTGCTATGATCCTTGTATTTCCTGCGCAACGCACTTCTTGCGATTGGAAATTGAACGCGAATAAGAACGTAGGGGTTCGACGAGACAGACCATGGCTGCAATTCGAATTATCGGGCTTGGCAATCATCTGAGAGGGGATGACGCGGTCGGTCTCCTGGCAGCTCGCCGACTTCGACAAAAAGTCGGCCACCGCGCAGAGGTCATCGAAGCGGAGATGGTCGGAATCGGCCTTATGGAATTGATGAAAGACGTGTCCGTCGTGATTCTTGTCGATGCAGCGCGCAGTGGGCTGGCTCCCGGCACGATCCACCGGCTTGATGCCTCAGCCGGCCCGATCGGTGGCCGGATCTTTCCTTGCTCCAGCCATGTCATCGGGATATTGGAAGCGTTGGAGTTGGCCCGCGCAGTGGGTGCCCTTCCGGCAACGGTCATTCTCTATGGGGTTGAGGCAGACAATACGGAACCCGGACAACAACTGTCGTCTGCGGTGGCCGTGGCATTGGACCAGGTGGTGGAACAAATCGTTCAAGAGTGTGACGCCGATCATGCACGAATTTCATCTGATGACGCAAGTCGTGAAGGTTGTTGAAGCACAGTTGCAAGAAACACGAGATGCTAGGCTTTTAGCGGTCCGACTCAAGGTCAACCGGCGCTCTCACCTATTGACGCATGATTATGCCTCGCTGCAGACAGCATTCAAGTCGGCCGCCCGCGGCACAAAAGCCGAAGGAGCCACGTTGGAAATCATTTCTATCCCCGGTGATGCCTGGTGCCCTCATTGTAATCGAAAAGCTGCGGCTACGGGAGCGGAGGATGCTTGTTCAGTTTGCGGTGAACCGTTGATAGGAGATCCGGCACAGCCGGAAGCGGTCGTTCACGAATTGGTCGTACAGGAATGAGAAGGGCTCAAGCTCAACGGATGCAAGTCCATGTAGAAGGAACGGTGCAAGGCGTGGGGTTCCGTCCGTTCGTCTATCGGTTGGCGTCCGAGTTAGAGTTGACTGGATGGGTGAAGAACACAAGAAACGGCGTGCTGATCGAAGTAGAAGGAGCGGTGCTGGTTGTGAAGACCTTTCTCGAAAGGATGCGCACCGACGCGCCGCCCTCAGCTTCTGTCGAGACCGTGAGCGCGACCGTCGTTCCAGCGCTCGACGATGCCGGTTTTTCGATAGAACAGAGCGCTGAATCCGGTCAGCGAGCCTTTGTCGTCCCGCCTGATCTAGCCACCTGCGCTGATTGTCGGCGAGAGCTCGCCGACCCCAATGACCGCCGCTTTCGATATCCGTTTCTCACCTGCACGCAATGCGGACCGCGCTATAGTTTGCTCACGGCGATTCCATACGAGCGATCCAACATTACCATGACTGAATTCGAACTCTGTGCCGCTTGTCGCGCTGAGTATTCCACCGAATCAGATCGACGTTTTCACGCGGAACCGATCGCCTGTCCTGCTTGTGGTCCGCGGCTGTGTTTGTGGGACGAGCAAGGAAATGAGATCGCAGGCGGCGAGGAGGCCTTGCGCCAGGCCGAGGAATTACTCGGAACTGGGCGGATCGTTGCCGTGAAAGGGTTGGGCGGGTTTCAACTGTGGGTCAACGCGACATCGGAAGAAGCTGTCCAGCGCTTGCGCGATAGAAAACGACGTCCTGAAAGGCCTTTCGCCGTGCTATTTCCCTCTGTCGAATCGGTCGGCGGGTATTGCTTATTGTCGCCAAATCAGGAAGCACTGCTCTGCTCGCCGCAAGCGCCGATCGTCTTGGTGCGAAAGCGCCGAAACGCAGTCCTTGCCGATGCCGTGGCGCCGGGCAATCCCTATCTCGGCGTGATGCTGCCGGCGACGCCGCTCCATCATCTCTTGATGGGGTCGATGCAACAGCCAATGGTGGCCACGAGCGGCAATCGGTCCGAAGAACCGATTGTGACGGATGAGCGGGAGGCGCTTGTTCGACTCAAAGGCCTTGCCGATGCGCTGCTGGTGCATGACAGGTCGATTGCAAGGCCGATTGATGACTCGGTGGTGTTGGTGGCCGGCATCAAGCCGGATTGCAACGACATGCGGGAGGTGGACAAGCCAAAAGCTGATGTGACGATCCTTCGCCGGGCGCGAGGCTATGCGCCTCAGGCCATTAGATGGAGTGATGGCCCGGCAAATGGGAGCTCGCAAGGTCCCATCCTTGCCGTCGGTGGACATCTCAAGAACACCGTTGCCCTCCTACACGGCGATCGGATCATGATGAGCCAACATCTTGGAGATCTTTCGACGGTCGAAGCGGACCGAGCGTTTCAGCAAGCGATCGATGATCTCCAGCGACTGCTCCAAGTCACACCACAGACCATTGCCTGCGATCTCCACCCGGACTATCGCTCAACCAATTTCGCGCGAGAACTGGCTAGGAACCTGTCTATTCCGTTGATTCCCGTGCAACACCACCACGCTCACGTGGCCTCGTGTATGGCAGAGCACAGGCTTGACGGTGAAGTGTTGGGTATAGCTTGGGACGGAGCCGGCTATGGAGGAGACGGCCAGGTGTGGGGCGGAGAATGTTTGATCGCGAACTACCGGGAGTTCACTCGGTATGCCTCTCTCAAACCTTTTCGGCTGTTGGGTGGAGATGCGGCGATGAAGGAGCCGAGCCGGTCTGCCGCAGCCCTGTTGTGGGAACTCACGGGAGAGGAGATGACAACCTATCGACTTCCTTCTTGGAAGGTGACGCAAGATCAGTGTAAGAAGTTTGCGGTCCTGCTCCGCTCCGGCATCGCGTCACCTTGGACCACGAGCATGGGGCGCCTCTTCGACGCCGTGGCATCCCTCACAGGTCTGTGTCACCAAACTTCTTTTGAAGGGCAGGCAGCCATGGCGGTCCAGTTTGCAGCGGAGCGAGAAGCGTATGCAGGCGGAGTACCGGTCGAAGGATATACGATGGACCTGATGTCCAGTCACGGTCTCGATAGGAAGTGGATAATCGATTGGTGTCCCATGATCAGCGCCCTGCTCGAAGACCTTCGCAGAGGTACTAATCCTGACAAGATTGCCATTCGGTTTCATGCGGCTCTTGCCGCAGTAACCGTACGTGTCGCTCAAGCAGCTGATCTCCCACGTGTCGTCCTGACCGGAGGCTGTTTTCAGAATCGGCCGCTTCTATCCTTGGCTCGAACATATTTGGAGCAGGCAGGATTCACTGTGTATAGCCATGCGCTGGTTCCTCCCAATGACGGCGGACTGTCGCTGGGACAGGCGGTAGTTGCTTCGTGCCAATTGGACGAGAGAGGTCACGCATAAAATGTGTCTTGCGGTTCCAGGACAAGTCTTGAACATCGAAGAGGACGCGCTTCGAACAGCAACCGTGTCGTTCGGCGGAGTCACGAAATCCGTCTCATTAGCACTGGTGCCGGAAGCAGTGGTAGGCGACTACGTCATTGTCCATGTCGGCTTTGCCATCAGCAAACTGGATGAGGAAGCGGCCCGGCGAACGTTGGAGACCTACGCCGAGTTGGCGGCATCCGATCCGGATCGAGGGGTTAAACTATGAAGCTCGACTACCATCCGGACACTGATTCGTTCGATATTGAAAGGCACATGATCAACAAGGAAGGTGAATGATGAATGATAACGACGGGATGTTATTTGTGGCTCATTGGACGCACACGCCTGAGAATTGCCCGGGAAGAAGTAAAGAGGGAGCCATGATGCTCAATGAGTTCTGGGCCAAGCGGGACCTCGCCGCCAAGAAAGGAGTGAAGATTCTGAGTGCCTATGTCGCCGCCACGGAACATACCTACTACATCACCGTTCAGGCCAAGAACTATCAGTCCCTCTTGGAGTTTTTTGAACCGTTGGCGCCGACCCAAACCGGCGCCATTCATCCGGTTACGACGATGGATGAATGGACGAAGCACATTGATCCAAAGAGAACGTGATGAATGGCTCTTCAAGGCGGACATAAATCTGGCGGCGCGGCGCTACAAGCTCATGCACGAGGCAGTCGGTATATTGCTGCGCTGCGAGCTTGCGGAAGCACTGCGCAAGTGGATGAATCGCAAAAGATTGACGCAGGCAAGCCGCCGAACGTCTTGATGTGGTTCAACCGCGCATCTCCGAGATTGCGTGCAACAAGGTAGATAAGCTCTCACTTGAACCTATCCATTGTTCCAAAATCGGAGGCTGCGATATGGTTGGAGCAGTTCGGAAATCCCGAATAAAAGAAGTTCCGTTATCCGAGATCAAGGATGATCTGTCCAGGTTTCTGCATGAGGCGGAGAGGCAGGAGATCGTCATCACTCGGCACGGAAAGCCTGCCGGTGTCCTGATCGGATTCGAGTCGGAGGACGATTGGTTTGAGTACGAACTAGAAAACGACCCTCGTTTTCTACGGCGCATCGAACAAGCCCGCAAGAGCCTGAAGGCCGGTCGGGCTACCCGTTTAGAAGATATGGCGGAGTAACAAGTTCCTCTCGCGATGCGTTTGCACATGAATAGGGAGTGAGAGAATGATTTCATTGTTGACCTCTATTCGCTGCTCAAGAAGAAATTGGGAGCCGTGTAGGCCGACTGTTGAAAGAGGAACGCGCGGGCGTCTGAAACGGGCGGATCGCCCCTCGGAAATTACAGTCTGATCCCAATTGACCACATTGTTGGGCCACAATGGAAAGATCCCTAGAGATTGTAGAGTTGCTCATTGCGATCAGTCTTTGTGGCCTAACAATTCATTTGATCCGACATTGCCTCGTGGCTCGGTTTGGGGTTTTCTAACCTCGTTCACGTGCCCCTTAACCGCGTGGGTTAATTCAGACGTTCGACCGATATAAAGGAGGAGGCATTGTTGAGATTCGCGAACAGCTCTGAATCACCGTTCTGCTACTTCCCAGCTGACCGAAGTCGGTCGGATGTCAGCAACGAGGTTCGAGAGGGTCATGGGCATGAAATACGTAGATGAATTTCGCGATCGTGCCGTGGCAACGGCATTGGCGGAGCGGATCAAGAAGACGATACGCCGGCCTTGGACGATCATGGAGGTCTGTGGAGGGCAGACTCATGCGATTGTACGGTTCGGTCTCGATAGCCTGCTGCCGAAAAACCTTACGCTGGTTCATGGACCAGGTTGCCCGGTCTGTGTAACCTCGGTGTCGCTCATCGACCAAGCGGTCTGTATTGCATCCTTGCCGAAAGTAATCTTCTGCTCGTTCGGTGACATGTTGCGAGTTCCCGGTTCCCGTGGTGATTTGTTTGGAGTGAAATCGGCAGGCGGAGATGTGCGGATTATCTATTCGCCATTGGATGCGCTGGAACTGGCCAGAAAAACTCCTGATCGCGAAGTCGTTTGTTTCGCTGTGGGATTCGAGACCACCGCTCCGGCGTGGGCGATGGCGGTCACGCAGGCGAAGCAGTCAGGGATGAGAAATTTCAGTCTGCTGATTGCTCATGTGCTGGTGCCTCCGGCGATGGAAGCGATCCTGTCGTCGCCTCAGAATCGAATCCAAGGATTTCTGGCCGCGGGCCATGTCTGTACGGTGATGGGTTATGAGGAGTATGAAGCGATCGCACAACGATATCGCGTCCCCATCGTCGTGACCGGTTTCGAGCCGCTCGATGTGCTCGAAGGCGTGGCCATGTTGGTCGGTCAGTTGGAGGAAGGACGGGTCGAGGTCGAAAATCAGTATGCGCGATCGGTCAGTCGGGAAGGGAACAAGCAGGCAAAAACCATCGTCGACGAGGTCTTTGAACCGGCAGCTCGTGCTTGGCGAGGCATCGGCGAGATTCCAGCAAGCGGTCTGCGTCTCAAGTCAGCCTACAATGCCTACGACGCCGAGCTGAAATTTCAACGGGAGCTCGCGCAACTCGCTGAAGGAAAGGAAGATCCAGAATGCCGGAGTGGGCTGGTTCTCCAGGGTTTGCTCAAACCGCCTGACTGCCCGGCCTTCGGAACTCGCTGCACACCGGAGCAACCGTTGGGTGCACCGATGGTGTCGAGCGAAGGAGCCTGCGCCGCTTATTATCGATACCGCTCCCATGCCACGCTTGAGTATAGATGTGAAGGGCAAGTGAATGACCGTCAATAACAAATCCTTTGAACCAGCTTGTCCCTTGCCGATCTCGGGAAAGCATACCGTCCAGCTTGCGCATGGCGGGGGTGGTCGGCTCATGCAGGAGTTGATTCAGGACGTATTCTTGCGAGCCTTTCACAATCCTATGCTGGCGCCTCTCCATGACGGTGCTACATGGCCGATCGAGAAAGGGACGCTTGCTTTTACCACCGATTCCTACGTCGTGCGTCCGCTATTTTTTCCAGGCGGCGACATCGGGAGCTTAGCGGTGAACGGCACGATCAACGATCTGGCCATGTGCGGGGCCAAGCCGCTGTATTTGAGCGCGGGATTTATCCTGGAAGAAGGATTAAGCCTGGACATTGTGCAGCGAGTCGTGAACTCGATGGCCGAAGCCGCACGGGCGGCGGGGGTGCCGATCGTGACCGGTGATACGAAGGTGGTCGATCGTGGCAAGGGGGACGGGATCTTCATCAACACGGCGGGGGTTGGTCTGGTGCCGACCGGCGTTCGGGTGCTGCCGTCGTTGATCCAGCCGGGTGATGCGATTCTTGTAAGCGGCGACCTCGGTTCCCATGGTGTAGCGGTTCTTAGTGTACGGGAAGGACTGAGGTTCGACGGCAACGTCGAGAGCGATTCAGCGCCGGTACATCACATCGTTGCTGATCTGATCGACAGCGGCATTGAAATTCATTGCCTCCGTGACCTTACCCGTGGGGGGCTTGCCAGTGTATTGAACGAACTAGCCGCAGCGGCGAAGCTCGGCATGGTGGTGGAAGAGTCTGCTATTCCAGTCAGTGAGCCAGTGCGTGGAGCCTGCGAGTTGCTGGGACTCGATCCATTGTATGTGGCGAATGAGGGGCGTTTCGTTGCAATGGTGCCGATGCAGCAAGCCGAAGCCACGCTCGCTGTGATGCGTCGGCATGAGGCGTCCAGGCATGCGGCTCACATGGGGGTTGTGACAGACCGCGACCCTTCCATGGTCGTTCTACGGACCGTTGTCGGCACGCATCGTGTGCTCGATCTGCTGTCGGGCGAACAACTGCCTCGAATTTGTTGAGCCGCGGAGTGAGACAGGGAACCGCTCTGCGTGACCTCACGAACTTCCAGCCGTTCTCAGTCGAAGTGTCACCGTCGAACCGGCATCTGGCCTTAGCGCAAGCGGCGCAGGATATTTTGTAAGACGGTTTTCCGTTGCTTAAGGTCTTCCCGAAATTCTTGGTTCTCCGTGTCCGCTATTTCTCCACCGAGATCAGATACGGCGCCCTGAAGCGCCCAGATCAAGATATCCTGTTCGTTCGGTTCCAGCGATAGCTGTGTCATAAGCCACCCCTTTCGCGCAACATTTTAACAGGCGCGTCTCGGCACCTTCCTCTGCAACTCGCGCAAGCTCCTCCGGAAGGCGGTCAAGACTATACCATAGCGGCCAACATGGTTTGGTCTAGGATGCCGGATGTGGGACAAGATCAGAAGGACGGAAGTTCATCTGAGTGGGCGGGGAAACCTGTGCCGCCTTGAAACGGCGTCAACATGCGTATGCCTTTGTGCATTGCCGAGATGACATGGGGATCTTTCCGCGGAAGAAGATTGCACCCCACTCCAGCAACGGTCTGGTCGTGGAAATTATCTTGCCGGGACAACCTACGGCTTTCCTTGTTTCCTCAACATACGCGCGACACGCCATGTCACCCACCCCATGTACAGAAACAACATGAGGCCAAGCAGCTCGAAGAGATGAATGAGGTGCCACCCCTCGATCACTTCTACCTGCACGACAATCAATAAAACGGTTGCGACCAGAAAGACGAGTACGTGTTTGCGGGGCATCGCAAGGACCTCTTGCAGGAATGCCGTGAGCCACCCGCGCCCGCCCTCCATGGTCAATGCCCTCCTCTGCTTATGAGTCTTAGTTGCTGCAGGTTGGGTGCCATAGAGTTCCCCTTCTTCTGTCGCCTCCGCACGGGCGAGAAAGATGATACCCGGAGTTATGGCTGGCGGCTATGAGGCTTTCTTCTTTTTCGTCTCCTCAGTGACGGTGCGCTCCCGCAGCTTCTTGAGCAACTCCTCATACGAGCTCTCGCGAATGATCTTCTGAAACTGGCTCCGATAGTTGCTCACCAAACTGACGCCGTCTATGATGATGTCGTACGCCGACCACCGGCCATCTTTCATCAAGAGGCGGTAATCCATCGGAAGCGTCGTTTTGTCCGACCGCAACTCGGTTCTCACTTCCGCATACGACCCTTCGATCCGTTCCGTCAGGTAACCTACCTCTTGTTTTTGTCCGCTATAATCTTCAATCTTTCCCGCATACCGATCGGAGAGAAAGCCCTTGTATACCTCGACGAACTCCTTCCGTTGAGTTTCGGTCAGCGGCTTCCAATAGCTGCCCAACACTCGCTTCGACATTTCTGCGTAATCAAATCTTCCGGCGGCGATCTCTTCGAGCATATGACGACGCTGCGCCTGTTTGGCCGGGTTTTTCAGAGAGGGGTCATCGAGGATGCGGAGGACCTGAGTGATCGTCTCGCGCACCGCCTCCATCGGGGTTTCTGCGCCCTGCAGGAAAGCGGTGTCGGCAAAGCACCACAGAAAAACGCATGCTAAGGCCCCCCGCCACAGTGATCCTCTTGCAGCTCGCCCACTCCTTCCGGGCCACTGAGGCATGAAGTGTAGGTTCTCCGTAACGCGTCAATCCAATACGAACGTCACCTTTAGATCTACACGATACAAAGTGACTTTGCCACTTTCGATCACGACATGTTGCTCCTTCACCCAAGCCGACTTGATGCCGTGGACGGTCTTAGAGGCTTTGGCTATTCCTTGGACGACGGCATCTTCAAAACTCGTCGGAGATTCGGAACTGATCTCAATGATTTTAGCGACGGACATGGAACTCCTCCTTTCTTATTTCGTCTTATTTCGAACGCACCCGACGTTCTGATCCAGGTGATTCCTATTCAGAATTGATTGCACAGCAAGGTCGACGCCAGGATGCATCGTCCCCTCGTGGTTCGGCACATACTCAATATCTCAGGGAAATTGATAGGGCGGGAAATGAAACGGCGGGAGGAATGGGGAGTTCTGCTACAAGTCGAGACCGAGACCTGTAGAAAAAAGGGCTTGCAGATCTCTCGACATCGCGAGCGGAACGAAACTCTGGACGGCTTTGCTTCGTTTACCAAAACAGTCGCTTCCGGGAATTCCGGGTTGCGAGGATTGTGTCGGAAGCCTAGAATAGTTTCCTCTGGTAATGATACCCAACGACAAGAAGAAGCGTCGGGCTAGGATGCAGCGGCTTTCACAGGCTCATTTTTCCGGTGCCGGACGAGACGCTGCGCCCCAGCTCCAAGAGGACGATCTTTTCGCCGAAGCCTTCCGCCGAAGTTCTCATCCGATCGGTATCACGGACCTTGAGACGGGGATCTGTCTGGAAATCAATGACGCCTGGCTAGCGACATTAGGCGCTCGCCGGGACGAGGTTATCGGAAAGACGACAGTGATGTGGGAAATTTGGCCCGATCCTCAAGATCGGGCCAAATTCATCGATCGGTTGAAATCCGAGGGATCGGTCCAAAATCTTGACGTATCGATGCGGATGAAGAGCGGTGGATTGCGGCAGTTCCTCATCAGCACGGACTTGATAACGCTCAGAGGGAAGCCCTGCCTCCTGACGATCGGCCATGACATTACTGAGCGTAAGAGGAATGTGACGGCTCGTGTGGAGACCCAAAACGCACTGCATGAAAGGGAGGAGCGGTCCGATCAGGTCATTCGGTTGGCCCATTTCGGCATTGTGGATCATGACCACCGCACCGGGAAAGTGTACTGGTCGCCGGTGATGAGAGAAATCTACGGCGTGAGACCTGATGAACCCGCTTCGATGGAGGGATATATTCAGTTGATTCACCCGGAAGACCGGGAAGCGGTCGTCACGGCGATCAAGCAGGCCCATGATCCTTCGGGCGATGATCTGTTCTCGCTGGAGCACCGTCTTTTGTATCCACACGGCGGTGTCCGCTGGGTCAGCTTTCGATCATGGACATTGTTCGACAATGATGGATCTGAGCGCCGTCCCGCTCGAACCTTGGGGGCGATGATCGACATCACAAGACGCAAACATGCCGAAGAGGCTCTCCGAATGAGCGAGCGCCAATTCGCATCCTTTATGGACAATTTGCACGGCTTTGCGTGGATCAAAGACGCCGAGGGACGCTATCTGTACGTCAACCGACTCTTTGAAGAATCCGCCCTCAATGGATTGGATTGGAAAGAAAAGACGGCCCGTGACTTGTGATCTGAGGAGATTGCCGTACAGTATGAGTTGAACGATAGGAAAGTGCGTGAAACAAGATCCCCTCTGCACACAGTCGAGCAATTCGTCCAGAACGGTGAGGTCCGGCACGCGCTTGTGAGCAAGTTTCCCATCGACGATCACAAAGGAACGCCGGTGCTGTTGGGAGGTGTCGCTGTCGACATCACCGAACGCAAGCAGGCGGAAGAGGCGCTTCATCGTAACCAGCAGGAATTGCACCAGCAGCAAGTGCAACTGGAAGAGCTGACGTCCAAGCTCCTGACGGCGCAAGAACGTGAACGGCAGCGAATCGCCCGGGATCTGCACGACGATGTGAGCCAGCGATTGGCTGCCTTGGTCTTGGAAGTGGCATCGTTGGAACGCTGTCCTTCCACTGTACCCGCTGACCTTACTCAAGCGCTGAGACCACTCCGTGAACAGTTGGAACACCTTTCCGACGATGTGCATACGCTCGCGTACCGGCTTCATCCCTCGCTGTTGGAGCATGCCGGATTGCGCCCAGCGGTCGAAGACCATGTCCAGCAGGTTTCACGGCGCACAGGTTTACCCGTTCATCTGAAGATTCTTGATGTTCCGAATGCGGTGACGCTCGATCAGGCGACCTGTCTCTTCCGCGTCATGCAGGAAAGCGTCCAAAATGTGGTGAAACATGCGCAGGCGACGACGGTGACGGTCCAGCTCAGGGGGTCATCAAAAGGCATCGGTCTGTCCGTTATCGATAATGGGAAGGGATTCGACCCGCAGGACCTGCGTACCCATCAACAGGGACTGGGATTGAGCAGTATGGAGGAACGATTGCGACAACTGCACGGGTTCCTTCGAATTCAATCCCGGCCATCCTACGGCACAAAAGTCTGTGCGTGGGTGCCTTGCGAGGTGGAGGTGACATGAAACAGCCCCGAATTCTGATGGCCGATGATCATGCCATTGTCCTGGCCGGCCTTCGGAAGCTGGTGGAAGCCGAGGGGGAAGTGGTGGGTATGGTGGAAGACGGACGATCATTGGTCGATGCGGCCCAGCAGTTACGCCCCGATATCGTGTTGCTTGACATCTCGATGCCGTTGCTCAATGGATTGGATGCAGCACGGCAGATAAGTAAGCTGGTGCCGGAGAGCAAGCTTATCTTCCTGACCATGCATGCCACTCCTACCTATGCGACCGAAGCTTTTAAGGCCGGGGCTTCCGGCTATCTGATAAAACGGTCCGCCGCAGCGGAACTCAAGCAAGCCATCCAGGCGGTCATGAGAGGACAACACTATATGACGCCGCTTATCACGAAAGATGTCTTGGCGGCGACACTCCAATCCCCGGAGGACCAGCCCGGCAGGCCTTTGGTGACCCATCTCACCCAGCGGCAACGAGAAGTGTTACAGCTCGTTGCCGAAGGAAAAGGCACCAAGGCTATTGCCTCGATTCTGAATATTTCCGTGAAGACGGTGGAATTTCACAAGTTTCGCATTATGGGCGAACTCGATCTCCACTCCACCGCTGAATTAATCAAATACGCGATTGCCGAAGGTCTGGTGAGCGTGTCATCATAGGCGCATCTCCGCTGTCTGCTGCCGGTACCAGGACACAGCCGTACTTGCCTGAGACACAACGTCATGAAATCATGCACTCATGGTGCACCTTCAGCACTAGTAATCTCATGTTGCCTTTCTAGGGCATTTCCTAGTTCACAAGATCCATCCTACTCCCTTAACATACGTCACAAGTACCCTAGTAAGTCTTGACCTCTGTCAGGGGGAGCTCATGCAAGTTTCAGCGATGATAGATCGCGTCTATGGTGCCTTGGAGCAGTTTGGCACTACCTGCTCAATGGAAGAAGTGGTTGGGCTCTGTCCGGATCTGACCTGGAACCAGGTGTACCTAGCGATTGACTATTTGAACAAGACCGGAAAAGTCTCTGTGACCTTAGATCCAGATAGGACGTACACGGTCAAGGTCTATCCATCAGCCGGTGAGGGGTCTCAATACTCCAGACAAGATCACGTTCACAGTACCGTCTAGTCACGTTACAAATCATCACTCTCTTATACTTCCTCATTCTTCGTATCGTGATCGTGTAGTTTTATCAATACATCCTTCCAAGCCACTTGACAGCATATTGAGTCAGGAATAAATTTGGCGGGATCGCAGGTTCCCAAAGGTGCCAGGGGCCGAGTTGTTGTTTGACATCAGACCCTGTGGTGTCATCCTTTGCAGCTTTGTCCGGGGAATGGTGTCTATTCGGTCTCATCCTTGGGAGGTGTGCTGTGGTGTTCCACTTCGTTGCGTGACGGGTCCGAACGAAAGGAGTAACCATGGAT
The DNA here is from genome assembly GCA_024998685.1 of Nitrospira sp. Lineage (GTDB taxonomy): Bacteria > Nitrospirota > Nitrospiria > Nitrospirales > Nitrospiraceae > Nitrospira_D. The sequence continues at coordinate 106,007 of JACOEH010000001.1, forward strand.
AGTACCTTCTTAATATTTGCTGTTGTGATGCTCGTGATCTTCATCGGCGGCATCATTGTGTACAAGAAGAGCGTCTAATCGTCGCTCTACCATCTCCTTCATCTTGTCAGTTAGATGACTCGGCAATGGTGAGCCGCTAAAGAGAAATCCTCACGCGTGCTGAGCAAAAGCCTAGGACTGCCTTCTTCCGAGTGGTTCCGCGATCTCATTAAAACAGTCGTACTTCTGAGAGGTTATCTTCCCGAGGGTCATTGATCCGTTCGCGGACAGGAGCTGCGGAGACATCAACCGCTGATGGCGTAGGCGAGAGAGGCGATTACGAATCCGATGAGCTATTCTTGAATCGCCTTGGCTCGCTTTTGTAGGTAGGCATTACGGACTGCGGCATAAAGATCCACCGTGGACTCTTCAACACCCTGAAATTTTTCAAGATTCAACGAACGATCGTTCACGATTTCTGTTCCACGGGCGGCAATGAGTATCAGAGAAATTGTGAGGTTATCGCGGAAGAGGGTAGGAATAGCATTGATCTCAATGATCGGGAACATCAGCCAATAGACAGGATTTAAGGCAATATCTCCGACATACCCGGCAAGATCTCGAACCGTATATGGTCCCAAGAGCGGCACCATGATATAGGGACCGGGTTTGACTCCGTAATACCCGAGTGTTTGTCCTGTATCTTCTTCCGGCGTTGTCAGGTTGAAACGCTGAGCGACATCGAAGAATCCTCCGATTCCTGCAGTCGTGTTGATCAGGAATCGTCCGGCTTCTATCCCTGCCCCCTTGAACTTTCCCTGGAAAATATTGTTCATGAAACGCGGCGTGACGCGAATATTGTAAAAGAAATTGCTGATGCCGACCTGAACAATATTCGGAACGACGAAGTTGTAACCCTTGGCCACCGGCTTCAGCAGATGGCGATCAAGCTGTCGGTTGAATTCAAAGAATTTGGCATTGAGTGGTTCCCACGGATCATACTCCTCGATCCCTTCTTCGCCCGGTTTGGCAAATGGATCGAACGGTTCTTCAGAAGAGACTTCGTGAGCTGGTATCGCTGAGGGAATGGTCTCTTGAGAAAGATCAGCGATAAGAATCGGTGGAGCGCTCTGCTCGATGTCGGGGATGAGTGAGCTGGTCGAGCCTTTCTGAACGGCGCAACCGGAGAGTACGATCAACAAGACGGCAAGAAGGACTCCATATTCACTTTGCCTGAAGCAGACCGGCCTACGCCCAGGTTTTGTCCTCATTCTTAAGATAACCTCTTGAGATTAATGAAGCGAGCATCGACAACGGGCCCCGCAATGTACCAAAAGCCGAGCCACCCGCCAATCATTTATTTCTGAATCGTTCTTTTGGAGAAGGGGCTGAAGGACAACGGCCTCGTAATTGTGGTATCAACGTGCGGCACTCTTATCCACGAGAGGACGATAGTGTACATCCCGCGCAATGCCGGAACCGCTGACAGAGACGAAGTCAGCATATTGGTTCAGAGAATTCTCTAACGCGAGGGGGAGGTCGATGAAAGTCGTCATAGGAGTGGATGGATCGAAGTATTCCGAATGGGCGTTAGGCTGGCTCGGCGTACTGCCTTTTCAAACGCCGCCACGAGTGACCGCGATTCATGCCATGGATCTTCAATCCGTGCGGCCGACGTTCATCATTCAACCCTCCGTCAGTGGGTACGAACCGGACAGCGGGGAAGCCATTCATCTCTTAGAGTCTCGCGCCAAGCAAGTAGAATCGGAGACGAAGCGCCGCTTAGTGGAGATTGGATTCAAGGGCTCGGTGCATGTCGTGCAAGACACGATTGCACACGTGCTCCTCAAGCAGGCGGGTCATAAGGGTTTGATCGTGGTCGGGAGCCGCGGGTTAGATGCCATCGATCGTTTTGTTCTGGGCAGTGTTTCTACAGCGGTTACACTCCATGCGTCCGGTCCGGTCTTGATCGTGAAAGAGCCTGCGCAAACCATTCGGCGGATGTTAGTCGCCACGGACGGTTCTCCGTCCTCCAAGAAAGCGATCCAATTCTTGACCAAACAGTTAACGGCCAAATCCGAAGGCAAACCGCTCGTGATTTTGCTGGTCCATGTCATGCCCTTTCTGCGCTATACGATGGTGAAGGAGGAGGGAGAGCAATTGCTTGCGCAGGAGGCGGCAAAGCTCGAAAAAGTCGGATACCGCGTCAGACAGTTTCCATGCGTGGGACCGGCCGCTGAGGAGATTATGAAAGTAGTGAATCGCGAACAACCGGATCTGATCGTCACTGGAGCAAAAGGACAAAGCGCTGTCGCACGTTTTCTCCAGGGTAGCGTCTCAACAAAACTGGTGCACCAAAGCGCCTGCTCCGTTCTTGTCGTCAGATAAGCTCGTCATTCTTAAGCGGTAGTGCCGTATCTGCAGTCGAGCCCTTCCTCGCCCCCATGGTGGAGACGAGGAAGATATCAGTCGGAAGGAGGCGCTCGACGAATCGACCGTATTACGTAGAAAGGTTCCAGGCTGGTAAGGATCCTGCCCGTCAGCGCACTATTAACCCTCAGGAATACCTGATTCCTAGACGGCAGGCTACGCGCTCTTCTTGTAGACGATTATCCCACCAAGAAGGAGTGCGCCCATCACAGTTGCGAATAACCACATCATATCCATAACAGCTCCTTTCATTAAGACCAACATGAACACTTGTCATCGAAGTGAGCAACTCTTGTGCTTGATTTCGTCCGAAGAAAATCGCCTCGAAAAACTAGGCAAAATGGGAAGTTTCGATGCCCGCTTGCTTCACGGATCAGTAGAGATGGGGGAAATAACCTCAAGACTGTCTACGTGCGTAGACATTTTAATGCGGAAGCATCGAATAGGCGTATATTGTTTTGAGGAAGATGACGCCGTTAGGCCGGACGGTCACGTGCATGGGGCGTCGATAAGTCTTGATCGGGGCCGATCGGGACGATACGGGTCGGATTGATATCGTCGTGCGTGATGTAGTAGTGCCGCTTGATATGGTCGAAATTCACGGTCTCGGCGATACCGTCGGTTTGGTAGAGATCTTTAAGATACCCGAAGAGATTCGGATAATCGATGATTCGTCGGACGTTGCATTTAAAATGTCCGTGGTAGACCGCATCGAACCGAACCAGCGTGACAAAAAGGCGCCAGTCGGTTTCCACGAATTCCGGTCCGAATAAGTAACGGTGAGTTGCGAGGCGTGCATCGAGTTGATCCAGCGCGGCAAACAATCGCCGTGCCGCTCGTTCATACGCCTGCTGCGATGTGGCGAATCCTGCCCGATAGACCCCGTCGTTCACGTTTTCGTAAATGAACGTGTTGAGCTCGTCGATCTCTTGCCGCAGGCCGTCCGGGTACAAATCGATCGGGCTCTCGGTGAATCGATTGAACTCGCCGTTGAAGATCCTCATCAGATCATCATCCGAGTTGGTGACGATCCGTTCGGTCGCGCCATCCCACAGTACCGGGACCGTCATGCGTCCGATGTAGTTCGGGTCGGTCGCCTTATACGCTTCGCGGAGAAACTGAAAGCCGTTGATCGGATCGAGAGAATGCCCTGAACCTTCGCGAAACGCCCATCCTCGTTCGTCACGAATAGGATCCACGACCGTCATGCCGATCACATCTTCAAGCTTCTTCAACTTGCGCACGATGATTGTGCGATGGGCCCAGGGACAGGCCCATGACACGTAGAGATGGTACCGGCCGGAGGCGGAGAGATAGCCCGAGCTGCCGTCGGCGGTGACCCATCCCCGGAAGGCGTCCGGCTGGCGCGTAAACTCACCGGTCGGCGATTGTTCGTCTGGAAATTGGGCTTGGACTTCCATAACAAGGTCACTTCCTTTCTGAATCAGTATCTCATATCCACAATCAATGGTGTGTTCGGAAGTCTCAGTGCAGGACTGTCGCATTTCGCCACGGCGTCACACACGCGTGGTGTCAAAAGGCAACCAATATCCGGTTTGAACCGAAGAAAACAACATGTTTGGAGGGCATGCCCCATGCGAGAAGCTCAAACGCGGTGGATGAATAAATCCAAGGTCGAAGAGCGACCCCAAGGAGTAGTGATCGTGAATGATGGCCGGCTGACTCAGACCACCACCGCCTTTCTTCCGGGGGCGATTCGTCATCTGGCGGTTTGCATGATCCTCGCAGGCGGGATTTCCTGCGAGAGCAAATCGGTTGATACCTCCACGGTCAAACCGAACTCGTCCAGGGAAGGACGAGAGTTATTGCGCCTGACATCAGAAGAATTGTCTCGGCTGCGACTGGAACTCGTGCCGGCGGCGGAGGGACAAATTCTTTCGCATCGTGATTTTCCCGCAACCGTCCAAGCCAACCAAAACGAATTGGCTGAGGTCACGGCTCTCATTCGTGGCCGGGTCGTGAAGGTCCATACCGATGTCGGACAGGACGTGAAAAAAGGCGCCGTCTTGGCCGTGCTCCATAGCGTGGATCTCGGCGTGACCGAGGGGGAGTATCTCAAGGCAAAGGCCAGGTTGGAAGAAGGGGAGCGGTCGTATGCGCGGGCCAAGGAATTGTACGACAACAAGGCGGTAAGTCTGGCGGAACTGCAACGCCGGGAAGCCGCAATGAAGACTGCACAAGTCGAAGTCCGTGAGACGAAGAATCGACTGGAATTGCTCGGTTTGCCATGGGAAGAAATCGACAGACTGGACAAGGAACATACGATCAAAGCCGATGTGGCCTTGCGCGCGCCCTTCGATGGACGGGTTATCGCGCGGAACATCACGCGGGGAGAGGTGGTCGAAACGGATCAAAAGCTCTTCACCGTGGCAAATCTCACCGACGTATGGGTGATCGGCAATGTGCCGGAGAAGGACGTGCAATTCATCCGCAAGGATCAGAAAGTCAACGTGGTACTGGCGGCTTATCCCCATGCCATCTTCACCGGAACCATTTCCTACGTCGGAGACGTGCTTGAACCGACCACTCGGTCCATGAACCTTCGGGTCACGGTCCCCAACCCCGAGCGACTGTTGAAACCGGAAATGTTCGCCATCGTCAGCGTATATACAGCATTGAGTCCCGACACGCTGAGCGTCCCGCTTGCGGCTGTTCAAGATGGGCCGGCCGGGAAGATGGTGTTCATTCAACGAGGCACCGGTGAGTTCGAGGCGCGGATGGTCGAGTTGGGCAATGAGGAGGGGGATGTAGTCACGGTATTGGAGGGGATCAAGGCAGGGGAGCTTGTCGTGACGAAGGGTTCTTTCGCCCTCAAGTCCGAAATGGAACGTCACAGGATTGAGCCTTCGCTATGATCGTCTCGCTTCTGGAATTCTCGTTACGGCAGCGGATACTGGTTCTGGGCCTGGCTTGTCCGTTGTCCATCGCCGGCGTCTTTGCCTTCCAATCTATCCCCATCGACGCCTACCCCGACGTGACCAATATCCAAGTGCAGGTGCTGACCGAGGCGGGAGGCCTCTCGCCGGTCGAAGTGGAGCGATTCATCACGTATCCGCTCGAACTTCAGATGACGGGCCTACCCGGTCTTGCGGAAATCCGTTCGCTTTCCAAATTCGCCTTGTCCCAAATCACGGTCGTGTTCAACGACGATGTGGATATCTATTTTGCCCGCCAGTTAGTGCTGGAGCGGATGATGGCGGCGAAAGAGCGGTTGCCGGACGGGCTCGAACCGGTGATGGCTCCTGTCACAACAGGGCTGGGAGAGGTCTATCACTATTATCTCGAAGGGCCTCATGCGACGGCGACCGATGCGAAGGTCGTCGAGGCGGAGTTGACGGATCAGCGAACGCTGCAGGAATGGGTCCTGCGACCGCTGCTCAAGGGCGTGTCGGGGGTGATCGATGTGAACGGCATGGGCGGGTTCGTCAAACAATATCAGGTCCTCGTCGATCCGGCCAAACTGCGCAAGTTCGACTTGACGCTCCACCAGATCTATGGGGCGGTGGTGAAAAACAACGCCAATGTCGGGGGCAACGTGATGGAGCGCCATGCCGAGCGGGCGATCGTCCGAGGGCTGGGTCTGATCAAGAGCGTAAGCGATATCGAGTCGATCATCGTAAAGGAATCCGGCGGCACGCCGGTTTTCGTGCGCGACGTCGCTGAGGTCCGCATCGGCCACGCCGTCCGCCACGGCGCAGTCGTGCTCAATGGGGAGCGGGAAGTGGTGATAGGAACCGTGCTCATGCTTCGAGGAGACAATGCCCGCCAGGTGGTTGAGTCGGTCAAGAACAAGATAGAAGATCTGCAACAGAGCAATGTCCTGCCTGGGGGCACGAAACTGATCTCCTTCTATGATCGCATCGAGTTGGTGAATGCCGCCATTGCCACGGTACGTGATGCATTGATCGAAGGGATTGTGCTGGTGACCTTCGTCTTCTTTTTCTTCCTGGGCCATGTCCGCAGCGCCGTCATCGTGACGGTGACGTTGATCGTCACTCCGCTCGTGACCTTTATTGCGATGGAGTGGTTCGGGCTCTCGGCCAACTTGATGACGCTTGGGGGGCTGGCGATCGCGATCGGCGAGATCGCCGATGGGTCTCTGGTCGTGGTGGAGAACGCCTATCGGCATCTTGCCCAACACAGCGGCGCATCGCGGGAAGCCAGGCTCAGCATCATTCTTCACGCGACGAAGGAAGTAGGCCGTCCCATTCTGTTCGGCATTCTGATCATCAGCGTCGTCTTCCTGCCGCTCATGGCGCTGCAAGGGATGGAAGGCAAGATGTTCGCGCCGCTGGCCTATACCCTCGTCATCGCGATGCTGGTCTCGGTGATCGTCACGCTGACCCTGTCACCGGTGCTCGCCTCTCTGCTGTTGAAGGGAAACCATCCGCAGGAAACCGGCCTCACGCGGTGGATGAAGCAACGGTACGTGCCGGTGTTGCAATGGACGCTCCGGCGCCGAGGTCTCATCCTGTCGATTTCGACAGCGATCGTGCTGTGCAGCCTGGCCCTCGTTCCATTCGTGGGACGGGAATTCATTCCCCTCCTTGAGGAAGGGTCCCTGACTCCCCAAGTCGTAAAGCTGCCGAGCGTGTCGCTCGCCGAGTCCATCGAGTTGGAGAAGCAGACTCAACAGGCCATGTTGGAATTTCCTGAAGTGAAGACGGCGGTGAGCAGGATCGGCCGAGCGGAAATTCCATACCATCCGGAAGATCTCTATGAGAGCGACCCGATTGTCTCACTCCACGACCGAAGCACCTGGAAGACGGCGAAGACTCAATCGGGATTGACGGACGCCATTCGGAAGAAATTGGCGGAGATTCCCGGCGTCTCCGTCCTCATGAGCCAGCCGATTCAGGAACGAGTGGACGAATTGATCTCCGGCATCAGAACCGAATGTGCCGTTAAGCTGTTCGGAGACGATCTCGATGTGCTGCGCGACAAGGCGGAGGAGATCGCCGCCTTGATCCAGCACATCAACGGCGTCAAAGACATCAAAGTCGAACAGGTCGCCGGACAGCCCTATCTTGTCATCGACATCGATCGGCAAAAGATCGCCCGGTTCGGCATCAATGTGGCCGATGTGCAGGAGATCATCACCACCGCGATCGGCGGAAGATCGGCGACGGAGGTCTATGAGGGCGAGCGCCGGTTTCAGCTCACCCTGAGATTTCCGGAACCCTACCGGAACAGCGTTGCGGCCGTCGGAGAAATCCGCGTGAAATCCTCCACCGGCGCCTTCATTCCCATGAGCGACCTGGCCAAGATCGAAATGCGCGAAGGTCCGGCACGCATCAGTCGCGAGCATGTGAAGCGTCGCATCTACATCGGCTTCAACGTCGTGGGCAGGGACATCGGGGGGGTGGTGGATGAAGGGCACGCGAAACTGGCCGCGCAACTCCGCTTGCCGGAAGGGTATACCGTCGTGTGGGGCGGGGCGTTCGAAAATATGGAACGAGCCAACGCCCGGTTGATGGTCGTCGTGCCGATCACGCTGGGCCTCGTGTTCTTTCTTTTGTTTTGGGCCTTTCATTCTTTTCGCTATGCCACGTTGATTATCCTGAATCTCCCCTTTGCATTGATCGGCGGTGTCGTGTCGCTGTGGCTGAGCGGCCAGTACCTGAGCGTGCCGGCCTCTATCGGGTTCATCGAGCTGTTCGGACTCGCGGTGGGTAACGGGATCGTGCTGGTCTCCTATATCAACCAACTGCGCCACGAAGGGCGGCAGATCGACGAAGCGATCCTGGCCGGGTGCAGTTTGCGTCTTCGCCCGGTCGTGATGACGATGATGACGACGTTGCTGGGTCTTCTCCCGTTGGCGCTGGCACAAGGGATCGGAGCGGAGGTCCAACGCCCGCTCGCCAGCGTTGTGATCGGCGGACTCTTCACGTCGACGGCGCTGACGCTTGTCGTACTCCCCGCGCTCTACAGCATGATTGCGGGGCAGGAGGTGAAGACAGAGGAGGCGCCGGAATGGGTGTGAAGGGAATGCGCTTGGGAAGGAGGACAATTTCGGTAGGCATGAGCTGGAAGGTCACAAGTCAACTACGGCATGGGCACTAATCTTGTATGAATTTTCGGTGAGCTTTTGCCGGGCCGGCATGGCAAGGGATCCTAGCTTGGAGACGAGGCTGACTCCAGGGGCAATCACAATCAATCGGGAGGGATCTTTCCATGAGCGGGATATTGGTGAAGGCGACGTTGCTGTGCTTCTTCCTGAGTTCAGGGGTCAGCGTACAATCCACGGCCGTTTATGCGGCCGGCTCCGGCGAGCAGGATTTTACCAAAGGGGAAATTCAATTGAAAAGTAAACAGTATGCCGAGGCGCGCGCATCGTGGGAAGCCGGAATACAGAAGGATCCGTCGAATGTGCAAGCTCACGTGGGCCTGGCAGAATCCTGCCGAAATTTAGAGGCCTGGGCTTGCGCGGAGGAACATTACGAGACGGCGTTGCACCTGGACGCCAAGGCCGGGGCCACGGGGTCGACACAACCGCGTTTGCGCAAAGCGATCGTGTGGCGGTCGCTCGAGGAAGTGACGGCATGGCGGTTGCTCAACGATGCAAAGGGACTGGTGAGCAACGGGAAAGTTTCTCCTGAAAAGGTGAGGCAAGTGGAGGAGGCCCTGGACAGTGCCAATGAGCTGGGTCTCAACAATGACCAACTGGCTCTCTATCAACAGCTACAGATGAAACTGCCGAGGCAGCGGACCGTTGCGGTATCGAACAAATTGCCGTCAGGCGGCTCGTCCGTAGCGGTGGTGCAAGCCGAGACGCAAGCTATGCCTATGGTGCTGGTGGCGGCAGGGGAATTCACGATGGGAAGCAATCTCGGAGATGATGAAAAGCCCGTGCGGCGCGTGTACCTGAATGCCTTCTACATGGACAAATTTGAGGTGACGGTCGGGCAGTATGCCAGGTACCTGGAAGTGACGGACATGGAAGAGCCTCCGGACTGGAATATGATGAATCAACCTCAGCATCAGAGGCGGCCGGTCGTCAATGTCAGTTGGGAGGATGCCGTGAACTACTGCAAATGGGCCGGCAAGCGCCTGCCGACGGAAGCGGAGTGGGAAAAGGCGGCTCGTGGAACGGATGGACGGATTTATCCATGGGGCAATGAAGCGCCGACCAGGCTCCACGCGAATTACGGGAGAAAAGAATGGGACAACCATCAAGCCTTAACCCCCGTGGGATCGTTCGAAGAGGGAAAGAGTCCCTATGGGATTTATGACATGGCCGGCAATGCGTGGGAATGGGTGTTCGATTGGTACGACCATGATTACTATAAGAAAGGCGCGAAAAAAAATCCGATAGGGCCGGCAAAAGGTGATGGGAAAGTGGTACGGGGCGGGTCATGGCTGTACGTTCCTGAGTTCTTGCGTTCTGCACACCGGTTCGATGCGCAACCGACGAACCGGCTCTTTGGGTATGGATTCCGTTGCGCGAAGACGCCGTAGCGTCAGTATCGTAAGCAGTCGTCAGGCGGAGACGTTGATGACTCAGCTTAGCGATACTTGGCGAAGCAGATGAGGTCGAGATGGTCGTAATGATCGGGAAGAACCGTTTCGGCTTTGTAGCCGAGATTCATGAAGAACTGAATGTTTCGCGCCGTGCGCAGCATGGTACAGGCATAAAATTTGTGAGCGTCGGTGGTCGCACGTTCAACCTCGCGGATCAGGGTTTGGCCCACTCCGTGACGCTGATGAGTGGGGTTTACGGAGAGCAATCGAATCACGCAGACGCCTGCCACCGTCCAGAAGCGTACGGAACCGACAATCGCTCCTCCGTCGTCCGCCACGAAAATATGTTTCTCCCTCGCGTCTTCCTTCAAACTTTCGAGGGTTTCCGTTGTCCACCCACTTACTTTATAGACGCCGGAATATTCCCCGAATGCGGCCTGTTGCACTTGGAGGAGTGCGGGAAAATCAACCTCCGTCGCTGGTCGAATGTGAACCACAATGCATACCGTAAGCTAGGGACAAATTCAGTACACTCATAGCGGAAGGAAGGTGATTCGCAAGTACGGTGGTCTGCGCCCTTGAGAACAGGCAACGAGATGCATCACTGAAAAGGACTGCATCGTGACAGTGCTAAGCCGGAGCGCGCACGGTTGCTTCCGGCAGACCGTACATCGCTCACGCAGCTTCGCTTTCGTATCGGCGGCGTTCGGAGCCGGGCGAGACTCTCTGCCGTGAGATCACCCGCCGATTCTTATTGATGACATCGTCACCGATCATCCCACAATTGATACAGCGCCACCCATGAAAGTCCGACGTCGAACCAGTTTGCACCGCGAAGCTGTCGTCACTGACGGCGAGGCCGTTGCATCGTAAGCAATTCATCTGGCATCTCCTAGTAGAACGTCAATATCCATCCGAGACGGTTGTGGAGTCTCCGATGCGGCATGAGCCATGCGCTGCACTCGTGTGGCTCGCAGCAATGCCGTCCCGTCCTGGAACCCCAGCACGTATCGTCTGAGGACCTCGGGAAAACACAGTTGATAGTTGTCGGTGTGGTCAGTACCCATGAGGGCATCTCGCAAGCCATCTGCTTCTGCGCGCCACTCGTCTATCTCCGATTCGCTGCGGGCCTGTGCAGATTGCCTTCGACACCACTCAATCCGAACACTGATGGGGTGCTTTGTTTGTTTCATGCTTCACCTCTTGCAATTCAAGACTTGTCATTCAAGTATGTGCAGCAGCAAGTTGAATGCCATGAGGGAATGCGAGCCGTCATATCGTGGTTCTGTTCAATCGAAAAATTATTATTCACGTATTTCTAATGACTTACGGCAATAGGCCATATCAGTACATGCGAACAGTATGGATAGCATAGCATTGGCCGAACTGAAGGATGTGAAGGATATAAAGTCTACTGTTTCGTCATGATACTGGGAACAACCCTAGGAGAAATGTCCGGGGCTGAAGGGGTATCGACTGCTCTCATTGAAGATTGCCCGATCAGCCCAACAACATCGCAGCTAATCGAGGCAGCCAGGGAAGCATCACGACAGCGAGGCAAATGGAGAGGGCCACAATGGAAGCGACCGGTTCCTCATCGAGTCGCGTTTCAGCGGCGAAGATCACGGAGCCGACTGCCGACGGCATTGCCGCTACAAGGACCACGACGGCTCGTTCTATTCCCGTCAATCCAAGCAACCATACCGCCGCCAAGCCGAACCCAGTATGGTCAACCGCGCGGTCCGCCGGATCGCTGAGAAACTGATCCACAGTCCGAGCACGAAACTGGCGAGCGGCGTCGTGGTGACGTGCAATGGCTTGAGGACTTCAAGCAGCCAGGGAGGGAGATGATGCCCGGAAAACTTCACGAAGAGAATGCAAACCAGGGCCCATAACGGCGGCGATGACAGGAAGCGGATTGCAGTGGGCCTGGGTGCAGCGGACTGTGTGCCGTGCCAAACGGCCAGCCCGTAAAGAACGGTCAGAGTCAGCATGGTTTGTCCGAGGTCAAAGAGCACCGCCTGAGTCAATCCTTCTTCGCCGAACGTGGCGAGGATGACGGGAAAGGCAAAATACACGGAATTGATCGAACCGGTGGTCAATACGAACCCGCCTTGCGTTTGACGTGGAAGTTGCAGCAGGCGGGCAAGTTGCCAAGAGCCGACGACGATCGGGAGTGTGATGAGACAAGCGGCCAGCGGAAGTTTCCAAGCTGTCGATGCAAGGGGCACCCGATCGAGAGAAACGAGAATCGTCGAGGGCAGACTGACGGAAAACACGAACGTCGCCAGCCGTTCAGCGGGAGTGTTCGTCAGCACGGCAAGGGCCCGGAGCAAGATGCCGATAACGAAGATTGCGATGAAGATTTGAAGGGAAGACGGCATGGCGGCCGATGGATCGGAAGAGTATGATGCGTTGCTCCGGACATAGATACAACTGTCCCAGCGAATAGGACTCGGTTAGGCCAGACTGATGACTCTGCCACGGCGCGAAGCAGGGCGAGAGGTGAGGAAATGAGAGCGGTCTGGTTGACTGGAGGGCAAATATGAAGCGTGATCCAAAGGCATCTGCGTTTGTTGTGCTGAGTCTGGCCCTATCCTGGGCATCCGCACCCATTCAGGTCTCGGCCAAGGTTCAAGTGTTACCGGAGACGACATTGTTGATGGAGAGGAAGAAGGTCACGCAACAAAATGAGATTCTGCGTCATCCGGTTGTAACAGATTTGCTTGCGGCATTTGAACGTGCGGAAGCGGCGCTGAAAAAAGAGGATATCGATGCGCTCATGCAGTTTTATGCGTCCTCGTATGACTACCATGGGTTGAAAGGGGACGACGTGCGTCGAGTATGGACCGAAGTGTTCGAACACTACAAAGCCGTGGAATCACTTCATTTATTTTCCGATATCAAGGTCACGCAGGTGAATAATGACGTTCGCGCGGAAGTGACCTGTACGGGCGGGTTGTACGGTACTGACGAACATTCTGGAGATCGAGTCACCCTCGACAGCTGGTTTCGGGAAGTCCACTACCTGGTGAAGGAGGGCGAAGCCTGGCGATTTCTTGGCAATGCCGGAAATGTGCCGGCTGCTGCTCCCTTTGCCTCGGCTCCGCACCATCCGCTGTTTTGATCCGCGCGAAAAGGCCCGCAAGACGCCCATAGAGCCGGTGAAGGCAAACGGAATCACCGTGGAAATCAGGAAGACGGGCAACGGTCTTTTCTGGTAGACTCCACCGGTCACCATGACGGAGGAATCACAGTGGAATACGAACTCCCCAAGAAAGCCCTGGAGGCGCTGTCGCAAGGCGATAGAAACGAAGCGATTGAACAGGTTCGGCTTGAGAGAAACATCAGCCGGGAGGAAGCCAGAGAGCTGGTCGCGTCCTTTATCCTTGCGCAACCTTCTCAGTATCGGAGAATGAAAGACAGCCAGTCGGAAACACAATGGGGTCTCATGCGCTGGTTGATCCTGTTCCAAGCCATCGCAGTCGCGATCGGGTACTTCCTCTTTTTCCGAGACCAATGGTGAGCTAACTTGCTGCAAGCAGCCGTTCCCGACTAAGGTTGTAACTTTCCTCCGTTGAGAACTCTCTTCATGGCTCCTCTTTGACGGATAACAAAAAGCAAGCGAACTATCTCCAACTCCTCTTAATACCCTTTTAATACTCCTCCTTCGTTATGTTGCATTTGACCACCATGGTTCTCCGCTGACGTGGCGTAACGCGACAGTGAACAGGGTAAGGCTATCTGATAGCCCATGCTATGCATGGCATGCACCCTGCTGCGAATTGTCCTAACGAAAGGATGTTATGCGGATTGAGAGGACAAGAGCGGCACCTCGTGAAGTGAGGAGGGCGACAGCCTGGTATGCCCGGCCGGCAGAAGCTCTGGCTGATGAACTGCTGACAGACCTCGACGCGGGTTTGAATAGCGATGAAGCGGCACGCCGGCGAACCGAAGAAGGACTCAACGAATTACCTGAAGCTTCTCCTCCCTCGCTGCTGAAACTCTTTTTCTCGCAGTTCTCAAGCCTTCTCGTGTGGGTGTTGATCGGGGCGGCCGTTGTGTCCGGTTTGTTGGAAGACTGGATCGATGCGGCGGCGATTCTGGCCATCGTGTTTCTCAACGGTGTGCTGGGGTTTGCGCAGGAATTCCGAGCCGAGCGATCGCTGGCGGCGCTGCGCAAGATGTCGGTCGCGATGGCCCGCGTCATTCGCGCGGGCGCGCTGCAGTCCATTCCGGCACGAGAACTGGTCAGAGGAGACGTGATCGCCCTGGAGGCGGGCGATCGTATTCCGGCGGATTCACGCTTGTTCTACACAACGAACTTCCAAGCTCAAGAAGCCTCACTCACCGGCGAATCGACGCCTGTACAAAAACAGGCGGACCTGCTCGATACCACCGAGGTCCCGCTCGCCGATCAACGCAACATGGTCTTCATGGGCACCGTGGCCGTCTCCGGCAAGGCCCGTGCGGCGGTAGTGGCGACAGGTTTTGACACGGAACTGGGCCGGATCGCCGCCATGATCCAGAAGGCCTCGGAGGAAGAGCGTACCGAAACACCGCTGCAACGTCGGTTGGAACAATTCGGCTATACGCTCCTGTGGCTGGCGCTCGGCGTCGTCACGGTGGTGTTCGCTCTCGGGTATCTCCGAGGGGAACCGCTGGTGGAGATGTTTCTCATATCCGTGAGCCTCGCTGTGGCGGCTGTGCCCGAAGGTCTTACCGCTGTCGTCACGATTACACTGGCCTTGGGTGTGACGAGGATGGCCAAGCGACATGCGTTGATTCGTAAACTTCCCGCAGTCGAAACGCTGGGTTCTGCCACAGTGATCTGCACCGACAAGACCGGCACCTTGACGAAGAATGAGATGACGGTGACGCGTGTGATCATGGACGACTCTCACTTCGAAGTGACCGGCGAGGGATACGAACCGAAAGGGGAAATCCGGGGAAGCAGTGCTGAGCCAAAAGTCCTGAGTGCTGAGTTTTCAAGTCAAGGATTCGATCGTTACTCTGATAACTCAGGACTCAGGACTCAGGACTCAGCACTTCCCACTGGTCTGCGTGACCTTCTGACTGCCGCGGCGCTGTGCAACGGCGCGACATTGCAACAAGAGAACGGAACCTGGCGGATCATCGGCGATCCGACGGAAGGCGCGCTGCTCGTGGCGGCGGCGAAGGCCGGTCTCACGAAGGCTGAGTTGGAGCGCCGGGCGCCGCTGGACAGGGAAGTTCCGTTCGATGCCGAGCGGAAGATGATGACGATCGTCCGCCGAACGGAGCAGGGCCGCATGGCTTACTGCAAAGGCGCACCCGATGTCTTGCTGAAACGTTGCGCTGCGCGTCTCACGTTGGATGGCCGGACTGAGGCATTGGACGACGAGCATCGGCGGCGGATCGGCGAAGCCGACACGTTGTTGGCGCAACAAGCCCTCCGCGTACTGGGCGTCGCGTATAGGCCCCTTGGCCAACCGTCGAGTACGGATGAAGACCTTGAGCGCGATTTGATCTTTCTCGGCCTCTTCGCGATGAAGGATCCCTTGCGGCCCGAGGCGACAGAGGCGATTCGTCTCTGTCGGGGTGCAGGCATCCGTACCTCCATGATCACAGGTGATCACAAGGAGACGGCGATCGCAATCGCTCGCGAATTGGGCCTGTATCGCGACGACGGGATGGCGTTGTCCGGGTCAGAGCTGGATAGCTTGACCGACGAGCAATTGATGCAACGTGTCGAGCGCGTGAGCGTGTACGCCCGGGTGTCGGCGGAGCACAAGCTCCGGATCGTCCAGGCCTGGAAGCGGAACGGGGCCATTGTCGCCATGACCGGTGACGGGGTCAACGACGCGCCGGCCATCAAAGCGGCCGATATAGGCGTGGCAATGGGGATGGCCGGCACCGACGTGACAAAAGAAGCTTCGGACATGGTGGTGACGGACGACAACTTCGCCTCGATCGCCGCAGCGGTCGAGGAAGGCAGGGGCATCTTCGACAACATCAGGAAGGCGGTGCATTTTCTCCTGTCGTGCAACGTCAGCGAAGTGTTGGTCATGCTCTTTGCCGCATTGCTGGGCTTGCCGCTGCCCCTCTTGCCGATCCAGATCCTCTGGATGAATCTTGTCACGGACGGTTTTCCAGCCCTGGCCTTGGCCGTGGATCCGAAGGCGCCCGATCTCATGAGCCAGCCACCTCGCCGCCCCGACGACCGGCTCTTCGACCGAACCCGTTTCCTGTCGATCGGCGGCGAAGGCTTGATGTTGGCTCTTGTCGCCTTGGGCACATTCAGCGCGAGTCTCTTTGTCTGGCATCAGAGTATCGAGCAAGCACGAACAGTGACCTTTACCGTCATGGTGCTCGTGCAACTCGTGCATGCATTCAACTCCCGAAGTGATCATTTGTCACTCTTCCAACTGGGGATGACCACCAATCGCGCACTCATCTGGGCATTTCTTCTGTCGCTCGCGATGCAACTGGCCGTGCTGACGATCCCCGCCGCGACATCGGTTTTCAAAGTCGCCCCCTTACCTCTCGAGGATTGGGAACTCATGGCGTTCATGGGGCTGGTCCCCCTCGTCGCAATGGAAGTAGTCAAATGGCTGAGGCGCCGGCAAAATGATAAGACGGGGACAGGATGTAAGTCGGCTAGCGCTTAGGTGTGTAAATGTGCGTCGCTTGTCCGTGAAAGAGTTCCGCCGCCTCCATGACCGTCTCGCTTAATGTCGGATGCGGATGAATTGAAGCCGCCAGGTCTTCGGCGACCGCCCCCATCTCCACCGCCAAAACGCCTTCCGCAATCAACTCTCCTGCCCCCGCTCCACACAATCCCACACCGAGAATTCGCCCGGACTCGGCATCGCACACCAATTTGGTCAGACCGTCGTTGCGGCCCACGGTGGCGGCTCGACCTGAAGCCGCCCAGGGAAAGCGCGTCACCTTGACCGCTTGTCCCGCAGCGTTGGCGGCTTCTTCCGTCAGGCCGCACCAGGCGATTTCGGGATCGGTGAAGACGACGGCTGGAATAGCGGCAGGATCGAAGACCGCCTGTTTGCCGGCAATCACTCCGGCCGCGACCAATCCTTCGTGCGTGGCCTTGTGCGCAAGCATCGGTTCTCCAACGACGTCGCCGATCGCCAAGATGGTCGGCTCGGCGGTGCGTAATTGACGATCGACCTGCACGAACCCTTTCTCCGAGATTGCGACTTTGGTGTGTTCGAGTCCGAGGTGCTCCGTGTTCGCTCGGCGTCCCACCGCGATGAGCACCCGATCGAAAGTCTCTGTGCCGGCCCCGTCAGGTCCCGTCAGCGTCGCCGCGATACCGTCTTGGCGCGGTTCCAGTTTCTCCACCTTCGTATTCAGTCTGATCGCCTTGAACCGCCGCTGCAGGCGCTGCTGCAACGGCCTCACGAGATCCGGATCGGCACCGTTGAGCAGACGCGGCAGCATCTCTACGACCGTCACTTCGGATCCGAGAGCCTCATAGACGGTGCCCAACTCCAGCCCGATGTATCCACCGCCCACGACAAGCAAGCGGGCGGGAACGCCGGGCAAGTCGAGCGCACCGGTGGAATCCATCACTCGGGGATCATCGAGCTTGAGCGACCCTGGAACGACCGGGCGTGAGCCGGTGGCGAGGATCGTATGCGCACAGGAAAGCGTTTTCGTACCGTCGGGACCGGATAATGTCAGTGTCGTGGGATTCGTGAACGTTGCCCGCGCTTGGAACAGGTCTACCTTGCGGCTGTTCGCCAGCGTCCGCACACCCTTGGTCAGTTTGCCGATGACGCCCTTCGTCCGTTCACGAAGCGTGTCGAGATCGATCTTGGGTTTCTCAAAATGAATTCCCCAGCCCTCCGCGTCTGCTGCGTCGGTAACCAGCTTGGCTGCATGGAGCAACGCTTTCGAGGGAATACACCCCCGCAGAAGACAGACGCCTCCCAGTTGCGGTTCGAGGTCGATCAACGCGGCGCGCAGGCCTAGATCCGCTGCATGGAAGGCGGCGGCGTAGCCGCCTGGGCCCGCGCCGATCACGGCCACGTCATAGTGGTTTGTCTCGTTCATCTGGTCTTTCTTGTCTATCTCGTCTTTCTGGTCTATCTCGGTCTCGTCCTGGCTTACTATCGCAAATCTCACAACTTCTTCAGCGCCATTATCTGTGTTGCCACGGTCATCTATCAACCAGACAGACCGGACAGACTTTTAGAGTCCCAAAAACATCGCCTGAAAGTCTTCCAACGCTTTGGCGATTTCGTTGGTAAAACGCGCGCCGACCGCTCCATCCACCAGACGATGATCGTAGGCCACGCACAATTGCAAGACCCGGCGGGGCACGAATTGGCCGTCGCGATACACCGGCATCATGCGGGCCTTCCCGACGCCCAAGATACCGACTTGTGGCGCATTGATGATCGGAGTGAACGGACCGGAGCCGAGCCCACCCATGTTGCTCACGGTAAACGTGGCGCCGCGCAACTCTTCCAGCTTCACCTCGCGTTGACGCGTGCGTTCCGCCAGATCAGCGAGCTCGACGGAAATTTGAAACAGGTCTTTATGGTCCACGTCATGGACCACCGGCACGATCAATCCCGCGGGCGTATCCACGGCGACGCCGATGTTGTAATAGTCCTTGTAGATCACTTCGCCGCCGGTGAGGTCGAGGGCGGCGTTCAACTGCGGATACCGCTTCAGAGCGTGGACGACGGCTTTGATGATGAGGCTGGTGAGCGTCAGTGTCGCGCCTTTCTTCTTGAAGTCGAGCACGTAGCGTTTGTGCAGCTCCATCAGATCGGTGATGTCGGCATCCTGAAATTGATGAACGTGAGGAATGGTCGTCCAAGACTGCGTCATGTTCGCCGCAATCTTCCGCCGCAGTGACGGGAGAGGCTCGCGGCGCTCCGTGCCGTACGTCGTGGTAAAGACGCCGCCCGATCCGGAAGGCCCGGCGGCAACGCCGCTGCGCCTGGTTCGTTCACGAACAAAGGCTTTGACATCATCGGCCGTAATCCGACCGCCGGCTTCAGAGCCTTTCACTTGCGTCAGATCCACGCTCAATTCGCGGGCAAGCCGGCGCACCGACGGAGGCGCAGGGATGGCGGCTCCGTCGGACGACGAGGAAGGCGTTGCAGCCATCTTGTCCTTAGGCGGTGAGGGCGACGGCTTCTCCGCTTCCTGTGAAGCTGTTGTGGAAGGTTCAGTCGGCGGCGCGTCCCGTCCTTCCACGGCCTCCGCATGGGCCGATTCGACGACAGCCGGCCGTTGCGGGGCTGGAGCAACGGCTGGCTTATGCGGCGTCGGCGTCGTGGCCGACCGACCTGCGCCCTCTGCACCGTCCAGTTCGACGAGGGCTTGCCCGACCTTCACGTGATCTCCCTCGCGGACCAGCAAGCGTACAACTGTACCGGCTCCCGGCGCCGGTACCGGAATCGTGGCCTTGTCGGTCTCCAACTCGATCAACGCTTGGCCTTCGCTGACCTGATCGCCTTCGTGGACCAGGACCATGACGACATCGCCGCCTTCGATTCCTTCAGCGAGAAACGGTAGTTCCACTTTCATAGCTCAGTCTCGTCTCGGTCTTGTTTGTCCCGTTTGTTTGGTTAAGTGGAGTCCTCGGCATTCTGGATCTCCAATCTGATAAACCGATTAACCCAGATAAACCGAACAGGCCGGATAGACTTCTCGTCACCGCTGCCAGGGTGCCTGGTCGGGTGTTCGGATATCAAGATCTTTCGCGGCTTGGCGAACGGTCTGCGCGTGTACGGCTCCGTCTCGGCGATGGAGAGCGTAGAGTGTCGCCACGACGAGATGCTCGGCATCGATCTCGAAGAACCGGCGCAGGGCCTTGCGGGTATCGCTCCGGCCGAATCCATCGGTACCGAGTGTCAGCAGGCCTCCCGGTACCCATGGAGCGATCTGCTGGGGAACCATGCGAACATAGTCGCTCACCGCCACGCTGGGACCTTGAAACGTTTCGGCAGCCTGCTGAAGATAACTCTTTCGCGGCGGCTCGTCCGGATGCCGCATGTTCCACCGCTCGGCTTCAAGCGCCCGCATCCGCAACATCTTATAGCTCGTCACGCTCCATACGTCTGCCGCCACGCCGTAGCGTTCCAGCAACAGCTCTTGCGCCTTGAGCGCTTCGTTGACGAGCGGTCCGCTCGCCAACAACCGGGCTTTGTGCTGGGCTTCTTTGGGCGCCGGACGGAAGCAATACATACCTTCGAGTATTCCCTCTTCTGTGTCGGGCGGCATGGCCGGCATGGGATAGGGTTCGTTGTAGAGCGTGATGTAATACAACCGATCCTCCTGACGCTGATACATCCGCCTCAGCCCGTCCTGCAGAATGACGGCGAGTTCGAACATAAATGCCGGATCATAGGCGGCGATCGTCGGATACGCATGAGCCAGTAAATGGCTGTGCCCGTCCTGATGTTGCAAACCTTCGCCCTCCAACGTCGTACGCCCCGCTGTGGCCCCCAAGAGAAAGCCGCGGGCGCGCATGTCCGAGGCGGCCCACATCAAGTCTCCGATTCGCTGAAATCCGAACATCGAGTAAAAGATGTACAAGGGAATCGTGTTGAGTCCATGTGTCGCATAGGCTGTGGCGGCGGCGATGAAGGAAGACATCGCGCCGGCTTCGGTGATGCCTTCTTCAAGGATCTGACCGTTCGTGGATTCGAAGTAATAGAGCAAGGAACTTTTGTCCGCCGGTTCATAGAGCTGACCGAGATGCGAATAGATGCCATATTGACGAAACAGCGCCTCGAGCCCGAACGTACGCGCTTCATCGGGAATGATCGGGACGAGATGTTTGCCGAACGGCTTGTGGCCCAAAAGGCGGCCCAACATGCGGGCGAAGCCCATCGTCGTGGAGGCGGCACGGTCTCCCGATCCTTCGAGAAACTCCTTGAACTGATCGAGGCCCGGCGTCTCCAACGGCTCGACCTTCACCCGCCGCTTCGGAAGTGAACCACCCATGGTCTTTATCCGCTCGGCGAGGTAGGTCGCTTCCGGACTGTCGGCAGGCGGACGGAAAAACGGCGTCGAAGCGAGTTGTTCATCCGAGACGGGCACGCTGAATCGCGTGCGGAATTCGCGCAACTCCCGCTCATTCATCTTTTTCTGCTGATGGGTGATGTTGCGCCCTTCCCCGGCCTCTCCCAAGCCGTACCCTTTGATCGTCTTCGCGAGAATCACGGTCGGTTGACCTCGGTGTTCCACGGCGGCCTTGTAGGCGGCATAGACTTTCCGTGGATCGTGACCGCCGCGCAGCAGTTTGTGGATTTGTTCGTCGGAATAGGAGGCCACCATTTGAAGCAGGCGGGGATCGGCGCCGAAGAAATGTTTCCGAGCGAAGGCGCCGCCTTCCACCGTATATTTCTGATACCAGCCGTCGACGATCTCGCCCATCCGTCTCACCAGCAGCCCCTCGTCGTCCTGCGCCAACAACGGGTCCCAATCGCTTCCCCAAACCACCTTGATGACATTCCAACCCGCGCCTCGGAAGATGGATTCGAGTTCTTGGATGATCTTGCCGTTGCCGCGGACCGGGCCGTCCAGGCGCTGAAGATTGCAGTTGACGACCCATATCAGATTATCCAACTGCTCGCGGGCCGCGAGCGTCAGCGCAGCCATGCTCTCCGGCTCATCCATTTCACCGTCGCCGACGAAGGCCCATACGCGCTGCCGGCCGGTATCTTTCAGGCCGCGATCCCGTAGGTACCGGTTGAAACGGGCCTGATAGATCGACATGATCGGGCCCAGGCCCATCGACACGGTCGGAAATTCCCAGTAGTCCGGCATCAGCCAAGGATGCGGATAGGAGGACAAGCCCTTGCCCTCGCCGGTGAGCTCGCGCCGGAAGTGATGCAGCATCTCTTCTGAAAGTCGGCCCTCGATATAGCCACGCGCGTAGATCCCGGGGCTGGCATGCCCTTGGACATAGAGGAGGTCGCCGCCCTGCGGAGAATCTTTGCCGTGTAGAAAATGATTGAAGGCCACCTCATACAAGGTGGCCGCCGAAGCATAGGTCGAAATATGCCCGCCGATGCCGGAATGTTCTTTATTCGCTTTGACGACCATCGCCAGGGCGTTCCACCGAATGAGACTTCGGATGCGACGCTCGAGCTCGAGGTTGCCGGGATAGGCCGGTTCCCGCTCGGCAGGAATCGTATTGATATACGGTGTGTTGGAGGAGCCGGCAATCCGCGCCCCTCGTTCACCAAGCCGATCGCGGAGACGATCGAAGAGATAGGTCGCCCGCTCGGTCCCTTTCGCCTGCAGTACGTACTCCAAAGAATCGAGCCACTCGCGGGTTTCCTGGGGGTCGGTATCAGACTGCGGTTGCGTACTGCGATGGTCGTCGCCCACTATCCACCCTCCTTGAACGTTGGAAAATCGTCCGAATGTGCCGGGTCTGCATGTCGGTCGAAGCCGTGTTACCGTTTTCCTAACCCACACATTCTAGTCCTCCTACTAGGGGACTCTCCAGGCTTTATATCAGGTAAGTAAGCTGTTCAATAACCTAGAGTGATCCCTAATATTCCACTTTGATCCTTCCGTCTACCTTGCGAGGCGATGAAAAAGGCGCGGCATCGTACGGCTTCCAATACAGTACCCTCTTCCGCTACCCGTCAATCGCAGTTGGTGCCCCTGTCCTGCCCCGATTGTTTCGGTGTGCTACGGTTCGAGCGGGAAGGGCCGAGAGGGCATCTCGTCTACTGCTGCCAGGTGGATCATCGATATAGCCAGAGCAGTTTGCTCTATGCCAAGGAAGCGCAATTGGAACGGACCCTGTGGTCGGCCGCGCTGTTGTTGAAACAGATGGGGTATGCCTACCAGGATCTTCTCGAAGAAATAAAAAGTACAAGGGGCGCCGAACGAACCAGGGTGCGCCGACGCATCAACGAAGTGAGGAAGCAGGGCCTCGCGATTCGAGCGATGATCGAGACGACCCATGCCCTCCAATAAACGCAGAGACTCCGGTCTATATAAGATCAGGCGTTCCGCCGTTAATGCCGAACGTATCAAGAGGGATATCATCGTGATCGGCGCATCCGCCGGCGGAGTCGTGACATTGACGGAGCTCTTCGCCTCATTTCCGCCTCATCTGGCGGCCGCCGTCTGCGTCGTCCTCCATCGCTCTCCCGAGAAGGGAGAGCTGGCCCACGTGTTGAGCCGCCGCTCGGCCTTGCCGGTGATCGAACCGGAGGGGAAACCGCCCTCAATTCCGGCCGCATTTATCTGGCTCCGCCGGACCATCATGTCTTGTTGACCTCGCAGGGAATCGCGATTCAACGCGGTCCGAAGGAGCACAGCACCAGGCCGGCGATCGACGTCTTGTTCCGTACCGCAGCCGTGGCCCACGGGCCACGAGTGGTCGGGGTGCTGTTGACGGGCGCCGGAGAAGACGGTGTCAGCGGATTCATCGCCATATCCAGGGCGTCCGGCATCACGTTGACTCAAGATCCCGACGAAGCCTACATGCCCTACATGCCGCTCAATGCCTTGAAGATGGATGATGTGGACGGTGTCTTACGCATCAAGGAGATGGCGCCGACCCTGACGGCGCTGGCTGCCGGAGAACCAGTCATCATGGCATCGAAGGAACCAAGGTGAGACGGCGATGCAGTCGATTGTGCCCACCCCCGGCGGCATTCATCGGAATTACGTATCTCGAATTTCCTGCCCCTTGCTCCATAGGGACGAAAGGCCTACAATCCGCCCTACAATCGGCCCTACAATCGCTCTTCTCAAACCGGTTGCCATGGCACCACGCACAGGACCAAAAAAGAAAGTTTCGCCGCGCATCATCGCGCGGCCTCGTAACGGACGGCACGCTCGGGGTGAAGGCGGTGAAAGAGCATTTGGGCCTGGCGCTCGTCCAGGATACTCGATCCGCCAAATACGACAGCATGCCGAAGAGTGCGCTGAGGACCGGACTGGTGGACTATGTCGCCGCGGCCCAAGACCTCCCGCAAAAACTGATGGGCTATGTGCGCCACAGCGCGAAGATTTCCCGCGACGTCGCCGTGCAAGAACGGTCGGTTTCCTCCTCGCTGCTGCGCATCTTCACCCTGTTGCGCGCCCATACCGGACACGACTTTTCCTTCTACAAAAAAACACCCTGTATCGGCGTATCGAACGCCGGATGAATATCCATCAGATCAGACACATCGGACGGTACGTCCGGTTTCTGCAAGAGAACCCCGACGAACTCGACCTCCTGTTCAGGGAGATCTTGATCGGAGTCACGAACTTTTTTCGCGATCCGGAAGCCTTCAAGGCGCGGAAAGAAGACGTGCTGCCGGCGGTGTTGAAAAACAAGACCACACACAGCAGTGTGAGGGTTTGGATCCCCGGCTGCTCCACCGGCGAAGAAGCCTATTCCATCGCCATCATCATCGTGGAATGTTTGGATCAGCTCAAATTGCTCAGCACCGTGAAAGTGCAGATCTTCGCGACCGATATCGACAAAGAAGCGGTGGACCGTGCCCGCCAGGGCCTCTATATGTCCACCATCGCGACCGACGTCTCGCCGGAGCGCCTGCATCGGTTCTTTGCCAAAGATGACCATGGGTATCGCCTGTCCAAGACCATCCGGGAGATGGTGGTTTTCGCTCCGCAAAACCTCATCATGGACCCCCCGTTTACGAAGCTGGATCTGCTCTGTTGCCGCAATCTGCTCATTATTTCAACGCCGAACTGCAAAAGAAATTGCTGCCGCTGTTCCATTACACGCTCAATCCCGGCGGGATTCTGTTCCTGGGATCGTCCGAATCGATCGGGGGATTTCAGGATCTCTTCGGCACGGTGGATCACAAAAGGAAGATCTTCGGCCGGAAAGAATCGCCCGTCGCCGCGGCCGCCGGCTTGGTCGATTTCCCCAGCGCCCTGCTTCCGCACGAGCAGGGCAAGCCGCGCCACCAGCCGAAATCGACGCAGGATGTGGGAGCCTCGTTGTCGGATTTATCGCGTCAATTGCTGTTGGAGCGGTTCGTGCCGCCCTCGGTGCTCGTCAATGAGAGCGGGGATATCCTGTACATCCAAGGCCGCACGGGCCGGTACTTGGAGCCGGCCATGGGCGAGGCCTCGATGAATATCTTTACCATGGCCCGCGAGGGGATTGCGCCTCGAAGTCGGAGCGCTGGTCAGAAAGGCTCTCTTGCAGCGCCGTGAGGTCGAGCGTGACGGGCTTCGCGTGCAGGTGAACGGCGGATACCAGACCGTCAAAATCCTCGTGCGGCCTTTGAGCGGGCGATCGATCACTCGGGGTATGGTGCTGATCTCGTTCGAGGACCGGGAACCGGCCAAGCGGCTGAACCGGGAGAAGAAGGAGAGCGGCACACCGCCCAAAGAGACGGAGGATTTGACCCAGGAGTTGAAATACACCAAGGAACAGCTCCAAACCACCGTGGAAGAAATGGAAACGTCGCAGGAAGAATTGAAATCGGCCAACGAGGAGCTGCAGTCGACGAATGAGGAACTGCAGAGCACCAATGAAGAGATGATCACCTCCAAGGAAGAGCTCCAATCCCTCAACGAAGAGCTGGTCACGGTCAATTCCGAATTGCAGCAGAAGATCGAAGATGTCTCGCAATCGAACAACGACATGAAGAATCTGCTGAACAGCACGGACATCGCCACGATCTTCGTGGACAACAACCTGAGCATCATGCGCTTTACGCCGCAAGCCGCGTCGGTCATCAATTTGATCCCCGGCGATGTCGGACGGCCGATCAGCGACATTGCCACGAACCTCAGGCACGACGGGTTGGTGGACGATTTGAAAGAGGTGCTGCGGACATTCGCGTACAAGGAGATGCAGGTCGAGACGAAGCAGGGCGATTGGTACCTCTTGCGCATCATGCCGTACCGGACCACCGAGAACGTCATCGACGGAGGCGTGCTGACCTTCACCAACATCAACGCGGTAAAAAAGCTGGAAGCCTCGTTGAGGACCCGCGAGAGCCGCCTGCAGCGGTTGTTCGACGGCATGGCCGTCATGTTCGTCGCCTTCGACGAGCAGCATCGCACCGTGGCCTGGAATCACGAATGTGAGCGGGTGACCGGCTATCGGGCCAAAGACATGATCGGCAAGCCGGATGCGTTTCAGCTCCTGTCTCGAAGTCCGAAACCCGGAGTCGACCGGGACGGCGGTGTCCTAGGCGGAGCCCGAGTTGAAGAGCGGCCGATCAATTGTAAAGATGGAACCGTACGGTATGTCGAGTGGCTGCCGATGGCGCAGGATGTGTCGCTGTCCGGATGGGTGCAATGTTGGGTGGGAATCGACGTGACGGAACGCCGGGAGGCGATCGAACGGCTCGCCGGATTGTTCCACTCGTCGTCCGAGGCCTTGGGCTTTTCGACGCTCGAGGGAGAGCTTCTGGAAGTGAATCGCGCCTTCCTGGACCTGACCGGTTATACGAAAGACGACCTGCTGCGGCAGAGTTATCACATCTTGCTCTCCCCGGAATATCGCGGGCGCCACGCGGAAATCATGGAGCAGGTCGTCAAGACCGGACAGCCCGGCACGTTCGACAAGGAGTATGTCTGGAAAGACGGCACGCGGGTGGGGGTGAGCGCGACCATCTTTCTCGTGCGCGGGCTGGAGGGAAAACCGATCGGGCTGGGCAGTATCGTCAAACGGAGAGAGTGAGGGAGGAGGCCATGGCCTACCATACACCGACCGTATTAGCCGATCTCAGACGGCGAGCAGAATCGGCTCTGAACCGTCTGGTCAAACCATCCGTGCCGAGTCTCTCACCGGAAAACGTTGAAGCCCTGATGCATGAACTGCGCGTGCATCAGATCGAGCTCGAGATGCAAAATCAGGAGCTGCAGCGGGCAAACCATGAGGTCGAGGAAAGCCGGACCCGCTACCGTGAATTATACGAATCGATTCCCATCGGTTATGTCACGATCGATGCGACAGGCCGGATCTATGACGTGAATCCCGCCGGAGCGCGGTTGCTGGGCATCGAGGAGTCGAGGCCTGAGCTGAACAACAACAACTACTTCTTCTTCTTTGACGGCGACGTCGATCGCATCACGCTCTTCGCGAGAAAGGTGATCGAACGGCAAACCTCCGAAGTGGATGAATACCGGATGAAACGCGTCGACGACAGTTGTTTTACGGCGTTCCTGCAGGCTGCCCCGGTCCAAATCGGCGAGGGCGAAGAAGGACGAATTCGAATAGCTTTTCAAGACATTACCCGGCAAAAACATTCCGAAGCGGAATTGCGCCGCCAGCGGGTCGAGTTGGAAGCGAACCAGGCGGAACTGCGTGAGCTCACGACAAAGCTGTTTGCCGCCCAGGAAGAGGAGCGCAGGCGGATCGCCAGAGAGCTTCACGATGACCATTGCCAGCGAGTGACGGCCTTGATCTTGGAAGCCAATATGCTGACGAAGGTCTGTAAAACGCGACTGCCGGATATCGCCCCACGACTCACCGCGATGAGTCAAAAACTGACCGACATTCTGAGTGATTTTCGGTCACTCTCTCATGAGCTCCTTCCACGGAATCTCGACGATACGTCCTTGATCGCTCCGATCCGCGTTTTGATCGGCGAATTCAGCGGGAAAGCGGGCTTCGAGGTGAAGTTTGTCGAGCCCCCTGTCGCGCTGGTCATTCCACCTCCGATCATGACGGCTCTCTTTCGCCTGTTGCAGGAATGTCTGAGCAATATCGCGAAACACGCAAATGCGAAGCGTGTCACCGTGACATTGACAGGGACGAACCAAACGGTCGAACTTCACGTGACGGATGACGGTGTCGGGTTTGATCCTGGATTGTTGCCGGCCAAGCGAGAAGCGACGGGGATTGTCGGGATGCGTGAACGATTACGCCCGTTCGGAGGGACCGTCCACATCATCAGCAGACCGGGTCAAGGCGCGACCGTGACTTCCTCAGTCCCATTGCCGGAATCGACGTGACGTACGCCTCCCGACCCGCCTTGTGATACCGACCGGATGTCCAAAATCGGCCTTTCCCCCTTGCATTCAAAGCACTGGCAATTACCCAAGGAAATCTGGTTAATTAATGGGTCAGTCGTATCGCCAGGCATGAATGATCGGATTTCTGTCTCACGGTGGGTATTGCCGCTCGCAAGCAGGAAACTCTGTACTGCCTATCAAGGTTGCACTGATCGAACAACGGACAAAATCGCGAGCGAGAAGAGATATTTGTCCAATGCCGTCGCGGTGTCCATGGAGGCACAATGCAGCTGACAGGAATGCAGAATACGCTCGGTAAGAGCCAGTCGATGTCTGATCGTACGGCAACGGTAAGCCGCCTCGAAGAGGTGGTATCGACGTCGGAAGAGTTCGATCGAATCGTCTCACAGGCGCTGCCGATGCTGTTGGATCGAGCGACGGGCTATACAAAACGATTTTTGCGTGAAACCGGCCAGTGGAACGATGATATCGAGCATGAAAAATTCGCGCTGCGCTGGGGCGCCGAATACCTCGAGCGGTTTCTCGTCTGTGGACGCAGTGAAGTGCCGTGCCGCCCGTTGTTTCTGTTCGACTCGTTAGTGGCCAAACAGCACAGCAAACCGGAACCGTTTTGTTATCATCCGGACTTGCTGAGGCCGCTCGGTCGATTTGTCGACGGACTTGTGGCGCGGGCGGTCGTCAGCCGTGACGCGCTGATCGCGATTTATCACCACTCCTATGGATGGGGCCCGGGAGAAGTGATTGCGGTGACCGGACTCAATGGGTTGGAGAGCCAGCGCATCTATAAGAATTTTCGCCGATGGCGCGACACCGGCTGGCAGCGCACGATGGATGAGATGGGCATGACGAAGGCGGAGCTCGCGGAGCTGGGGAATCAGCAACAGCGCCATCGACAACGATTCAACAGCGAGGCTGAGCAGCTCATCCGGGTCGCGCAGGCCCATTACCGAAAAAGCGAGCCGGACCATTATCCCTGTCTCTCGCGATCTCAATGGGGGGAGATGTTTACTCAAGGCTATGGCTGCGATTACCGGATTTGGCACCTGGCGCTCTGTCTCGATTGTATGCAAACGGCCTGGGGATTGGGATCCAGCGGATCAGCGGTCGGCGAAAAACCGCGTCTGGAATTACAGGTGCGGCCCTAAGGCCGAGCTCGTCGCGTCGTGTCGTATGGAATCGTGAGCTGGAAAATAGAAGGTGCCAAGGAAGATATGGAGGATATATGGGTCAGGAAGAGGATCTGGAATTATATCGGTCGCGACTCCTTGAATCGTTGAATGGCCGATCCAGCCGCTCCCTTAGGAACGCATCGGATCCCATTCAGGTGTATATCAACGAGCGCCGTGTGGGAGAGCTTGAAGGAAGGGGAATCGGCGCGACGCTGCAAGTTCAGTGCGTCGATCACATCGACACGGTGCAGCTTCGCACTGAAGAAGGAATTCTCCTGGGAGGGCTCGCCGCTCCCGAGCAGGGATTTAGAACGGACCGTCTCCGGCTTTCCGTCGATACGATCGAGCTCTGTGTCCATAACACCGCACAGGGGGGGACGCTCAGTGCGCTGTTCAGTCCTGCCCCCAGTTTCTGGGGTCGCGTCTGGAAGGGCATCGTTGATGTGACCGACAGATTGACGGCCCGCCGTCCGGATACGGCGATTGCATATGGTGGCGCTTATGGAATGCGAACGGTCGCCTTCACGCAAGCGCTCTTGGCGATTGCCGTCGTGGGATTGGTCGCCGACCGTGCGACGATATGGATGACGCCGGAGCCCACGCCCTCTCCGGTCGTCCAAACAGCGAGTCTTCCCGCATCTCCGCCGGCAGAAACGGCAAGGCTTGAACAGCAGCTGGATGAGGTGGCACGGATGCAGGCCAAGATAGGAGAAGCCCTTGCGTCTCAACAGAACGGCATCGTGCAGCTCCATCAAGCCGTGGCCAAATTATCATCGACTCAAGAATCTGTGGCGTCCAGCGTGGTGATGGTCAAGGAAGAAGTCAAGGAAGAAGTCAAGGAAGAGCTTGAGAAACGGCTGGAAGCAGTCGGTCGTGAGACCGACCGCACGACGCGACACGTCGCGAACAAGGGGCGAATCGAGCAGGAACAGCTTGAAGCCGCGATCCATAGTCTCACCGCAGATAATGATCGGTTGTCGAAAGAAGTGGCCGGCCTGGAAGAGAACAACCAGAGTCTGAAGGCCAAATTGCAGACAGCGGTGGCGAATGTCCCGAAATCTGCCGACCCAAGCCCGGAGCGTCTCTTGAAAATGGCCGACAGCATGCAGGGCAACCAGCAGCCGTTCCTTTTCTGGGTGACGTTCAGCGAAGGAACGAGTCAGGAAAGCATCGATCAATGGGTCAATGGAATGAAGGGTCATAAGGGAGCGCTGAACGAAGGTTGGCAGGAAGTACGGATTATTCCGCCACCGGTCCCGCCCGATCGTTTCTTGGAGCAGATCAGAGGAGAAAAAATCATCAAGGCTGCGCGGATCAATCAGTAGGAGCATTGCCGGGAGAGCATTCTTACTCCGCATCGTCGTTCACATCGATAGGTCTTGAAATCCACACGGGCAGCGGCTTTCGATGATCTTCATCCGAAGAGGGGCCTACCGACGTTCGTCGACGCACAATGTTTTGATCATGTCGAATCAGCTATGCGACCGGATAATTTGTCGGAGTTATGTGTCGATGGATCAATCATGAGGCCCCATGTCCGGTCAAGATCCTCGACTGGACATATTCCGGCTCGATCACAGACGTTTTGTCCGTTGAGCCACGTGAGATGGAGTGAGTAGCATGCATCGTAAGCGAGGGAAGCAACGAGTATACGGGCAGCCAAGAGATAGCAAGATGTCATCACCGGATAATGTCCCACCGATCAACCGGCGATTGCTTTCAAACCGGCCCCTATCAGAACAACACACAAATCAACTCGGCGATTGAACCAAGCCATCACGCTGCAAGGAAGAGAAAGGAAGATCCATGAGAATCGCACAAGTGGCTCCATTGTGGGAGAGCGTTCCGCCCAAACTCTACGGGGGAACCGAACGCATCGTTTCGTACATTACGGAGGAGTTGGTCGCGCAGGGACATGACGTCACGCTGTTTGCCAGCGGTGATTCAGAGACGAGCGCGCGGCTTGAAGCAATCTGCCCGCAGGCTCTCCGGTTGAATACCGGAATCTTCAACCGGGACGCTCCGATGATGATGCTTCAGGAGCGAGGCCTTGGAGCGGCGAGGGGCTTCGACATTATTCATTCGCACCTGGATTTCATCGGATTCCCATTGGCACGACGGAACACCATTCCGGTCGTGACGACCCTGCACGGGCGTCAGGATCTTCCGGAATTGGAGCCGGTGTTCCGTGAATTTTCTGAAATGCCCTTGGTGTCCATTTCGGACGCCCAGCGTAAGCCGTTGCCTTGGGCGAATTGGGCGGGGACCGTCCACCATGGTCTTCCGCGCAATCTCTACACGTTTCATCCTCAGTCCCAAGGGTATCTGGCCTTTCTGGGCCGCATCTCTCCGGAAAAGCGCCCGGACCAAGCGATAGAAATCGCCAAACGGGCAGGCCTCCCCTTGCGGATTGCGGCAAAAGTCGATCCAGCCGACCAGAACTACTTTGAAGCCGAAATTGAACCGTTGCTCAACCATCCCTTGATTGAATTCATCGGAGAGATTTCCGATGCCGAGAAAGACGAGTTTCTCGGCAATGCAATGGCATTGGTATGCCCATACGATTGGCCGGAGCCCTTCGGATTGGTGTTGATCGAAGCCTTGGCCTGCGGAACTCCGGTGCTGGCCTACCGACGGGGGTCGATCCCGGAAATCCTCGATCATGGCGTCACCGGTTTTATTTGCGAGACGGTGTCCGAATTGGTGGACGCAGTCGGACAGGTCCCGCTTATCGATCGGCGGCACTGCCGGGCCGCCTTTGACGAGCGGTTTACTGCGGACCGGATGGCACGCGACTATGTGGCGCTGTATGAACGTCTTCTCGAAGATGAAGACGCACAGGCGTTCGCCTCCGAGCAACATAAGATTCTTGGGCGAGGCCGACATGTCTGACGTACTTGCCGATGCGAAAGAGACCGGTTCCGCTCCGAGCCGTGCTCGCGGTTGGGAGTTGGTTAAAACCAGAGACTTCGGCTTTTTGTTCGCCGGCCAGACGATCTCTCAGATCGGTGACAGCCTCAACAAAGTGGCGCTTTTGTGGTTCGTCTATGAAATGACCGGGTCGGCGCTCAAGATGACGGTGGTCGGACTGCTTCAAACGCTTCCCCCATTGCTGTTCGGCCCGTTGATCGGTGTCTTTCTGGACCGCGTTCGAAAGAAACCGGTCATGATCTGGGTCGATCTTCTTCGGACCTTGATGGTGCTCCTGATTCCGCTGCTCTATGCTGCGGGTGAATTGACTCTCGATCGGCTGTACGTCCTCATCTTTGCCACCGCGATCTTTTCCACTGTCTTCGGGCCGGCTTTGACATCCGCGGTTCCTCTCATTGTGCCCAAGGAGCGGCTTATCGCCGCCAACGCGCTCATGCAGACGACGACCAACGTCGGGCTTCTTGTGGGGCCTGCCGTCAGCGGCCTCGGTATCGCGCTCATCGGAGCGCAAAACGTCCTCTATGCCGACGCGGCGACCTTTTTTATCTCCGCCCTGTGCTTGTTCCCCATTCGTATGCATGAAATCCTCGATCGTCGGCGTACGGCAAATAAAGGATTGACGGAAGACATCACCGCCGACTTGATGGCGGGTTTTCGCTTCGTCTTCGTCGAGCAGAAGACCGTCTTGCTCCTCATGTTGACGGCCACTCTCTATAGCGTCGGCATCAGCGCCTTCATCTTTTTGCTGCCGGTCTTCGCGAAAGACGTGCTGGGGGTGGGCCCGATGCAACTCGGGTGGCTATGGTCGGCGCTCGGCGTCGGAATGTTGCTTGCCTCCCTTGGTCTGACATCGATCACACAGGGAGACGTATCTTGGCGTTTGCGGTTCATGTCCGGGGCATTAGCCGTCGGCGGTCTGGCCGTCGCGGCGCTCGGTTTCCTCGAAGCTCCTGTGGTGGCCGGTGCTTTGATCGCGGTGATCGGAGGAAGCACCGCCATGTTTACTCCGCTGGTGTGGACGATGCTCCAAGAATTGACGCCGGCGCATCTCTTGGGCCGAGTCTTTACGAGCTTCGCCACGGGAGGAATGGCGTCATCCATGGCCGGTATGGCCGGTTTTGGATGGGCTGCCGATACAATCGGTCCTGCCGCCAGCCTGGGAGGAATCAGCCTCATTCTTCTCATGACGGCTGCGACCGCATGGCTGTTCAGTTTTTACAAGTCGCACACAGGAGCCTTGGCCGTTTCTACGCCAGGCCCCTTGGTTTCTTAATCCACCGTCCAATTCGTAGATCAGCATTGGACGCGTTGTTCACACACCATCCTGAAGTTTCATCAACAGACGCATCACTCGGACGGCCTCTGAGATACGAGGAGGCCGTCTCGCTCGGGGGAAGAGATGACACGGAAGCCGTTGCGAGTTAGAATGGCCCCGGTGAATTCTCAGGAACATCGTGTACGAGGAGGGCTCTCGCGATGACCATGTCGCCACGAGCGCTGATCATACTGAGCATGAGCGTGCTCCTGCTGGGACCTATAGATCCCGCATTCTCCGATACCCATGACAAGGAAAGTTCAACGGAAGCGCCTGCTCCGCGCCCACAACGTCCTCCCACCGCCTCCGATGGTCAGCCGGCGCCGCCCAAGCCACCGACGGACGTGAAGCCGCAGCCCTCACCCGCTCCGACGACGAAGACGGACACATCAACTGATCACAAAGAAGTCGCGCCTGAGAAGCCCGTGCCGCCCAAGCCACCGACGGACGTAAAGCCGCAGTCCCCACCCAGTCCTCCGACGAAAGCGGACTCGACCGATCACAAAGAAGTCACGCCGGAGAAACATGCGCCGACTAAGCCACCGGCGGAAGGGAAGGCGCAATCCGCACCCGCTCCGGCAACGAAGGCGGACTCACAACCGGCTGAATCTGAGAGTAAGGAAAAGGATCAGTCTGCCAAAAGGCCCCTGGGTTCACTGATTTTGTCGGTCAAGCTTGCGCTGATGGGAGATCCACGACTTTTCCGTTACGAGATTGAAGTGGGAGACGACCAGCAAACCGCGACTCTGGCAGGACGTGTCTCGACTGAAGAAGAAAAAACGGCCGCGACAGAAATCGCGCAAGCCGTCCCAGGTGTAAAGACCGTGGTCAACAAGCTTGCCGTCGAGAAAGACCTTGCGAAGACGCTGTCGAAGAAACAGGATGAAACCCTCACGACCTTGATCAAAGAACGTTTCTCCAAAAGCGCGACCCTGAAGGCAGCCAACTTCGAAGTGAAGACCGAGGACGGTGTCGTTCAGCTCAACGGAACGGTGCGTTTCCAGGTCACCGCTCTCGAAGCCGCCGAGACGGCCCGTCAAGTGCCGGGTGTCCGAGCAGTGAACACCGAAAAGATACGGCTGGAGGGCGAGAGCTGATGCAAGGCCGCTCCGGCCCCTTGCCTTACTCTCCCCCTACGGTGGAGAACGCAGACAGCATCTCAGCAGGGCGGCATGCCGATGTTTCAGTTGCCGACCCGGCTCCCCCTATGGCGGAGAACGCAGACAGCATTTCAGCCCAGGATCGTCCGCTGCTCCTGACCCGTGATTTCGGACTTGTCTGGTCCGGACAATTTATCTCCCAAATAGGAGACGGCATCTCAAGACTGGCGCTCCTGTGGTTCGTCTATGCCGTCACCGGGTCGCCCATCAAAACGTCCGTCATCGGCCTGCTGCAGACGATCCCCCCGATTGTGTTGGGTCCGATCATCGGCGTGTATGTCGATCGGCTTCCGAAAAAGGTGCTGCTCATCACCAGCGATATATTGCGCGCGTTGTTGATCGGGTTGATTCCCTGCCTCATTCCCGTGGAATCCTTTACGGTATCCGTCCTCTATATCTTGGTCCTCTTGCACGCCATTGCGACGGCGGTGTTCGGTCCGGCTCTCACCGCCGCCGTACCTTCGTTCGTCCCTAAAACTCAATTCACGGCCGGCAACGCACTTCTCCAAAGCACGACCAGCCTCGGCATTATTTTCGGTCCCGCGCTGAGCGGCTTAGGCATTGCCGCGTACGGGTCACAAGAGGTTCTATGCCTCAACGCCGCGACATACATGATTTCCGCCGCGTGCCTCACCCTGGTCCGCTTCAAGAACTCCGGGCCGCAGGTTCCGTCACGTGCCGCGCGGCCGACGATGCTGCAAGATCTGGTTGAAGGATTTCGCTATAGTGTGGTCATCCAACCGACGATCTTGCTCTTGACCGGCACCGCCGCTCTCTATACGTTCGGCACCAGCGCGTTGACCGCTCTCTTTCCTGTGTTCGCGCGGAAGATGCTGGGACTGGGCCCGGTAGAGATCGGGTATTTATGGTCCGCGGTCGGCGTCGGACTCTTCATCACATCGATCGGGCTCCTGTGGGCGACCGACTGGATGATCAAGGATCGAATGCGCCTCATCATGGGTACCAGTGTGTTGAGCGCGGCGGCCCTTTTCGCGTTGACTGGAACGACTGATCTGTATATGGCCGGTCTCCTCATGGGTTTGATCGGCTGTGGGATGGGCGCCTTTACCCCGATTGCGTGGGGCATCATCCAAGAACTCGCGCCGAGACAGATGATCGGACGAGTCTTGGGATTCTATGGAACAGGCGCGATGACGGCCGCCATCGGGGGAATTTCTGCATTCGGATGGATCATGGAACAGCAGGGTACGGAAACCGGCGTATATGGGATCAGCCTCGTTATGTTGGTGACGAGCCTGGTCGCCGCGCGCATGAGCCGAGCAAAAACCATGCACTGAAGGAAATCATTCATGAACGACGTGATCAGATTGAAGGATCAATATTATATCCTCGCATCATCCTCCTTGGCCGAAGGCCGCTCGGAAGCGTTGAAGCAGGGTGAGACCTTCGCCGTGTTCGATCGGTACGGCGACATCCATCACGTGTTGCCGGGCCCGCAGGGTCTCTATCATGAAGGGACGCGGTTCCTCTCCCGATTCGAGCTCTCGCTCGGGGGAGAGCGTCCGATGTTGCTCAGCGCGAAGGCGAAAGACGACAATGCGCTCGTTCGGATCGATCTCACCAACGCGGACATGATGCTGGATGCGCAACGGCCGGTGCCGCGCGGCACGCTCCACCTGTGCCGTACCCGGTTTCTCTGGCAAGGGACCTGTTACGAGCGCATCCGGGTTCATAACTACGGAGTGGAGCAATTTCCCCTCCGGCTCATGGTCGCCATGGATGCGGATTTCGCCGATCTCTTCGAAGCGAGGGGTCGACAGCGTCCTCGTCGCGGACGAAAGCTGAACACCGTTCGATCGAAGATCGGGCTGGTGCTTGGATACAAAGGACTGGATGAGACCGTCCGTCGAACGTATATCAAATGCTCCCCGGCGCCGAAGCGGATCACGTCTGATGGGTTGAGGATCGAGGCGAACATCCCTCCGCACGCCGACATGGCGTGGGAGATCTCGATTTCCTGCGAAATCAAGCAACGGCGGAGGGCGTTTCTCTCCTACGACGGTGCCCACCGTGAGGCCTTTCGCGCGTTACAGAAAGCCAAAGCCTCCGATGCTCACATCTATACGTCGAATGAACAATTCAATCACTGGTTGAACCGGTCGATGGCCGATCTCCACATGTTGGTTTCGGAGACACCGCAGGGGCTCTATCCCTATGCCGGCGTGCCTTGGTTCAGCGTCCCGTTCGGGCGAGACGGGATTATTACCGCCTTGCAAATGCTGTGGATGAATCCCGCTCTCGCGCGTGGAGTCCTCGGCTTTCTGGCCGCGACTCAGGCGACGGAGAATCGGCCGGAACAGGATGCGGAGGTCGGCAAGATTTTGCACGAGACGCGTCAGGGCGAGATGGCGGCCCTCGGGGAAATTCCGTTCGGCAGATACTATGGGACTGTCGACGCCACGCCGTTGTTCATCGTTCTGGCGGGCGCCTATTACGAACGGAGCGGCGATCGCGGGTTTCTTACGGCGCTCTGGCCGCATATTCAGCTGGCCCTGCAGTGGATCGATCAGTACGGCGATCCGACCGGCATGGGTTTTACGACCTACGCTCGGCGGACCGATACGGGACTGGTGCATCAAGGATGGAAAGACTCTCACGATGCCGTTTTCCACGCCGACGGGACGGCCGCCGAAGGGCCGATTGCGCTCTGTGAGGTCCAGGCTTACGTCTATCGAGCCAAACGAACGGCGTCGGACTTGGCTCGACTTTTGGGAGATTCCGATCACGCCGATCGATTGCTGAAAGAAGCGGACTCACTCCGAGATCGATTCGAGCGGGCGTTCTGGTGCAAGGAACTGGACTTGTATGCTCTTGCGTTGGACGGGAAGGGACGGCCTTGCCGCGTACGTTCCTCAAACGCCGGCCATTGTCTCTACGGCGGCATTGCCGAGAAGGAACGCGGGGTACGTACGGCACGCGCACTCTTGAGCGAGGGGTTTTTCAGCGGATGGGGCATCCGCACGATTGCCACCTCGGAGGCACGGTACAACCCGATGTCCTACCATAACGGGTCGGTGTGGCCTCACGACAACGCCGTCATCGCGGCCGGCATGGCGGCTTACGGCTATAAGCAAGGAGCGATGAAGGTCTTGACGGGCATCTTCGACACCAGCCTCTTTATCGAACTCCATCGGCTGCCCGAATTGTTCTGTGGATTTTCCAGGCGGGCCGGGGAAAGCCCCACGCTCTATCCGACGGCCTGTTCACCGCAAGCTTGGGCGGCCGGTGCCGGCTTCCTGCTGCTCCAAGCCTGTCTGGGCTTGCGAATCGACGCGCCTCATCGTCTGGTGAGTTTCGACCGCCCTGTGTTGCCGCCTTTCCTTGAGCGGGTCGAGATTCGGAATCTCTCCGTCGGAACCGCGCGTCTCGACCTCGTGCTTGACCGCCATGAGAACGAAGTCGCTTTGAGAGTGGCCCGCCGCGTCGGCGAGGTGGAAGTCGTGCTGACCATGTAATGGTTTCGAACATCGTTCGTGGTGAGTTCTCCGATGAGCTCGACAAGCTCAGGGCGAACGGATGATCGCGGTACTTTAAGCGTAGTCGCTTTTAGGTTCACGTAATCGTTCATCGCGGCACTTGACGATCGTGGCGATAAGCTCTTCCGCAGCCCATTCCTTGGACAACAGCGTCTCGGCACCGGCTGAAACGATCTCGCGTTTCATGTGCTCTTCCGTGTGAATCGAAAGCCCGATCACCACCATCTGCGGATGAAGTCGTTTGAAACGCCTCGTCGCTTCGATGCCGTCCATGTCGGGCAGATTGATGTCCGTGACGACCATGTCGGGAACCAAGTTGGCCGCCAGCATCAGCGCTTCCTCGCAAGTGCCTGCCTCGCTGACGACGCGGATTCGATCGTCCGAGGCCAAGAGCTCCCGCAACCCCTGACGCACCGACTTGTGGTCATCCACCAGAAGAACACGGATGGCCGCTTGCTTCGGAAGTGCTGAGTTCTGAGTCCTGAGTGCCGAGTTTTGCATTTCAGGCAACTTGGAACTCAGCACTTTTGTCTCAGCACTCCTTGCCAAAGGCAATACCAGCGTCACCGTCGTGCCTTGACCAGGCCGCGATTCCACATCGACTCGGCCGCCCATTGCGCGGAAACGTTCCCGCACGCTGATGAGCCCCAGATGGCCGGGCTGAGCGGAGCGTTGCAATGCATCCGGACTCAATCCTTTGCCGTGATCCGTCACGGCGATCCGCAAGGAGTTATCCTGGTCCGGCGTCACGGTCACCGTCGCCTGGCCGACATCCGCATGTTTCATCACGTTGAACAGCAGCTCGCGCACCGCCTGAAACA
Source organism: Nitrospira sp. (assembly GCA_024998685.1). GTDB lineage: Bacteria > Nitrospirota > Nitrospiria > Nitrospirales > Nitrospiraceae > Nitrospira_D. Next base: position 144,737 of record JACOEH010000001.1, read on the forward strand.
CCACGACCGACTGTTCTTCAGGCAACGGTATGGAGACACAATTCACCTGCACGTCCACCTGGAGCCCATCCTTTTCAAATCGCTCAGCCAGCCATTTCAATGCGATCGGCAAACCGGAATCCTCGAGCGACGGAGGGCTCAGTTCGGCGATCAGGGTGCGCGTATAGGCCAACGCTTCTTGAAACACCTTGCCCAAATCCTGCAAGAGGCCTGTGCTTGCTGGCTTGGGTGGAATCTGTTTCTTCAGCATGCCGGTTTTCATCTGCCCGACGACGAGCATCTGAGCCAGATAATCGTGCAGCTCACGGGCCAGCTTGCGACGCTCCCGTTGCTCGGTCAGGCTCAATTGCGAGGTCAATGTCATCAGCCGACCTTGCGTCGCCAGCAGTTCTCCGGTCCGCTCTTGCACGCGAGTCTCCAGCTCATCCTTCCACCGGCGCAGTTCCTCCTCCTGTCGTTTGCGCGTGGTCATGTCGCGCGCCACCTTGGATGCACCGATAACCCGACCTTCGTCGTCCTTGATGGGTGACACCGTCAGGGAGATATCCAGCAATGTGCCGTCTTTTCGGCGCCGGACGGTCTCAAAATGTTCAACCGACTCCTCGCTTCTAATGCGCGCGAGGATCTCCGGCTCTTCATCGACACGGTCCGGGGGTATGAGCATCGTGATCGACCGACCGATCGCTTCCTGTTCGGTGTAACCGAACAGGCGTTCCGCTCCACGATTCCAACTCGTAATGAGGCCGTTCAGGTCTTTACTGATGATGGCGTCGTCGGAGTGCGTCACGATCGCCGCCAAGTGCGCTTGCGCCTGCTCGGCCTCGCGCAAGTCGGTAATGTCGGTATTCGTGCCGAACCATCGGAGTATCCGTCCATCGGTATTGCGAATCGGCACCGCCCGGGAAAGAAACCATCGATATTGTCCGTCGCGTCCCCGCAGGGGGAACGTATCCTCCCATGTCGCTCCTGTTTCAAGAGCCTGCCGCCATTTTTCGACCACATGCTGAAGATGGTCAGGATGATGAAATTTTTGCCAGCCCCATCCTTGCATTTCTTCCAAGGTCGTGCCTGTGTAATCAAACCAGCGCTGGTTGTACCAGAAGAACCCACCTCTTTCATCCGCCATCCAGGCCAATTGCGAGATGTTATCGGCCAGGGTGTGGAATCGTGCTTCGCTCTCGCGCTGGGATTCTTCGTATCGCTGACGTTCCGAGAGATCGTAAAAATGGCATACCACGCCCCACCGTCCGTCAGGCAGCATGAGACGTTCGATTTTCCAATCGTATGCTTCCAGTTCGCCGCTGTCACGCCGCCGCTCTATCGTGCTGGGCGCATGATACGGCTTCCCGGTTTCCAACGTGTGTCGGAACAAATCGATGGCCTCGCCGGCGAACGGCTCCGGCCAAATCCGGCGCAGTACGTCGGCAAAATCCCTTCCCAATAGAGGTCGGACGTTTTGAAACACTTTCTGGGCTCCGGCGCTCACCTGGATCAGGCGAAAGTCTGCGTTGACCACGTACACGCCGAAGGGGGACTGTTCGACAAGATGACGGAACGTATCGTGAGCCGCGCGCAGGTCTTCCTCTACCTGCTTGCTCCTGGTCATATCGCGATTCGCTGCGCGGTACGGCGCAATCTTGTCTTGCGTCTGCGATTGTCGGATGAGTCTACGATTTTGTTTTTCGAGGCCCGCCAACCTCAACAACATCCGCACGCCGACCAGCAACTCCACCGGATCGATGGGTTCTCTGAGGTAACTATCGGCTTCCTGTTCGACCTCGACGGCAAAACTCTTCTTGAGTGTGCGGGAGGAAGAGACCAGCAGCACCATGATGTGGGATGTTGCGTGCTCTGCTTTGAGACGTCGGCAGACCTCCAGTCCGTCGATGTCCGGCAGACCGACATCGAGGATGATTAATTCCGGTGAATCCGTAGCGGCTAAGCGGAGCGCCTCCTGGCCCGCAGAGGCTTCGCTCACCTGGTAGCCGGCTCGGCCCAACATGCGGCTGCGAGACTCACGAAGAGATCGGACACGGCCTACGATCAGAATTCCGGCGCCGCGCGCGCTCGGATTCGACGATGAGGACATAGGCTCCTTCGCCATAGAAGTTCGCAAGATTCTGAGGCACTACTTGCTGAAGATCAAGACCCTCCATCGGGCGATTGATCTTCATTCATCGATTCCCTTACGATTCTGGGATCGTATGGACCGACGGGGTCAGCCGTCTGAGTTCGTCCAAATAATAGACGATCAGGTGACGTTCGTCCTCGCTTAACGGTTCATCGCCGGACATCATGCGAAGTGAAATGAGCTTCTCGCATGATCGCGTGAAGTCTTGAATCTCTTTCCGCAGCGGAATCATCGGTTTCCTCCTGATCAGAGATTATAAGTGTGCCTGTCTTGTTGCCTCGACCGCTGTTATCGTCAATACTCTCGTTGTGAAGGATAGGCATTTTTTATAGGGCCTTACCCCAGGGGTTTCCATGCTACTATTATTGTCCCGCGAGAGTCTGTCGCCTAGACGACAAAAGACACCCCCCATGCACCGGCCGACACTGAAACTTACCTCGATGATGGGACACGGTATTCTGAAGAAAGCCCATCAATCGGTCCCCTTGGCCGATCTGCTTGGCAGATAAATTCGAGTTTCATGGAGTCAATCACCGTCGGCATTACGCAAGAATAATTCGTTCATGTAACCACTTCTTCATGTGAGAAATGAACAATGTCGGCCAGACGACAGAATCCACGGACGCTCTGGGCTATTCTCGCCGTTCTGCAAGGGAGAAGCCTTAGTGGATGTCGCGCGATATGCTCGGAACAATTTGGTATTGCAATACATTCCCCTCGAAAACTTCTCCAAACTCATCCCGCACATGCACATTCAGGAGGTCGATGCCAAGGAAGTGCTGCACCAGGCCGGTGAGCCCATTCGGTTCATCTACTTTCCCATCACGGCCCTCGTGTCCATGCTCATGCCGACTTCGGACGGCTCGACGGTGGAGTTGGCCATGGTCGGGCGTGAAGGTTTCACCGGGATGAGCGCCTTTCTGAACAACGTGACGACCCGCGAGCATGGCGCATTGGCGAAAGTCATGACCGTTATTCCGGGGTCGGTGGTTCGAATGAAGAGCGATGCCTTTATCACCGCCGCCGATTCGAGCTTGCCGGTCGCCCGCTCCTTGCGCCGATATTTGAGTCTGCTGTTCACTGAACTGGCGCTGTCGGTGACATGCAATCGACTGCATTCTTTGGAGCAGCGATGCGCGCGCTGGCTGTTGACCGCCATGGATAAAAGCGGCACGACTGAAATCCCGGTGACTCAGGAAATGCTGGCAGGCATTTTAGGCGTGTATCGCCAGAGTATCGTCCAGGTCCTCAATGACTTCGAAACGGCGGAATTGATTCAGCGCGGTCGGGGAGCCATTCGGGTGGAAACTCGGGAGCGTCTGGTGGCGATCGTCTGCGAATGCTACTTTGCCGGAAGAAAAAGAACCTTGGGACGCTAGACTAGTACGTAAAGTTTCGCCCAGTCACCTGAGACATACCCTAGTAAAAGCTCTCTCTAATGTTGTACGCTTTTTCGTTATGATGTCGGAATTCGACCGGCACCAACTCCTGACGATGCTTCCTGTTGCCGAAAAGCAGGCGTTGAGCCCGCACGTCAAACTCATCATGCTGTCTACGAAAGAGGAACTGAACCCCGTGGACAGTCCGTTGCGGTACCTGTACTTTCCGCTTGGCGCCGCCATCAGCGTGATGGAGATGGAGCGAAGCGGCCGTGTGCTTGAAGTGGCGGTCGTCGGAAAGGAAGGGTGTTTCTGTCCGGATGTTTTGAACGGAGTTACAGCTTCACCCACGCATACCATCGTGCAGATCGGCGGCGCGAGCTTGTTTGTGGATACGGCCACACTCGTCGGCATGCTTCCCGCTTTGCCCGTATTTGCAAGAATGGTCAGGCGTTTTAGCGCTCTGATGTTTCGCCATGCGGTGATCTCCGTCGGCTGCAGCCAATGGCACTCGGTCGAGCAACGGTTGGCTCGGTGGCTGTTGGCGCATCATCATCGGACTGGCGACATCATTTTCCCCTTCACCCATGGATTCCTTGCCGATCAACTGGGATCCCAACGGGTCACGGTGACGGAAACGCTGTCGGCGTTTCAACGCAACGACATGGTCCGGTATAGCTACGGCAAAGTGGAATTGATCAACATTGAAAAGGTGAAGGACATGAGCTGTGAGTGTTTTAGTCTTGCTACGCAGGCCATTGAAGACTATCTTCGCGATATTCAGTCTTATACGATGTGATCGTTTTTTACTAAAGGTCTGTAGACCATAAGTGCAGTGATAAGGCAATCCCGGCGGCGCGTGAGCGCCGCCGGGTGCCTGCCGTTACGGCAGGGAAGGACTACACCATGACAATAGACTCGACGCAATCAGTCTCTATGTTGTCAGGCAACCGGCTTACGACCGGTGAAGAAGCCGATCAGCGCCAAGATGATAAAAATAACGAACAATGCATAAGCAATGCTCGTGGCTGTTCCGGCGACTCCCGATAGTCCGAGCACGCCTGCAATAATCGCGACGACCAAGAATGTAACCGCCCAGCTCAGCATAGTAGACCTCTCCCCTTCAGTACTGATTGACCTCCGACGGTATGTCAGCATTGGTCAACCCGACTGTTCTTAGAGCCTACCGACACAGGACGAACCGACGTTATCTCTGCTGTCCCGAATGGGCGGTACTTTGCTTGTCAAACCAGTCGTTCGTCCACTTCATGACGTCTTCCTTCTTGTCGCCGTAGCGCTCCTGCACGCGCCCGAGAAACTTGTCATAGTTTCCTTCGGCCTCAGTCATATCGTCATCCGTGAGCTTGCCCCACTGACGTTTGGCCTCTCCCTTGAACTGAGTCCACTTCCCTTTGAATTGTTCTGCGTTCATGTCTCCTCCTTGTTTGAAGATTCTCCTCCTGAGCGATTCCACTGATTCTATTTAACTCTTAGGACATTCCCAGGTCAGCTAGATAATCCCCTTGGATTTTACTTTCTAAAACTAAAGCGGATAAGTATGACGACCTCAATTGACATGGATGGTCATGACATCGGATTAGTGGCGAATGACATCGTCGTTTCTACGAAGGGATCGATGACTATTCGTAGCGCAACGCTTCGATGGGGTTCAGCTTTGAGGCTTTATTGGCCGGATAGAGTCCGAAAAAGACACCGACGGCCAAGGAAAACAAGAAGGCAGACGCGACGGCGGGCACGTTGACGATCGTCGGCCAGCCGATGACTTGGGTCAACAACCTGGCGCTGCCGACACCGAAGGCAACGCCCAGCACTCCGCCGATCGCCGTCATGATGATGGCTTCGATCAAAAACTGCAGCAAGATATGCGCCCGCTTCGCGCCGACGGCCATGCGGAGTCCGATCTCCCTCGTCCGTTCCGTCACTGAGACCAACAGGATGTTCATGATGCCGATGCCGCCGACAAGCAGAGAAATAGAGGCGATGCCCATCAACATGAGCATCATGGTTCGGCTGGCGCCCGCCATGGTTTTGGCGAGGTCTTCCATCGTTCGGATGGTAAAATCATCCTCGTCGGAAGGATGCAACCGATGTCGCGCGCGCAGCAATTCCCTGATGTCTTCCACCGCCGCCGGTATGTCATGGCGGCTCTCCATGGCGACGATAATGATCCCTACCGTCCCCAAGAATTGCGTGCCGAGCACCTTGCGCTCCGCCGTCGTAAAAGGCAGGATCACGATGTCGTCCTGATCCTGTCCTGAGACGAACTGGCCTTTCGAGGCCAAAATCCCGATGACGCGCAGCGGCACATTTCTGATACGGATTTCGCCGCCGACAATGTCCTCACCGATTTCAAAGAGATTTTGCGCCGCGGTTTTGCCCAGCACCGCGACCTTCGCGGCCGAATCCATATCCGACTGGGTGAAAAAGTGCCCCTGGGCCGTCGACCAATTCCGAATGTCCTGAAATTCCGGAGTGGTTCCCATAATCGCCGTGCTCCAGTTCTTATTTTCCCGGATGACTTGAAGGACTGAGCGGCTCGCGTACATGACACCGGTGACCCCTACGGCTTTCTTCTCGATGTCCTGTGCGTCATCGACGGTCAAGGTTGAGACGGAGCCGAGACCGCCACGAACGCCGCCGACAGTGGTTGCGCCGGGGACGATGATGAGGACGTTGGTGCCCAGGCTTGAGATTTCAGCTTGAACGGAAACCGTCGCGCCCTGACCCAGTCCGACCATGGCCACGACTGCGCCGATTCCGATGATGATGCCGAGCATGGTCAATCCGGCGCGCATGGGATTACGCCGGAGGACGCGGAACGCGGAGAGAACGGTGAGCCACAAAAAGGACATTGATCTCGGTTGATTTGGTTTATTTTGTTTGTTTGGTTTACTCGGTTAAGACAAACACGAAACAAACCGGATGAACCAAATGAACCAGACAAACGGTTTTTTATCTCATCCCTCGACCCGGTTGGAATCCCGGCGGCAATTTCTTTTGAGCCTGCTCCTCTTCCGATTCAATGCCGATGATGACGCGATCTCCTCGATTCAACGAGCTCCCCACAATCTCGGTGGAAAGAGAATCGGCAATCCCGGTCGTCACCTCCACTTGGCGCGGCTGATTGTTTTGATCGAGCACCCAGACCCTTGAGGCTTTCCTATCGATGGGTACGTTGGGCATCCGAAAACGGATGGCGCCGTTCGGCACACGCAAAGGGTCGTCCTTTTGCGCCGTGACGATGGTGACATTCGCCGTCATGCCCGGCTTCAGTTTCAAGTCCGGATTGCTCACCGTGATGACGACATCATACGTGACGACGTTCTGAATGTTGATGGGAGCGTTGCGGACCTGTGTCACCAGGCCCTCGAAGAATTGCTTGGGATAAGCGTCCACGCGGAAGTGGGCTTCCGTCCCTTCGTGGACACCCCCGATGTCCGCTTCGCTGACGCTCGCATTGACCTGCATCCTGGTGAGGTCCTGAGCGATCACGAAAAGGATCGGTGTTTGGAAGGCCGCCGCCAACGTTTGGCCGACATCCACGTTCCTGGACACCACGATACCGTCCACCGGAGAGTAGATCGTCGTATAACCGAGGTCCAATTCCGCCGAAGCCAGCGCCGCCTGGGCCTGATCCAACTGGGCTTGCAGGACCTCGACATCGGCCGCCGCGTCTCGATAATTCGTGTCGGCGAGATCCACATCGGCCTGCGAGACGTAGGCCTGTGGTCGAAGCGCCGCCATGCGATCGAACTCTCGTTTGCGCTGTGCGGCAAGCACTTCGGCTTTTCCAATGTTCCCCTTGGCGCTCTTCACGGCGGCACGCGCTTGGCTCAAACGGGCCTTGAACGGCTTTTGATCGATTTGCGCCAACACCTGTCCGGTTACGACTTGCGAGTTGAAGTCTGCGAAGAGTCGAGAGACCTTGCCGGAAACCTGACTGCCGACCTGCACCGAGACGACCGGATTGATCGTGCCTGTGGCAGTCACGATCGCGGTGATCGGTCCCCGGTCAACAACGGCGGTCTTGTATTGGACGGGGGGAGCACCGGAGGTCCCCCAGTACCATAGACCCCCTCCGACGATGGCGAGAACGATTGCCGTTCCGATGAGCCAGGGAAGACGTGATCTTTTCGATCCTGTAGGAAGCACTGCGATTGATGTCGGTGCTTTCTCTTCAGGCATTGATTCGGGTCGATGAGGCGCCGGTGTAACGGGGGCGTGAGCTGGAACGATTTCAGTCCTGGGGTAATGGTGAGCGGGGTCCTGGCGATGATCGGTCATGATGTGTGAGCCATTCCGGCATTCATCCGGTGACGGCGCCTGTTCACTAGTATCTTACGCCCTTCCTCGGCCAGCAACAGTGCCAGAGCCCCAAGCGCGAGCGGGCCGTAGATCCAGAGCGGCAAAGGGCTGGTTCCGAAGATGTCATTTCCAACCGGCGTATAGGTAATGAGCATCAGGAGAATCAGTTCGGTGACGACTCCCCACACGATCAGCGGGTTCGTGAACCATCCGAGCCGCCTGATGGAAAGCCGATCAGACCGACAAGCAAACACATTCGCAACCTGGGTCAGGACGATCCCGGCGAAGGTCACGGTGGTTGCTTCTTTATATAAAGGAGAGGACCACTCCAGGCGAGTACCCCAGGTCCAACCGTGACCATACAGGTATAAGAAGAACCCACCCATCGCGACAACCGCTTCGATGACGCCAAGGAATAGATAAGTCCGCAACAAGAGCGGGAGATTGAGAAGCCGCTCAGTTCGCGGTCTCGGCGGGACCTCCATGACGCCGGCAAGGGGCTGTTCAGTGCCGAGACCAAGAGCCGGGATCATGTCGGTTCCAAGATCGACTGCCAAAACTTGGGGAATCGTGAGTGCCAATGGCATCCCGAGGAACCCGAAGCCTAAGTAAGGCACCATTTCGGGCACATTGCTCGCAAGTACGTAACTGGTGAACTTGCGAATGTTCTCATAGACCGCCCGCCCTTCTTCAATGGCGCTTACGATCGTCGCGAAATTATCGTCGAGGAGGATGATGTCCGCAATTTCTTTCGCCACGTCCGTCCCGGCAATACCCATCGCGACGCCGATGTCGGCCTTCTTGAGCGCCGGCGCGTCGTTCACCCCATCACCCGTGACTGCGACCACTTCTCCCATCTCTTTGAGGATGGAGACGACCCGCATCTTGTGCCGAGGCGCCATGCGGGCGAAGACCGGATCCGGTTCGTTGAGGTGGGACGGGGTCAGCAGCCGTTGAAGAGTTTCATCGTTCATGTTATCGAGCTGCGCTCCCTCGATGACCGGGACAAACGTCGGTGCTGAGAGTCCAGTGATCTGATCCGGCGCGAGACCGATCTTACTCGCAATGGCCAGCGCCGTGAGCGGATGGTCGCCCGTGATCATGATGACTCGAACGCCGGCTTGCCGGCACCTGGCAATCGCCTGCGGCACCTCACGATGCGGAGGGTCCATCATGGCCACCAAGCCCAGGAACGTCAGATCGGTTTCGATCGTCTCCACTTCGATGTGCTCGGGTTGGTGGGCGACATCCCTCATGGCCACGGCGAGGACCCGATAGGCTTGTTCGGCGAAGAGACGACTTTGGTTCAGAATGCGTGTGCGTTCGTCCGAAGTCATGGGTTTGACGTCATCATGGAGCCGGATGCTCGTGCAATGCGCCAGCACGGACTCCGGAGCGCCCTTGATGAATGCCACGAGCCGTCCTTCCGCCCAATGCAGAGTGCTCATCCGCTTTCGGTCGGCGTCGAAGGCCAGCTCGCCCATTCGTCGTAGGGGTAGCCGATGGGCCAACCCATGCTCGATGGCAAATTCCAAGAGCGCGACTTCCGTTGGATCGCCGGTGACGACGGAGTGTCCATCGGGCTGGCGGACTCGCTTGGCGTTGTGGCAGTGGAGGAGTACGTCAAAAAATGGTCGCCATTGCTCGGCCTCCGCAGTACTGACCAGGTGTCCTCGGGTGAAGAAATATCCCTCTCGCGATTCGATCACGAGTCCGTCGGTGTAGAATCGATCCACCTTCATGTGATTTTCCGTCAACGTACCGGTTTTATCGGTGCAGATCACCGTCGTACAACCGAGGGTCTCGACGGAGGGCAAGTGTTTGACCAGGGCCTTGCGCTTCGCCATGCGTTGGCTGCTCATGGCAAGGGCGAGGGTGACGGTTGGGAGGAGTCCTTCCGGCACATTCGCCACAATGATCCCGATGCCGAAGATGGCGCTGACCCAGAAGCCGAGCCCCGTCCAGAGGCCGATGACAAAAAATGCGGCACCCATCGCCAATGAAATCACAGCGACGACCCGGGTGACCTTGATGATCTCTTTCTGGAGGGGACTGAGGCCGGTTTCGACCGTTGTGGTGAGATCGGCAATCTTGCCGAATTCGGTTCGCATGCCGGTTGCGAACACCACAGCATGTCCGTGCCCTGACAGGATCGTGGTTCCAGCGAAGACCAGGTTCGGCAGATCGGGCCAGTGCCCGTCTTCCGTGGCTTCGGCAGTTCGTCGTTTGGGTTTCGCTTCGCCGGTCAACGAGGCATTATCCACTCGCATCCCGCTGGCCTTGATGAGACGCGCATCAGCAGGGATGCGTTCCCCTTCTTCAAGGATGAGCACATCGCCGGGCACAATTTCGCTGCGTACGCATTCGATCAATTGCCAGCCTCGCTTCACCCAGGCTTTGTCCGGTAGCAGGCGGTGGAGGACTTGCACGGCCTGCTCCGCCTTGTATTCCTGGAAGAACGCAAAGCCGGCATTGATGACGATGACTCCCAGAATCGCCCAGCCCAACGTGGCCATGCCCTCGCCCGGTCGCATGAAGTCAGCGGCAAAGGAGAGCCCGGCGGCGATCCAAAGTAGAACGGCAAGGAAGTGGGTGAAATGGCGGACAAGCCCTTTGAGGAGCGAGTACTGGTCCGGCTCAACGAGGACATTCGGACCGTACTGAACCAATCGTCGTTTAGCTTCATCGGAACGGAGGCCGTCATTGCCGGTTTCGAGTCGTTTGAGGACATCCTCAGTCGAGAGCTGGTGAATGTCGTGATATGCGAAGTCAGCCACGCGCGCCTCGCACAATCAGAACAGAACAGGGTGCGTGTCTCAAGAGACTTTCGGACACGCTTCCGAGATAAAGCCGCTCGCTCTTCATCAAATCGCGGGAACCCATCACCAGCAGTTGGGCATGGTCGGTCTCGACATATTTCACGATCGTATCGATCACATGTCCCATTTGCACCTGGGTTACGACCGAAAAACCGCCTTTCATGAACTCGTCCCGCATGGTATTGACCAACGTGGCGGCTCGTTCCATGACCGGTCGTTTCAATTCCGCCAGTTGCGGTTCGGAGAGGTAGCGCGCAGCGAAGTCCGTGAGGGGACTTTCCACCGATGTCAGGATCGTGACCGTAGCGGATTCCGGGAGGATACAGGATCGAAGAAACCGGGCGGCGGTGCGTGATGCTTTGGAGTCATCCACGGCGAGGGCGACATTAAGCAGGTTAGTCAACGGTCGCTTCACGACCAACAGGGGACAGGGAGCCATCGCTGCCACACGTCGGGAGACACTGCCCAACAAGAATCCTTGAATATCGCTCAAGCCTCGCGACCCTATCAGGATCAGGTCAGCTTTCAGTCGCCGGGCTGTTTTCACAATGGTATGGGAGGCCGAACCATGCGAGAGAATGGTCTGGAATGTTGTGCGTGGTCCGGTTGCCGCCTGTCCGAGGGCGAGCCGGGCCGATCGTGCCGTGTCGCGCAGCACGATGTTACCGGCCTTTTCCATGGCGGCAAGGGCGCGTTTCGCTGCGACGGGGTTCTCGTTCTTGGCGGCCTGGAGCGTCGGTCGGTCGACTATGTGCAGAAGCACCACATGCTCCGGCTCTCGACCGGCAAGGGCCTCAAGCGCTTGTATTCCCCACTGTGAATGTTCCGACCCATCGACCGCACATACGATCCGCATAATAAGAGGTCTCCTTCCGTACAGACCGTGACTCGGAGGAATCGTTTTGGGTATCAGTTCTGCATTGGATATGCCTGTAGTATGGAGAGAACGGAGAGAAAAATCAGTCGTCTTTCGAAGGCTTACGAACGCTATCCGTGTTGCAATCAGAGGGAATATTGCGGCGTTTTGCAGCAGGGGCGCATGGCGGGCTGTGGTAATTCTCGCCAGTCGACCGAGTATCCCTTACTTGGAAAATACTCCACAACTCGCCGAGGAAGGACAAGTCGTCTCAGAAGCGAAGATGACGGTTATGGAGAGAGACCCATGTGGGAGTTTGCAAGCTCCGCGTCGCCGGTGCTGCTGAAAGCAGATGAACCTCGGCCGTTCGGGCCGTCAGCGACATGCGGGCAGTGAAGTATGACGATCGGTAAGGAGGGGAGATGCCGAAAACAAAGAGGGGCAAAAAGATGGACAAGGTAGTCAAGGTCAAAGACTTTGATTCCATGACCGTCAACCAGGTGATGGAGAAAGAAGTGCAATTCGTGCGCATGAGTACGAAGGGTGATGTGATTGCTACTCTCCTCATCGAGGGATTCGGGGCTGTCCCGGTCGTGGAGAATGGGAGGAAATTGGCCGGCATCGTGAGCGAGTACGATTTACTCGCGGCCATTGACGACCGTCATCACCTCGGCGCCGTCGCGGCGAAGGACATCATGACCTCGAATCCCTATTCGGTAAGGGCTGAAACGACGCTCGGCACGTTGGTCCATGTGTTGCGCGCCAGCGATCTCGTTCGTGTTCCGGTCGTGGATGCCAAGGATAAACTGATCGGTATCATTGCGAGACGCGATGTCTTACGAACGTATCTTGCCACGGGGGGAAAACGAGAACAGTGAGGAACTTATGAGACAAACGGACTTTTTCATGAAAGCCGGCGATCCCAAGACCTTGACCGTGGAACAGTTGATGCAGGACGCGGTGACCCGATGTACGTCGCGCACCGATGCCTCAACCATTGCCCATATGATGACTCACCGGAACTTCGGGAGTCTTCCGGTTGTGGAAGAGGACGGCACGCTGGTCGGGATCGTGACGGAATACGATCTCCTGCAGGCCATGCTCGACGGGCGCGATCTTCGGAAGGTGCTTGCCACGGAAATCATGTCCACACATCCTGTAACCGTTACAGAAGATCAAACACTCGCCCAAGTGGCCGATCTGTTCCAGGACCGCTATCTCACCCGCGTCCCGGTGGTTCGAAACAACAAGCTGGTCGGAATTCTCGCCAGGCGGGATTTGTTATTCGGCTATATGAAAGCGTCGCAGTATTGGTCGTAACCATTTGACGGCAGCACGAAGCGGATTAGTTGCTGTTGCTGCGACGTATAATCCGGAAAGAGGATGAGAAGAGGAACCGAGCCACCCGCCTGCAGGCTGTAGGGTTCACGCAGGGAGGTGAGTATTATGAAAAGCAAAGGATTTTTTCGATTCTTCTCTTGGATGCGTCTGATCGCCGCGCTTGCATCGTGCATTGATGTGCTCGGCCTACCCGAGGCTCATGCCAAGGAGTTCTGGTTTGAAGCGCAGGAACTGGGTAAGGGGAAGGGCGTTTTCGAAATGGGAGAAACGGAAATCTGGCTCCCTACTACCGTGGTCATTGACCGGAAAGAAGATCTCAATGAACCCTTATGGTTTGTCGTCCAGAACCCGACCGGCATCGACCACGAGTTCGCGGTGGGAGGGCTTTCCATGCTGGTGCCTGAAGAGGAGGCGATCCCCGAGATAAAGTTGGATCCTGAATCCGGAGGGCTACTCCCCAGAAGCATCCCGGTGCCGCTTCATATCCAGGTGAAGGCTGGAGAGACGAAGAAAGTCCAGGTGGCGCGGCGCGGGTTGGTCGGTGAGGAAAACCTGGGGGCTCGGTATCAGTTCTTTTGTCCCAAGCACAAGGATATCCGAGTCAGCGGGACCATCTATGTGGACTAATAGGATGTCTCGCCGTTACCGCGCGCTCGGATCCGCTGCGCAATCGGCTCATTCCGTCGGCGACGGCCGCTCAGGCATGCCGGGTCATGCCCACACCTCCTCATCGTTTGTGAGTTCCAAGATCCGTTCGCCTACCAGCCTCTTGAGTCGGGCATTCTCGCGCTGCAGGCGGACTTCGCGATCCGTTCGTTGAGCGACCTCAAACGTCTTCGAAATACTTCTTACGGCGACTACATGTTATCGTGCCGGTCGATCGAAATGTCTTCTCATGTTCTCCGACTCATGACCGGATCGCAATCGGGCCGGGCCAGGACCGGAGTCCGGCCCCAGCAGACCTGATCCAGGGCCTATGGAGGGAGACAGGGGAAATGTCGGTGAGCCGAGATCCGGGCTTCGCGGCGGAATATGAGAGTCCGGGAGGGCGCTTGGAACACGTGACGGACGTGATCCGCCGAGAGCATTCGGAATGCCTGTGATGTCAGGTGATCCAGTGGGGTTTGTTCGACGATTGCCGTATAAGTCCGGATCTTGACCGTACACGACGGCACCATCCACCAGGAGAGACACGATCAAAATCGATCCGAGGACGAAATCCTTCATCGCCGCTCCTTTTTCCCGATCGATCGCTTCTACCCGCCGACTCGCGACCGTGCGAAACAACAGTTTGTCGGCGCGTGTTTAGTCGCTCGGCTTCAACACGGATGAAGCGATGCGAGACACCATGTTGGTCTTCATGACTTCTTGCGCCAGCGATTCCGCGTCCGTCAATTCGTTGTCATAGACGTCGGTCTGATATTCCTCGGTGTCGGCTTTCGCCAGAGACGACCAGATGGATTGACCGACATCGCTGACGCGGATTTTTGTGACCGTTGAGAGGCCGGGCCTAATAGGATGCTCCTGCAGTTCTTCGGCTCCCAGCGCGATCCGTACCGGCACCCGTTCGATGATGTGAATAAAGTTACCGGTGGAGTTGTCCGGCGGTAAAAGCGCGAACGGACTACCCGTGCCGGGTACCAGGCCTTCCACAGTGCCGTGAAACGTGTGTTTGCTACCGTGGAGGTCCACGCGCACTTCGGCCGGTTGACCCGGTCGGACGTCCACCAAGTCGGTTTCTCGCAAGTTGGCTTCCACCCAGAGATGGTCCAGCGGAACGATCGTCATGAGGTTCGTGCCGTGCTTGACCCGGTCGCCGACCTGCGCCTTGCGTTTCGCCACGTATCCGGACGCCGGCGCTCGGATCTGCTGTCGCGCATATTCGAGATGGGCGTGGATGAACTCATGCTTCGCCAGCTCGACCGTCGGATGTTCCATCACGGTCGTTCCGCCGATCTGAGCGTCGAGCGCGTCGTATTCAGCCTGTGTTTCCCGCACATCCGCTTCCAATGCCCGCAAGTGGTCCAGCGCATTCTGAAGAATCTGCCTCGACACGGCTCCGCTGGGCACCGCTCGACGGTACCGATCCACGTCGTGGCGGATCACGTCGTGCCTCGCCCTGCGAGCCGCCAATTTGTCGGCCAGCTGCCGTTGCGTAATGAAGAGCGAGTTGATGCGCCGGATCGCGTCGCCGAGTCGACCGCGCGCCTGTCCCAGCGCCGTCGCGGCTTCGTTTGCATCGAGACGGACCAGCACATCGCCCCGATTCACGAACTGAGTTTCTTCGACCAGCACCCGCGTGATGATGCCGCCGGCCTGCGCCGTGACCGGCACGAGGTTGCCGGTTACGTAGGCATTGTCGGTTTGAACCCAATGCCGGGCCGTCGTCCACCAATATCCGCCATAGACGAGGCCCGCCAGACTCAGCGCGAGCGCCACGATCAACAGCCGCCGGTTGCGCTGCGCGTGCAGCGACTCTTCGATCAGCTGCGGCGACGGTGGGGGAATGGAATGGGTGTCGCTCATACGTTCAACTCGTCGGCTCCTTCGGCTTCTTTTCGACATCGGGATTGTGGTATCCGCCGCCTAGCGCTTCAATGAGATCCACCACCGCTACGAGTTGATCGCTCTCCAGCGCCCGCAAAGCATATTCCTGTTCCAGCACCGGGTAGCGATGGCGGAGCACCTCCCGGTCGTCGTCCAGTCCGGACACGACCCGCACTTTCGCGAGCCGCCAATCCTGGCTGAGCGACGTTACCAACCGATGATGCGATTCCAGCATCTCGCGCGTCGCATGCCACGCGCTCAGACTGTCCGCCACTTCCCGCAAGGCGTCGAGCAGCGTGTCGTTATACAGTTCCACCGCCGCGTCGTACTCCGCCCGGCGCGTCGCCAGTTCGCCTCGCAAGCGACCGCCTTCGAAGATCGGCAAGCGCAGGCCGGGCGCGAGGCCGTAGGAAAAACTCTGTCCCGAGAACAGGAAATTCGCCAACTTGTCGGCGCCTTTGGTGAACGTCAACGCATTGAAGCCGACGAAGGCGGTCAGATCGATCGTCGGGTAGAACTGCGTCCTCGCAACCTTCACCACCCGAGCGGCGGCGTACGCGCGATACAGTGCCGCGGCCAAATCAGGCCGGTGGACCAGCAATCCGATCGAGAGGTGCTCAGGGATCGGCATCTGCTCAGGAATGATTGGGGAAGAAACCGTAAAGAAGTGTCGACAGTCGTCCGGTCCTTTGCCGATGAGGCGGGCAAGCAAATTACACTGAATATCAAGTTGATCGTGAACCGAGGCTTGGCGTGTGACCGCCGCTTCGTAGTCGGCGATAGCTTGTTTTACAGCCAAATCATTATCTAATCCCAGTTTGGACCGGGTCTCCGCGAGCATCCGAAGCCGGCGGCGTAGATCGACGATGGCGTGGACCAATTCCAGCTGATGATGGAGCGCATGACCGCGGAAGTAGGCGCGCGCGATGCCGGTGGTCAGCCGGAGTCGGACTTCGGCCAATTCCGCTTCTTGGGCTGCTGCATGCCCGAGCGCCGCTTCGAGCGTCGCGCGATATTTGCCCCAGAAGTCGAACTCGTAGCGAAACGTGAGCGGGTTGATCATGCCGAGCAGAATGCGCTGTCCCGCGGTCTCGGAGTTCAAGGCAGCGAACACTCCGCGTTGCGAGATGCGCTCGTAGGTCAACGAGGCGTCGGCATCCAGGAAGGGAAGCAGGCGTGCGCCTTCCACACGTGCCAGCCCGTGCGCTTCCCGTAAGCGAGCCGAGGCCACCTTGAGCCCTGGGTTGTCGCGCAGCGCCGTCTCCATCAGTCGGTTGAGCTCGGTGTTTTCGAATTGTTCCCACCACCGGTCGTCGGGCCATTTGTCCAACCGGTTGGTCACTTCCTCAAGGGTTTCCTGCAACTCGGGCGATACCAGATAGGTCGCCGGCGGATCGCCCTTCGGAATCCACCATCCGCAGCCGGTGACCGCGAACATGATCGACAGACACAGGCCTGAGACGTATGGGGGGATGGTCGGTCGGCCTTGGATCATGGTTGCTCCATCAGCTCTTCCGCCTGCAACTCGCGCACGGCTTCCGCTCGCTTCAATACCGGCACGCGGCTGGAATGCGCGAACCAGACCAGCGCCGCAATCCCCAGACAGAGATAGCTCGACAGGAGGAACGTGTCGTTCAAGGCCAGAATCCCGGCCGCCTGCTTGATCGTCAGTTGCACCTTGCGTTGGATCATGGCCGGATCGAAGCCGAGGGCCTCGAGTTTAGCCGTGAACTGGTTGAGCGCGTCATACGAAGCCGAGATTCTCCCGCCGAAATGGTCGCTGAGGTGCAATTGATGAAAGGGGAGGCGGCGGAAGACGACGATCCCTTGCCAGGTGATCCCCATCGCGCCGGCGGCGATACGAAGAATATTGGCCGTTTCCGCGGCGCGAAGCATTTGCTCGCCTGAAAGGCCGTGCAACGTCAACACGGTCAACGGCGTGAAAAACGAGCCGAGGAAGACCCCCTCGAGCACCATCGGCCAAAAGATCTGATCGTAGGAGTGGGGATCGTCGAAGAGGCCGATCCAATAAAACGTGGCGGCGAATCCCAAGCTGTTCAAGCAGGCCAGCCATCGGACATCCAGCCGTTTTGCGAGTTCGTGCATCAGGGCGATCATCGGCATACCCAGCAGAATCATGGGCAGGAACACCAGACCGGCCAGCTCGGAGGAATAGCCCAGCAACAACTGCAGCTGAACGACGAAGAGGGAAAGCAATCCTTGAATCGAAAGAAATCCCAGACCGAGACAGAGTAAACCGACCGAGAAATTCCGATGCGCGAATAATCGAAGATCCATCGCCGGGCGGCGTTCTCCAAGCTCCCAGACGATCCAGACCGGGACGGTCACGATGACGACGACCAACATGGCGCGTAAAAGCGGATCGTCGAACCAGTCAAAGTCGTTGCCTCCGTTCAAAATCGTCTGAAGGCTGCCGAAGATCACGAACAACAGGACAAATCCAACGAGGTCGAACGGCTCATGGCGGACATCATGGCGTCTCCCATGGAACAAGGCGGCTGCCAGGGCGGCGATCAACACCGCCAGGAGGATGTTGAGGTAGAACAGGGTGCGCCAGCCCCAATGATCGGCAAGCCAACCGCCGGTGACCAGCCCCAACGTAAAGGGCATCAATGTGAAAAGCCCCCAGATCGCCAAACCCAACGACTTCAGGTGATCGGGATACTCCTTGATCAGCAAGGATTGACTCAGCGGCAAGGTGACGCCGCCGGCGAGACCGAGAAGGACGCGAGCCGACACGAAGCCTTCAATGCCGCCGGCCGTCGCGCAGAATACCGATGCCACTGCGTAGGCGATGAAGGCGCCGCTCAAGACGCGTGGTTCTCCATAGCGGTCGGAGAGCCAGCGGGCGAGGGGAAAGCCCAGGGCCAGGGCGATCATGAAATTCGTCTGCGCCCACCTCCCGAAACTGACCAGCACGCCGCCTAGGCCTCCTGCCGCGTGCGGTTCCAACGCTACGTATGAGCCGGCGTTGAACAGCACCACGATGTGGGCGAGGCCCAGCACGACGTTGAGGATGATGAAGTGCCATCCGACGCATCGGGTCTCTTGATGATCACATGTCGTCATAAGAAGCTCGTTCGGCGGAACGCGGTGTGCTATGGGCGCTCTGGTGAATGTGCGTAAGCCGATCTCTATGTCTTGAGGTGGGTACCAGCAAAGGATGTGCCTATTCAGAATAATTGTCTTAACATAATGAAATTTAATATCTTCTATGGGTTTTCTTCATAAGTCACAAAGGAAAATGACTGAGATCCCACGATATGTCGTGACGCATCGCGGGCTTTACTCACGGCGGATCGAGGCTTCTATGCTAAAGCGACGGAGAGCATACATACGGGATGGGAGGTGCGGAGGGCGTCAGTGAGCAGCCGGTCGTTTTATCCCAAGGTGCTTCATCCGGCTGCGCAGGGTACTGGGCGGGATGCCGAGACGTGCGGCTGCTCCGTCGCGACCTTCGAGGCGCCAATCGGTCAACGACAGAGTTTGGAGAATGTGTTGGCGTTCGAAATCCTTGAGGCTGGACGACGGCAGACCGGTGAATGAGCGGTCCTGCAATCCCAGGAGATGGTCATCGATCCGCAAGATCGGCTCGTGCGAGAGGATCAAGGCTCGCTCGATCACATTCGCCAATTCACGGACGTTGCCCGGCCACGAGTAGCGAACCAATCGTTCTAAAGAATCGGGATCGATATGTGTGCACGAGCGGCGGAGTTTCACCGCATACACTTCAAGGAAGTGTCGGGCCAACAAGGGAATATCTTCCGGACGCTCGCTCAGTGTGGGCAGGTGGATCGGAAACACGTTCAGGCGATACAGAAGATCCGCTCGGAACGTGCCGAGCTTGACTGCTTCGGAAAGATCGCGGTTTGTGGCGGCGATGATACGAACATCCACTCGAATGGGTTGTTTCCCGCCCAAACGATCGACCATCCCATCCTGTAAGACCCGCAGCAACTTCGCCTGTGTCTCCAGCGGCATTTCTCCGATTTCATCCAAGAACAATGTTCCTTCATGGGCCAGTTCGAATCGGCCTTCACGGGATCGGTCCGCTCCGGTAAATGCGCCGCGTTCGTGGCCGAATAATTCACTTTCAACCAGTCCGGCCGGGAAGGAGGCGCAATTCACGCGAACCATGGGTTTTCGACGGCGTTGACTCAAATCATGGATGGTTTGAGCGATCAATTCCTTGCCGGTTCCTGTCTCGCCCGTCAAGAGGACGGTCGTCGACGTCGGCGCAACTCCCTGCGCGAGGGTCAATACATGCTGAAAGGCGGTGCTTTCTCCCACCAATCTGTCGATGTTTTTTGTGAGCCGCAGTTCCTCGTTCAAGTACACATTTTCCTTGGCAAGTTGGTTTCGTAACCGATCGATTTGTTCGTAGGCTTGGACGTGATCGATCGCATAGGCGATTTGCATCGCGACTTGTGTGAGGAATTCGATATCTCCAGGATCGGGAATGCCCGATTCCCGAGTGCCGATATTGAGAATACCAAGGCATTGATCTTTCACGAGCAATGGAAGATTAATCATCCGTCCGAGCCCTTCTTGCGCGTAGAACTTGTCTTCAGGAAAGACTTGCTCTTTCTTGAGATCAGGACGAATGTGCAGAGTTTTGTGTTCGTATACCCATCCCATCCCGCTTCCGTGGCGCGGGACGACGGCATCGCGGTGAAGCGCAACCTGCGGGATCGTGGTCGCGAGAACATAAAATCGGAATGCATCGGTCTGAGAATCGTACAGGGTGACCGATGCGCGGGCCCATGGGATGGCTTTGGTAATCTCCACGGTAATCGCTTCCCACAAGCTGCGCATGTCGCGCTGCGAGTTCAGCACGAGGGCGACGGACAAGAGTGCTCGATAGTTGCGTTCGATCTGATCCAATGATTTCCATCTCCGGACGTTTTGATTCAATCATAGACGAAACCGTGATGTCCAGGTGCCGGCGGGCGGGAGCGGATCCGAGCTTTCCGATATCGAGCCGCTTCCAGGTGGTCAATACCCGGCCCGGTCGTGGATACTTCCGTTCCGTCCGCCTTATTGCGGATAACGATCGCGGACAGGTAACCTATACCTAGGTGATTCGTCACGCCCGCATAGGATGCTACTGTCCACCAAAGATGTCCGCATGACTTGGCAGACGATGCGACTAGCTGTGCAGGCCGACATGGTCAATATCATTCCGGCAAATGCCATGAAGTTATTCAACCGTCGTCTTTAAAGACGGCTCGAATAGCTTTTTATCAATAACGGATGCATTACAAAGGAGGCATGGTGCGAACATGACAACTCTCATCATCGTGGCCCGCGATTCGATGTTAAGTGACTTGGAAGAGCTTCTGCACCGGAACGGTGTCAAGGCATACACCATACTGAACAACGTCATGGGCAAAGGGGTAACGGGAAAAGTGTACGGAACCTTCCTCAATCCTTCCATAAATACCATCATCTTTGCGGTGCTCCCACCCGACGAAGCGGACAGGGCCATCAGCGCCCTCAATGATCTTCACAAAAAGCGGAAGGATGCGACACAGGGACAACAGCCGATCCCTCTCAAGGTGTTTTCGTTTCCCTGTGAAGAGCACGTCTAGCGTGACGGGATACGGGCGGCTCGGCAAGTGAACGTTCTTCAAGCGGGTATTCGGCGAGGGAGGATGACCGACTGATCCAGCTGCCGCAAGGCCTCAGAATTCGTTCAACCCTCAGCGCTCGGTGACGCAGTCACCTCGCGAGCATGCGCCTAGCCTCGGCGATCTCAGGGCGCGGGCTGTCGGCGTGCTCGGTCAACTCAAGCAGCCGCTTCGAGTAGTAGATTGCCTTCTGCTCATTGCCCGCTCGCGTGGCACTGTGAGCGGCTCCCGCGATCGCGCGATATCGATTCGGCTCCTGCTCAAGAACTTTTTCGAATTCAGCGAGCGCATCGGCCGGCTTGCCGCCGCGTTCAAGTGCCGTCGCCAACATCTCTCGCGCCGGAACGATCGGCCCAGGCGTGATGACGTTTTTTGCAACCGCATCCTCACGATCCGCCGCTCGACGCAGCATCGCGATCCCCTCATCGCACTTGTTTTCCGCAAAAGCCGTGAGTCCGCGTACGATTTCGATCTGTATGTCGATCTGATCGGCCCAGTAACTCAATCTCATCCCCGCTGCCGCATCGCGAAATTCGGTCAACCGCTTCACTTCGACGTTCGCCTTGGCCGGCTCTCCGCTCATGGCTGAACCAATGCCGCGAGCGAAAGCGTTGATCGCTTCAGCCTGCGGATACTTTTTCCATGGATAAGCATCCTGCGCAGGATAGAGCGGCAAGTTTGCCGCCTCCTGCCAAGCTGCGCGTTCAAGCGCGATCCTCGCGGGGATGGCAGCGTACGGATACGCGACCCCGAACATGTCGATCCCATGTCCGGCTCGCTCTTGCTCTAAGACTTTTCGCGCCGCGAGATCCTGACTTAACTGCAGGTGGGCATAGACCATGTAGTCGGATGCATGATGCCCGTCGTGGGTGATTGAATCGTCGGCCGTCGCAGCCGCCCGACGGTTTGTCTCAATCGACTCTTGCCAGAGACCCGTGAGGGTGAAGATATGCGAGGGCATATGCAGCGCGTGAGGCGCATCCGGCGCGATGTTCGCATACCTCCGGGCAGCCTCGACCCCGTACTTCGCCAGCGGCGGATAGTCATAGCTGTGGATCAGGTAGTGCGCCACCCCAGGGTGGTTCGGCTCCCGGGAAAAGATCGGCGCGAGTAGCTTGGCGGCGCGCAATTGGTTGCTATAGGTCTTGTCGGCGGGATCGAAGTTTCTCGAGAGGAAGAGCGCATATAATACCGTCGCCTCACTGTCTTCCGGATATCGCTGCGCCAGTTGCGCCATCGCCGCTTCGAAGGCGCCGGCCCTTTCACGATAGTTCGTCTTGTCTAAGCCGTTGAAGAACACCGCGAGCGCTTCGACATAATCGCGCTCCCGCTGATTCTTGAGCCCGGCCTTGCGTGCGGCGTCGAGCAACACCGGCCCTTCAGTCATTGCTTTCATGGACAGAGTGATCGGCCAGGCAAATGGGTTGTCGAGCATCGCGAGAGCCTTTACCCAGTGAGCCATTCCGCAAGTGGGATCGGCCTGGAGCACGCGGTCGGCAGTTGCAATGGCGCGCTGCCATTGAAAGGAGTGGTAGTACGCCATTGCCACGTTGAATTCGGCCTGGGCCGTCGCGTTGCATTCCACTTTGAAATGCACCTCCCCAAGCTTCGCTTCGCGCGCGCCTCCGTCGTGCGCTCTCGCAAACTGCACCGTCGCCAGCGCAAAGAGCGCCGACGCGAAAGCCAGAATCCGGAACAGCTCGCCCTCGCTCCTGCCACTGCACATCGTGTTCTGCATAGGAATAGAACTTCCGCCTATTTTGTCGAAGTGAGACCGGGGAACGGATGGCTGATGGCTTGCGGGAAAGTCACGGTTCCGTCAGGGAACTCCTTCCCGTGTTGCCACAGGTGATAGATCACGCCGTCCGTCTTGGCTGCCGCTTCAGCCACTTTTTTCGCCTGCTCCTCCGGCACATCGAGAACTTGAAGTCGGCCGGTCGCAATCTCGGCTTGGTGGTCATGGAAGTGGCGGTGCCATTGAATAGCGGGAAGCTTGCGGGCCAAATCTTTCGCCACAAAGTATTCGACGGCGACCAATTTAGCCTTTGGATCAGTTGATTCGAACAGCAGACATTGCAGGATCTGGTCTGAAATGCCTTTGCAGTAATGATGGAAGGGCCCGCCCACCGTGCCGTCCGGCATCATATGGGGAACCTGGACGTGGATGTCGTAACCGGTTGCGGGAGATGCCTGTTCGGCACTATGCACCGGGGCCGAGACCGAGCCGATGATACCGAGTAATCCAATGACACGCAGCCATTGATTCATTGCGTCCTCCTTACTGTGAAAGTGACAGGTTAAGAGCGCTCACTGCATCACACCGTGCCGGGGAACGATCACTCAGCGGCTTTTCCCAGGCCTGCAATGACGCGATCCAGTTTGTCTTCGAGTCGCAGATTGACAGCACCCGCGAAATACCAAACTAAGAAGAAGTTGACGAATGGGATGGCTCCCAAGACTGTCCATGCAACAACAGATCCTCCCTTTTGCCGTGCTAGAATATTAGCAACAGCAGCAATCACCATACTTGCAATCAGCAGGGGCAGGAACATCAGCAATGGGCTTGGCGGTGTGCATGTTTCCATTTTCACTCCTACAGATCCTCTTTTGATTCCCGCCCTGCGCTGTCTATCCGATCAAGGATAAGACTGATCGGGAGGTTCGAATCATGTTTGAGGCGACCTGGTATCGAGACGAAGCTCGCGCTCCTCACCTGCAAGCGTTTGAACGGCATCTTTGTGAGGTGGTGCCAAGCCTCCTTCGAGGAATGTCCCGTCACCCGACAAAACCGAGGCGTTCGTGATGCTCATTGAGCATGTCGGAAAAAGAATGGTGCCGGCGTCCCAACCCTTGGCTGAGCGATACCTACGAGGAGCTGCTGATTCTTAGGGGGGCGACGTCATCTGTGTGCCCTCCGCCTGGCCGGTGAGTGTGGCCGAAGACTCCAGGGACGATGCCAACGGCACTTTCAGAATGGGACACGACTCGGCTCCGAACGTCATATGAAAATCACCCTCGTCTCGTTTCTGTTCATCGTGGACCTGTCGAGTGATCACCGCCGAGAAGAATTCCGTATGCAAGTCAAGCTCCCATGCCCCTAGATAGGTACATTCTCGTGACCGAACAGTAAACGTGGCCGGCATAGAGGCCTGCCACACTCCTTGTGCAAGGTCCAGACGTACTTCGGTGAGGCGATAAGAACCGGCAGGTAATTGCACCGCGAACGGACCGTCGATGGGGAGTTCATCGATCAGGACACGTCTCCCGTGAAGTTCCTTGGTAATCAACCATTTCAAATCGAGAGGCCGGTCCTTCCCGTTTTCCGTGACGTGCATCCGTCCGAACACCAATCCGTGATCCGAATCTTTCATTGCCACGGATCCCGGCTTCAAGGGAACCACCACAGTAGCGGCGCATCCGAGCGCGAAGCCGCAACCGAGAAGAAGGGTACCGACGAGAATACTTCTCGCCGACGGATGAGCCTTCAGAGGTGTTTCGCGCCGTGCCAACACTTCACCAATTCACCTTCCTGAACTGAAGACACGTTGATCAAAGTTGCGGCCACAGTGAGCCCGTTACATGCCGAGCCATCCCAAATGATTCAAGTGTATTGCGCCGTCTGTGGATCAAGCCGATCCTGTCCGAACGGAAGCTTCCATGGCCGCTTCGACCTTTAGGCTCTGAAGATCGCGGGAGATGGTCGCGACCGCAAGGGTCCGTCCCGCCAGTTTGTATGTGACAGCACAGTCTTGTGCTTCCAGGCTTCCGTCGATCTGAACCGCGTCCCATTTTTCCGCATGACCGACATAGCTGATGGAAACGCCGTATTGCTGTGTCCAAAAGAAAGGCACGGCGTTGAATCGCTCCCTGCGCCCCAAGATATTGCGTGCCGCGACCTGACCCTGGCGTTCCGCAACGACCCAATGCTCGATGCGGACGAGCCCTCCGGAATGGGGGTCGGGCCAACGGGCGATGTCGCCCGCGGCAAAGATGCCCGGCACGCTGGTTTGGAGATATTCGTCGACTACAACGCCGCGATCCATTTTCAATCCGGCTTGCTCGGCAAGCGCGAGCGACGGTCGCACGCCGACTCCCACGATAATCAGATCGGTTTCGAGCGTACCGCCGCCGCTCAGTGTTGCATTGCGTCCGTCGACCCGAGCGACCGTTTCGCCCAAGTGAAAGACCACGCCGTTCGTCTCGTGGAGGCCGCGAATAAACCGGCCGACTTCCCGGCCCATCACCCGCTCGAGCGGCTGCTGCTCCGGGGCGACCACGTGGACGGCCGCGCCTCGTGTGCGCAGGGATGCGGCGACTTCGAGTCCGATGAAACTCGCGCCGATGACGAGGACTTGTTTCGCGGATGCGGCCTTTTCGGACAGGGCCCGGCTGTCGGCAAACGTGCGAAGGTAGTGGAGCTGAGCGTCGGATGCGCCGGGAATGGATAATGTGACAGGTTCGGCCCCCGTCGCGAGTAAGAGGGCGTCGAACTCGAAAGACCTGCCGTTGTCGAGCTGAAGCGATTTGCGTTTTGCGTCCAGCGATGCAACGCGTGAATTGAGGAGGAGATCGATGCGGCGCTCGCCGTAAAAATCCGACGGTCGCAATGGAATCCAATCCTCCTGGGCGGTACCGGCGAGATAGTCTTTGGACAGATTCGGGCGGTCGTACGGAGCCGCCTCGTCGGCGCTTATGATGGTGACGCGTCCTTCGTACGCTTCACGCCGGAGCATCTCTGCCGCCGCGAATCCGGCGGCGCCTCCGCCGACGATCACGACCGAGGCGGGCGCTTTTTGCGGGGAAACGGATGCCCGCGCCCGACCGGGTGCGGACAGCTTTTCCCGCACGAATACGGTTTCGCCGATTCGTTCGACACGCCAGCATGGAACGGCGTCGAACGCGGGCGCATGCAGTGCCTCTCCCGTATGAAGACTGAAGCAGGCGTGATGCCATGGGCAGCGCAACTCGTCACTGAGCATCAATCCTTCAACGAGCGGCCCGCTGTAGTGCGAGCACTTGGCTCCGACTGCGAAGAATTCACCTCCGCGTCGCGCGAGGATCACCTCCTCCTGGCCGATGTGTCCCAGAAGCATTTCTCCGTCGGGAAGACGATCTGTCGAGACTCCCTTACTGAAATCCGGCCCGTTCCCGCCTTCCATATCTCACCTGTCAGAATGTTGAATGCCGGCACGGTTCACTTAACTTTTACTGTAATGTGGTCGGTCACGGCAAGATGCAAGATGGTTGTGGTCTTTTGGTGAGAGATTATGAATTGTATTGGAGCGTGAGTCGGAGGTAACTAGGCATTCCCCCAAAGCGATGTTATGGTCAGACATACGTGAGCTTATTGGGCCGACAATAAGCGTGAAGAATCAAGCACGTGCGCATAAATGACTGCTTCAGCGAGTAGCGGATAAGGAGGCCGATCATGGCGAGAAAGGAACTCGATGAAGCAGGTCTTTCATGACAGACTTGCAGAAGACTTCTATAAGTTCTCGATAACAGTAGCGTTCCTGATCAAGTATCTTGGCCACATGAGCTCACCTCGCAACCTGCGACGATGATCGCGCCAGAGTAATCCGAACCGACTTAAACGCAGGTTGATCACTCCGGTCGTCAACGCTCCGGACTGATATGAGGACGTTGGTTTCCGGGTAATAGGCGGCCGCGCACCGCCTGGGAATGTCGTACGGCACAACTTGAAATCGGCGAACCACCCGCTCCTCGGCCTCGAAATGACTTGTGATGTCCACCAACTGCCCCGCCTTCAACCCTCTGTCATCCATATCTTCCTGGTTTAGGAAAATGACCCGACGACCACCATAGATTCCGCGATACCGGTCATCCAACCCATAGATCGTCGTGTTGTATTGATCGTGACTGCGGATCGTCATCATGAGTAACTCTCCCGGCGCGAGGTCCCGCTGGGGAATGGTGTGGACGGTGAAATTGGCCTTTCCTGTTTTGGTGATGAACTTGCGATCGCGCGCCGAGTTCGGCAAATAAAAAATATCCTTGCGGATGCGCTCGTTGAACCTTTCGAAACCGGGAATGACCCTGGAGATATGGTCACGAATGCGATCGTAGTCGGCCTCAAGGGCTGCCCAATCCACCCTGCTGCGATTACCTAAGGTGGCCTTGGCCATCCGTGCAATAATAGCCGTCTCACTGAGTAGATGTGAGGAGGCAGGCTTGAGCACACCGTGCGAGGAGCTGACGACTCCCATCTGATCCTCAACCGTCACAAATTGATCCCCCGTGGGTCTCATATCTCGGTCCGTCCGACCGAGGCACGGCAGGATCAATGATTGCTCGCCGGTGACAAGATGCCCACGGTGCAGTGTCGTCGATACCTGGACCGTCAGTCGGCATCGACGCATGGCTTCGGCCGTGTATGCCGTATCAGGTGCGGCGGACAGAAAGTTGCCGCCGAGTCCAAAGAATACTTTCACTTCGCGCTCATGCATCGCCTTGATCGTATCCACCGCGTCGTAGCCATGCTTCCGAGGCGGTTTAAAGTTGAATTCATGCTCTAAGGCCTCTAAGAACCCTTCAGGTGGGCGTTCCCAAATCCCTACCGTCCGGTCACCTTGCACATTCGAATGCCCACGCATGCAGCACACACCAGCGCCGGGTTTTCCGATATGGCCGCCTAACAGCAACAGATTGACGGCCTCCTCGATGGTATCCACGCCGTTTCTGTGCTGCGAGAGCCCCATACTCCAGCAGCAAATCATGCGCTTGGATCCGGCCACAATTTTTCCAGCCGCACGGATCTGCTCGAGAGGAACGCCGCTTCCCTCCACGATTTCATTCCAGCTAATGCGTCTGAGTTCGGCCACGACAGCATCAAATCCGGCCGTAAAGGTGTTGATGAACTCCCGATCGAAGACTTGCCCTGGATGCCGATCTTCTTCGTCCAGCATCTGTTTCATGATGCCCTTAAGCACCGCCATGTCACCGTTGATGCGCACCTGCAGCAAAAGATCCGAAAGGGCCGCACCTTCGCCAAGAAGGGCGGGAACCATCTCCAGCGGGTTGGGGTACTCCTGTGGGTTCGGATTCTTAAAGCGCAACACTCCTATTTCCGGGAGCGGATTAATTGCGATCATCTTTGCTCCCTTCCGCTTGGCATGCCAGAGTGAGGTCATCATGCGGGGGTGATTGGTGCCGGGGTTCATGCCGATCAGGAGGATCGTATCCGCGAGCTCGAAGTCCTTCAGTGTGACTGTCCCTTTGCCGACGCCGATAGTTTCGGACAAGGCAGTGCCGGACCCTTCCTGACACATGTTCGAGCAATCAGGCAGATTATTCGTGCCGAACTGGCGGGCGAATAATTGGTAAAGGAATGCCGGCTCATTGGTGATTTTGCCGGACGTATAAAAGGAGGCTTCATCCGGAGAGCCAAGCCGGTTCAATTCCTCGGCAATGAGCGAAAACGCGTCTGTCCATTCGATCGGTTCATAATGACGCCGGCCCCGTCTCAGAACCATGGGGTGGGTCAGGCGACCTTGCTGATTGAGCCAGTAGTCCGATTGCGCGGCGAGTTGTTCAACGGACCAACGTCGGAAGAACTCAGGGGTCACCCGACGGGTCGTCGCTTCCGACGCCACAGCCTTGGCCCCGTTCTCACAAAACTCCGCGCGATGCCGTTTCTCGTCCGGGCTCGCCCACGCGCAACTCGGACAGTCGAAACCATCCTTTTGGTTTATGTTGAGGTACGTCCTGAGGCTACGCACGACCCCCATCTGATGCCATCCAAACTCCATCGTTTTAAGAACCGCCGGTATTCCCGCGGCAGCATGGGACGCTGTCCCGCGTCTGGCCGGAACAGTTTCTTCAGGGGGTTGTGCAGACTGTAAAACAGGATCACCATCGGCATTGGCCTTACATGTTTTGAGCATTTCCAGCCGGTCATGAGGACTCTGCTGCCGGTGGTTGGTCCTGGGCGTATGTTGCACATCGACACGATATCGGCTCGTCTGCTCTGCATTAGGACGCTGTTCTGTGCTCATGGGTCATCCTCTTTCGCCTACAATCCAAATTAATACCGATCCAGCTAATCACAGATGCGTTGAGCAGCACTGTACACGTTGAACCGTCCGTCCCGTACGAAGCCGACCAGCGTCATATTGGCATCCCGGGCCAGGTCCACCGCGAGACTCGACGGAGCGCCTACGGCGGCCAGGATCGGAATGCCGGCTGCAATCGCTTTCTGGACCAGTTCATAGCCCACGCGTCCGCTCACGAGGAGCACTCGGTCATACAAGGGGACCATGCCATCGAGAAACTGCCGGCCGACCAGTTTGTCGAGAGCGTTATGCCGCCCGACATCTTCTTTCACATCGTGCAGCCGTCCGTCCCGGTCAAAGAGCGCGGCTGCATGCAAACCTCCCGTAGAATCGAATACCATCTGCGAGTGACGCAGCATGTCGGGGAGTTCGTGGATGATGGAAGCAGCCACGACGAAACCATCCGGTAATCGGGTTCGGTGCAAGGCCGGCAGGGCCTCGATCGAAGCCTTTCCGCAGACACCACAGCTTGACGTAGAGAGGAAATTTCGTTCCAGACCAGTCAGGTCAATCTTCGCCTCGGACCGCAGTACGACGCGCACGACATTCCGGAGTTGGAGCGATCCCGCGGGAGGGCCGCAGTGCTGTATGCTCTGAACGTCCTTGGGGCAATGGACGAGGCCTTCAGCAAAGAGAAAGCCGATAGCCAAGTCCAGATCGTTGCCCGGGGTGCGCATTGTCACGGAGATCGTCTTGCGTGTGCGCCGGTGTGTAGCACCATACACAAGACGAATCTCGAGCGCCTCCTCGACCGCCAACAGATCTTGGTCTTGCAACACATCGGAGCCGCTCCAGCGCTCCACGGCCATGTCGACCACTCGCTGTTCGAGTACCGCGGGCCGATCAGGATGACAGCGGCTTGGGTCATCTAGAATTCTCATGGCATGTTCTCCTTGGCTACATCTTCGATGGCACCGCAGAGAGTCGGTGTCGACTGTTTGACCCATTTCATTCTCTTATCGCGGCTTCGGCGTCGCGGTGATATGACCCGGGATGTCGGGAGCCGGGGCCGGCGTCAAGCCGTTGGCGTTCCGGAAGGGATCTCCAGGCAAGCCGACGGGCGGCGGTCCACCGCTCAAGAGAAACCCCTTGATCAACACGCGGGGGACGTGCAGTTGCACCAGGCGCACGACATGGTTCTGTCGCTGCGCGAAAAAGTCGTCCTGCGCCTCCAGCACCTCTCGCCAGTTCGCCCGATTCTCTTGATAGCTTTTGAGCTGGGTGGTGTAGCGTGTTTCGGCCTGCGGGAGAATGGCGCTCTGCAGAGCCCGCACATACTGCAGCGAGGTCAGATACATCCCGAACGCATCAGCCAGTCGGCGCCGCAGATCCAATTGCATGCGTGTGATTTCGTACTGCGCATTCTTGAGAGCCGCCTTGGCTTGCTGAATCGTGCCTTGGTTCCAGTCGAAGATCGGTACGTTGATGAACGCCGTCACATTCGCCACATTCCATGGTCCAGGTCCCGCCCGGCGCGCGCCTTCGTGATTCACTCCGCCGTCGCCTCGGACGGTGAGATTCGGGATCGGCTCGACCTGTTCCCGCTGGACCTTGATGCGTTCGAACTTGATCAAGGCTTCCGTCTGACCGAGCTCCGGGCTTTCCGCGAGCATCCGCTCCAGTTCCTTGTCGAACTCGAGCGGCGGCGTCAGGTCTGCTTCGAGGTTGTCTTCCAGCGGGCTGAGGGGGAGCGGCTTCCCGATGGTGGTCACGAGATTCTCCCAATGCATGCGCAAACTGTTCTCCGCTTCCAGGACCTTCAGCTCCCGTTCCTGCAAGACGATCTGAAGGTGCTGGACAACGGCGCCATCGACCACGCCCTTGTTGAACCTTCCCTGCGCCATGACGAGCTGATCCTGCGCCCATTGCAGGCGCTCCTTCCGGATCTGCAAGATGCGTTGCGCGCCGAGCACGGTGAAATAGTTGATCCGCATGCTGTTGGTCACCCTGAACATCTGCTCGAGTGCCTCGATTTCCGCCAACGAGGCGCGCATCAGGAACTTCTCCCGGCTCAGGCGCAGCTTGCCCCCAGTGATGAACTCTTGCTTCGCGAAGCCGCCGATGAAGATGGGACCGCCGGAAGGAAGAAAGAACTGCACGCCTGAAAAACCCAGGATCGGATTGGGGTAGAGCCCGGCCTGCAACGCCTTGGCTTCTTCCGCCTCCACATGCCCGACCGCTTGGGCGAGGGTGGGATTGAACCGAAGCGCCAGATTGCCCAACTTCTCCAGTGTGAACGGCGGAGTCAGCAGCTCCGCTTCTTTCTGCGGATCGACATCGCGGGCCTGCAGAATCTGTCCGGAAGGTGGCTGCGTGCGCGGGCCGCCGCCGAATGTCACGGTCTGCGCCTTGGCTTTGTCATAGATGCGCGCCCCTTCCATATCGTGATGAGGGAACTGACAGGCAAACATTCCGCAGAGAAGGGGTATGGTCATGAGGCTCCGTGGTAGCCGGCCGATAGGCCGGCTGCCCACACAAGGGTGCAGAGTCGAGCGCCGAACGTGCGTGGACAGGGTCATGATGTCCTCCCTGAAATCGTGACCAAGCGTCGTGATGCTGAACATGGGATCCGAGCCTGATTCACGCCATCCGATGACTGAGGATTCATGCTAATACTCCTCCACGTTCCGGTCATGGGTGGGCTGCACCGGTCGAGCGTTCTCTCCGATAATGTCCGCAAACCGCTTCTGTTGATCGACAGAGATCTGAACGGGTTTTTCCAGCAGGATCCACTGCACTCCCTCGGTACAAGGCGGCGTGGTTAAGGAACCCTTGTACGTATAATGATGAGTATTTGACGGGAGAATCTCTGCGACGTTTATGAAGAGCGGTGTGGACACGTCGGTCGTCGTTTTAGGCATCCAGTTCCAGATCTTGGCGATCCAGGGATTTGCGGCACCGAGTTCCAGAAAGACACTGACCACGACGATATGCCCCCTGGAATCTTGATGGACCAGATGAAGCTCCATCGGGTAACGGACTCCCTCAATCTCGTGTTCACTGGGGTCATGAAAGTGAAACTGCCGAAGGCGGTAGGTCCGGTCGTTCACATGCAGCACGCTGTACGATTTATAGTCCACTTGAATCGTATGACCGTTGTTGGCGACGTGAACAGGAGTCGGTTTGTAATCGAACGCCAGCGTTTCTTGCGTATTGGAATGGCGAGGCGCGTGGATATTGATGGGCGATTGCTTCGAGCCGGCTTCGCACGTCATATATTGCGGGCTCAACATGGCCCAATGTGTAGGCCCTTCGATCCCCATATAGCCCCAGTGACTCTGTAGGCGAGCGTCCTGTTGTGCCTTGGGCAGCTTGTCCTGGTCACCCGCCGGCTTCTTCTCTGTTGCGGCGGCAGTGCCGAACAGCAGACCGATCAGGCTGACGGCGAAATAATAAGAGAATCTTTTCGCGCGAACAGCATTCTTGATCATGGTGCACGTCCTTCCACTGAACCGCCGCGTCCGGGCGGCAGATGCAGGACATCCGCCGCCTCACGCGAACGACATTCAGCCGCATGATTGAATCAATCCGATACTCGGACCATGCATGATCGCCGATTACAATTTCTTCGCTTGAACCGCTCGGTTGACCGTGCCGCCGAATTCCAGCACGGCGAACGGCTCTTTGGATTTCCCATTCAGTTCCGCGAGCCGCGCCAGCAGCCAGGGCTCGGGCTGACCGAAGCTCAGTCGTCGAACGGCAACGGGTGACGATTTCAGGTGCGGCTGTGCGCTGATGGGGTCCTTCGCGTACCAGGTATGCTGGTTGGCTGATTGGGCACGGTGGCCGTAATGCATCGGCACGAACACTTCACCAGGCCGGACCGTATCGACCACTATCGCCGGGCCTTCCCACCGGCCATGCGGGGAGGTAATCTCGACCAGGTCACCGATCTCAATCTTCAGGCGGTCGGCGTCGGTGGGATGAATCTCGACATAGGCATGCGGCGCCCGTTCGTTCAGCGCCATTGATCGGGCGGTCTTGGTGCGGGTGTGGAAGTGATAGACCACACGCCCGGTGTTGAGCAGGAACGGGTACTCAACAGAAGTCGGGTTCGGGTGCGGTCGCCAGTGCGCCGGCTTCAGGAATGCCTTGCCTTTGGGGTCGATCCGCTCGTAGTCGCCGCGGGTGTTGTGGTTGCCGGTCAGGAAATCGGCACCGTACGTTTCGCACTCATCGATGCCGGTCCAGAATTTGAGGTCCTCATACAGGCGCTCAGACCCGTTGGGATGCTGCTCGTTACAGGGCCAGCGCACCGCGCCCATTTTCAGGATCAAGTCATAGGTCATGCCGGAGTAGTCGCAGGGCCGGCCTTTCGAAACCTTGCGCCATTCCTCAAACGCATCCTTGGGCTCCTTGAACGAGATCAGCGGCGCGCCATGTCGGTCCTTGAAGCCCAGCCGGTCGGAGACCTCGACGAAGATGTCGAAATCGCTCCGCGCTTTCCCCGGTGGATCGACGGCCTTCAGCATGAGATTGACGCTTCGGTCTGCGTTGGTGATGCAGCCCGTCTTCTCTCCCCACATCGCCGCCGGCAAGTAGATGTCGGCCAAGTCCACCGTCTCGGCATCCAAGAACGCGTCCTCGACCACCACGAAGAGTTGACGCATGATCCGCTCGGTGCGGTTCTGATCAGGCAGGGTCACGAGCGGGTTTGTGCCCATCACCCACATGAATTCGATTTCACCACGTTCGGCGGCCTCAAGCATGGACACGATGTCTTTCGGGACCTCGGGATGAAACGTGTCAAAGTCAAGCTTCCAATGCTCGCACAGGTCGCGCATCTGAGCTTGGCTGTGGGGGTTGCGGTAGGCGGGATACGA
Organism: Nitrospira sp.; assembly: GCA_024998685.1. Classification (GTDB taxonomy): domain Bacteria; phylum Nitrospirota; class Nitrospiria; order Nitrospirales; family Nitrospiraceae; genus Nitrospira_D. The sequence goes on from JACOEH010000001.1 coordinate 178,682, forward strand.
ACCGCCCGCCCCCGTCTCCCGGTTGGACATCGCGGAGGGTTGGCCTGCCATCAGCAAGGGACCGGCGCCGGGCTTGCCGATCGCCCCCAGGAGCAAATGCACCGTGTTCACCAGCGAGGACGCGGCCGTGGCTCCGATACTCTGGTAAACCCCCATCAATGTGGTCGACACGACACGCGGTGTGGTACCGATCCACTCGGCCGCCGTTTCAAGATCCTGCCGGGGAATGCCGCAGATTTCGGCCACGCGCTGAGGCGGATACTCGCGGACGACCGCGTCGAGCTGCTCGAACCCCACCGTGTGCTTCGCCACAAAGTCACGGTTCACCCGGCCGCGCGCGATCAGCAGATGAATGATGCCGTTCAGGAGCGCGACATTCGTCCCGACGCGCAATTGGAGGTGCAGGTCGGCGCCCTGTCGCACGGTCGGCGTCCGGCGCGGATCGGCGACAATGATGCGCCCGCCGTTTTTCTGTTTTGCGGCCAGCATGCGCTCCCAGAGAACCGTGTGGACCTCGGCGACATTGTGGCCGTACAGGCACAGCAGGTCGGCCTGATCCATATCGACATACGAAGCCACGGGGCCGTCCGCACCGAAATTGGCCATGCAGCCGGTGGCGGCGGTGGCGGTGCACATACGAGTGTTGCCGTCGATGTTGGCCGATCGCAGGCCACCCCGCCAAATCTTCCCCAGCGTGTACAGCTCCTCGACCGTCAGTTGCCCGGAACTGTAGCAGGCCAGGTTCTGATGCCCCTTCTGCCAGGCGGCTTTGAATCGTTCGGTGAAGAAATCCATGGCTTCCGTCCAGCTCACCGGCTGCAGCGGAGCGCCTTTCGTCCGGCGGATCATCGGGGTGGTGCCACGGGCCTTCGAGTTGTTGGCGACCCAACCGTGCTCGCCCTTCGGACCAAGGTGCCCGAAATTGACCGGGTGATCGGGGTTTCCGCGGACACCCACGATGCGGCCGTCCTTCACGGCGATGTCAAGGCCGCAGCCGTTGGCGCACAACACGCAGGCCGAATGCACCCACTTGTCCGGTTCGCCTTTGATACTGAGATTGGTGTCGATCCTTGGTTGCATATGATCTTCCCTCTTCACCGGAACGCGAAACTCCCTCTGCTCACCAAGCTCTCTTCCTTGCGGATTCCCCGCCTTGATCACCGGCTGCTGCGCCGCCAGCGCTAAGGCCTGATCCCCCATGGCCGCAGCCGCTGCGGTCCCTGCGGAGACTTTTAGGAATTGCCGTCGTGATAAGGACATAACATGCCTCCTGGTTTATGAATGCATTGCACCACTATTTTTCTAGAGGTGGTTCTTGCCCGCTTTGTCCACCGACTCTCTCACCGGCATCGCTCGGTATCGCGGTCCCTTTTTCTAAAGGTTTTTCCAATCCGCTTTGTCCGCCGATCCGCTCAGCAGGAGAGTTCGGTACAACGCTCCCCTTTTCTAGTCGCTCTTTCGCTCCGGCTTGTCCACCGACTCGTTTACCAGTACTGAGCTTGGACGCATCTGTTGCACACCCTCCAAGGAATGCCACCATCAACAGGAGTCCGCATACTGAGAACCGTTGAGACCTCATGGATTTCCCTCCAATATGGATTATTCGCCCGACATGAATGGACATATGCTCTCTTGCACGGTTTTTCTCGGTAACGTGGGACTCAATACGCCGAAAGCGCGCCGTGCGTTCGGTGTAATCGTGTGACGCGCCCATCGTCGCTGCTGCGGACAAATCTTGAGCAACAGACGTGCCCGTTCGAGCAGAAGACAATATCAACGAGTTACGTAGTTTATTTTGCCGACAATGGACAAGTTGACGAAATCGGACGGACAAATTGACCGTCGTGCCGGTAAGAGGCGACGTTGATTTTCCCACCGGCACGGCATGCACCTGCACGTGTTCAGCTGGGCAAACCGATGCAGCACACGCTTAGTGAAAGTTTCAATCGCAAGCTTTGGCAAGACTGTTTAGGCACTGGCGCAGCTGGTGATTGAAGTATGGCAGCGGGAATACAACGAAGAATCGGACGCGGAGGAAGGTCACCATCAAGAGACTCGGGGCAACCAGACAGCCAAGTCGTACTCTTGCCAGGCGCGCTTTTGACCGCAACGTTTAATTTTCGCCTTTATCAGGCATGTTCAAGGGCGCTGCCCTTATGAGCTGCGATATGATCGGCTTGTCGCTTTTGATCTCGTACTGAGGATCGCCGATCCCCGCGCCGAGGATGAGGCGAGCATCTCGCGGATGCCATGCTCCGCAGCTTCGTGGATCGCGAACCAGTTGCGCCGACCTGTGGTGAGTGCGACGCGCTGGGGATCGATGTGTGTGAGGATCAAGCTCGCGTCGCGAACCGTTTGGGCTTCGATGGGCACGAAGAGAGCCGCCACATCGCCATTGTATCCGGCAGAACGGTCGACCCGACCTTTGGGTGTGAGGCGGCCGTAGAGCGGTTTTGCCGTATAGTGGCCCCGAAGCCGATCCTGTACCAGGAGATCGTGAAAATCGCGTCGATGCAATCGATAGCGAAAATAATAGGAAACTCGGGGAATCCGCCTCAACTCGTCGAGATCGAGATCGTCCAGCATCACTCAGCTCCCAATCCCGGATGGATGCGCCCAACGTTCACTTTGACCCAGACACCAGGACTACGACAGCCTCGGTCGTCAGCAATCGGAACGTGAAGGTCTCCTGCAAGTACAATTCGACGACCGTCTTGGAATGGCTCACGTAACCGATAGAGATGTCCTGCCCGATGTCTAATTCGAAATCATCGCCACGGGTCGTCAGCACCATCCCCCCTTCAATGGCTGGGGCCCAAATGATCTCTCCATCGACAAGGCGCTGAATATGTTCAAGGAGGGGATATCCTTCGTCACTCCCCCCGCTGACGGCCTGGTACGGCCCTGCGCCCAGCAAGAGAGCGTAGGGGCCGTTGACGCCGGCGAGCCGCAATTGACTCACCGCCTGCGCGACCGCACCGGGATAACCCGTCACATTGGAAGGGAGCGTCACCGGCAGATTGCTGCTGCCTTGACGGACGCCCTGAATTCCAGCGGCAGCATACCCATTGAAAACCGCGCGATCTTCCGCGAAGGCGATTTGCGCGCCGCCTCCTTCAGCGGCAACCAGTCCGAATCCGTTGCGCCACGTTCCACGTCGTCAATCGCCTGGCGCGTGAGTTCGAACGGAACGCGCAATTCGACGAGCGCGTTCGCCTCGCGCTGTGCGGCCTGGATCCCATCGCCGGGTGCTTGGATCTGGTGGAGATGACCGGTGCCGACAGCCGAAAGGTCGAAGCCCTTCGGACCCTGCACGTCTACGACCCGCCGAGCCGCCAAGTGTCGCTTGAGAGTGCGAGACGCTTCCTCTTCGATTTGAGTCCAAGCTTTGTCGGAGATAGGGGCGAGTTCCCGATGGAGATTATTCATATCCTGCCTCTTTCTTCAGCGAACCAATACCGAGTGAACCGTCTGGCGGAGACAATCGCGATGCGGACTTGTCCCCAGCCTCGCGTTTGTTGGAGGTTGGGCCCGCCATCGAAGGGGCCGCTTCCCCTGTTGAAACATTTTCCAGGAACGTCGCGGACGGCACAAAAAACAGCGTACCGGTCACGGCGCGACTAAAGTCCAGTAGCCGGTCATAGTTCCCCGGTGGCCGACCGACGAACATGTTCACGAGCATCTGCTCGATCCTGTGTGGTGACCGGGCATAGCCGATGAAATAGGTGCCGAATTCCCCTTTTCCCACGTCCCCGAACGGCATGTTGTCGCGCAGAATCTCCAGTTGCTTTCCGTCTTCGATAATCGTCGTCAACGCGTTGTGTGCCGAGGTCGGCTTCACGGCATCGTCGAGTTCGACGTCGGAGAGTTTGGTTCGGCCGATGATCCGCTCCTGTTCTTCAATAGGGAGCGCATTCCAGCCCTTCACATCGTGAAGGTACTTCTGGACGGTTACATAGCTCCCCCCGGCAAACGCGGCATCCTCCTCGCCGATGATGGTGGCGTCGACAGCGGCCTGTTCCACCGGATTCTCCGTCCCATCGACGAATCCGATCAAGTCGCGGTCATCGAAGTAGTTGAAACCGTGCACCTCATCCACCGCGGAAACAGCGCCGTCGAGCCGTGACATGATCTGTGTCGCCAGTTCGAAGCAGAGATCCATGCGCTTCTTGGACCGGATATGAAAGAGGATGTCACCCGGCGTTGCGACGGCGTGATGGCGGCCGTGGATCTCACGGAACGGATGCAGGTCTTTCGGTTTCGGCGCTCCAAAGAGTCGATCCCATGCGTCGGAGCCGAACGCCATGACACATGACAGCCGACCCTCGAGGTCACGGAAGCCCACTGCGCGCAGGAGCGCGGCCAAATCACCGCACAAGGTCCGAACCGCAGCTTCATTGTTCCGTCCGGGGTTGACGGTCACGACGAGAAAAATAGCGGCCCGCGTGAGCGGGGCAACGACGGGTTGTGGAACGAGGGATGGCATACGTGACTCCTTACTGACTTGTTCGAAGTTGCCGATCGACGCTTTTGGGCGGGGAGCCATGCCAGCCCTTGATCGCCGTTCGGAGTGTCTCTTCACCGCCAAACATGACATCCATGATTTGATCCGTCTCATCGATCAAGAACACGGCAGGTTGTCTGATCGGGACGCCTGCCATCTTGCTCCGGATGAGTGGGCGCACACGATAGGCATGCTCTCCTCCGCCATCACGTTGCACCACTGCCCATTCCTGGTCTACAACCAGCGGCTGCGCCAGTCGGCCCCGCACGATCTGATGGAAGCCCGAATCTCCGACGCGGTGGTACCCGACCGCCACATTCTGCTCATTGACGACGATGTGCAATCGATCGCCTTTCTTCAGCGGCCAGACGCCTTTTTCTTGCGCTTCCTTGGCGGACAGATAGCGCGGTTCCACATCATCCGCATCCATCTTGACTTGAACCTGATCGCCACGGATGTCCGTGACGGTGCCGACGATGACGCGATCATCCGGCAACAGCACCATCTGGCCCAGCGCGTATGGCGCGTGCAAGACTAACAGGCCGGCAAAGACCCACCTCCGGCGATAATATCGATATCGCAATGACGACGATGTGTGTTCCATGAGTCAACCTCAATGCCTTCCGTTTGGAAGCCGTCAGCGGATGATTTCGCGGTTATCGAGTTTCTGCGGGGGCAACCGATCCACCACCTGCAAGTGATTGCTCACTTTCTTGACCCCTTGGACGCCCTGAGCCGCTTTTTCGGCTGCATTCTTCGAGCGGTCGTCGAGAACATCGCCCTTGAGGGTCACTTCGCCCTGACGCACGGAGATTCGGACGGTTGGATTCTTTTCGAGCGCAGGCGTCTGCTTAAAAACTTCCCAGACATCCCGTCTGATCTTGTAGTCCGGTGCAAGTGCCACATCCACGATCACACTGTTTCTCACGTTCAGCACATCCGGTACCGTGCCGGCGATCGTCTCGGCCCAGCCTTTTTCCTCCGGACTTGCAACTTCACCGAATAACGTGACGTTGCCCTTGTCGACATTGACGCGCAACATTTCCCAATTGATGCGACCGTCCTCCCGCAATTGCAGTTCGATCTTAGACCGGACCGTTTCATCGGACACATTGGATTCCGTCGCGGCAAAAAGTGCTGCCGGCGTGACAACGCCTATCCACAGTAAGACGCTCGCCCAGATTACTCTCTCATTTAACTTCCACATGGTTGTTCTCCTCACTGTGTCCATGAATAGTGTCGCGGACCTCGTCGATCATGAGGCTTTCACCGGTGCGATCTTCTTTCCGAATTTTTCGATCTCCTCTCCGACATCCTCAATCCCTTTGCCGACCTCGTCGGCTGCCCAGTCTGCGCCTTTCATCATTTTTCCGGCGAGTAGGCGTGTGGCCTTAATGGTCTTGGCCCCGGCGGCTTCCGCTTTATGTCCGGCCCAGATCAAGCCTTGATCAAAATGCACTGCCGCCGCTTGCAGATCCTGTCCGACCTTGCGGGCCGCTTGCTCGGCATGGTTCGTCCAAGATTCTTTAGCCTTCAGATGATGGTGGTGAGCAAGGGCCTGGTGAGCACGAGCAAAGGCCTCATCGAGCCGCTTCACGGAGGTGATGGTGCCATGTTCGACGTCCTCTGCCAGTTTGGCCAATTCATGGCCGGATTCTTCCATCAGCTTCTTTCCCTCCTCCGTAGCCCGGCCCGCTTCCAGTTTCAGAAAGGTCTCGCCCTTTCGGATTTCTGCAGCCGCCTTTTTCAGATCCTTTTTCAGAAAGGATTTGTGAGCTCGATGGAAATGTTCTTCCGGCTCGTCATCGACGACAAGCCACACTTCCTCGTCGACAAGGAGATAGCCCTCAGGAGCTTTCGACGGTGTTGATTCGGCTCCAGCCCCTACAGGCATCATTCCGATTGTGACCGCCATCGCAAGTCTACACAGGGTCGAACGCATGATCGTCCTCCTTCCGCGCGCATGAGCCGGACGCGCTTCCGTACCGGGTTACTGATCCGACCATGAAAGAGTGCGCAATTTGTCAGTAAGAACATCCCGAAAAGCGGCTGTTTATGCGCTTTTCAAGAAATTAAGGTACGCACTATTTAGCGTTCGCCTCAGTAAGATGTACCAGCCGCCCCAGTGCCTCTCAGTCTCATCCGGATTGTCGAGTCGGCTGTTGTTCGAAGAGCGCTCTCGGCAGAGCGTCCGTCGCGCGCTCTTGAATCTCCTGTGGCGTCATTCTACGGATATTCACTGCGAGCATGGCCAGCCAGGCGCCGTTGAAGATCATGTCGATCGCGACGAGCGTCCCGATCAGCCACAGGGCTGATTCCGGCCATTGGATCCACACGAGAATGCCGAGCAGAAACGTGACAATCCCGCTCGCGAGTAGCCATCCCCAACTGGGCGGTCGGAGGATTACAGCCCCCATGGTCCGAAACACTCCCACGACCAGAAAAAACGAGGCGAGCAGCAGAGTCAGCGATTGGGCTCCTGCCAAAGGATGCACCGCCATCAGCAGACCGGTGATGACATAGAGCACGCCGATCAAGAGGTCCAAGAGGAATCCGCTCCACTTGGACGTGGACATCTTAAAAGCATGACCGGTCTGGAATATCCCGCCGATCAGGAGCACCACTCCAAACACAAAGACGGAGGCCAGCGTCGTGAGAACCGTATAGGCCAGAGCGATCGTGCCAAGCGCCAGGAAGGCGATTCCCGAAGCAAGAAAATATCCCCAATGCTTGTGCACTGTCTCAAGGCCGGCAAGAATCCGATTTTGAGCACTCTCCATGGTCGAGTCAGGGCTCATATGCATCTCCTCTCACTTACGAGAGTCCTGGCCTCATATCATGAGGCCGCAGACACCCGGTGCATGAGAACCGACGACGTTCGATGGTCCGACAGACAGCGAGTCATCTTCCCCCGTCGGTTCCCTACCCGTAGCCTCATGTAATTCTGATCTCGGTGCTCTGAGGTTTAGCTTTCTGGGATTTGGGAACGTGGACCTTCAGGACACCGTCTTTGAAGTCGGCGGCGACTTTGGTTTCGTCGGCATCTTCCGGAAGCATGAAGTTGCGCGTAAAGCTTCCATAGGCTCGCTCGATGCGATGAAACTTTTTGTTCGTTTCTTCCTTTTCGTACTTCCGCTCGCCTGTAATCGTGAGGACATCGTCATGGACCGAGAGTTTCACATCCTCCTTTTTGACCTCCGGCAGCTCGGCCTTGATGAGGTATTCCTTTTCGTCCTCCGTGATGTCTACGAGAGGCGTCCATTCGGCGACGGTCATTTCCTCCTTGCCGCCTTTCGGGCCGGCCGGGGAACGACCGAAGAATGTTGCCAACCGATGCTCCATCTCCTCCAGGTCTTTGATCGGATGCCAACGTGTCTTCAATGGGTCCCAACGGGTCAGTGGGTTCATGATAGGCCCTCCTTTTTTGTGGAACTGTTTAGGCGATAGATTGTGTGTCCGCAAACTATAAGAACTCTCAAAAAGGCGATAACTCGGGAAACACCTAGAATTTTTTGCCGATGAGGTTTGGCCGTTTTGAACCACGTCGAAGGCGGGCAGTACGCTCGACGTGATCCTGTGACGTATCCATCATCGCTGCTGCGAACAAACCTTGAGCAACAGACGTGCCTGTTCGAACAGAAGACAATATCAACGAGTTAGTAGTTTGTTTTGCCGACGATGGACAAGTTGACGAAATCGGACAGACAAATTGACCGTCGCGGCGGGAAGAGAGGCGACATCAATGCGATTCGGGCAACCAGACGGCGAACGTCGTGCCTTTGCCCGGCTCACTGTCGACCGAAACCTTGCCGCCTTGCCGGGTCACGAGCATCCGGCTGATGGAGAGACCGAGCCCCGTGCCTTCTCGCCCCTTGGTCGTAAAGAACGAGTCGAAGATTTTCCGCATGACGTCGGGCGCCATGCCGGCACCGGTATCCGCAACTTCGATGACGACCCCCGGGCGGTCGCCTTCATCACGGTCGAACGTCCGCACGGTGAGCCGTCCGCCACCGGGCATCGCATGAATGGCATTGACCAGTAGATTTACAAGGACCTGCTGTAACTCAGTCCTGTTCATTTGGATGAGTCGCGACGCGCGATGGTCTCGCTCGACGGCAATCGTCGTCTTCTTGAACAGATGTTGGACCAGCGGTAACGTGTCGGTGACGATCTCCGCGACGTCGTACTGTTCGGAGTAACCCGCGTATTCTTGCGGCTTCGCAAATCGAAGCAGCCTGGTGACAATTTCACCGATGCGGTGCAGCTGCTCGTCTATGAGCCGAAATTCCGTCTTTGCCGCTTCGGCCTTGCTGCCCATCAAGTCGCGGAGCACCTCCAAATTTCCCTGCATGACCGCGATCGGATTATTGACCTCATGCGCCACGCCGGCGGTGATTTCGCCTATCGCGGCAAGTTTTTCCGACATAATGAGTTGTTGGGTCGTCGTCTCCAATCGTCGATTGGCTTGTTGCAGCTCGAGCGTGCGTCCCTCGACACGCTGATTGAGCTCCTCATTCCACTGGCGCAGCTGCGCGTCGCGCTCCTGGATTTGATCGAGCAGATGATCGAGATGAAGCGCCACTCGGCCGATCTCGTCCTTACTCTCGACATGGCCGGTCCGTGCATCAAGATCGCCGCTCTCGACCTGGGTGATCGTTCCGATCATCCGCTCAAGAGGCCTGAAGATTTCTGCGGCCCATCTCAGAAATAGTGGAACAGTCGCGGCGACTGCGAGCAGGAACGCAAGCCCTATCTCCAGCAAAGTCCGACGCTTCGCTTCGGTGAAGGGCCTCTCGAGAAACCCCGCATAGAGCATGCCGATGCGGCGATTGTAGCTGTCGAGGATCGGCTCATACCCCGAGATGTACCGGTCATTGACGACAAAGGCGCTATCGAGCCACGTTCGACCCTGGTCGAGAACGGCGCTCCGCACTTCCGCCGAGACGCGCGTTCCAATCGCCCGTCGAGTGTCGAACAAGCGCACATTGGTGCTGATGCGAACATCATCGAGGAACAGCGTGACTGTCCCTTGGCTGCCCTCGGGCAGACCGGAGTCGTGATAGATGAGGTCATTGATCGTGTCGACGAAACCAAGGTTTTGATTCAACAGGATGCCGCCGACCAAGGCGGCGCGCCGGCCGTCAGGCAATGTCAGCGTGCTCGCGGACTGGAGGACCAGACCGCGCGCTTCCTCTGTGCGAGTGGTGGGGGCGCTGCCGACGGTCGAAACGATTTCAATTCGCGCCCGTTGAGCGAGTTCAGGCGATACCGCCGAAAGCTCCGCCTGCTCGAACACGTCGATGCCTGTCTTTGAGCGACCGTCAAGAGCCGAGTTGAGGATGGGCCAGTTCCAGCGCATGGAACTCGAAACCATCGGATATTCGCTTGCGATGATATGTCGGTCATCGCCGACAATGTAGAGGAAATCAAACCCACGTCTCTGCGCGGTCTCCCTGAGAAGATCTGTAAGGGCGCCGTTTGCATAATCGTGTCCTCGGAGCGCCTCCTGAAATCGTGCGGAGTTCGTTACGGAAACCAGGTGTTCCTCGGACTCTTCTAGAATGCGCGCGAGATACTGGTGAGCGATGGTCAAATCATCGTTCACCTTGGAGACCAGCGCTGCATCAAACTTGGCGTTCCAACGATAAATGCTGATCCCGAGCAGCAGAGGTGGAATAACGAGCATCGGCAGAAGTGCGATCGTGAGCAGACGGTGGCGGACCGAATGCCGGTTTCCCCAAGACCACAGTCCTATATCCGCCAACGTGCGCATTTGCGGTCGATCGTCTTGCGTGAAATGCCAAGCCGACGCGCGGCTTCTTCCCGATCGCCCCCCGTCTCGCGGAGCACGGACAGAATGTGCTGTTGTTCCACTTCGGCGAGACTCTGCCCCCCTGTATCGTCGTCATGCACGAATCTCTCGAAGTCCTCCGGAAAGGCCCCAAGAATCACCGTTCGCTCGATGAGGTTTCGCAATTCCCGGATGTTCCCGGGCCAGTCATACCGCGCAAGAGCCTCGCGTATCCTCTCGTCGATCGTAACAGGGGGCATGCCTAGCTGTTGAGCAATCTCGCGCATGAACAACGCGGCGAGTTCCTGAACGTCGTCGCCGCGATCCTTCAGCGGCGGCAGATGAATCTGCATGACGTTGATCCGGAAGTAGAGATCGGACCGGAAGGTGCCTGCTTTGACGCGGCCTTTCAGGTCGGCGTTGGTGGCGAAGATGAAGCGAGCGTCGAACGGAATCTCGCGCTCCGAGCCGACCGGCCGAACGCGGCGATCCTCCAGCACGCGCAGCAGCTTGCTCTGCAGCATGTAGGGCAATTCGCCGATCTCATCCAGAAACAGGGTGCCGCCCTGCGCATGCATGAACAGACCATCACGCGGTCTGCTCGCGCCGGTGAACGCTCCCTTCAAATGCCCGAACAGTTCGCTTTCGATCACATCGGGAGAAATCGCACCGCAGTTGATCGGCACGAACACCTGGTCGGCGCGATTGGAAAGCGAATGGAGCGAACGGGCCGCCACTTCCTTGCCGGTTCCCGATTGGCCGGTGAATAATACCGAAGTCGGCAGAGGAGCGACGCGCGCGATGGCCTCGCGCGCCTGTTGGATCAAGGCAGAGTCGCCGAGCAGTTTGTTTCGCATGAAGATTTGATGTTGAGCCGACTTCAATTCGTGGCGCAGCACGTAATTCTCGCGTTGTAGACGCGTCCGATCAAGACAACGTGCCACGGCGTTCAGCAGTTGGTTGGATCGGAACGGCTTGAGGACGAAGTCGACCACGCCGGCACGAAGTGCCTCTATAGCGGTATCCAAATCGGCATATGCGGTCATGAGAATCACGTCGGCGAAGAAACCGATCGCCCGCTGCTCGGCGAGCCAATCGAGACCGTTTTTTCCGGGCATCACGTTATCGAGGATCACCACATCGACATGCTGAGCGTCGAGCCGGCGCGACGCTTCCTTCGTATCCGACGCCTCCTGGATCGACTTACAGCGCGGCCCGAGAGTCTTGATCAGGAAGTTCCGCATCCCCGGCTCATCATCAACAACCAGAATTGACGCTTGGGCCAACCATGGCCCGAACTCAGAGTCGTCCACAGGCTCAACGACTTCGTGGGTTGAATCCACCGACATTCGAGTCTCTCCCGACGCCAGCTACGAAAAAGACAGCAAACACAGACCGGCGGCTAGCGTATCACATCAACGCTGCGGACTTCTGTAACTGTGTTGTCCAAAGAGCCAAGGTCTTACTTTGAGGAAGGCGTAGAGAGTGGTATACATTGGTCGGGAATTACGCGTGAAGCACTCAAACAAGTAGGCTGAGATGACTGTTCAGCGAATAAGGAAACCAATCATGGCGAGGAAAGAACTCGATGAGGCAAGCCCTGTCGTCAATACGAACGAAGCCGGTCCTTCACGGCGCGAAATTCTGGTTCACGGAAGCAAGGTAGCGGCCAGTATAGGGATTGCGGCTCTGCTTGGTAACTTGGGAGCCTTTCCCGAAAAATCATACGGAATGGGCCGATCAACAATGAGCCTCCTCGATTCTCTGACGCCCGCCCGCACGGCCTTGCTGGTGATCGACATGCAGCGTGACTTTCTCCTGCCGGAGGGGTACGCGGCGCAAGCAGGACTCGACATCGCACCGTTGGTCGCGACCATCCGTCCAATCGAAAAGCTGCTTGCAGTGGGGCGAAAAGCCGGACTGCTGATCGTGCATACCCGCGAAGGACACTTGCCGGACCTTTCTGATTGTCCGCCATACAAACTGGAGAGAAGTCGAAGAGCCGGTGCGGAAATCGGCTCGAAAGGCCCGCTCGGTCGTCTGTTGGTACGGGGTGAAGTCGGGCACGATTTCGTGGAGGCCTTACGTCCCTTGGAGCAGGAAATCGTCATCGACAAGCCTGGCTATAGCGCGTTTGCTCACACCGGATTGCAACAAGCGTTGACGAAGCGCGGCATTGAAACACTCATTTTGACGGGCGTCACCACAGAGGTGTGCGTCAGCTCGACGTTGCGTGCGGCAATCGATCTCGGCTATCGTTGTATTACCGTGAGTGATGCTTGCGCTTCGGGAAATCCCGACTTGCACAAAGCTGCATTGGCCATGATCGGCGTAGAAGGCGGCATCTTCGGCGAAGTCGCCACAACCGCCGAGGTCATTGAACGGCTCGCACCATGATCGGTCGATAACATCCCGTAAAGCTAGTGTCAAGCGCAGCGGCGAGTCTCATATCACTACGCCCGACCATCTCGGACATGCCGGCTCCACGCCCTCAAAAGGCGGTGATACCGGTGTTCCGTGGAGGACCGCCTGCGGCGAAACGGATATCGAGGATGCGATCATAGGTGACGAGCCCCGCGTCTTGGATCGGGAGCAGCCAGGCGTCTTCATCGCCCTCGTTGTGATGTTCATGCCACAGCATCGGGGGTGTCGTGAAAGCCGAGGCGTCCATCCAATCGACACGCACAGAGTCCTTGATGTGGTTCTCATCATCGAGTTCGCGACCCATCAGGGTATAGCCTCGGCCGCATCCGCGAATGGCGAGATCAAGCGCGACCGAATTATGCCGATGGGGCGGCAGGACTGCGCCGGCCGGCACGATTTCTACCAATGACCACAGCGTCGGGGTCACCGTACGGGTGAGTGGGCACGCGGGATTGGCGAGCAAAATGCCGATGCGGTTCGAAGAGGCGGCGTCCGGATCGTCGGCGGCCTTCCGCGTCTCCTGCGTCAGCCACTCGGCCGTATAGTGTACGGGTTGAAAGATAGGGTGGACCGGCTTAACACCCAGATATCGCAGCAGTGGAGAATCATTGATCCAATACATCGCCGTGTCCTCTATCGCCGTGTGCGTGATCCGTTCACACGCCGGCAGCGTGATAAGGTCGTCTTGCCGCCAGGACGAAGCCCCAGACGACGTATCTGTTCGCCCTTCGCCGCGTAAGATGTAAAAGAGATGAGAGGTCGCTTCGATGTCCGTGGTGATCGACTCGCCGGCGCAGATGCGTACATAGCTGGCGAGACAGTTAGGACTCGTCGCCGGATAGTCAGTCTTCAGGTCCTTCGCATGATCAAAATGGATGACGCGTGTCAGTCCCACGCGGTGGAGCTCGCCGGGAAAGGTTTTAATCGGGACCGCCGGCATTTCAGGGTTGGCCGCCTTCAGATATTGATAATCCAGTGGTTCACTCCAGTCCATCTGTCGCCCTCCTTTTGTCTTTGACCATGTTAATGGTCCGATAAGAGTTTTATGTCACGGCAGAGGGGTTGATTGATCTCGCTATTCAGTAACGTCTCGAACAGACCCCTGTACATCGGTCCGGTGTGTCGGTTCAGGTCAGTACAAGCGGAACAAGAAGTCTGCGACAGCAGGGCCCGATTTACACCGTCCGGTTGACCGTGCCGCCGAATTCCAGGCTCGCCAAGCGCTCTTCCTTGCGGATTTCCCGCCGTGATCACCGGCTGCTGCGCCGCCAGCGCCAAGGCTTGATCCCCCATGGCCGCAGCCGCTGCGGTTCCTGCGGAGACTTTTAGGAATTGCCGTCGTGATAAGGACATAACATGCCTCCCGGTTTATGAATCATGCATTGCACGACTATTTTTCTAGAGATGGTTCCTGCCCGGCTTGTCCACCGACTCTCTCACCGGCATCGCTCGGTATCGCGGTCCCTTTTTCTAAAGGTTTTTCCGACCCGCTTTGTCCACCTATTCTCTCGGCAGGAGAGTTCGGTACGACGCTCCCTTTTTCCAGATGCTCTTTCACTCCGGCTTGTCCACCGACTCGTTTACCAGTACCAAGCTTGGACGCATCTGTTGCACATCCTCCAAGTAATGCCGCCATCAACAGGAGTCCGCATACCGAGAACCGTTGAGACCTCATGGATTTCCCTCCAATTATTTATTATTTATTCGCCGTACTTCTGCTCTCGTCATCGTGAGGACATCGTTATGGACTATAAGTTTCGCGTTCTCTCATGGTTCGGCCGTTTCGAACCACGTCGAAGGCAAGCAGTACGCTCGGCGCGATCCTGTTGCGTACCCATCGACGCTGCTGCGGATAAACCTTGAGCAACAGGACCATCGTCCGGTTGACGGGCGTCACCACGGAGGTGTGTGTCAACTCGACGTTGCGCACCGCATCGACCTTGGGTACCGCTGTATCACGGTGAGGGATGCCTGCGCGTCGGGAGATCCCGACCTGCACAAAGCTGCACTGGCCATGATCGGCGTAGAAGGCGGCATCTTCGGCGAAGTCGCCACAACCGCCGAGGTCATTCAACCGCTCGCACCATGATCGGTCGACAACTAAACCGCAACGTTCCGAACCGGCATCAGCACATTGGTTTCCGGATAGGGCCGCACAATGCTTCACACGTTGCCTTTATCAGGCCTGTTCGAGGGCGCTGCCCTTATGGGCGGCGATATGGTCTGTCTTGTCGCTTTTGATTTCGTATTGGGGGTCGTCTTCCGAGGCGTGGTGAGTATGGCCTTTGTAGTTAAAATTCTTGGTGTGGATGGCGATGATGGTGCCCGACACCAGGCCCGCCTCGGAATTCCATCGTACATGATCGCCGATCTTAAACTTCTTTTCCATTGTGTCGGTCTCATTCCTTCCAGTGCTCAATCGGAGAGGTCAAAACCGATCGACAAGAATATGTGGTCCCAAGAGCAATGTGTAATAGGTTGACTCCCATAACGGTACCTCTTCCAGTTCTCTTAGTTGATTTTAGCTTGGAAGTACCGCGGCCCCGTGCTAGGAGTGACCCTAGACGCAGCTCTCTGCATCAACGGACTCGTGATCGAATGCCCCCTCGCGATCGACGAGGCGGTCTATGGCCGGCAGGATACAGCAGCGTGTTGCCGTTGCCGGTCATGCAATGTGCGATAGGCAAAGGAGGTCACGTCTTCGACGGAGCGAAAGTCTCGTGCCGAAGCCGTTCTGGTAAGGACCGGGGGAACACTACATTAATAGGAGCGGAGATGAAACCTCGGCATGCTCTCATGCGGCTGCGCGACGGCTTTGCACCCAATAGACTCGTCTAGGATCCAAGGTGACATCGGCTTGGCCTGTCCGACTTAAAAAGTCGATGGCTAAGAATACTTGATTCCATGTCAAGTCGGGACAGAGCTGCGTGACATCGTCCAACGAACAGGCTGTGCCGCGTTCTTCCAGCACGGACCGGACACGATCAACGATACCTGCCTCACTCATGAGTCACCTCGCTTTCTGATAGCATATCGGCTGGAGCACATTATGTGCCAAACTGAAGTTTTCAGGAATCTTCTCCGCACACCAAACGTACTGGATTCATAAAATCAAGCATGGTGAGTGGTTATAAGACTAAGGATGGGTACTTAAGGAAGATTGGTTTGATGTTGCCTTAATTTTGAACTGAGCGGATTACCAAAAGACGCAGAGTGCGCAATCGCTCTTTAAGAAACCAGATTTGATATTTGGATGTCTGATGGGTATCTGTTTCAGCCAGTCAATCAACTCCATGCACGGTATAGTTATGTAACTCCTTGGCCTTGATCTTGCACAGAATAAAGATCGTGTGGTTTTCATGCAGCCTAGAACAAAAGGGATTTGTTGTTGTGCAGGCGCCTGAGGTAAGCCGATTGTGTTCAGATCTGTATTCTTGACTACTATACATCCGTCATTCAACGGATTGTACAATAAGGAAGTGTCCATGAAGGAAGTGTCCATGCTCATCGTAAGAAGAGATTCAAGCACTGATGCCATACGTGTGACGACATGGCACTAAGGGAGACGTGTCAAGAATTTAAGGGGGTGTCTATGTTTCAACAAGTCGAGCAAGTAGAGAAGGAGGCAAGTATGTCGACCGCTGGGCGAATCCTTCTGGCTGTCGACGAGTCCGAAAACTCTCATCGCGTCGTCCAGTATGTTGGATCTCTCCTGAGCCGAACACCCGATGCCGCCATCACCCTCTTTCATGTGCTCAAGCCCATGCCGCGGAGGTTGCTGGAGCATGGTGGGTCGGAGAATCCGGCGATCGAGGCGCAATTGAGCGTGCAGTTGCGCAATGAGCAGGACGCTTGGATTCGGAAGGAACGAGAATCCGAGTGTCACGTCCTGAAGCAGGCGTGCGAGACGTTGGCACAATCCGGGTTCGACATGAGCCGCGTGGCGGTAAAGTATGGTCATGACGACGATATTGCCAGAAATATCCTCGAGGAGGCCCGAAGCGGGCATCACGATACCATCGCTGTGGGACGACAGGGGATATCGCGGATCAAACAAATCTTCGGCGGCGGCACGACCGACCATCTCCTGCACGCCGCCAAGGGATTTGCAATCTGGGTGGTGGTATGAAAACGGGTGAAGACTCGTACCTTCTGCAATACCTTCAGGGGCTCTTGCTTCTTGCGCCTCGACTTCCTGCCCCTCGACTTCATGCTCGCCGGAACATCTTCGCTGTCGCTGAGGATGTATGGTGAACGGAAAGCCGCGCGTGGTGATTCTGGGTGGTGGGTTCGGCGGCATGTATGCCGCGTTGGAATTCGAACGCGCGCTGGCGCGCGGAGCCGACTTGGACGTCACCCTCGTCAACCACAACAATTATTTCCTCTTCACTCCCATGCTGCACGAAGTCGCGGCGAGCGATCTCGACATCACCAATATCGTCAGCCCGATCCGAAGGCTGCTGCGACGGGTGACGTTCTTTCACGGCGAGATCGAAGCCCTGGATCTTGTCCACCGGCGAGTCGGTGTGTCGCATGGGCACGAGCAACATTGCCATTCACTGCCGTACGACCACCTGGTGTTGGCCCTCGGGTCCACCACGAACTTCTTCAATATCCCGGGCTTGGCCCACCACGCGTTGACCATGAAATCGCTGAGCGATGCGGTTCTTCTGCGCAACCATCTCATCGCGAACCTGGAAGAGGCCGACTTTGATGGATGTGGGGCGGCGCTCCGGGCGCCTTTATTGAATTTCGTCGTGGCCGGAGGCGGCTTCGCAGGAGTGGAAACGGTCGCGGCCATGAACGACTTTCTGCGGGAAGCGGTCCGGTTCTTTCCGCACCTTCGGGAAGACATGCTCCGGATCATTCTGGTCAGTTCGGGAAAGGTCATTTTGCCGGAACTGGGTGAACAGCTCGGCACGTACGCGCAGCGAAAACTCGCCGAGCAGAAGGTGGAAATCCATTCGAACTGTAAAGTCATCGCCGTGACGGACCACGACGTCACGCTCAGCAATGGGACGACGGTGACGACCAATACGCTGGTGTGGACCGCCGGAATCAGCCCCCACGCACTCTTGGAGACATTGCCTTGCCCGAAAGAGAAGGGCCGGGTCCTCGTCAACGAGTACCTGGAGGTTTCCGGGTGGCCCGGCGTCTGGGCCTTCGGCGACTGTGCGCTTGTTCCCGATCTCAAGACCGGGAAATCCCATCCTCCGACCGCGCAACATGCGCTGCGTGAAGGGCGAGTGGCGGCACAGAATATCCTGGCCACCGTGCGAGGCGAACGGATGAAACCGTTCCTCTACTCGACGATCGGGCTGCTGGCTCCCATCGGAAAACGAACAGGCGTCGCGAACATTCTCGGCGTCAACTTTTCCGGCTTCATCGCCTGGTGGCTGTGGCGCACGATTTACTTAATGAAACTCCCGCGATTCGAGAAGAAAGTCCTTGTGGCCTTGGACTGGACCCTTGATGTGCTCTTTTCGAAGGATCTGGTCCACTTCAGATTCCCGGAACGACTCACCCTCCCGCTCCATTACCGGCGAAAACAGGATGGGGAAAACGCAGCCTGAATCGTTCACGTCCGGCATCATCAACCGCCGGCCAGACTTCGGACTGTAAGCAACTGAGGAGCGGCCTCGCCCAGACCTCCGCGAGACGGCTTGCGCCCTGAAGAGGACTCCGCTATATAGAAAGGAATCCGTATCAGTTGACACTCTTTGTGTTGAAGGAGGGACGACACGTATGAACAGAATGTCGATTGGAATTGTCCTTATGAGCTTCGTCTACGTAGTGGGAGCCGCTGGGTGCGCTTCGGAACAGACCGCGAGGCAACCGACATCCGTCAGTCCATCCCTGTCGCCGGCCATGACTGAGCCGGTCTCCGTCGGGCCGTCGGATTCCCTGAAGGCGTGCCTCGCCAAGATCTCCGACGATTCCAGCAATGGGGTGAGGATAATCGCTGAACAAAGTTGTCAGGATAATGAAAAGCTTCATCAAGACGTGGTCGGGACGGCCATCGCGAAAAGCGGCAATCGCGCCTCCGCCGGGACGCAAGGCGATTCGCTCGATGCCTGCATAGCGCGTATCCCTCCAGACGCGACTTCCGGTCAACGAATGCTGGCGGAAGAAACCTGTACGCGCGATCAGTTGACCCATCGGTAAGAACAAGAAGTCGCATCCCGATACGTAATGAACAAGATGCAGCCATGCCGTTGCCCTTCAGGACGTTGATGCTTTGTGCACGATCCTGGTCTCTCGTCTACTTGTTGTGGATCATGGTTGCGGGCTGCGCCTTCGGTGCCGGTTCGGGTCTTTCCGATTCCCTCAGCGACGGGGAAATCTCCAAAGAAGTGGAGGCCAAGCTCGCAGGTGATCAATTCGGAGGGTTGTCGGAGGTTCTGGTCGCAACCGAAGCAGGCGTCGTGACGCTGGTGGGCACGGTCAAACAGGCGGAGCAGAAAGCCAGAGCGGCGGATCTCGCTCGCCAAGTCAAAGGCGTGAAACGTGTGAAGAATGATCTTGAAATCCAGCGGAACAAAGCCGGCGAGGCGCCTCCACAATAGCCGCGACACAGGTGCATCCGGCGCCTCTGGTTTAGAGACCCCTTGTTCCTTCCTGCACGACATCCTCCTCGAGGGGCGAATCACCCTCGGCCATGGAAAAGGCTTTTTCAGGGAGGGTGATCGCATTAACCAGCAGATCGAAGGCCAATTTCGCCGTTCCCTTCGCTCCGGCCATCAAGGATTCGGCCGGCAAGTAAACGACGTTGGGATCTTTCGCTGATCCTTTGACTTCGAAAACGGCGGTATCGAATCCATGCCGCTCACCTGAAAAGAGTTTTCCGAACAACGGCGCGCTTTTGAGAAGGTCGGAGTATTGACCGAGCGGACTTGCCACCACCACTCCATTGAATTTATCGTCGATGAAATCATATCGCGCCGTTCCGCTGATTTTCAGGATTGGACTATCCAGCAGGAATTCGCTGATGTTGATGATGCCATGCTCAACGCCGAACACGAGCTTCAATCGGTCGAACGGTATGCCTTCCTTGGTGAGATCCGTCTTGCCTTTCAGCAACGCGGGCAAATTGATGAGGGTAAGTACTTTGGAAATCACCGGCGAGTAAAAGAGACGCCCGTGCTCAATCATGATGGAAATCGGCCGGCGGCTGGTGATCGAGGAAGAAAAAACGTGGTCCTGCCCGAACTCTGCCTGGACCCCTCCTCTGGCCGTCATCCATCCGCTGATTCGCGGCCGTTCTTCAATGAGAGAAAAAAGACGATCGATCGGCACGCCGCTGATACCGAACAGGCTGCTGGCCGACAGCGGACCTCGTTCCGGGATATTCAGGTTGACACGCCCGGCGAGATGGCCGTCATCCGTATCGCCGCTGATTCTGTCGATCTTCAAACTTCCATGGTCGAACTGAATTCGACATGACAGTCCGCTCACCAAAGATTTCCCATAATAGAGATAATCGATCAGGACCGTGGCGTCGAGCGAACCATCAGCCCACCAGGTTCCGACGGCGGAAGATGACTCGGAAGCGGACGAGCCGCGAGGACCTACGGGTTTCAGGGAGGCGACATCGATCTGGGGAGATTGAACGACCAACTTTACCCTGGGGGCCTCCAACCAATCCGTAATGGACCCTGACAAGCGCATATCGCTGTCGCCGACGGTGAAGGTCAGCTGTTGAATATCGATGTTCTTGCCGTCGAAGCGCAGCCGCATGAAAAGATTTCTGATGGGGTCTTGGAACTGCCCTTCGACCACCCCTTTGTCGAGGCGTAGCCGGCCGCTCGTGACCCATGACGCGCGGTCCATGGCCCGTCCCTCCATTGTGAGCCCTGCCTCGACGACCCCGGCACTGACCGAGCCGAGCCTCACGCCTTGAGGTAGCTTCTCCAGAGAAAGCGCGTCAGACCGTATTTTCGCTCGGAACTCCCATCCATTCGCCGGCCGGATCAGCCCTTCACCGGTCAACCTGACCGGCGGAAGGAGGAATTCGCAGCGCCTGATCGACAAGAGCAGGTCCTTTTGGAGACGGCCTTCAAACCGTATACCAGCCGGCGCCCCTTTGGCTTTGTCGAACACATCGGCAACGTGGAAGTCGGTCTCGTCCAGCTCGAGTCTCCCTTGGAAATGGGGTGTGCGAACATGACCGGTTATGGAGGCGCTCAGTGAGACGGGACCTTCAATATTCAGTTTGAATGTTTCACTACCGGCTCCGTGCAACCAAGGGGCGAGATCTTCTCCATCGGCCGTGATCTTCAGCGCCACGCCCTGAAATGACGGCTCACCCGCAAGAGCCACTCTGCCTCGGGCCTCCACTCGCGCAAAGCCGGCTTGGCCGCTCAGATGGTCTAGATGGACCTCTTTGGGGAGAATTCTTACGGCGGCTTCAATCTGTCGAAATGGGATCGACAGGTTGTGATGCCGAAATCCAAGGTTATGGATCGCTACGGAAACCTCCTCTATGTCCAAGTCTCCCTTACCGGGCCGACCGGCCACATGTGCCACCATCCCGACCTCTCCGGCAACCTCATATTGAGATAGATTCAGCGCCATCTGCAGGAAGCTTCCTTGATTGTTCAGCAATGCGATCAGATCCGGCGCCCGGACCTCTCCCGAGATACGGGCATCCACCATCGGTTCCTGTCTCCATTCAGTGATGAGTACTGTCCCATCGGAAAGACGAACCGGCCCATAGTTTCCCCGCAGAGCGGTCACTCGAATGTGTTCGAGATCGTAGAACACCGTCGCCGACAGGTCTCGGACAGTGGGATGGGTACCGCCGGGGAGGAAGAGCCCGTCACGGATTTCCACGGCTCCGGCAATGTGGAGGTGTTCGGCCTGTCCCAAGACGCCTTCCACATGTGTATCGTGCACTGAGATGAATCCCTCGACAGCATGCTCGGACAGTTTGTTCCGCAGGCCGGAGTGAATCCATTCTACCGGTACCTGATTCAGAGTTTGTTTCAACGGCACAGAAGAAGACGACAGGTCCGCGGATACATGAGGCCCTGCTGTACCGAGTCCGGTCACAGTGGCGGTTCCCTGGAGGGAAATATTGGAAAATTCGGCTCGCCAATCCGTCACAATGAGGTCGTATCCGGCAGAACGAGGCACCAGCCGCAGATGTCCGAGCAATTGGACCGGTGGGAAGGAACCACTTGGAAGGGGATGCAGACCAAACGCTCCGGCGACGTGACGAACGTCCAACCTATGAATACGGATGGCTCCCTCCGCATGCGCCAAGGCCGCAGCTTCCGGCGGCTCCTTATCCATTCCATTCATCAACAGGACAAGCGAGCCGTCTATATTCAACAAGGCGCTGTCTGCCGAGCCTTGCGGTATTTCTCCGGAAACTTGCATCTTCACCGAGCGTCCCGGGATGTCCTCAGTCATCGTCAGTTGCAGCGAGGTCAAGAGCAAGGGATCCGTCTGAACCGATCCCGATTGGTCCACAATCGTGATCCCGCCGTCCACGATCAAGAGGTTTCGTACGAAGGCCAGGAAGCCGAGCGGGTTTCCTTTCTTTTCTGAAGCAGTCTCCGGCTTCTTTTCTCCGATGGTCCATTGCCCCGATGGATCACGCCGTACGGTGACACGCGGGCTTTCGAGCACCACATGTGTTGCCACGGCTCGACCTTCCAACAAGGGACCGATCTGAAGCGCGACATCCACATGTGTGGCGGACAAGAGAGGCGAGTCGATTCGCCGATCAAATATCTTCACATGGCGGAAGTCCAACCGAGGGCGGGGGAACAGTCTGAGTTCCAGATCCTCGAACTCCAAGCGATGGCCGGTCCGCTGCTCGATCTGGTGGACCAAGACAGTCGTGACGGCCTGTGTGTTGAGAGACCATGAAATCGCCCACACGGCCGCCGCCATGAGACCGATCGTGAGCGCTAGAAAAAGGAGGAGCCTACCCCGCGACCGGGATACGTTGGGGGAGATCTGTTCGTCCATTGCCTGCCGCGCCAAGAGCAATTCTTACGCGAGAGGCCCTGCCAAGCGGCCTCGCCTGCCTGATTCCGTCACTCTACGTGAGGTAATTTGGGCATACAAGCAGCCGGAATTTGGAGAGGGAGAATCCCTAAATCCAACATGCGCCTTGAACAAATTCGCGCGCGATGGAGCGTTTGAAGTTGATAGCAGCTAATGACCCATGAACAAGCGGAAGGTCTGTCCTCCTCCACAGACCTCCATGATCGTCCAAGGTGGCGTATCGTCTTCTTGATCCGGTCTGCCAACACCGTCGCCACAGCGCGATTGCGGGAGTCATCCACGTACTTCATGACCGTGATCCCCTGCAATCTCCTCGCTCGACATCTGATCAAAGGAAGGTCTGAATAATTCTCCTTCCCAAGGTCAGAAGTGAGCTAAGTATTTCTCGATCCGCCAATCGAATTCGGTCCAGCGGGAGGAGGCAGGATCGATGTTAATTTCCAAGAACGTCCGTGACCACCTTGTTCTCATCACACAGCTCTGGATAGCCTCAACTGGGATGATGTACGCAAATCGCTCTGCCGGGTTGGTGAGGCAAACCCATGCCTCCTTCTTCGAGGAGGTCAGCACGCGCCACGGATTCTCGGTGATTCGGTACCATAGGTGGTCGGTCTCCTTGTTGAAGTTCTGGAAGTAGACCAAGACCTTGGAAGACTCGAACATCATTCGGTAAGGTGACACCCGGCGAAAGTCTGTACCGAATCGCTCCCGGAGTACTACTTCCACAAATCCTTCAGCACTCACACTACCCACTGAGTGAGGCGGACCAATGGTGGCCGTGCTCATAGGTAACTCCTCCTTTCTAGTGCCGGAACCTAAATCGCCTAGCAAGAGCCGACGAAGGACATCATTAGGGGAGTCAACCAGCGGCATCGCATGCTTCTGTAGAAACTCGAATACATCACGGTCAACAACGATGGAGTATGTGGGCTTGCCCATGGCACTAGAGTACAGTACTTGTTAAATACTTTCAAGTACTGTATAAGTACTGCACATTGGTTTGCTAGTGCGGATGCCCGGTCGACCACCTAACAATGTTTAGGCAGATCCGCGTAAGAGCCAGATATGCCGTGTTCTGTCTGTCTAACATGTCACCGACGTTGGAGAGGGAAGAAGGAAGAATCGGCGGCGAAGAGGATGCTTGGCGAGCCCCTATAGACCCTCACCAGGCGAGAGTCTAGGCGGCATCTGCTCCCGCGTTGGATCTGGCATGCAGGACAGTGACGCGACCAGTTCGTTTCCGTCATAATGATAGATGAACCGCTCTACCATTTCGCTGTCGGTCGCCCGTTGCGGTTTTTCTCAGGCTGATATACAGCACATCCGCTTCGTCGTCGTAAGCGAGCCACATGTGGTTGGAACGCAGGTTCAATGATTGCGGGACCAGGCTCAGGATGTCTATGACTTCTGCCATTGGGTACTCTTTTGAGCAGCGTTGACCCCAGACCTACTTGTTCGAAGCATCGAGGAACTGCTCGATTGTCAGTCCTGCTTTTGCTATCAGACTGCGCAACGTGCCTCGTGCCACTTCCGGATGATTTGGTATGGAGAGAGTGGCGATGTGGCCTGGTTTTGTCATGATGATATGACTGCCTTTCTGACGAACTATCCGCCAGCCAAAACGCTGAAACATCTTGATGACGTCGGAAGGGGGAAGAAGGGGAACCCACGGCATTATGCGATGACTTCCACCTGGCGAGTGAGGATGGTCAGCGGTATCCCCATCTCGGCCCGTACCTCAAGACACTGCTTGATGGCGTCCTGTACATTGGCTTCCGCCTCTTCTTCTGTTTTGCCTTGACTGACACATCCCGGAATAGCTGGACATTCAGCGATGTACATCCCGTCCTCATCACGCGTGATAGTAATCGTAAACTTCATGGCAGGTCCTCTTATCCTTCAACTTGTGATTCCCCGTAGCTTGCTACGGGGATCCTCTTGTCTGGTACC